>NZ_CP116940.1:0-614344 GCF_050916305.1 Pectinatus haikarae
ACAATCAACCAATTAATTTTTTTTACAAATTCAAAAAAATGCTTGCATATTATAAAATTACACTTTATAATAGATAAAGTGCTTAAGGAATTGACTCACTAGCTCAATTGGTAGAGCATCTGACTCTTAATCAGCAGGTTCGGGGTTCGATTCCCCGGTGGGTCACCAGTAAATTCAAGGCTTCTCAGATTTGAGAAGCCTTTTTTTATTGCCTTGGTGTCCATATTTGGGGTCCAAGGTCATAAAACTGGTTAAATTATTTTTTATCTGAATCATTCATATTAGGGATCGCAAGCGGCATTAAAATATCATCCATCATATTGGCTGTCTCACGTTCTGACTGTTTTAACAGATGGCTGTAAATTACCTGAGTGGTCGTTGAATTGCTATGCCCCAGTTTACCGGCTACGGTGGTAAGATCAACGCCTGCATTAATCAAATAGGTGGCAGTCATATGCCTGAAGCTATGCGGTGAAATATGAGGAAGACCATGCCGCCGTACGAATTTATTGAGCCATGAATTTATGGAATCAGGATGCGCCAGATGTCCATTCCATGTGGTAAAAACATAATTATCCTGCCAGTTGGCAATATCTGTGCCTTCCCATTTATTAGACAGCGCGACAGCTATCTCTTTTTGCTGCGCCTCATAAGCAATGAGGCATTCAACCAGAACATCAGGCATGGAAATATTTCTGTTAGATGCAACATTTTTCGTACTCTTGATAAATACACCCCTTTGCGGTAAATATTGCGCAGACTGGCTTATTAAAAGTGTTTTTTCTTTATAATTTACATGCTTCCATTGCAATCCGAACATTTCACCCTTACGAAGCCCCAGCGAAATTCCCAATAAAACCCATAGGCGATGTTTCAGGGTTTCACCTTTCAATAAGTCCATAAATCTGTTTAGTTCTGACAAAGTGAAGATTTTTTTATTATTTCTATAGTGAAATGCTGGTGGATCAACATTATCGGCAGGATTTATATAAATAAATCCCCAGCGTTTGGCCTTTTCTAAAAGCAAGTGCAAAAATACATGGTGTTTCCTAATACTGTTTTCACCAAGCCCGCCTAATCTGCCATCCAGACGTGGCGCTTCTTTTAAATTAGCATAAAACAGCAATAAGTGTTTTGGCTCTATCTTATCTAAAGCCTTATGTCCAAGGGCAGCATCTATCCGTCTAAAAAGCTTAGTATACTCAAAAACTGTTTTTGGCGCCAGATGCTCGTCCGCAAAGTTATTCAGCCAATATTGAAAAAAGTCATTCAATTTCATTTGATTTGTAAATTTAGCTGGTTGTTTAGCAATTTCACCAAGCATTATCTTTTCTTCTCGTTCTGCATCAGATCTTCTGCCGTGTATCGTCTTAGTCCGACGCTGTTTCTTACCATTACTGTAACCTTCATAGATAATGACACGCCAGCTGTCTGTTCCACGTTTTTCTATTGCCATTTTATAAAACTCCCTTAGATATAAAAGGCAGCTAAAATCAGCTGCCTAATTTTTTCATATTTATTATGCAATTTTTTTGATGCCTGGAACTTTAGAAATAATTCTATCATTTTTTGTACTGACATCAGCAGTCGCCATTAATATGGACTTGGAACGAAAAAAATCTTCAAGTGCCGACTCCTCAAAAAATGTTCTGCCCCCTAGCTTTATAGACGGAATATATCCACGCCTAGCTTTGTACATCAATGCCTGGTAGCTCAATTTATCACCGAAAAATCTTGTGTTTACTTCTTGCCAACTCAACAACTTTACATTATTATTCATAAATAAAACCTCCATTATAGTTAAATATCATAAATATAGTTTATCATTGATATGATTGACTTTGACACTCTATTAAAAGCCGCCGGTAAGCGGTTATTCCAGTTTTTTGCAGATTGTAATCCAGAAACGCCATACCGAGATGAGCTGTTGGGGGAATCATCAATGGAGCGCTTACATATGCCGACATAGCCATGCGCTGAAAAATATATTTTTGCGGAATTTCTCCCAAAAGATTGCCGCAATCAGGACTCTCAAAAATTTCGCATTGCCAATTGCAGTATGCTTTTACAAATTCAATAATGTCAGCAAAATCAGCAGAACATAAGTAACCTTGCTCGGTAATTACCCCGAAATATTGAGCATAACTAGCTATTTTTTTCAGTTTTGGCGGTAGGGGATTTAAGTAAAAACCCGCAACCTGCATTAAATCATCAAATTGGGGCAGGGGCGGATAAAAATTATATTGCCGATAGTAACGAGCCACATAGGTTTGACATGCTTTCACATATGCCTGTTCGGCAAATGGAAACAATTCAATGTAAATATCCGTCAGCACATTTTTTTCAATCAATTCATAGAAATTTTTCAAGTTATCACTTATTGCGAACCCTTCATCTCCGACTATCATAAAATGCATTATAATTCTCCCTTATCTTCTAATATTTTCTCTATAGCATTTTTATCCAATACCAGCATATACTGCCTTTGCCCTTTTTTCGCACGCTGCAAAAATCCTGTTTTACCATGTACCACTATTTTTTCATCAGCAAGTCGCTGGTGAATGGTTTTCGGCGTACTCGTAAAAGACTGTGCCAGTCCCTGCCAGTAGCTACATACAAGCTTATATGCTTTTTTATGATCAAGCCAAATCCTTCCGTCTTCAGTGTCTTCAAACCCGATGTAGTTTGAAGGACAAACAACGTATGATGCTTCACTATTGGCTAATCCTAGCCCCTTTTCTGTGTCTATAGATTGCATGATGCCTATAAGGTACATGGACGTAATGGATAATGATTCTCTTTCGGTTTGGTTTTTCTTGAGAACTTCAATTATTTTTTTTTCGAAACTGACAAATTGTTCTGATGCATATTCATAAGAACCAGTCCAACTGGCAAAGTCAGCAATAATATCCGCTAATATTCTTAAATTAACAGCAGCATCAGCAAATCGATCAGCTTTAAATTCCTGTTTATATTGAGCCCGATATATCGGCACTGCATTTTTTATCTGGTTAACAACTTTTTCCGCATTTTCCTGTAAAAAATGAATAAACATCATAAAATAATCACGCATAATTTCAGGCTGTTGCTGAAACGGCAACAATTTTTTTCCGTCAAAACTTTCTCTGCCAACTGTAACAGTGATGCACCGGAGCATGCTGGACAAGCTCAACGCAGGATCATCTTCACCCGTTATGATGGCAGATGTTCTTATAAACCGCTGAACAATCTTCCTGTCGCTTCCCATTTTACTTGGAGCAGCGCCATCACCCAAAACCCGTATAATTCTTTCGAAAAGCCTGTTATCACAGACAGTTTTAGTTTTTTCTGAATTTGAAAAATCGTCTATTAGTATGGTCTGGTCTGTCATTGCTTCAATTTTTTCCAATGTTGCAGCTTCTGTGGATCCAAATGTGAGCATTTTTTTGCTTTGATCAGTCTCAAAAACATTTGCCAATTCTTTTGCCACCGATGTTTTTAAACTACCTGTTATACCTCGAATGAAAAGCACCGATTGCAATCTGTAACCCGCCTGTTCAAAAAAATATGCCACGTATGGGAAATGTGCGTATAACCAGATCACAATTATTTCGGGAGAGTAGTCACCGACCTTAAGAAAACCGAAACCAGCTTTAAAGACACTTTCCTGAAGGCTTTTATTTATTTTGTCAAAAAGCTTTCCTGTCCCAAAACTGTATATTAATTCCCCGGTAATATCGGTCCAGCCTCGATACCAGATGTTTTTTTCTACTGATACATCAGCATCATCAGCGGCCACGTCGGCAAGATATTTCGAAAATGAATCAGACATTTTATTACTGATAAAAAGTTCCGGATATTTTTTTCTAACCACTCGTCCCAAATTGCCAAATTCGGCCTCATCAATTTCCAGAAAGCGCTGTTGGTTATCATCAGTTTTGTCAATTTCGATGATATAAGTGCTGATTGCATCCTGCCCACGACTGACATAATTGATAATCTTTTTCAATAATTTTATCGTAAAATTTGTCAATTCCACATCTTTTCCAGCTGCCGTAATACCGCAC
This sequence comes from Pectinatus haikarae, assembly GCF_050916305.1. Lineage (GTDB taxonomy): Bacteria > Bacillota > Negativicutes > Selenomonadales > Selenomonadaceae > Pectinatus > Pectinatus haikarae. The sequence goes on from NZ_CP116940.1 coordinate 4,047, forward strand.
AAAACACCGTGTTTTTCCTGATAAAGAGGATCTTGCCGTCCGTTTGATTCATATATTTCTTCTGCTTCAAGCTGCCAAGATGCATTCCCAGTGTCATCCCATACAGGAAATGCCCGAACTGGCTGTATATAGTACATCGAAGCCCCCACCGGATTTTGGGGCAACACTGTGAAGTGTGGCTGCCTGATTACAGTCATCGCTGGCAATGCCTGTATTTGACATCTGCCATTTGCAGTTGCAATTTTTTTTGTACATTCAGATTCCGGAATAATTTTAAAACCCATTTTGTGACCCCTTTTCTGTATATTTTTCAAAAAATTCGGTATACGACTTGATGCGGGCTATAATTTCAGAAAGTTCATCCGCATTTGGTGCTTTTTGCAGTTTTTCGACCTCTTCTTTCAAGGCAAGCATAGTGATACCAACGTCTTTCGGCACTATAACTGGTCTTTTTCTGCGTAAAGTATAAAAAATTACTTTATTAAGCGAAATCCCGCAATATTCGGCTTTTTGTTTATATTCTTCATGTAAAATATAAGGTATGCTTATGCTGAAACGTTTTTTCGTAATTTTCATCGTTCTTACCTCCTGATGTAATTCAAGAACAACTACATATTATCACCCCAAAAGGTCTTGCACAGGAGAAATTTTGACACTTTACTTTGCTTTACATATATTTGACATATAACGTTTTATGTCAAATATATATAAAAATAATGTACGATTTTATCAAAAATTATTTTTTTATTTTCTCTTAATATATGGTGCAAATTCACCATATTATTTTTCTTTTATAAGTTCATCTACAAATAGACAGAAATGCCATTATCGTCCACCCGTCCATTGAAATTTTACAGAAATATCATAACCACACCCGTCATAGCACTATCGAAAAACACTGGTCACCATGGACAGGATAGACAAGCACGCGCTCTATTTTGCACCACTTTTGCGGATTCAGAGACAAAAATACCGCATACCCGAAGATATGCGGTGAGAAGATTTATGCAATTTTTTTATAGTAATAAATTTCATTTACTAAATAACAATTCAATATTTCATTAATCCTTCTCTTGAAAGATATAACACTTTGCTGCTGCTTGTAACAGCTGCCATTGATTCCGATATTATTGATTATATAGTGGCAATGTATATTAGCAGTGTTGTAATGAATGGCTCCTATAACCTGCCTGTCATCATGTATTAAGCATTGTCCCGCTGTCAGAAATAATTTTTTAAACTGGAGATTCTTGTCAACCAAACTATCCAATGATAAAATAACTTGCTGATATGGCTTCATATTATAACTATGCGGCCATATTTGTCTTATAAATTTAAATTCTTCAATTGCATATGCTGGATTTACTCCAATACCAAATATACTATCTGGACAAGCCTTTTTAGGATCGGTAATATATGCTATCATATCATTTAAATTTCTTTGGGAATTATTCACAAACTTTAGTATCGCCATTATTGTCATTACCCTCCATATTTTTAATCAATTTAGCTACATCAGCAATGCCATTACTAACAATATTAGTTAAAGTATTCGTATTAATACTTTTAGCATCTATTGCGGATAATGCCTGATTTAAATGATATACTTCATCAGCTAAGCGACGGCAGTCTGCTAAATGCACAATTGTTTTTGCCTGACGTTTGTTTATTAGATAGGTTGTAATATCCAGTCCAGCAAGGTTAGCTTCTTTTATAATGGCATTCTTTTCCGATTTACTAACACGCATAGTAAGCCGTTCTGTCTTTTTTTCTTTAAACTGTTTTCTCATAATATAAGCCTCCATATTAATAATGTATAAACATTATTAATATGTACGTACAATAATATGATAAAATTTTTTTTTGATAAACGGCCTTATTAAGTACAACAAAAAAGCAACTACCATATACGATAGTCACTTATGAAAGTATTAAAATATATTATTGTAAAAATAATAATTACATATGAAGAGATGACAGGCAATCAAGTTAGTATTATGTACTCACAATTCCCTTAAGGAATCAATACAGTGGTTGATAATTTTATTTAGCTTATCTTTCATTTCATTTTTTACAGCCAGACTTTTTTTAACTTGAGCTGAAGCTTTTTGGCAATCATTTTTTATTTTTTCTTCTACAGCTTCTGGCATAGTATCTGTATTCATTAATTTCGATTTAATATTATCAACTTTTTTGGTATCATCAATATATTTTTGCTCAAACCCTGCCAGTTCATTTTGCTTATCTTGCAGTGTTTTATTAAGTTGAAATATTAATTTAGTAACCTCTTCGTCCTGTATATTATTCCTCAAGAACATAATAAAATAATCTAGTTTTGTCAAAACACTTTCTTTTATTTTTTCTGCATTTTCTTGTTCTACTTTGCACTTATAAGCTACATCATTAAAATTTTTCTGTGTTTCTTTTAATTTGTCTTGAACAGCAAAATCTTCAATACCTTCATTTGCTTGGTCTTCTACGGTTTTTTTGAAAACTTTTATTTGTCCTTGCAGCTTGGATTCTTCTCTTTTATATTTATCCGCTGTAATACAATACTTTTCATATTTCATGCATGATTCCCTGAACAGTTCAGATAGCTCCAAAGCCTTATTAGATATTTTATCCGGTATATCCGTCTTTGGGCTTATTTTTTTTACTTTATCAGAAGATTTTATATCATTTTCATACTTTATGAAGCTGGCAATTATTCCGATAATAAAATCTGCATAAAATCTTCTGTTAATGATACTCATCGTGTAAAGGTCATTATTATCACTGTCTTTTCCATATCCGTTGATAGTTGTCTGTCCGGCTAGGAATGTATATGTAAAATTAGTCATAGACTTAAATATCCACATACTTTTTTCTGGTATTCTTACTTTATAGCCAGTAATCGCCTGTTTAGATATCCCTAATAGATTAGCCAGGTCATTTTGACTTATTGGCAAAGTATCCGTGATGTATTCGATAATGCTTCTTTCTGTAATATAAAGTGGACAGGTTAGACGAGATTCCTCAATAACATATCCAAAAACCCTTAAGCATGTCGTCAAAGCATCGGTAGCAGGCACACTTGGTCGCCATTTTATTTTGTCTATAGTTCGATAGAGCGCAATTAATTTCTTTAATCGAAGATAAATCATATGCGGGTGTATATATTTTTGATATTCAGGAGCTCCATTCACAGCATAAACAATTTTTTTGGTTATAACTGAAGGTAAAGTCCTGTCCATGTCCATCAGCACATCAGTATATGGACAGTCTGCTTTTAATTTATTATACATATCCTGAAATAAGCACTGATGTTTTCTTATCACTAATTTCAAAGCACGACATTCAGCATAATCAAATGGTTTCTGATCCATATCTGCATACAAAAATAACAGTATTGCTTCTTTATTGAAATGGCCTGTATAAAAATATCTGCATTTTTCCAAAAAGGCTTTTATTTGGCATATATCAGTCTTGTCCGTTTCGTCTATTACCTTAATGCTATTTGCAAAATCTTCGTTGGACAAACCATCGGACAATAAATAGCCAACTAAGTTTTTAGCCGTTTTTTCTCCTTTATTAAAACGCTGCAGATTGCTAATAATATCATTGTTGTTAGCTTCATAGACAGAAATATCTCCTAAAAAATTATCCATCTTCATTCTATCATTAAGTTCGTCTATTGTGTCCATTTTAAATTTTTCTATATCATCAGTAAAAACAGCATTCCACTTTTTAGCCTGAATAAATAATTTATCATTGATACTTTGGGATAAACTATCATTCTTCAAGAGCTTTTGATCAACTAATGTTAATAAGAATGTGTCACGCATGGATAAATCAGCTTTTTTTACTATTCCTTCTATGATAGAAAAGAATTCATCTTTTTTATTGACCATAAAACACCTTTTTTATCTGCACTAATGCTATATAGTTTATATAAAAACCACTATGCGGTAACCATCGCGAATGAGAATTATTGTCTTTTATAGCTATTGGTCAATTTCGTAACGCCTTGATTTTATTGTAAGCTGAATTTGCATCAGTTGGAAAAATCTAATTTCAATCTTTTTTATCAGGAGTCTCAAGATCAAATCCGCCGTTTATTACGAAATCCCTTAATAGTTTATCGACCTTCATATTAACCTTTGGTGGTATGATTATTGTTCCTTCAAGTTTCTCAAAGTAAGCTTTTGCCTTTTTCTTGTCAACAGTAGCTTTCAGCATATCGAAACGCCCAAATTCATTGATATTTGCCTCTGTTATCTGCTGCGCCATAATAGAGCGCAGTTTGTCTTTGTCAAGGCCTAACACACTGACAACATAGTGTATCTGATCATCCGTTGCTTTTACCATGTATTCATTAATATAGTCTCGCAGGGATTTTTCAGCTTGCGGTACTACATCGCCGCACTGAATATCATGAAGGAAGATATTTGCAAATTTTTGTTTCTCCTGAGAAAGCGTTGCAAAAGTTTTGTGGAGTTCATCCTCCGCCTGTTTAATCATTTCATTACTTATTCCCTGCTTATGTAGCAGCTTCATGTATTTTTCAAAGCGGGAATTCATGTAATCAGCGTCAATGGCGGCTGTATCAATTGTAGTAAGGTATCCATCTATATCATAAGGAATGTCCTCACTACCAGCACCGCCATCTCCATCAGAACTAAAAAGTTCCTTATAACGCAAAGCTAATATCTTATATGTTTTCTCATCGAGAAGAACAGTTATTTCGTCTTTTTCGCCGGTAGTTTCATTTGAGAAGAGATATATTAATTGGTCCCACATAAACCCCTGTACCTTAGCAGCTTCGAGATAAGCATTTAACTGACTAAAAAGATCCGCAAATTTTTTCCGTTCGGTAACTTCCTCAGGCAGCTTTTTGAAATCCTCCACTCCGGCATGAATGAACAAATCACTAATCTGCTCAAACAAGAAATTGATATTCTCAAGGTTTTCGTTGAGCCGATCGGCAAACAATCCAAACGGCTTATCGCCAGAATACGACTTAACGGCATCTTCTATGTTCCGTTCCATTGTATGAGGTCTTCTGTAATACTTGATTGTTCCGAATGGTTTGTCCGGGCCAAACAGTCGGTTGGTGCGTGAAAAAGCCTGAATTATGTTTTCGTATCGCAATATTTTATCGAGATAAAGCGTGTTTACCCACTTGGAATCAAAGCCTGTAAGCATCTGGTCAACAACAATAAGAAGGTCTATTTCTTCATTGGGAGTGCGTGCTATCCGCTCATACGGTTTCTTATGAGCAAGGCGAGAAGCAATATTTTTTTTCATCTTCGCAAAAGTTGGGATTGAGAAATCCTGCCCATACTGCTTATTATAATCAGTAATAATTTCTTTAAGACTGGTTTCTTTATACGCAGCACCGCCATGATTGTCTATACTTGGGTCAAACAGTGCGGTTATTTTCAAAGCAGAATTATTTGCTTTGATCAGTCTGTAATAGACTATCGCTTCGTTAATGCTCGCAGTAGCAAAAATGGCATGGAATTTCCCTGCATGACTGAGCGTTGTCCAGTTGTCGATAATGTCACGGACAACCATTTTCTTGTGTTCAGCTGTCTCATATTGGCTGTTTGGTAGATAGTCTTCAATACCCTTGACGTAGTTCCCCGCAGTATCTATACTTCCAGCCATTGGGAGGTGCATATATTTATAAAAAGTCTTACTTTTTGTAGGATCAGCCACGGCTTCGGCAACCGTTGAAGCTTTGGCCTTTTCAAGAGCCACTGCTTCCCTTATGGCTTTATCTTTATACGTCAGAACCATATATGGGTCAAAGCCTAGAACATTTTTGTCTCTAATACCATCGGCAATGCTGTATCTATGCAGCTCATTTCCGAAAACCGTTGCCGTGGTGCTCATTTTTTTTTGGTTTTCTTTATGAATAGGAGTACCTGTAAAACCAAAAAAAATTGCTTTCGGGAAAGTATATTTAATTGTCAGCAGCATATCGCCGAAAGTGGACCGATGGCACTCATCAACAATAAAAACAATCCGTTTGGCTTTCATAAGTTCAATATCAGATGTTTTGAGACCGCCGTCTGCTTCATCTTTAATATTGCTCATCTTTTGAATGGAGGTGACGATAAGAGTATCAGACGGATTTATGCTCTTGAGATTCGTTACAAGTACGCCAGTGTTTTCTGTGGCCTGTACATCTTCATTTGCATCTGCAAAGCCACGATACTCCTTAAGGCTCTGCGTACCAAGCTCAATTCTGTCCATAAGAAAGATAACCTTGTCAGCGTCTTTGGAAGAAGCAATAAGCTGCGCGGATTTAAAAGATGTCATTGTTTTACCAGAGCCGGTAGTATGCCAGATGTAGCCACCAAGCTGATTTTGCCCTTCCCATTTAGTTCTGGAAACCTTATCAGAAATAGCGTTTGCAGCAAAATACTGATAACTGCGCATGACCTTCAGTATGCCGTCCGAATCATCCGCAACAGTGTATAAACCGATAAGCTGGTGGGCTATTGGTATGGATAAAAGCCTTGAAGCAACCTGTTTCCACTCATTTATCGGTTCGCTGTCGAAGTTTGCCCAATGGAAGTAAAAATCAGGATTGAAGCGTCCTTCCGGTCCGGGATTAGCAAAATAAACTGCTTCTTCTGGATTCATTGCAACAAAAATTTGAATAAGCGAAAATAAACCAGTAAAAATGCCTTCATTGGAATATTTTTCGATTTGATTACAAGCTTGACTGACAGGTATCCCGTTCTTTTTTAGTTCTATGTGAATGACTGGCATCCCGTTGATAAGCAGCATCAAGTCCCCTCTGCGATCATTGAGTATCTTTGATTTTGTGGGAAATTTGGGTTGCTGGGCAATCTGATAACGGCTTTGACCTGCTGCAATCTCCCGACGATCATAGATTTTCAGGGATACTTCTTTTCCTAAATGCTGCGTATCATTAGGATTATCCCTTGTAATCGAAACACTGCGCCCATTTATAAAGCCATTAAGCTTAAGCGGTGTTTTCAAGCTGTTGATCTGTTTGAGAATCTGCTGCATCTCTCCATCGGTCAGAGGATACTCATTTAACCTGTCAATACCGCGATTATTTTCAAAGAGAATATTTGCCCAGTTTTGAATAAGCTGCTGTTCTGTAAAATTTTTCAGGACAGTTTTTTCCCATCCTTTTTCAGACAGAATTTTGATTAGAGCTTCCTCAAAATCGGCCTCTTTCATGAATGCCATACATTTGTTCCTTTCTGCCTCAGACAAACATCTTTTCAAGGCAAGATTTTTTGATGTTTTTCAGTTTTTCTAACTTACGTTGATGAAGGGTAATAAGATTGTCAAGGTATTCGACATATTGAGCGACTTGGCTCTGTTCAGCTTTGCTTGGAAAAGTAAAGCTCAAAGTCAGAAAGTCATCATAGCTGATACTTCGCCCATCTCTAATGCCATAAGTTACTGTTTCCAATCGTCTAATAAATTCTTTTGAAGTAAAGATGTATTTCCAGAAATTATCGTCATGTTTTTCTTGTTCTTTAAAGCCAAAAACCGTGTAAGCAGGCGATGTTATACCCTCTATTGATGAGTGTGCAAAACCACCTTGAAAAGAGCGAAGGTGTATAACAAACTGACCTGGCATCACTCGCTTATACCCCTCCTCATTCTTCCTATTATGAAATATATTAATTCCATTTTCATCCCGCTTAATCATTCCACGATCTTGCGTTGCGGATAAAACTGGCAATTCAGTATGACTTTTATCGGTGATTGATATAAACAACTCTGATGCCTTACGCTGTTCCCATACATCAGTAAATCCTTTAAACCGAATTTCCGGAACTTTTGAGCCATTTCGCAGAAACATTTTTTCAAGCATAGATTTTTTTATATTTACAAGTTTGTCATACTTACGCTGATGAAGAGTAATAAGGTTGTCGAGATTCGTAAAAAAGTATCCAATTTGTGCTTTTTCTTCGTTTGATGTTGGGAATAGCATCTCTAACTGCTTTAATTCGCTGGTTTTCACTAGAGGTTGTCCCGTACCAAAAGATAAACTTTTAATGTCAAAACTCAAAAGTTTATAGAATGTAAGATCCAGATTTCCACCTTTAATAAATACTGTATTGTCGCTTATTTTAACCTTCCCAGAATGTCTATACAACTCACCAGCATTTGCTCCAACGCGAGCAGTTAATAGAAAATCGCCCTCATAATCATAACTATCATCATAACCAATTACTGATGTTGAGCCAAGAATTTCATATATACCATTTTTTTTAGCGGTAAATTTACTTTTCCCTGTGTCAATAGAATTTGTTTCATCACATAACTTATGCTGTTCCCAATCATCAGTAAATCCCTTGAACCGGATTACCGGTTTTCTCTTATTATCCGGCATGATCATTTACCTCCGAGCAGTGATTTTAACTCTGCAAGCCCTTTCATATCGAAATCATTGCCGTTTAGTTGGTAAATAAGCTCTACCAGAGATTTTTCTGTATCTTTGATTTGCATTTCAATATCAGAGAAGGTACTTTCATACTTGCGGCACAGAGAATCAAGTTTGGTAATAAAATCATTAATAATAGTCTGAGGCAATTCGCCGATATTCTGAACAAGCGGTGATATCCACTTATTCTTGATTAATTCAAGTGCCGTATCATCAGTAAGCGCTTCAATCGTTTTCTTTGTCTTAATATGAAGTTTTGCAGTATCATCCTTTACCTGCTTTTTAACGGATTTTTCTTTTGTCAGCAGATCATCTGCTTTTTGCAAAATCTCAAGAATAGCAGCTTCTTCATTATTTAATTTAAGCGCTTTCTTGACTTCTGCCACGACAAAGGCATCTTGCGCGTTATTTACAAAGTCTTTGCTTTTTTCTTCTTCCGGCAATTCTTCAAAAAGTTCTTTGTAGTCAGAAGTTATTTCTGAAAGTCTTTCTTCCTTAACTTTTAAAGCCGAGAGATCATCAAGCAGCAGAGTTTCCTGAACGAGTGTAAACGGGATTACATGACCGGCCCAGCCTTCCTGTACTTCCTGTTCCTCTCCCTTCTTCTTTTTCAGCACCATATTCGGATCGACCTGCTTCACAGCGGCAAACCCTTCTGTCTGGATTACTTCAAGGTCAATCGCAATACGGTTCCAGTCTTCATCAAGAAGCTGATAAGCACTATAGCGATCAATCAAAGGTATATTATCAAGGCGTGAAAAGACATCCTGACTCAATACACTTTCTTCCTTAGACGGATTAAGAGTGGACATCCCCTCAATCAGTTCTTTTGTCAGGTAATCTTCAAAGCTGCTAAATGCAGTAGCATATTTTTCAAGAAAAGCCTTTATGTCCGGATGCTGCTGAACCGCTTTTTTGATATCATCAACATTTAGTTGAGAATATGCCGAACTCTCTTTTTTAAATAAGCTGTCTTTGAGCGTGGGAAACGCTGCCCAATATTTGTGCAGGTCTGCCAGCTCGCTTTCTGGAATTCCACCGAACATTGAAGCGTAAATATCCCAGCTCTCAGCTTTTTCAGATGAGTCAACGTAACGTGGAATATTGAGATTATAATCATTCGCACGAATCTCGTCACGGGAAACGACTTTCGAAAATTTCTTAACAGAAGTATAGCCAGTAAACACATCTACTATTTTCTTAATATCGCAAGCCCGAAGCTTGTTATTCTTACCGACCTTTTCAAAGCCCTTTGATGCATCAATGATCAAGATATCTGTATTCTGGCGCTTTTGCTTTAGCACCATAATGATTGTCGGAATACCAGTCCCAAAGAAAATATTGGTGGGAAGGCCAATGATCGCGTCAATGTGATTTTGTTCGATAAGATTTTTACGAATTGTTCCTTCTTCACCTCCACGGAAAAGGACCCCATGCGGAAGAACAATGTTCATAATGCCATCACTTTTTAAATGGAACAAGTCATGAAGCAGAAAAGCATAATCAGCCTTTCCCTTCGGAGCAAGACCAAAGCGAGCATAACGCGGATCAGATTCTTTGTCTGCAGAATTCCACGCCTGAGAATATGGAGGATTTGAAACAACGGCATCTACATAAAGCGGATTATAGGTATTTACCGGATCGTTTTCATCAAAATAAGGCCAGTCTTCTTCTAATGTGTCACCGTTGCGCGTGACAATATTGTCAGGGAGAATACCGCGCATGACTAAGTTCATTCGTGTAAGGTTATATGTGTTTTCCTTAAGTTCTTGAGCATAGTACATAATGTTATTACTATTACTCATGTATCGGGCAACGCTTTGGCCAATGTTAATCAAAAGAGAGCCAGAACCACTTGTTGGATCGTAAATCTTAATTTCTGTCCGTTCTTTCAGATGAGCCGCTACAATTTCTGACATAAGCAACGATACTTCGTGTGGAGTATAGAATTCACCGGCCTTTTTGCCTGCATTAGCTGCAAAGTTGCTGATTAGATATTCATAAATAAAGCCGAGAACATCATAATCCTGCTTTCCATCCATCGGTATGTCCTTGATGAGGTAAAGCAAATCGCGGATAGCTTTAGTTCTCGCACCAGATGTTTCGCCCAGCTTTGAAAGACCGGTTTCAAGCGTCTTAAATACACCGTCAAAAACTTTTTTGTGTGTGGTGCTAATCAGGCGACTGAAGGCTTGCAGCGCATCTGTCACATTACTTGCGTTAAAATCGCTGCCTTTTGTTATCCACGTTGAAAATAAATTATCGTAGGAAATGAAATACCCCATGTTCTTCTGGATGCTCTCAACAGTATCGCCATCTTCTTCAGTCAGTTCCGCAAGGTATTCATCCGTCCAATCATTTTCTTTCAGATATTTGACTTCTTTGTCTGAAAGAAATTTATAGAAGATAAAACCAAGAATATAGTCCTTGTATTCATTTGCTTCAATTTTTGACCGCATTTTATTTGCTGATGCCCATATTTTTGCAGCCAGCTGCTGTTTATTCAATCTCTTGACCTCCAACGATTTAATTCCTGTTATATTATCAAAATTTTCATTACGTAAATTTCAGCATCATTCTATTGCTTTTGCGAGAGCAGCTTTTTTATCCTGTCTTTTCAGGCGGAAGCAGAGGGTCATTCGTTCTAATTCTTCGTTTGTCACGCATATCTTATCATTGGTTTAGTTTATCGGAATCTTTGAATTTAGGCAATTTTTATTTTACAAACAAGCCCTAGGTCTGATTTTTATAAATTCTATTATGCTGCATGGTGAAACTTTATATGCCTGCAAATTCAGCGGATATTTAGCGTCCTCTTAAATTATATAATATTCATGATAAAAATCAATATTATATGGATAAACATGCATATTTACAGCAATCACTAATGATTACTATATGCTTTATCAGTTTAATATTTATAATTTGCTTTCCTTAAACACATAATCAACAACACTCTTCTTAGGAATTTTCCATACCCGCTTTATCCTGAACGCCTTTATAGTACCGCTGCCTAATAATTCATAGGCAGCGTTTTTTCCTATGGAGAGCATTTCACAAAGCTCTTCCACGGTTACCAAATCCTCATATTCATCAAACATAATTATCTCACTCCTTTTAAGATTTGTTTTTATTAAAATTTACCTGAAATACTGCATATAACAGGTATTTATATAAATGTTTTAAAATGGCAGTTAGCTGTTATTAAAGACATGAGTATTCAGATAATCGTCAAGGGATGTTTTTAACACCAGATAACGTCTGCCGCGTTTGGCTGCCTTTATTTCTTTAGCATGGATCATAGCATAGATCTTCCCGGCAGAGTAACGCAGATAAACAGCTGCCTCAGCCACAGTATATAAAGCAGGTTCAATGCTCATTAATAATCACCTCATAATTTTATTTATAATTATGTTGCTTTATTTTAGCGTTTGATGGATTATCCATGATGAAAAACAATAAATATACAGTTGTATATTATAACCATGAAACCTGCATCGGTATTAAACTGATGCAGGTTTTATTTTTTCCATGCTGCCGATAAGATAGTCAGCAATAGTATATATTTCCCTGAAATTGAAATAATATTCATTAACAGTCAATTTAAATTTACTGAAAAACTGGCATAATTATAAAAGGAAGGAGAAGTGCGCAATGGCAAGGCATATTAATAATAAACTTTTGGGAATAAAAATATCTTACTACAGAAAACGCAAGGGATTTACACAGGCACAATTGGCAGAGCAAGTTGATATAAGCCCCAGTTACATGGCAAAGATTGAATGCGGCTTTTTATCCAAATGCGTGTCATTGACCGTGTTAAATAATATTTCCAATGAACTGCATGTCAGTATAGATGAATTGATAAGTGAGAACTAAGAGTGAATTTTGCTTACTCAGAAGCAAAGTATTCAGAATAATATACATGAAGGGATAAATATAATGCCAATAGGCAGAGAAATAAACAGTAATTATGATAAACAGAACTCTGACAGAAATGCTAAAAGAATCTCTCCAGAGCCGATTTTTGTGCCGCAAGAGCCAATATACTCCTTAGAAGACATTATTCTACCCGATAATGTAAAAGAACAAATATTTGATATAGCGGATTATGCTAAAAACAGTGATCTGGTTTTCAAACAATGGGGCTTGGAAAAAACACATAAACATTCTAAAAGAGTAGGTATTAATCTTTACGGAGCACCAGGAACTGGGAAAACAATGGCCGCACATGCTATAGCCAGATATTTAGGCCGGAAAATACTTGTGGTCAACTATGCGGATATAGAATCAAAATATGTAGGTGAAACACCTAAAAATATTAAAAAAGTTTTTGAAATAGCACAAAAAACAAAAAGTATTTTATTCTTTGATGAAGCTGATGCCATTTTAAGCAAACGTGTCACCAATATGACAAATGCTACTGATGTCAGTGTTAATCAGACCAGATCAGTTATGCTGATGATATTGAATGATTATCAGGATTTCATTATTTTTGCTACAAATTTTATAGAAAATTTTGATCCGGCTTTTATGCGCAGAATATCCGTGCACGCTAAATTTGAATTACCGGATTGTAAATGCAGACGTTTATTATGGAATTTTTACATACCGGATATTATGCCGAATAATATCGACATTGAAGAAATAGCGAATAAATATGAAGGATTATCCGGCAGTGATATTTCAAATGCTGTCCTGACAGGAGCATTTAAAGCAGCACGACAGCATGCAAAAATTGTCGATAAAGAATATATCTATAAAGCAATTGAGAATATTTTGTCCAGTAAGGAGGCAAATGGGAAAAATAATTTAAAGACAGAAAAAAGAGCCGTATCAGAAGAATATGCAAAAAACCAAATAGAAAGAATAAGAAAGGAACGGTAAAATATGATACCTTTATTAGTTGCGTTAGGAATAGCTGCTTTTGTGGGAACGGCTATTGTGGTTACCCGCTGGGATGATATTATTGACTGGCTGAATGATCTTATACCCAGATTGAAAGCCGCTTGGCAGAACCTGAAAAGAAATATACACCACGCTGCCATGATAGTATATAAATGGATTAAAAAAAAGAAGCTACAAATTAAACATATGCTATATTGTGAAGAAAATGGGGAGTGGACAGAGGAAACAACAACACGCATCGTGGCGGAAGAAGAAGTACCGGAATTTATAAAAAATAAAATCGGGAAAAATGAGAAAGACACTGATATTACAAGAGAAATGGAAGAAGTATTGCAATTGGAAATTTGAGAAGAGAGAATATAATTCATGAGTATATTAGATAAATCTATAGAATTTGTTAGCAAAAACTCAGATAAGATATCAAAAGGTATTAAGATTTTTTTTCAATTAATATTGGACAATGATTCTCCATTTAAATTGAAGGAACTGGCAGATGTTTATTCCAAGAACGCCGATAAATTGATTTTGCGGCAGGAAAATACAGATAATTACCAATATATCGGCGGTGAATTTAAAATTTATTACCTTGATGAAAAGAAGTTCGGTATATCAATTTCTTTATATTTTCAGGATAAAAATAAACAATGGCAGAAAGCTTCGGCCAAATCAGAAGATCAGCCTGCGAGAAAGCTAGAAAGATCAGCGCTTGCAGAACTCAAAGAAAAAGGGACTGTAGTCTTTAATATAGATAGACCGAAAAATCCTGGATATCCAGCATAGTCCATGATAACATGGATTGATTGGGTATATCGGTAAATTTTCTGCATTATCAGAAGTGCGTATGTGCAGGAAAAGCATCCGCTGCGACAGAAGAGAAAAATGACACTTTGTTATATCAGCAATAATTAATTCAAGGGGGAAGTACAATGAATATTAAAAGATTTAGAATTGGTATTTTGATTCTCGCGTTGACAACAGTAACATTTCTGACAGTATCTAATGCTGTCGTCCAAGCTGTGGAATTTCCTTATTCAACCGTCAGCAATGTTTTAGGCAAAATATCCGGTAACTGGTATGATGACAATGGTAATTTAGTAATAAGCATAAAAGGCAATTATATTAATGATTGCCAGGTTATCAGCGGGCACGATTTTGCCGGTGGCAATCCCGGCGAAGGACATTTCCGTATACAAGAAAGTCAGGGAATCAGGGATATTCTTATACTATGGGATACTGTAGATAACCCACCATATATTGAAATTGACAAATCGAGAGTACAACTGCACAGATAAAAATTTATATAAGAACATGGCATTGTTCATATGAAGAATAATGCCATGTTTTCATTTTATTTGCCTTTCGGTGTTTTCTAGGGACAGGATAATTTTACGAAGGGAATGATAGGGCATGAGAAAGAAACTGCGATTATTAGGGATTTTTAGTGTAATGACTGTATTTTGTCTTATTATCAGCGGATGCGCTAATATACAGGCAGATTTTACCTTTAATAAAGACGGCAGTATTACCAGTCAGCATATTATAGAAATTTCTTCGATGATTGATAAAGATAACCTAGAAACGCAAAAGGCAGCGGATAGTAAAAACGGTTATGAAGTTAAAGAAATTTCTAACGGATATACAGCAACTAAGACAGTTGCATCAATACATCCAATAGTCGGTGGCACACCAGTATTCAATCCAAACGAATATTTCAACGGTGTACAAGTTCATAAAGGGCTGCTTTACGATTATTATTCTTTTGATTTATTCAAAAAAGGAGAAAAAGCTGATATTCCCAAGGCCAATTATCAGACCAATATTCCCGGGTTTTTCTCACCTGATGTCACTATGAATATCTGGCAGTATATGGACTATCGCAGACAGGCTGAAGAACAGACCCGCCAGATGAACCAAATGGCTGATCAGGCAACAAAGGCTGCTGTAGATTCAATGAAAATAAATATTACTTTTAATCTGCCTTATTCGGTTGATGATTCAAATGCGGATATAAAAACTAACGATAATAAAACTCTTACCTGGGATTTAAAACCAGCCTTTTTAAATAATCAGGATATTTCGATACAGGCAAAGTTTAAAATCTACCACGAAAATACGATTATTGCATTACTTATTTCCGGCATTTTCCTGCTGATTATTGCTGTTGTTCTATTCGTGTTAGGCCTGATAAAATGGCAGGATCATAAAAAGAGAAATCTGTTTTTGAGTCTGACCGCAATCCTGTTGATTATAGTGGCGGGTTCTGCCGCATGGTGCAAGCGTTCTATAGATAATCCACCACAGCTGACAATGGCTGACCGGATTGTATCGGAAACCGCCAAGGATTCTGATGGTAAACCACTTTTGGATACTTTGCGAAATACGCAGGAGATACCTTTAAATTCTCTGGATACTGCCCAAAAAACTTTATTTAGCAAAGGCTCTAATGCTGAAATAACTGCGGTGTCCAGCACTGATGAAGACGGTTTTCTGGCCTTGGGGACTCTGGATTCAAAACTGTATTTTATAATCTATGATGCTAAAGACGGCAGCACAGCATTAGTACCTTATAATCCTAATGTACTGAATTACCGTGAACACTTCATTTCTTTTAATGACGGTAAAAAACACTACGATCCTATGATATTTCTCTTGCAGGTAAGTGAGAAAAATAATAGTAAGGATAAAATACTTGGTGTCTGGGATGGGGCAAGGCATACGATTCCTATTTATGTTGTTTTTAAACTTGGTGACGACGGCAGGGTGATTCCCGGTATGATAACTTCAGGACAGGGACTAAAACCATCACACTATCAGGCTGCCCTGCAGGAACCAAAAAATGTCGAACTGGTTAATATAGTTCCAACACATATTAATAGTCTGCGTGCCGATATAAAGGGAAGAAATATAATCTTACCCAATAAATAGTTAGCTATGAAGAAAGAAGCAAATAAAATGAAAAAATACATCGCGTCATTTATCACGGCAATACTGATCATACTGGCAGCATCGGTGGCCTCAGCCAATCCTTACAATGAATATCTGAACGGAGATCCCAATTTCAAATTATGTGACGGACATATGGGAATAGCATGGTATGTCGATCTTAGTTCACTGAATGTCAATCTATATAATCCGCCCGAATATATCATTGGGATAAATATTATATCGGCCAATTCTGATGATAATTATGCTATACAAAAAATCATGACTTACCGCTTCAAATATAATTATGACCGGCAGGCAATGTACTTTGAAAAACCGGTTACCGGAGAATGGAAATATATACCACCTGATGAAAGTTGGGCAAACACCGGAGTTGTCCAATCAGCCGGTGAGATAGCTTTCAGACAGGCTTACGGCATACCTTTTTATCACTGATATAGGAAAGATCAAGGAAGTGTTGTCAGATGCGTAGAATAATCCAATTAAAGTGTTAATTATACATTATATTTCTACTTTCTGGTAAATATAATATAATTACATTGATTAAAATTGAATTATGTAATAGTATAAATTTATTGCAATAGAGGTCTTAAAAGTTTTATGAAGAACAGTTACAGCAAAAAAATGCTTTACGGTATTGAACAGAATTCTCCTGCCCAACAATATATTCCAGGATTGGATGCATTACGTACATTTGCGATTATTGGCGTGACCCTGTTTCATATTTTTCCGGATACAGTGAAAGGCGGGTATCTTGGTGTATCACTGTTTTTCGTTCTTACCGGATATTTACTGGCTTATACCAGTAAATCAGAATGGGAAACAGGTTCATTTAATCTCATTGATTACTATATTAAAAGGATTAAACGTATCTATCCATCATTGCTCATTGTTGTATTTACCACTGTAGGAATCTATCATTTTCTGGCACCTGATGCGATTTTGGCAATACGGTCAGAGGTTCTTTCTGTTATATTAGGATATAACAATTGGTGGCAGATTACGCAAAATGCGGATTACTTTACCAGGATTACAAATGCGTCTCCCTTCACACATCTGTGGTTTATGGGAATAGAGCTGCAATATTATTTGGCATGGCCGGTAATTTTTCTAATATATACCCGGACTGTAAGATTACGGGGGAAATCGGCTGACGGAGCAATATTCATTGCTGTTCTTGGTATAGTAACCGCAGTATTAATGCCAATGATGTATCAGTCAGGCCAGGATATAACGCGACTTTATTATGGCACAGATACCAGAGTATATGCCCTGCTTTTCGGTGCAGCTATGGGGCTGTATAGCAAAGATGGGAAAAATATAACAATGCTTGGTGGTTACGGGTTAATTAAGTTTTTGGTGTTTGCTCTTTTATTGATTATGGTAATTGCTGCATACTGGCTGATGGATGGAGAAAATGCATTCACTTATCAAGGCGGAATGTTGATTATAACAGTGGCATTTTGCATTTTACTTGATATTATTGCAGATCATAGCCTGAACATAGGAAAATATTTAGACATATCGCCTTTTCGCTGGATTGGAAAGCGAAGCTATGGAATCTTTCTTTGGCAGTATCCCGTTATATTTCTTTTTAATCATAAAGAATGGAATCAACAGCCTTTTTATGAATTAATAGAATTGACAGCGATAATATTACTGACTATCTGGTTAGATGCAGTATTGATGTATATTTCCAGGTATAAATTATCATACATAGGCAACAGGCTTGTTATTATTCAGTGTGCTGTATTTATGGTAATCACAGTAAGCGGCATTAGTTTAATGGGATACGGCTGCAAGGAAATTGTGGTATCAGCTTCGAATAAAAAGATTGATACTCAATTGCAGGCTAAACTTGCAGAAAATACGGCAGCTTTGGAAGAACAAAATAATTTAAATAATCAGACGGATATTACTGACGTTCCAGATGTACCGCAGGTAAAACTAGATGGTGCCATCTGTATAGGTGATTCGGTTATGCTAGGCTCAGCAACGGAAATTCGACAAGCCCTGCCGGCTTCTTATATTGATGCAGAAGTGTCCCGTTATGTAGGTGGCGCTCTCGATGTGGCAAAAAGATTAAATGGACAGGGCAGACTGGGAAATATTATTGTTATCGCTTTAGGAACCAATGGACCCATTGCAGGACAGGAACGCTATGAAGCTCAAACTAGAGAATTATTGGCATATCTTGGCAGTGAAAGACAAATTTTCTGGGTAAATGTTTATTGTCCGGATTTAAAATGGCAGAATGTTAATAATGAGTATCTTGCAAAGATAGCAGCGCAACACAGAAATATAACAATAGTTGATTGGTACAGCTTAATCTCAAAACATCCCGAGTGGCTGGTAAAAGATGGTATTCATCCCAATGATGAGGGAACTGTTCAATATGCAAAACTGCTTCATGACAGTATGGTTCAGGCTCTGGCGGCACAAACAGTTATCGTTCATCATGAAAAAGAATAAAAAATACCTGATTATTGTTTATTATTCAAGCCTCACGGAGTTATTAAATTTAAGGATGTTTATGTATGAGAAAATTTTTATTGTTAATTGTGTTTATATCCATGACAACAGTTTCCGCTATATGCGCAGCTCAAATTCCACAGGAAGAAGTAGCACTGGGGGGAATCAATCTGGGAGCTACTCCTGAATATGTCAAGAGTGTCTATGGGGAACCATCATCTTATATTCGTTCAAAAAATGGTGTGATTTACGATTACAATAGTACTTTTAGGATTTATTTTGCAAGTGGCAAATATATGTATTGGTTGGAAACAACTGCTAACAATGGAATAGCAACACCATCCGGTGTAACTATTGGCATGGATGCATCCATACTTTATAAATATGGTGAAATATATCTTACAGAACATGAAGGGAACACAACTTATTATTCTTATTGGGCTCCGGGAAGAATAACACTTATATTTGGCGTACAAAATGGGAAAATAATATCTATCAAAGGAAGCTGCATGGGCTGATAATATCAAATTTTATAATTTGCGCTGATTGTATACTAAGTCAAAGTTTCACCAACACTGCAGAAGATCATATTCTTCTGCAGTGTTTTTATATATAAAAACAAATAACAATAGTAAAACAAAGGAGACTTATATCATGAAAACAGGCAGAAGCATTGAAGAATTAGGCAGGGAATTATTGCGTCAAAGACAGGTAAGAAAGGATTTTGCAGCCGATACCCGCTTTATGGATATCTCGACCGATGAATACGGGATATCCACGCTGCATTTATCTTTAACTGATGACGTCATGGATTTTAAGTTAAACGATCTTGCCCACAGCCAGATAGCGGGCAGGCTCCAGATACCGCTTAAATATTATAACCGGATGCGGACGGAAAATCCTGATCTTTTGGATACCAATATAAATAACTGGTTCAGGAAAACACCGGAAAAAAGAATGGTTCGTACCCTGGACAACAGGGTACGGGCCTTTTTGTCGGATCGCTACAGACGTCTTGATAATCTGGAACTGGCAACGACAGTCCTGCCGATAATTCAGCAGATGAAAGGCGCACAGGTGATTTCCTGCGAAGTAACCGAGACTAATATGTATCTGAAAGTGATCAATAAACGTTTAAAAGCTGAAATTGCGGTCAATGATGTCGTCCAGGCAGGCTTTGTCATATCCAACAGTGAGGTCGGTCTTGGCAGTCTTAAAGTAGAACCGCTGGTCTACCGTCTGGTATGTAAAAACGGGCTTATCGTGAAAGATTATACTCAGAAAAAATATCATGTGGGCCGGCAGATCGAAAGTGATGATACAGCCTATGAAATATATTCCGATGAAACATTAAAGGCTGATGATAAAGCATTCTTCATGAAAGTGGAGGATACCGTAAGAACGGCAGTTGATGAAACAAGATTCAATCTTCACCGTGGAAAAATTCAGGGCAGCTAAAAAGCAGACGACAGGCAGTGACCCTATAAAAACAGTGGAACTGTTAGCCGATAAATATATTTTAACCAAAAATGAAGAAGCCGGTATCCTGCGTCACTTTATCACGGCCAATGACAATTCAGCCTTCGGTCTTATCAATGCCGTTACCAGAGCCAGTCAGGATATAGAAGATTATAACCGGGCCACGGAACTTGAAAGATTGGGCGGAGAACTTCTCTCGCTGCCGGCTGATAACAGGATACTGGCTCTGCCGGATACTCATAAAATGATCAATGTAACACCGCAAGCCGCTTTTGCCTGATTTATGTCCGGTCTGTCATGTCTGTCAGGCAAAAAAAGGTGTATATACAGCACTTAAAAGTACCATAGATACACCTAAAAATTCTCTGACAGACAGGACATAACAGCCAGAATAATTATTTATCTTCCCAAGATCAGACAAATGTAATTTTTATCTGTTTATCAAACTTACTGGCAATATCATTCAATGTCTTTATTGAAGGATTCATATTGCCGTTTTCAATTCTGGCAATGGTTGACTGAGGTTTCCCTACAATTTTTGCAAAGTCCCGCTGGGATAATCCCTGTTTTTGTCTGAAGGTATGAACGGCAATGGCAGCATCAAGATAAGCAGTTTCTTTGGCAATCCGCTCATAAATGGCAGGATCAGATTTGGCTTTTTCAGCAATATAATTTTTAATGTCACTCATTTATTAATTTCCTTTTTAAATTCACATGTCCCGTTTTTCATCTGGGCAAACTCAAAAATAACTTTTCCCATATGTTTATGATAGTGTATATGCTGTCTGCATTCAATATAATAATAGTAAAGACACACCTGTCATGTCTGTCAGCAAAAAAATAATGTATAAAAACTAATTCCTTGTACTATATATATACCTTAAAACTTGCTGACAGACATGACATAACGGACAAAATATAGAAATATCCTGCCATGGGAATAAATATCTATAGCAGGATATTTTATTATGAAGAAAGGAATAATTTGGCATGAATACAAAAACAATTGATCTTACTCATAGTGATTTACTGCTTACTCTGGGAAACAGCAGTGGTAATCTCAATATAAATTTCTTGGGAAGAAAGCTCATCCTGAACTTTATTTTAAATCCGATGCAGGTCAAGGAGTTCAGCAGAAATATGATCAATGCTGCCGGATATCTGAATATAAGTAATATTGATACCGCTGTGAACGGGACGTTGGAAACTACTTTTAAAGATATATAATAGAAAAGAAAAAATACTCAATTTATAATATATATACTGCTTATATATATTATTTGTGTTTACATTGTATTTAAGTAATGCTAATATTAAATAAAAAGGGAGGAATGAATTATGCCGGCAACAATTAAGAAAAAAGCTGTCACGATGACAATCAGGGTTGATGCTGATTTAAAGAATCAGGCTGAAATTCTTTGTGATGAAATGGGACTTACCATGAGTGCCGCTTATAACGTGTTTTTAAAAGCACTTGTCCGGGAACGTGCCATTCCTTTTAAAATATCAGCAGGTGATTCTTTCTACAGTGAAAAAAATATGCAGCATTTAAAAGATTCCATATCCCGCCTTGATAACAGGGAAGGAAAAGCACACGAGCTTCTCGGCGAAGATGATGGTTAAAGTATGGGATGATGAGGCATGGGAAGATTATATAAAATGGCAGACAGAAGACAAGAAGACGCTAAAGCGGATCAATTTGCTGATAAAGAATATTGAGCGTAACGGCTGCCTTACCGGGATTGGTAAACCGGAAAGTCTCAAATATGAATTAAAGGGCTGGTACAGCAGACGCATTGATGAAAAGAACAGATTAGTTTACCGGATAAAAGATAACTGTATTGAAATAGCACAATGTAAAAATCATTATGATGATTGATTTTATCAGACGGACAGGTTAAATTCCTGTCTGTTTTTTTATGCCCAAAATGAAAGGAAGAATATATATGCCAGCAGCTTATTTTATCTGTTCGGACGTCAAAAGGACAAGAATAATGACCTGTCTTAATAAGTGCCGGATGCGTGAAAGATGTATGTTTCTGCCGACATTAAGAGTAATTGCCGCCTCTTCGGACAGGAAACTGCTTAAACCAAGCGTCACCGAGCTTATTGCCGGGACAAGAGAAATATATCTGAAACGGACAAACGAATATGCCATAGATCCGTTCAATACATTGTTTGCCTTACACGGACAGGCCGTCCATTATATGAATTATAAAAAACAGGGTGATAATATTTTAGCTGAGGTGAGACTGGAAGACGACATAACTTCCGGCCAGTTTGATATGTTTGGCTGTGTCTTAAATAACGAGGACAGCATCTTAGGTGACCTGAAAGTTACGTCCAGCTATAAATTGATGCGGGCTCTGGGAATTTATAAAAAAGACGTATCTACCGGTGAAATTTATAAGTCAGGCCTGAAAAAAGGACAGCCTAAATTTAAGAAACAGACCTGTTTTAACGGTGTCCGTCATGTCATGGACTGGGCATTGCAGCTTAACTATTACCGGATGCTGCTGGAAGCAAATGATTATGCAGTAAAAGACATGGTCATACAGGCACTGTGCCGTGACTTCAGTACCAGAGCTGCCACGGAAAGAGAAATAACCAGACCGCTGTACCTGATAAAAATAAACAGGATAAGTAATAGATGGCTCAAAAGATACTTTCAGTATAAAGCCGGTAAATTGCAGCAGGCTTTGAAAAATAAACAACTGCCATCGGTATGTACAGCCAAAGAACGCTGGTATGACAGAAAATGTATCGGCTTTTGCGATGCGGCGTCAATGTGTCCTTATGCCAAAATCTTAAAACAGCAGCAGGAACAACCTGCTATATAGGAGGACGGTACATGAATACAAAATTATGGGTTATTTATCGCTATAGCTGAAGCGGTAATAAATGTATTGAAGAATGATAAAAAATAACTTATCGTCTATTGTCCTGTCTGTCAATGAGGAAATATGCCCAATCATTGAGTTTACGGCTCAATATATACCCGTAAATACCGGCGACAGACAGGACAATAAGACAAATTAAAGGAGAACACTCACCATGCAGAAATTAACTAAAAAGCTTATTGAAATAATGAAGGATTGCGCCTATGTGACCAAGAACGGGATTAATAATTTTCATAACTATAAATATGCCACCAGTGCTGATGTACTGGAAAAAATAAACACGGCTATGGTAAAGCAGGGGATCTGCTCCATAGCGGTACCGGAAATAATCAGCATTGACGAAGTAACCACAGCCAAAGGAAATACGGAAAAACTGGCTACGGTAAAAATAAATATTACGCTTATGGATAAAGACTCTGATGAAAATATAACCATAACAGGTCTGGGCTCAGGCCAGGATTCTGGGGATAAAGCTGTGATGAAAGCCCAAACAGCGGCAATAAAATATGCTTATATGCTGTCCTTTGCCATAGCTACCGGGGATGATCCGGAGGCTGACAGTAAAACTGATGAAAATACGCTGCAGCCAAAATCCGCGGAAAAAAAGAAAAACACATCAGTAAAATCTGTAAAGCCGGCCTGTGTGGAATGCGGAGTGATTCTGTCGGACAAGGTGAAAACATATTCCATGGAAAAATACGGCAAGCCGCTTTGCATGGAGTGCCAGAAAGGTGCTAAAGTTGTTGCTTGAATAATATGTGCTATATATTTACAACGCACATATTTTAGTATATAATTTTAGTTAAAGAGGTGAGTTCATATGCCGACAACAAATGTAACTATTCGTATGGATGAAAAATTAAAAAAACAGGCTGAAGAATTATTTTCAGATCTAGGTTTAAATATGACAACTGCATTTATCACATTTGCCAAACAATCAGTCAGGGAACAAAGAATCCCTTTTGTTATATCACGCAATGTACCAAACAAAATTACTGTAAATGCAATTAATGAAATAAGAAAAATTAAAAACGATCCCAAGAAAAAGGTATATAATAATTTCGCTGAACTTTTAGAAGAGGTAAAAAAAGGTGTATAAAATTGTATCTTCTTCAAGGTTCAAGAAAGACTTAAAAATTGCCATAAAACGTGGTTATAATATGGAATTGATGGAATCTATAGTTAACCAATTATCTAATAACAAAAAATTACCCCCCAAAAATAAGGATCATGTTTTGATCGGTGATTATGGTGGCTGTAGAGAATGCCATATTACGCCAGATTGGATTCTCATTTATGAAGTAGAAAATGATGAACTAATATTGTATCTCACGAGGACAGGGACACATAGTGACCTTTTTTAGTTTAATAAAACTTACAATTTTTATGATTAGTCAGAGCGAAGTAATAATGACATCTATAATTAACCACTAAGGAACATAGTCCTATCTTCTCTTAACATTATATCTATTACCGTATTTACCCATAATAAATCATATATGATATAATATGAAGAAGGAGCTGAGTATATTATGATGACCAATAAAAATCATCTTAGTCATATAAATGAAGTTGTTAAAAGTGATAATTTTACTTTGACAAGCAAGAATCATGAAATAGCTAAAAAAATGGCTAAAGTTTCTGCGCAAATAATGTTGAAAAATAAGGAAGCATATAAGGATTTAGCTAATAGATGACAACAATAGAAAATTATATAAGGGTAATTTTTGATGATGTCATTAAATTTCACAATGAATTAGAACAAAGCGGTAATGAAATAAAAACCCGCATAATTGATCACGGAAGAATAGAAGCCGCTGTCAATGCTCCGTTTGCAACATTGGGGGGAGTAGACCTTTACCCATCTATCTTTGATAAAACCGCTGCACTTTGGCATGGTTTGGCAAATGATCACGGTTTTGAAGATGGTAATAAGAGAACAGCAACGCATAGTATGCTTTGTTTCTTAGGTGTAAATGATATTAGTTTGGAATATTCCCAAAAAGAATTATCTGACATGGCTGTTCTTGTTGGTTCAGGAAATAGCAAAATAAGCCGACAAGAAATATCTGACTGGATAAAAAAAGGGCTTATAAAAATTAGTTTCATAACTTCTTGTATAAAATAGTTGGTGTCCAATTGGTGTCCAACAGTACTTAAATTACCTTAAATTTATTACAATGGATAAAAAAACAAAACACCAAACTCCATATGAATTAAGGCTTCTTAAAAATAATTAATATTATAAAAACCATAGGGTACACACTCTTAATCAGCAGGTTCGGGGTTCGATTCCCCGGTGGGTCACCAGTAAATTCAAGGCTTCTCGAATCCGAGAAGCCTTTTTTTGTTACTGTTGATGTCAAAATTGATGTCAATTGACTAAATTTATTTATTCTGTATCAGCTCAATACTTTCAGCTAGAATCTTATCCATGGCGTAGCTTTTCCCTTGATATTCAGTTCTGTTTAGTATTACACAGTGGGTATGCAGCTGCATGTCTTGGTCACGACTAACAAAGTGGTCAAACTTTGCCACCGCCATTTTACCAGTTTTTATATTTTCTGTTACGCCATTTTTAGTTACTCTCGCTTCGATTTCGTTTTTTTCTATCTCAGTCAGCGTATCACTAACAGCCTTATTGTGCGCAACCAGCATATCACCCTTTTTATTATTATCGAGTACCATTGCGATGGATACGCTTTTTAGTGCTGAAAACGTCAAATCATAGCCGACACGTTTTGCATTTGGCATTGATTTCAGCGCAGAGTTGAAATCTGTGGGGTTAAAATCATTGCCCCTGCTATAGCGACTGGCAAGTTTGCCCTGCCAGTTGTCATTTTTATTTGCTGTTCGTGTGTAATAATCGTCCGCATCGTAATAAGTGCCGGCTTGATTTAAGCCGATATTTGCTATACTCAGCATTTTTACCTCCGCGATAGTACAATATCATAGAGCAGTTGTGTCCGTTCTTCAATCTCGGTCGCTAGAAAATCACCAAGATTACTGTCAAAGTCCTCTTTGGTTATGCTGCTGATTATACGTGCAATAGATAATAGATCATAATATAGATTTTCCGGATCAATTTTTTTTGAATTATCATGTCCTTGATGTCGTACATTTTTTTGCTCCTCCTAAAATCTAAAAATTGTCTTATCGTCTTGTGTTGCCGCATCGTCAGTGTCCTTATTTGGATTAGTTGTTGCTGCTGCGGCGGCTGCTGCTATTTCTGCAGCCGTTGCCTTTATTGTCGGCACAGGCAAATAATAAGGCACTTTATCCGGCAATATATTAGCCGCAAATTGTACCTTTGCGACAGGATAAGCACCTATCTTAACGTATGCGCAGCCTACAGGTAGCTCCTGCAGTTCTCCCGGTAGTACTATAGCTTCGATATTTCTGTTTTCTGTTTTATTTTCATTTTTGTTGCTATTACCCAATAATCCTTTGCTGCTGTGCCCTTCGCTTTGATTTATTTTTAATCGTTCCGCATTACCCAATGCATCTGAAAAATAACGGCTTTGCGCGGGTTCGGAAGTCCGGAAAACAAATAGCGAGTTACATAATCCCATGATATCCGCTGTGTTGTTTTTGCCATATTTAGCCTCAACGGCCGACATGGTTTGAGTGGTCAACCAGACTGATGCACCGCGGCTACGACCCTCGCGCAGTAGCATTTGTAGTGTCTTAAGCGGTGGCAGACTGGACAGCTCGTCCAGAACAAAAAATGCACGTCTGTCCTTGCTTTCCGGCTTTTCCCGCAGCCCGTGGCCAATAATATCGACAATCGTTGTGATGATTGGCAGATATATCTCGTCCTTACTCGATGCTGTTGATATTATAAGTCTGCGATCATCATTATCATCGTTGATCCAATCCCTTATCGACAGGTCACCATCCCGCCCGACAAAAGCCCCGAATGCCTTAACCCAGTCAATCAGG
Organism: Pectinatus haikarae; assembly: GCF_050916305.1. Taxonomy (GTDB): domain Bacteria; phylum Bacillota; class Negativicutes; order Selenomonadales; family Selenomonadaceae; genus Pectinatus; species Pectinatus haikarae. The sequence goes on from NZ_CP116940.1 coordinate 31,113, forward strand.
CAAGACAAAAAGCTGGCCATTACATCACCCTCTCCGGACAAAAAGGCCTGACCTTCCCGCAATCCCAGTGGCAGGGTCTCGATAGCAGCCTTTATTTGAGACGACGAACCCATAAAAAAATTATACAGGTCTTGATTTGTTGTTTTTTGGTGAATTTTTAGCCAGCAGCAGCCGCTCTTAAATATGCTGGCCGCACCATTATAAAATGCCTTGTTTTTATTATCAGCAGCTACCGAAAAGAGCGAATGTGCAAGGTTTGTCAGCTCTTCAGGTATGCGGTCTAACCCAGCATAAAGGTCAAATTCATTAAATATTGACCATCCTCCAAACCGCTTGTCGTAAGGATTAAATAAGATATCCTTGGCTGTGCGGTAAAATTTGCTTATTAATTCGCCTTTACGATCGTAAAGTAAGATTTTGGCTTTGCGCCGTATCATGCAGTCGATATAATTACACAACATGACTGATTTACCTGATCCTGTACTGTCGACAATTAATATATGGCGTGTCTCGTAATCTGCCGGTATCATAATTGGATCGGCATATAGCGTACGTACACCATTATTGTTTTGCACATATCCTTTTTGTAGTTTTTTGTTTAATTCCCTGGTATTTGTCAATTGTGTCCCGCGTATATGCTGCGCTCTTGATTGGTCCTCTGGCCGCCAATGTACAACCACAATATATATCGCTGATACTATTGATATCAGCATATACCATGACAGCAAATGGTATATTGTAGCTGAAGCAAAAAACTGGTCTAACATGTCACGATAGTCCATTGCCGGTATAGTTGTAACGACTGTTGATATATCTGTCCCCATCTGCTGCGCAAGATGGGCGCGGATTGGCTGGGATAATGTAATTGTCCAGTCGCTAAAATCACCGGCACTGGCAATCAGGTATCTACAATAAGCTATATACGTTGTCAGATTATCCAATGGTTCATGATATATATGCTGCATTATTAGTGTTGTCGTATAATAATATACGACCAACAATGCGACAACGATTAATATTATCCTCTGTATTAGCTGACTCCCGTTATCATTGTTCATTTTTGTTATCCTCCATGTTATTTTTTATGTTTTCTATTATTTTTTGCACCTCTGCCGGTGTGTGTCTATCCATCAGCAGATGGCAGATTAATTGATTGGCATTATAATGTTGTCATTAATTGTATTTATACTGTCACCCACATTAGAGATGATATTTAGTGTATTTGTGATTTGATCTACACTATTTATATTATTGACGTTATCTCCTCTGCCTAATAATGACCGGATATACTGGGAGCGATTTAGACCCGCTCTCCGTGCGGCTGTGGTAATATAATTATCGATTTTGTCGTCTATGCGTAGTGATATCCATGCCATTTTTTATCCTCCTTGTTTTTTGCTCTTGTGATACGCTTAGACATATGATAGTATTGGGCTATATATATTTATGTGACACATATGTGTCACAATTGTGATACGCTCAGAGCCGCGCGGCATAAGGCTTACTGGCAAATGTCTACGTTGCGTCAGGGGTGGAGTAAAATTGCCCTTATTTTACGACCCTGACCTTAGCGTCAGTCATTGGGATTTTGACTTTGATTTTAATATATAATGTAATTGAGTAATTATTAGGTTAGTAATTATTATATTAGTAATTATTTGTGTCGACTTTGCCTACGTTGGATTTCCCCGTGTAGGCAAATCACACTTAGGCTGTCTGTTTCTGTTTTAATGGGTTATCTTGTGGAGATTCGAACAATTCGTAGTCTGCAGCGGCTAATTGTCCCTTATCGTTCCGTTTACGGTCATGCCTGACTAGATATCCTCTTTTCTCTAGCTCCGCGGCTCTTGCTCGTATTTGGTCTTTGCCCGCACACAATACTGCACTTAACCCAGAGATACTGTACTCCCAGCTATCAGGCAGGGAGAGCAAAAAACTCATTAATCCTTTGGCCGCTAGGCTCAATGACTTATCTCTCAGGTGATAATTTGGCATCACCGTATAGTTTTTATTGCGATTTGTCTTAACTGTACTCACAATTTTCATTCCTTCTTTGTGCTATAATAAATCGTGTAGCTATTTTCTGTAGCTGTACCATACATTGTTTGGCGCTAAGCGATAATAACGGTTGCCGCCGTTTTTTATCACGCCGTCACGGACAACAAGGGTCATGTGCTGGCCTTTTTTGTCTGTGATTTTTACTCGCACATCTGACACACGGTCAATTTCAAAAAATCGCAAATCAAAATTTGATTCTAGAAATTTGTCAAGTAGTTTTTTATCAGCATTGTCCATTTTTTTCCCTTCATCAAATTATTTTCTTAATTTCTGGTACGCTGGGGGCAGATATTATCTTTTCGTTTTTGTTTACGGTTTGTGTGAGCTGTCCCTGTAGATACGCTTCCACAGCCTTGGAAGTAAAAAATATTTTGCGTCCTACCTGGATGTGGGCAATATCTCCGGCATGGGCTAGCCTGATAATCACTTGATATCCTATTTTATTCCTAAAAACCTTTTCTGCGACTTCCTTAGCGGTCATTAGTTCCATTGATTCCATAGTTTTTTCTCCTTTTATTTTTGTTTTTACAGCAATCATCAACAGTTTTATGTCTCATTTCACCCCCTTTCAAGATAGTAACATGCATTTAAGCCAAAAAAAGTCCCTTTTTTTACATTTTTTTTGTGTCCAAATTCGGACACATTTTTCGTGTTTGTTGTGATTTTTTACAATTTATACATTCATATTATATGTCTATATGATATTTACATACATTTTGAATGTTAATATATTTTTAGAGGTATTGTATGTTTTGCTTTAAAATCAGATTAAAAGAATTACGATTAGATAATAATTCGACACAATCATACATGGCAGGGATATTGAATATTATTCCAAATGCTTATCAAAAATATGAATATGGTACGCGTGAGCCTAAATTAGAGATCTTATACCATATAGCTGATTATTTTTGTGTATCTTCAGATTGGTTACTCGGTTTGTCTGATGATATGAAACGTGATTATTTTTTGACCAATGCTGAACGAAAGTTTTATGCCCATCCGAAAACCTCAAAAGAATTAATAGAGCGTTACAAGGGTGATAAGATGGCTAATCCAGCTTCGTTAGCACCTGTTTTATTAAGAACCTGTGAGGCGGAGAGAGATGCAAAATAGACTCAAATATACTTTTCCTGCCAGTAGTTTTATGTCTCATTTCCCCCCTTTTATTTTCATGCCACAATAGTAACACTGATTTTAATTATAAAAAGTCCCTTTTTTTACATTTTTTGAAATAAAAAATGTGTCCAAATTTGAACACATTGTATGATTTTTATTTTCATGATTGTAAACTATCTATTTTATGTTATAATGATAATTGGGTATATATACGAGTATTTATTAATATAGATAATTATATAAATGATACTTAAATCACTGAATCGGAGGGTATCGCTATGAGATTATTAAAAGAAACTCTGGTAGCTAATACTACTAAACAAGAAAGAGAATTAAATGTGAGGAATGCGTTCGGGCTTGGGTCTATTGATAGCCTTCTACCCTCTGAAAGGCTTAATGAATTAGCGCAAGCATATATAAATGGTGAGATGGAAATATGTGAGATTTACGAAATTAGAAAAAAAGAGCTTTTAAAACAAGAATAAATCCCCCAAGTTTTAGACATGGGGGATAATATTTTATATTATCGTGCAGTTGAAAATTTCCACTGATATGATATAATTAAGCATAGAAAAAGGATAGCTGATGTTTGGTCGCACGGCTTTCCTCACAATGATGATTGTTTTGAAAGAAGCCGGGCTTACCAGAGAGTCACGGCTTATTTCATGTTTTTACAACATGAAATGATGAGCACTATTAGACTGCCGAAGCTTATCATTAAAGATAAAGCTTCAAATGTAGTCATAGTAGCATCACCTCCCTCCGAAGAGGAAAACCGAACCATCAGCTATCCATGGGGATTATTATAATTGATGTCAAACTTGATGTCAATTTATGCTAAAATCATAGATTATGTAAAATTTATAAATCTTCCGAAAAACTTAAAAGGCCTATAATATACGCCTTTTGTGATTTTTAACACATTCAAAATGTAATAAAAAACCTGTTGATTATAACTCTTAATCAACCATTCAGGATTCTTATTTTCCGGTGGATCACCAATAAAAAAGGCATCTCAAATCCGAGAAGCCTTTTTTATAGTCCTGTATTTAATTTTTGTACCTTATCAAACTCTTAACGATTGATTAAAGCCGTTTAGTTTTGATAAAGATAAGGCAACTCAACTTAAAATAATTCTTTTTGCGTTCTTAAAAATACGAAGCGAAAATTCATCCAAGTTATCCTAAATATGGCAATTATCACATATTTCTCAGCAGTTAAGCAATTATGCCAGTGTTTTTTTTGTTATATTTAAATATAAAAATCTATCTATTTATAAGGGAAATATTCGGTGCAATAGCTGAATATCCCACTCCTTCACGCGGCCGTTCCATCCAAACCGCAACTGTATCTCTCCATTTCAGATAATGTGCTGTCTTTTTATGTTCAGCTGCAGCTTCTTTCGTTTTATATGCTTCATATAATAAAAATTTAGTTTCATCATCATTACTTTGAAGTACATCAAAACGAAAATTTCCGGCTTCCTCTATTGAATGGGTATGATTTTCCAATGTAGCTTCAACAAATTCATTAATATATTCCTTTTTTACGTAAATAGTAACACATGTAACAATCATATATAAATCTCCTTTTCTTAACCTGTTAATTGTGAGGATAGGTTTATCCGCCTATATAATTATATCATCATATACTAAATCAACCCATAATTTCATTTTGTGCATAAGGTCATTAAAATGAAATTATGAGCCGATTATCCTTTTTGAAAGATTTGTTACCCTATCCCTTACTTCTTAAAAATTTATCTCAGCATTTGCCGTTATACATAGCTTCCTGTTCTTTACGAACTTTATAAAGCTGTGTACTAGTATCTAAGTCTATCATATCGGCAGTCAATAACTGACCTTTTTTAGCATCTTTTTTCATACGAGCTTTTTTATTGATCAAACCATATATTACATATTCATTCTTCAAAGTTTCTTCAGCTGTTGCAATAGATCCATAAGTTGTATAGCCGCCAATTCCATCAATGGTCTCACCGGCTTTAAGATCTTTTTTAGCCACTGTTATGCACTCACTGACAGATCCATCAATAGGAATAATTGTAGGCTCTCTATCGATTACAGCCTTAGCAACTGTGAGTGGAGTTTCTAAATTACACAGATGATAGGGGCGATATAATGTCCATAATGGTCCATCTCCCATACTATGATACTGCATTTGATAGGCAATTTCTTCATTTTCTGTGGCAACTGTTACAAATACACCCGGAGCTATGCCATTTACATACTCTACTACCCCATGTTTATCTAATATACCCCCGTCTTTTTTCAAACGGAAGAGGCTATTTAATTCTTTACATCTTTCATTAGGCGATGCAACAGGTCCATGTCCGCCGACAACATCAGGAATGAGACCTGTTGCATTTGACATTGCTGTCATCTCCACCATTGTTTTAGTGCCATCCTTGAATGCGCAAAGCATTCTTGGGCTCATTTTTCTACGGGTTGCTTCTTCCATTACCGTATCTGGATTGCAAGCATAGTCAAGTTTATTATTTTTACCCTTTCCCATTACTTTTACCTGCATTCCCATAGCCTTGGCGAAAGAGTAAAGTTCCATAACAGCACCAGGTTCGTCTCCGGCAGAACCTGTGTAAATGACACCATTTCTATCTCCAAGCTTTTTAAGATACGGACCTATTACTACATCTGTTTCGACATCCATCATTACAACATGTTTTCCATTATTTATAGAATCAATTGCAATTTTTACTCCTACTTCCGGGACACCGGTCACATCAATGGCACATTCCACCAAATTTGCCTGTGCTATCAAATCAGAATTATCAGTAGCCACAAATTTGCCCATCTCCATATATTTATTGACATCCTTTAAAGTTTTGGCAACGGCAATTTGCTCATCAGAAATACCTGCGTAATGAAATGCATTAATTACATTTTCAATTTTGATATCAGAAACAATTGCCGGAGTAATTCCCTGCATTATTGCCATCTGAGTCACCATGCCTCGGCCCATTTGACCAGCACCAACTATTCCAGTGCAAATAATTTTACCTTCTTCTTGACGTTTTATTAATTTTTGGTCCATATTCAACATAATCAATCACCTTAACCTTATATAATTTTAATGTCTTCAACATCAATAAATTTTTATATATCCGCCTATATAAAAATCACCGGGAACAACTGGTTTTCCTTCCAACATGATACATCCTGGTCTTTCAGGTTTAGAGCCTCCTTTAAAGCTCAAAGTACAATGCCCTAAATCACGCAATGTCTCCATAGCTTCCTCTCCGATAGCTGATATTTTTAAATGTTTACCACATAATTCTATAATATCGCCAACTTTGATTTCTTTTAATATTGGAGCGGGTTCATGCAAAATTGCCATATCAGCTAATTCCTCTGGTGCGCCTTCATTGAAAATAATGATACATTGTAAATCTTCATTATTCAGGAATTGCATGGCCTCATTTCCCCACCGAGTGATAACGCTGCAATATTTCATTGAAATATTCTCCTAAGCTATTGTAAGTATTCATTTATTATCCGGTCAGCTAAAATATTTGGTGAATTGCCAAAATTGCCAATAGTTGAGCCTGCAATATGAGGAGTAATCGTTATATTATCCAAAGTCAAATATGGATGATTTTCCGGCAATGGTTCTTTCTCAAAAACGTCAATCGCAGCGCCGGCAATAACTTTACTATGCAAGGCATCAATCAGATCCTGTTCATTAATCAATCCCGCTCTTGCGCTATTGATAACCACTGCATTTTTTTTCATTTTCCTAAAATGTGCTTTATTAAGCATATATTTCGTTTCTGGCGTTAACCGATAATGCATCGAAATAATATCTGCTGTTTCAACCAATTCATCCAGTGACACCTGTATGTCTTGTGTATCTCCCTTGAAATAATCATCATAAAAAATTATTTTGCTGCCAAACGGTCTGATAAGATCTGCCACACAGCGTCCAATAGCACCATATCCGATGAGTCCGACAATTGATCTTTTTAATTCCGGTGCCAGTATACCATTGGGATATCGCTTCTCCCATTTTCCCGCTTTCATTGTTCTATGGGCACGTGCAATATTTCTTATTTCTGCCAAAATGAGCCCCACTGTAAACTCGGATACACTTGTATTACTGCGTCCCATAGTGTTAAATACTGTGATGCCTTTCTTTCTTGCATATATACTATTGACATTTTCTACACCAGCGCGCAATACGCCTATAAATTTCAATTTATCTGCTTTGTCGATTATCTGTTTTCCGACGGGGGCAAACTGCGTGATAATCATATCGAAATCAGATATTCCGGTAATTAGATCAGGAGGCAGTAAAACAGCTTCGCTTCCTTGTTTCTCAAGAATAATATTATCTTTTTGCAGTTCTTCTAAATTGATGTGCTCCCATGTTCTGATTTCGATTTTTATTCCCTCTTGCGACAGTTTTGACAACCCTTTTTCCATCATATTTTTATTGATAAATGAATCTGCAATAGCCAAACATTTTAGCATCCTGTTCACCTTTCTTTGTTTCAAACTGTTTTTTGCTGAAGCATAACCGATATTCTGTAATTATTGGAATTAGCTTTTTCAAAGGCTTCCTGTATTTTGTCCAAGGAAATTCGCTCTTCGATCAGCAACGATACATCTATACGTTTTTCATTTAACATTCCGGCTGCATCATTATAATCTTCCAGACTGGAACCAAAAGTACCAATCACTTCAATTTTTTTATAATGAATCATATTCGGGTCAATATCCATTTGGGGAGCCGGATATCCCGCTGCAAACAAAGATATTTTAGCATCTCTTTTTTTTATCATTTTAAGTGCCTGATTATTCGCAGCTGTCGCTCCTACCGCCAATATAACGACATCAGCGCCAAGATCATTCGTAAATTCCATAACTTTTTCCACCGGATCTTCTTCTTTGGCATTAATTACTTCAAATCCCATCCGCCGGCTTATATCTATTTTTTTGTCCATCATTTCTGAAACAATGACTCTTCCTCCCATGGCTCTTGCAACAGCGGCATTCAGCAATCCCATTGTTCCAGCTCCGATTACGACCACAGTATCCTTTCCAGGACGAAGCCGCAATTTTTTCATATTTTGCAGAACGGAACCCAATGGTTCAACAAATGCAGCCTCCTCCGGTCTCAATTTGGGATTCATTTTAACAAAGCTTTTTGCCTTTCTAATAAAATATGTAGCAAAACCAAACAATCCATAATATTCATTTGAATAATTTTTGCCAAACATTTTTATATTCTCACAGTTTGTTATCTCACCCATTTTGCATTGACTGCAAATACCACAATAATCATACAAGATACTGACACGATCACCAACTTCAAACGTATTGCCAATATCACTTCCCTTATCCACAACAATTCCTGAACATTCGTGACCACCAGCCATAGGATATCCCTGATGCTCTCTCAAACCTTGCCATTGCTGATAATCTGTCGTGCAGATATTGCAAACTTCCTGCTTCACCAGCAATTCATCCGCTTTTAGCTGAGGAAGACTGCGCTCATGCACTTCAGCCATTCCTTTTTTTGTTAAGCAGCCAAACTTAATTTTCTCAGGTATCATTTTAATTTCTCCTTAAAATTTTTATTAACTAGTGATCTTATACACCAGCTTTATCCATTTCCATATAAAATCACTAGTCACCATTCATTGTTAAATCAAGATATATTCAAATTTTTTATTATTACAAAATGTCATAATCCAAAGGAACATAGATAAGCAATCGCAACAGCTATTGGTCCTGTGATAATCCGTGAAAAAAGTATTGCGGGTACTCCTGTTGAAATAGTCTTGGGTTTTGCTTCTCCCAGTGTCATACCTACTGGTGCAAAATCACATCCGACTTGTGAATTAATTGCGAACAAAGCCGGCAATGCATAGTGAGCCGGAATAGTTCCTTTTGCTATTTCACTTCCAATCAAAATGCCAATAACTGCGGCAATAACCGCACCCGGCGCAAGCAATGGGGACAAAAATGGCAGACTTGTAATTACTCCAAGGATAATCAGACCGATTAAACTGCCCGCCAAAGGTGAAAGTCCGGTAGCAATAAGATTTCCTAAACCCGTATAATTGATAATCCCAATTAAGGTTGCAACAAAGGCCATAAATGGTAAAATATTGGTCATTACCGTATCGATTGTTTCTCTTCCGGCTTGATACATAATGTTGATAAAGTTCCCCGCGGCCCTGCCAATTCGATCAATGAAACCAATAACTCCCCTTCTTTGATCCGCAGTTGCTTGCTGATTATCTGTATTTATACTGTCCTTATAGTGCCCATCCTGTATTTGTACACCATGATCAGAATTTATAGCAAATTTCTCCGTAGATTTATCTTCACTTAGTAATTCAATATCATCAACCGTTGTCCCCGAAATAAAAATATCTTCCGTCATAAATTTTGCTAAAGGCCCTGAAGGAGCCTGAAGTTTTATATTAACCGTCGGAATGCGAAGCCTCGGGTAAGTTCCACACCGGGCTGTCCCACCGCAATCAATAACGGCACATAAGGTTTCTTCCTTTTCAACAGGATTTTTAAAAGCATCTACAGCTGTTGTTCCTGTCATCTCAGCAATTTTTTGCGCTACAGGATGAATTCCTCCACCTGTTACAGAAATAACGTATTTCTTCTGATCATCAGGTATAAGGACAAAAGGTCCGCCCCATCCGCCTTTACCTTGATGCACTCTGACACTTTGATATTTACTCACGTCAATCCCCCCTGATATCAAAACTATTCATTCTACTTAAATTACCTGATCCGCAACTATATTACTCTTTCCCTCTTGCCTCTTAGATAAAAATTTATTAATCTTTTCTGTCACAACACCACGAATAAAAATAACAATAAACCCTGCCAATAGATAGCGGATTGCTAATTCACTCTGATTACCAACCTGTGCAAATCCCTGTGCAATTCCCAAATAAACAAACAATTCTGCCGCATTGGCATGAGGAAAAAGGCCTACAATAGGATGAACCATTGAAACAGTAGCATCATAATATGACGCTTTATGTTCTTCCTTTAAAAATCTTCCAAATGTATAACACATTGGATTAGTGAGAAAAAAAACAGATAAAAAAGGTATCACCGTATATCTTAAGACAAAAAATCGTGTACACTTTTGCATGAAACGAAATACTCGTTCTTCATTTATTAGTTTAATTAATGCATTAACGGTTAAAATCAGTGAAATCAGTAAAGGAACAATCCCCGTTACCAATCCGACAAATGTCGTCGCCCCTGCTTGAAACATCCCAATAAAGCCCGATGACAATTCTACCAGTATGTCCATTTTTAATTCCTCCTCGCAGTAAATTCAAAATTCTCCGTAAATATTATCACCGCGGTAATCACAACTTGGCCCAGTTGTGTAAAATGTTCTTGTATAGAACAATTTACACAAAGAGAACAGCATGATATAATGAATATGTCAATAACTTGAAATTAAATAATATTTAAAAAATATATAATATTATTTGTGCTGAATATTTTGCGTCGGAGGTTTTTATTTTCCTGATGGAAGAAATTGAAAAAGTAAATTTAATTCAGATACTGACCTTACACTTTGCAGAAGGCTTGACACAATCCGAAATTGCCCGGCAATTTGGTGTATCCAATACTATTATTTCGCGAAAAATAAATAAAGGCAGAAAGCTTGGGTTAGTCAAATATTTTTTCAAGGATGAAACCGCATACACGGTAAATCTGGAACGTACTTTAGAACGACAATTTTCTCTCCAGGAGGTAATTGTCGTTCCATCTTTTGGTAAAGATTTGAGTATGATTGAATATGAGGCCGCTAAAGCAGCTGCCTTCTATGTAACAAATAATCTACATCATTTAAAATCAATCGGATTGACTTGGGGAAAAGCATTGTGGCGCTTTATTCAGGAATTACCATATCAAGATAATAAAGATTTACATATCGTTCCATTATGCGGAGGAATCGGGGCAACAAATCTTGAGATTCATTCCAATGCATTATCCTTGGAAATGGCTCGACATTTTTCTTGCAATTATTCTCAACTTTATGCGCCGGCAATAACGCAAAGCTTCGATTTAAAAAATCAACTATCTTCTCTTCAAGCTATTGCTGACATTTTGGAAAAAGGCAGATCTGTAGATTTGGCTATTGTTGGCATAGGTGACATTACCCGAGCCTCTACAATGAGAGAAGTAGGCTATTTGAAAAAAAACAGCTGGGATCTTTTGCATTCTTTAGGAGCTGTTGGTGATATAGGATGTATGTATTTTGATAACAATGGCATAGAAATACAGTCCAAATTTAATAAAAAAGTCGTCGGCATCACATTATCTTCTCTAAAAAACATTAAAAATGTTATGGCAATTGCTTATGGTTTGCAGAAGAAAGACGCCGTCCTTGGTGCACTGAAAGGGCAATACATTAACACATTAGTCATAGATAGCGATTTAGCCGCTGCAATTCTTACTGCAAACTAAATCTGTTATTACGCCTTTAAAGGAGGTTTTGCTTTGCTGACCTGGATAGAAAAACGTCAGTTAACTAAGCTTGCTACCTGGTATTATATTGATGGTTGGACACATGAAGAAATTGCAGGCAAATTAGGAATATCCCGTCCTGTGGTGTCAAAGCAGCTTCAACGCGCCCGTGATATTGGAATCATAGATTTCTATATTGAGAATGAAACCCGCAATACAATAAAATTGGAATCAGATCTCAAGCGTAAATTTAGCTTAACATATGTGAAAGTTGTCCCATCAAATCATACCCTAGTGTTGGAAAAAGCAGCTATTATGAAAGTGACCGTTCTTTATTTACTTCAACGGTTTTCCACTATAGCATCTCTGGGAATTGGCTGGGGTAATACCATGTCCAGTTTAGTGGAAGAATTTCCTTATCATCCCTTTGCACATCTGAAAATAATACCCTTAATAGGCGGTATTGGTGCTTCGTCGAAAAATATTCATTCTAATGATCTAGCCTTGCTTTTAGCTAAAAAGCTTATGTGTGACTACGCTTATTTATATTCTCCATTTATTGCTACCTCACACGAAATGAAAGAGAGCCTTTTACAAATACCTGAAATACACCAAACTCTGATGCAGGCCAAAAACGTTGATTTAGCCATAGTCGGTCTTGGTATAGCTAACCAATCAGCTACATTAAGCAAAATTGGCTATCTTTCAGAAACAGACGTCCGTGAACTAGCACAATCAAATGTTATCGGTGACATTACTTCCTATTTCTTCAATCAATCTGGGCAGGAAATCAATTCTGAGTTTAGCGCAAAAACCATCGGTATCGGTTTAAAAAACCTAAAATCAATCCCGGAAGTTTTGGGGATATCCTATGATAGAGAAAAAATTCCAAGTGCCTATGTCTCTTTAAAATATAAGTATCTAAATAGTTTCATTACAAATGAGTCCACTGCAAATTCATTGCTCCAAAATTACTATTAAATATCTAAATATAGACAAAAAATGACACCAATCCATTATATATGGTTAGTGTCATTTTTTATGTTAATGAACTCAATTATTTGTTATATTAAAAAAATATCATATCAATTTTCACTGCACAGTATTTGGTTAAATACCAACCTTGATACTAGACAGTTATCACCTGAACGTCTCTTTGCCGCAGTTCGTCAAATATATCTTTAGGAATTTTACTATCAGTAATAAGTATCTGAGGTATATTTTTTATATTTAAAGGAATTGTACCGCGCAGCCCAAATTTTTCGCTTTCAGTAAGAATAATTAATTTATCACAGGAGTTTGCCATATCTCGAACAGCCTGTGATCTCATTTGATCTTTATTTGCAAAACCACTGTTTCTATTATATCCGTCCGTCCCGATAAAGAAAAATTCGACATTATAATTTTCTGCATTAGCACGAATCATCGGACCGACAAGACATTCCGATTTTTCTTGATAAAGTCCACCCAAGATAATGATTTGAAATGAAGCTTGCCGTTGACGCAGGCTTTTAGCAATATAAGTGCTATTGGTCACAATTGTCAGGTTATTTTTGACAGCGGCAAGTTCTAATGCCAGCAAGGCACAACAGCTGCCATTTTCAATCATGATTGTATCACCGTCCTTGACTAGCTCGACAGCCCGTTTAGCAATTTTTATCTTTGAATTGTAATGATACGCCAGCCTCCCGGCAATATCATCTTCGTTATGTAAAACAGCATATCCATGCTCACGTTTCACCATCCCGGTAGATTCAAGTTTTGTCAAATATTTACGTATTGTCACTTGAGAAATCTGCAATTTTTTAGATAACTCGACAACATCTATTTTTTTATAAGCAATCAGAATTTCTAAAATATCATTTAAAATATTTTTCATTTAATTATCCTTTTCATAGTATGCCGTTTATTTAAATTTCAAATGAAATTAAAAAAAGGCAGCTATATCATTTTTTATGAATTGTTTTTGAAAGTCTTTTAAATCTTCTTTATGCAAGGCAGACACATTCCTATAAGCATATTTTCTATTCAGCATTTTATATTTTTTTTGACCATACTGATGAAAAGGCAGAAGCTGAACTCTTTCGGCCCCAACTTCTCTCAATCTTCCAATAAACCCGACAGCATCCTCTGTCTTGTCATTATAGCCTGGGATGACAGGAATTCGAGGCAAAACTATTTTCCCCATATTAATAGCTGTTTTTATATTAGCCAACGGCAACTCATTTGAGACGCCAGTCCCTTCTGTGTGTTTACCCAAATCCCAATGTTTAAGATCAAAAAGGATCAAATCCGCATTCTTAACAACATGCACAAATACATCAGAAGGTGCATAACCGGATGTTTCGACCGCGATGTGAATATTTTCATCCCTAAGTTTTTGAATCAGCGCTGCAGCAAACTCCGGCTGGCTTAAAACCTCTCCGCCCGAAAGAGTAACCCCCCCATTGCTTTCTTCATAAAACTCATGATCCTGCAGACAAATTCGCACTACTTCATCAACGGACATTATTTCGCCCTCACATTTCAAGGCTTTTTCCGGACATTCCATGATGCATGTTCCGCATTCTGCACACCTTTCAGCATTTATATAAACTTTATTTTTTTCCCATGAAATGGCCTTTTGAGGACAAATATCACTGCAATGATAACAGCGAACGCACTTATCTGAATCCCAAAGAATTTGTATGGCAGAGTATTGACTTTCCGGATTGGCACACCATTGACAGCAAAGCGGACATCCTTTGAAGAAAACTGTCGTCCGTATTCCCGGACCATCATCAGTGCTAAATTTTTGAATATTAAAAATAACACCTGATGGTGTGTTTTTAGTGTTCATAACCTGACCTTTCAATTTAATATTCTACTTTTAACGACTATCTCATTTTGCCTTATATCTATTAAAATTTTTACCAAATATAATATCATTATAACACATTCCTTATTTTAATTATTAATGAAATTAATTATATTATATATTGACATAAAAATTAATAAATGCTAATATTTAATTACAAATGAAATAAGAATATTATAATGTCTAAAAAGGAGAGCACAGCTTTTTAATAGTAGTAAAATTTTCTCAATATTAAGTAAACAAATAATATAAGCTACTCAGCAAAATTTTTCATCGGCCATTAAAAAGCTAAGTCTGCACAGGCATAATGCGCAATTTTCTGTCAAATAAACGGAGGTAAGCAAATGAAAAACAACGACCATTTTGGTATCCTGACCGAACGTATGCAAAATTTTCGTGAAGAGGTTTTAGATGAAAAACCGTATATTGATGCCGAACGAGCTATTCTTGCAACAGAATCCTATAAAGCCAATCTCAACCAGCAAAATGTGATAAAGCGGGCCATCATGCTGCAAAATATTTTAGAAAAAATGACTATCTATATTGAAAATAAAACACTGCTGGCCGGCAACCAGAGTACCAAGAACCGCAATGCTCCAATTTTTCCGGAGTATACGATGGATTTTGTCATTGACGAGCTGGATAAATTTGAAAAACGTGATGGAGATGTGTTCTATATAACAGAAAAAACCAAGGAACAGCTTCGAACTGTTGCACCCTTTTGGAAAAATAACAACTTGCGTGCAAGAGGAGAAGCACTTCTTCCTAATGAGGTAAGTATCTTTATGGAAACGGGTATCTTCGGAATGGAAGGTAAATTAAATGCGGGCGACGCTCATCTGTCCGTAAACTATAGCAAATTGCTTTCCGATGGTTTAGCCGGCTATGAAGAACGCACAAAAAAATTAAAAGCTGAACTTGATCTCACAGACCCTAACAGTATCGATAAATATATATTCTATAAAGCTGTTCTGATTGTCATAGCTTCAATTCGAAATTTTTCTCTCAGATATTCAAAATTGGCTTCAGAACAGGCTGCTAAGGAAACCGATTTACAGCGAAAAGCCGAACTCACGGAAATATCAAGAATTTGCTCTAAAGTACCATATGAACCGGCAGCCTCTTTTCGTGAAGCGATCCAATCCGTATGGTTCATTCAACTTATTCTTCAGATAGAATCGAATGGCCATTCCTTGTCGTATGGTCGCTTTGATCAATATATGTATCCTTTTTTTATAAAAGATATAGACAAAAAACGTATTACAAAAACAGATGTGCTGGAGCTTCTGACCTGTCTCTGGATAAAAACTCTGACCATCAATAAAGTTCGTTCTCAAGCACACACATTCAGTTCAGCCGGAAGTCCTATGTACCAGAATGTGACCATCGGCGGCCAGACGACCGACAAAACTGATGCGGTAAACGAACTTTCCTTTATCGTATTGCAATCAATTGCCCAGACCCGTCTGACACAGCCAAATCTAACAGTACGTTATCATAAAAACCTCAACAAAAATTTTTTTGACGAATGCATTGAAGTTATGAAACTTGGTTTCGGCATGCCCGCATTCAATAATGACGAAATAATTATTCCGTCATTTATTAATTGGGGCGTAAACGAGGATGATGCCTATAATTATAGTGCAATTGGCTGTGTAGAAACTGCCGTCCCCGGAAAATGGGGTTACCGCTGCACAGGTATGTCATATATAAACTTTCCGCGAGTACTTCTTTGCAGTATGAATAATGGCGTTGATATGACCTCCGGTAAAAAATTCACCAAGGGTTATGGTTATTTTACAGAAATGACTTCCTATGAACAATTGCTGTCCTCCTGGGATAAAACAGTCCGTGAAATAACACGTTACAGTGTCATTATTGAAAATGCTATTGATAAAGCCTCCGAACGTGATGTTCCCGATGTTCTTTGCTCACTGCTCACAGATGATTGTATCGGCAGAGGCAAAACAATTAAAGAAGGCGGCGCAATTTACGACTTTATCTCTGGTCTGCAGGTCGGTATTGCCAATATGGCTGATTCATTGGCGGCTATTAAAAAATTAGTTTTCGATGAAAAGAAAATTACAGCCAAGCAGCTTTGGGATGCCATCACAGATAACTTTCAGTCTCCTGACAGCAAAAAAATTCAAGCCATGTTAATTTATGATGCACCTAAATATGGCAACGATATTGATTATGTAGATAATTTGATCGTAGAAGCGTATGATTCATATCTGGATGAAATAAGAAAATATCCTAATACGAGACATGACAGAGGCCCGATTGGCGGCATTCGTTACGGCGGCACATCTTCGATTTCTGCCAATGTCGGGCAGGGTATGGGAACAATGGCAACCCCGGACGGCAGAACAGCCCACGAACCATTGGCTGAAGGCTGCTCCCCCTCCCACAATTCAGATAAAAACGGTCCGACGGCAGTGTTTAAATCCGTAACAAAATTGCCGACGGATAAAATCACCGGCGGTGTTTTATTAAATCAAAAGATGACGCCAATGATGCTGTCTTCCGAAAAAAATAAACAAAAGTTAGAAATGCTTATAAAAACATTTTTCAATCGTTTGCACGGTTATCATGTCCAATACAATATTGTTTCGAAAGAAACATTATTAAATGCGCAGGACCATCCGGAAGATCATAAAGATCTGATAGTCAGAGTTGCCGGCTACAGCGCTTTCTTCAATGATCTGTCCAGAGCAACACAAGATGATATTATTGATAGAACGGAACAATCCTTGTAGCCGGGTTGTTATGTCAGTTATTTTTCTCATCTGCTGAATGTTTTCAATTAATATTCCTTGTTCGTTCAAATCTATGTATTTTTACCTTTATCAAAATTCCAGACATTATCTATTTTATGGGAGCAAAATATCAATTTGCCGTGTTTGCCCCAGACCGGACAATGAAATCCTGCATTGTCCGGTCTGGGGCATTTTATTGTAAAAAATTATTATCTCAAACATATATGAATAAAAAAAGGCACAGCTGCGGTCATGAATACAATTTAATTAATTATTATTTACACTATCGGCTTTATTCTGCTATACTATATTTTACGGAACTTTTACAGCACAAAGCTCTGTTATATTCACCATTTTTAACGAAAAATAAGTTTAATACTGCTTCATAGAAAGAAGGAATGGATATGGCCCAAAATGATTTGCACCATACATGCAGTTTTTGTAAACGCAATATAAAGATCACAAATCAATATGATCTGCCTATTTTTGATCCCCAAACTGGATTTGCCATTTGTAAAAATTGCATAAAGGAAATTTATCAATTAATTAGTGATAATGAAGAAGAAAGTGCAAAAGTTGTCCGTCAGAAATTTATAAACGATTTAGATGCCGTTCTTGATAAAAATAAACCGCATATTATAAAAAATTATCTTGATGAATATATCGTCAATCAGGACCATGCAAAAAAAATTCTATCTGTGGCTGTTTATAATCATTATAAACGAATGAAATGCATGGACAATGGCGATAATGTCGAAATCGAAAAATCGAACGTCATCATGCTCGGTCCTTCCGGCTGCGGTAAAACGGCTTTGCTTTCTCACCTGGCCAAGCTTCTTGATATACCTTTTGCCGTTACAGATGCATCAAGTTTGACCGAAGCCGGTTTTGTGGGCGCTGACGTTGAAGTTGCCGTGAGAAATCTTTATTATGCCGCCGATAAAAACATTGAGAAGACAGAGCATGGCATAATCTATTTAGACGAATTTGACAAGATCGCCCGAAAATCCGGTGAAAACAACTCCATAACAGCCGATCCCGGGCATGAAGGCGTTCAGCAGGCTTTACTCAAAATGCTTGAGGGCAGTGTAGTGGAATTTACGGCAAGAGGGCAGCGCAAACATCCAGAAGCCCCAACTACAAAAGTAGACACTACTAATATACTCTTCATAGTCGGCGGCGCTTTTGTGGGCATCGACAAACTTATAGAAAAACGTTTGAAAAAGGACGATTCAGCTATCGGCTTCGGTGCTCAGGTTCAAAATAAAAATAAAGAACCAAAGTATGATGAGCTTATCAGAAAAGTAACCCCGGAAGATCTTATGAAATTCGGTATCATTCCGGAAATAATCGGACGGTTGCCTATTATCTGCACATTGGAAACACTCGACGAAAATGCGCTCCTGCGTATATTGACCGAACCGAAAAACGCACCTGTCAAACAATACGAAAAATTAATGTCTGTCGATAATGTAGAGCTCGATTTCACAGAAGAAGCCCTGCGCGCAGTAGCCAGAAAAGCTATTGCCAGAAAAACAGGCGCACGCAGTCTTAAAGGAATTCTTGAGGATGCCATGCTTGATCTCATGTATGAGCTGCCAAAATCAAAACTTCACCGCAAGGTCGTTATCAATGCTGATTGTATCGAAAAAAATGAGCAGCCAAAAATAGAAATACTGCCGGACAGCTCCGTTGAAGAGAAGGATAATTTTGCGGGGTGATTGCTAAATGGTTAAGCCGATTCTACTGCTCGGCAGCAGTGATCTGTATGACATCAGTCGGCCAGTCACTGAGACTGAAAATATAAAAAGCTTAATAGAAGACCTGCACGACACATTACAGGACTGGCGGCAAAAAAATAATGCCGGCCGCGCAATAGCGGCCCCGCAGATCGGTATAAAAAAAAGGGTCATTTACATGAATATCGATGAACCGATCATATTCATAAACCCTCGTCTGGAATTCCCGACACCGAAAATGATGGAAATCTGGGATGATTGTATGTCTCTGCCGGGTCTTTATGTTAAAGTGCGCCGATATGAACAATGCAATATCCATTTTACAGATATAGAAGGAAATAAAAAAAATTTTTATCTGCAAGGCAGCTTGTCCGAATTGATCCAACATGAATATGACCATCTAGAAGGCGTGCTGGCAACGATGAGAGCCATCGACAGTAAATCCTTCCGCATGCCGCGCGACTAAAATGCCCCATTTATATTTCTTCACAAAAAAACTGCCCGCCAATAAGTTAGATTCAAAACCTAGCTTAAATCAGCGGGCAGTTTTTCTATGAATTTCTCCTTTTAGAATTGGTCCGCCATATCTGGCATCCCACATTTTATGGCAATGCATAATATTTATATAAACAAACACCATATTATTTCAAAACTTTATCAGCTCTCACCGGTCAGCCCCTCAACGCGCAGCCTCCGAGCGTATCTGCGTATCATAATTGCGCCCCTGCACCATGCGCTGCCGCGATGCATCAAATTCAACATTTATGATGCTTCTTTCAGGCTCATATTCCGTTGTTTTTATATCAGCTATATCAAGTATCGTATGGATCATGTCGTCAGTCATATAGGGTCTGTCAATGGCAGCAGTAACGGATGCCCACTTCTGCGGGTAAGTCCTTTTAAATTCATCTGAAGCCCACATAATCATCGGTACTTCGAGCATATAGTGATTTGGATTTTCTTCTACATGTCCAGAAAAGCCGCTATTGTCATCATATACGGTCTCACCATGATCAGGTAGATAAATAACGATGGCATTCAATGAACGAAACTTATCAATAATGCCGCTGACGATATAATCATTATAGTATAGCGCATTAGCATACTGCGCTAAAACAGTCTTCTTATCATCATCTGCATCCCGGACAATATCTTCCCTGCCGAATTTAGAAAAAGCATATGGGAAGCGCTTATAGTAAAGACTGTGTCCGCCCATCAAATGCAGTACATAAAAATTTTTCCCGGCAGAATTTTTCATCGCCGTGTCAAGCAGCGGAAAAAGATCTTCGTCCAGTGTGCCGTAATCCTCATGTGATTCACGCATGCTGGTAAATTCATGAAAGGCGCTGCGCTTGGCATATAGCAATGCCACATTCCCCCATATACCCGAACTTTCCTGATTGGACAGCCAATTCGTTTTATAACCGGCAGCATTCATCACATCAATAAGATTATTATATTCATACCATGGTTTGTCCGCCTCATAATTGCAAAAGGTGAACAATTCGCGCAATACTCCGACAGTGGTGGCATGCGGGCTGATGCAGTCGGTGAATACAGCCAGCTCATTTTTGGCTCTGAGTTCGTCGAGATTTGGTGTGTCAGGAAGCGAATAGCCATATAGATGCATATGATTCCTATTAGTTGCTTCGCCTAAAATAAAAACAATATTGGGGATGGTACTGTTATTTCCTATTATATCATCGGTCGCGGACATCTCTTGATCAAGATTCTGATATGTTCTTATATTGCTGATCGCTGTCTGAGCTGCAGCATATACACGAACAGCAGGAATATCGAGCAGATTGCTTAATATTAGCGGTTTATAGCAAAGAAGAAGTGAAAAACCGGCAGTAATACCGCTTATAAGTAAAAACACCGGAACAAAGCTTCCCCGTCTGTGTTTTGCGAAAAATCCAGACTGAAAGAATGCCTTTTTTTTCAACAAGTAAGCAGCCGTGAAAAAGAACAGCCAATAAAGCAGCCAACTCCAGTTAATATACATCTTAAAAAATTCAGAAGCTTCATTACTGTTTGTTTCAAGAAGAGCTGTTATAATCCCCGGTCCTACAACAGCATTATATGTATAAATAGAAAAAAGTTCCGCCAGACATAAAGCCCCGCTTATATAAAAGATCAATGAGCCCAGAATTTTCCTGATGCAGCGGCAGGGAACAGCTGCCAGTAATAAAGTAAATGCCAATATTGCCGCAAATAAAAACAAAGCCTCAAGAAGCATGACAAGAAAATTATTTGTCTGCCATAATGACCATCCAACAGACAGATAATTGAATATAAAAATACCAATAATAAAGCCTTCATAGCCACTGAGTTTTTTCAAGATTATCGTAAAAATTTTTTCATTGACTGAATTCATTTTTTCTCCTTAGTACAGCAGTCTATACCAACATACTTATTTTTCAGAAAAGAAATACACTGCTTGAAATTTATCAATATTATAGCACATACAGCATTACGAACAAGCTCTATATTATATATCCGGACAAATTGCCATTTAATTACATATGACTTTTGCCGGATTCATTTTACATATTTGATATAAATTTTTTCTTGACTTTTTTTTTGTAACTGTATATAATATTTAAGTCGGCAAAAGTATTGGGGTATCGCCAAGTTGGTAAGGCACGGGATTCTGAATCCCGCATTCGTTGGTTCGAGTCCAGCTACCCCAGCCAATTGTAATTTCAGCACCGCATATGCGGTGCTTTTTTTGTATATAAACATATTATTCCAGCGATTTCAATATGCAAATTATTCTTAATTGTTGTCAGAATTTACAACAAAATAATTGATAGTGAATTTAATTTAGTGTATAATTCATATCAGTTAATTATGATTATCAAACAAATATTAATTATTATAATTTTATATGTAATATATTCATGCCAAAAAAACTGCTGATACACCTATGCTCCAGCAGCAATCCTTATTTTTCTATTTATCCTATAAACAGGAGGTTCTTATCGATGCAAAATGTTTTAGTAACTGGTGGTGCAGGTTTTATAGGTTCCCATCTGGTTCCCCACCTTTTAGCTCTGGGACACCAAGTCACCGTCCTTGATGATTTAAGCAACGGAAGAGAAGAAAACATTCCTTCCGAGGCAGAGTTTATCAAAATGGACATCTGCAACGAAAAAATCACCGGGGTTATGCAGAAAAAGAAATTTGATTCAATAATTCATCTGGCAGGTCAGACAGCTGTTTCTGAGTCCTTAAAAGATCCTATTATGGATGAAAAGCTTAATATAGAAGGCATGATAAATATCCTGCGAAGTGCATGCCAAACAGGAGTCGCACGTATAATTTTTTCATCAACTGCTGCAGCTTACGGCAACAATGAAAACCTTCCCTTACGAGAAAGTGCGCTTGCCACGCCATTATCATTTTATGGTCTCAGCAAAGTCACCGCCGAAAAATACATCCGACTTTATCATGACTATTTCGGGATAGATTATATAATATTTCGTTTTGCCAACGTTTATGGTGAACGGCAGGGAGACGGAGGAGAAGGCGGTGTAATAAGTATTTTTGCCAAACAAATTGCCAATGATCAAGATATTGCTGTTTTTGGCGATGGCGGACAAACAAGAGACTTTATTTATGCTGGAGATATATCATCCGGTCTGGGACAGGCTCTTGTGACAGACAATACAAATGATACATATAATTTGAGTACATATACGCAGACAAGCCTGAAACAGCTTATAACACTGTTCGGCAATATCGCGCACAAAAATTTTTCTATAAAATATACCAAAGCGCGCTCCGGTGACATATACCATTCTATGCTGGATAATACCAAGGCTATAGAAAAACTGGACTGGCACATGCATACCTCCTTATCAGAAGGATTAAATAAAACTTTTGCATATTTCAAAAAAGTAAAAGCTGAAGCGCACCAATGCGGTGATATTAGCGGTGATATTAAATGAATATTTTAATTGTAGGCGGCTGTGGATTTTTAGGCTCTCATTTTGCTGAAAAACTGCACAAAGAAGGCCATAAAATTTTTATAATAGATACGTGCAAAGATGCATCAGGCTGTGCCTTTACCTTTAAGCCGCAAATTTTACAGTGCAGCGCTGAAGAAAACAGCTGTAAAACTTTTTTCGAATTATATAATTTTGATACAGTTATTTATTCCGTAAATACTGCTAAGATTTCTTATCAGAAAAAATTTTCCGGATTATTAAATATTTTAGAATTATCCCACCGCCATAATATAAAAAAATTCATATTCATATCGGATGCCAAAAGCAGCATGATGATGAAATGCGACAACGATTATGTTTTTCATTGCATCCAGCAGGAGACATATTGCAAAAATTGGACCAAAACCTTCAAAATTCCCGTCATTATAATTAAATTGCCTAATGTATATGGTCCCGGTATGCTTCATAGCGATTACCCTTCAATAATACCTGCGGTTTTTGACGCTCTGTCTTCCGGTGAAAAATTGACAGATGAAAACATATCAGCATATCATCCCCAAAATTATATTTACATAAATGACGCGGCCGAAGTAATAAAAAAGGTTGTTGCCGCAGAGGGACTGCCCCCTGTACTTTGCGCTGAAGATGATTTCAATATATCGGCGGAAGGTTTAAAACATATAATTTCTGCTGTTCTGACAGGGAATGAACCCCAAAAAGGAAAAGATGATTTTACTCCTGTCAGCCCTACAGCAGATACTGAAGCTGCAAAAAAAATTTTAGACATAAAAACCAAATACAGCTTATTTGAAGGAATAAAGCTCACAGGGACTTGGTATAAAGACACCATAATCAAGGATAAAAAAACAATAAAGTCATCCAATTTGCATTCACGATTTAGAACACTGCGTCCATATATGGAAAATTTGATACTTTTTGCCATAGTGTTTTTCATCACCGTTCAGTTGAATATCGTCAATAATTTTGAAGCAATGTCCGGTCTTGACTACAGCCAAATATATATACTTATAATGGGCCTGATTTATGGCAAAAAACAGTCTCTTATTGCTGCATTTTTATCTATGGCACTGTTCCTGTTCAAAATAAATTCAAAGGGTCTGGACGTAATTTCTGTATTTTATAATATAGAATATACCATGCATCTGATAGCATATTTATTCATGGCCGTTTTTACAGGTTATATTACCGACAAACACAATTTTCATTTGCAGGATATGCTCCGCGAGCTGAATAAAATGGACACCAGACAAAAATTTTTAACAAAGGCATATGACGCAGCAATAGCACTGAAAAATAAATTTTACAGTCAAATAGTCAACTCAAGCGACAGCATAGGCTGGCTATACAACTCAGTAAATAAGTTATACAACATTGAAAGCGAAAAAATATATACGTCTGCCGTAGAGGTAGTATCTGAATTGATGGGCACGGAGAATACAGTTGTCGCGACAATTAATAAATCTGCTAATGGCAATATCTTTTTGCGTAGAAAAATAAAAAGAGGCAGCGCAACAGCAGCTTTACCGCTTTCTGCCAAAGTAGCCGATCATGAGTATCTTGATAAAGTAGTGAATAAAAAAGAAACTTTTGTAAATAAAACACTTGAAAAAAATATACCGGATATGGCGGTGCCGGTGATTGTCCGCAATGAGGTGATCGCTGTGATAGGTATATATGCCATTCCTTTTGAATTTTTCTCTCTGCATTATGAAAAAATGATGCGTATCATAAGTATGATGATAGCAGAAGCATTGGATAAGGCATCACAATATGAAAGAGAAACACATGACCAGAAATATATCAAAGACACTGTTATAATGAGAGAAAAGCCTTTTCTTGAAACAGAGAAAATCTTGCGGCAGCGTGGTATTGACAGCTACTATAAGTTTAGAATAGATGAAGTAAACGGCATTGTTCTGAAAAACGGTCTGAAAAATATACAAAAATCGGCCGATTATCTGCAAAAAGCTACCCGAGATGAAGATTATATCGGTATTGCAGGAGAATCTTTGTATATTTTAATGGAGGAACTGCCGACAGATATGCTAGCCACAGTGCAAAAAAGATTTTTAGAAAAAAACATAAAACTATCTCCGGCAGGTAATTGAAATGATAGAAATTATAGCGGGCTTTTTTCTAACAGCACATTTAGCGGCTGCGGCTGCCGTATATTTTATACTATCCAGAAAGAGCAGGCAGAAGGCTTTCTGTATGGGAGCGATAGTTTTATTTATCCCGATAGGCGGACTAATATATTACTGTGCCGAGGTACTGCTGTCCAGACGTTTTACGCAGAAAAATTTCATCAATGTCTATGACTACAGCCTTCAGCGATCGGAAGATACTGACAGAAATATGAACTTCATCGATTATGATGAAGACGCGATCCCCATTCAGGATGTAATTGCCATAAATGGTATCTCAAATAAAAGAGAGATATTGATAAACACAATCCGGCAAAATTTATTGACGGATTACAATACGCTCCTTACTGCGATGCACGATGATGACAGAGAAGTATCTCATTATGCAGTCTCAGTCATAACAAACACTGTCGACCGCATGGAAAATGAGATTTTTAAATTGAATAAGACAATCTACGATGATGACGGTGCTATATCCGCGTCACCCGATGTTTTGAAAAAATATGAAAAAATACTTGCCAATTATATCAAAGTATGCTCTATGGATGAAATAACAGAAAAGAATTTGCTGGAAAAATATGATACTGTATTAAGCAATATATTGGAACGGGCACAGGAATCGCTTTATTTTGAAAAAGCCGTCGCGCTGAAAATGAAACAGAATGATTTATCCAAAGCTGAATATTTCTGTCAGTGGTATGAAAGAGCTTATCCTCTTTCGGAACGGCCTTATATCCTGCTGATAAAATTATATGCCAGCAAAAGAGACCGCGAACAGCTGGAAAGCTCCATAAAAAAGATGAAGGCCCTGCCGTCTGTCATCTCAAGTGATGCGCTCGGCTTGATACGGTATTGGGATACAGGAGACAGCGCCAATGTATAAGAAGAATCTATTTTTGGCTGTTTTAATCATTTTTGCAATGGGGCTTTTTTTTCAATTCAATCGAATGGATGTCCTGCTTCATTTATTTAAAAGCAAAAATGTGACAAATGCCGTAACTGCCTATATCAAAGAACCCGACTCGGCAAAGCGCTTGACGAAGGATCGTTTTTTGATAATCTATGACAATGAAAATGTTTACTCGACGTTTTTAAAGTACAGGCTGCAAACCCAAATAGAACACTATATGAAAAAAGATGCTGATGTCATCACCATAAATGACAGCAGTTCTTTTCCGGCTAAAGATTACAGTGCCGTATTATGGGCTGCGGAGCGTTTTGACAATGAGGTGTTGTGGAACAGTGCAAGACAATATGCTGATAACGGCGGCACGCTGGAAATTATGACAACAGGCGGTATCGAAAATGCCCCTGCTCTTTATGAGCCTTTAGGCATCAGCAATGTAAACGGTTCAGTAACAGCAGCAGGCATCAATATGACCAGCACTTTATTACTGGGTGCCAATGGATTCAAAATGGCAGAAGGCGACACCAGCTACAATACATATGCCCTCAATTGTGAACTCCAGCCGGCAGCCAGTGTATATTTCACAAGCACCGACAGCCTGCCGCTTGCCTGGGAAAAAAAGCAGGGCAATGGTAAAATTATCGTATATAACGGCACGGAACTATATGCGAAAAAGAATTTGGGGATTTTAACAGCACTGCTGTCTCAAAGTCAGGATGATTTTTTGTTTCCGGTCAGCGCCACAAAAACTGTATTTATCGATGATTTTCCGGCACCTGTGCCTGATGGAGATTTCAGCAAAATCTATGCTGAATACGGACTGGCAACAGCCGATTTTTACGAACGGATCTGGTGGCCTTACATGCTGGAAACAGCCAAAAAATATGATCTAAAATATACAGGTGCAATAATTGAAACATATAATGATGAAGTAACTGGGGATTTTCGCATATATGATCAGAATGCACGGAGAAACCTTATCAAATACGGCAGAGAACTGTTGAACAGCGGTGGTGAGCTTGGCATCCACGGTTATAACCATCAATCACTCGTAGGTGCAGGATATGGTGTAAGAAAATATCTTGGCTATAATATATGGGAAAATCAAAAAGAAATGGAAAACTCTCTAAGTGAACTTAAGCGATATATAGCTGATGCCTTTCCCGGTTACGAAGTGCATGCGTACATACCACCGTCAAATGTATTCAGTCCTGAGGGAAAGGCTGCTGTTAAGAAGATTTTCCCTTCAATAAAGGCCTATGCATCAATGTATGAAGGAAATTACAGCGCTGAAAAAGTCTATTATCAGGATTTTAAACAAAACGAAGATGGAACCTTCGAATTTCCGCGCTTATCGGCAGGTTATAATCCTGACAGGAGTATGTATTACAGTGCTATAAACGGATTGAATGCCTATGGCATATTCAGCCATTTTGTTCATCCTGATGAGATTTTTTACGAAGAAAATGGTAATAACCGCTTTAGTGATATGGAAAATGGATTTGACCGTTTTATGGAATATTTTACCAATAACTATATATGGCTGCGCAGCACGACACTCAGTGATACCTTAAAATATTTCGGTGATTATCTGTCAATGGATTATAAATATCAAGAAAAAAATAATGTTTTGCACATTGACACATGGAATTACCAGTACGAACCGGCTTACATACTGCGTTCCACCAAAAAAATAAGGCGCTATGATGGCTGTGATATAACTAAAATTCAGAACGACGCTTACTATATAAAAATAAAGAGCAGTGAAGCTGCCATAACTTTTGACGAGGAATAGTCCGATGAAAATTTGCATTTTGACGGAAGGTAATTATCCATATGTGGTTGGCGGCGTATCAGCATGGATCCATATGCTGATACAGGGCATGCCGGAACATCAGTTTATAATTTATTCAATAGGCGCGGAAGAGAAAGACAGAGGCAAATTCAAATATCAGTTGCCTGACAATGTCATAAAGGTACAGGAAACATTTCTCGACAGCATATTACACTTAAAAGCACCTACTAAAGTAAGGGCAAAGTTAAGCGACGAACAGAAAAAATCCTTGCAGGAGCTGCTGAAGGGTGTAAATAAATTCGATTTCAAAATGCTCTTGAGCATTTTTCGTCAAACAAAAAAAAAGTATACTTTTATGGAAATTTTTATGTGCCAGGATTTCTACGATATTGTTATGACCGTTTATAAAAACAAATTTCCGTACCTGCCCTTTACGGATTATTTCTGGACAATACGTTCCATGCTTCTGCCGTTATTTTATCTGCTGCAGGAAGACTATCCTAAGGCAGATCTTTATCACAGTGTTGCCGCGGGTTATTGCGGTGTCATAGGAGCAATGGCTTCTTTACTGGAAAACAAACCATTTTTATTGACCGAACACGGTATCTATTCAAGAGAAAGAGAAGAAGAAATATTAAAATGCAGCTGGGCTGAGGGCGATTTCAAAAAAGTCTGGATCAAATATTTTTATGCTTTGTCTAATCTATCGTATGAACACGCAGACACAGTGACGACACTTTCAGAGGGAAATCTAAATGTAGAGCTGGCTCTTGGCTGCGACGAAAAAAAAATTCTTATAATACCCAACGGAGCAAAAGTTGACCGTTTCAGCACTGTCACCTCCGATTACAGTGGAAAACGTCCTTTTACAGTCGGCGCTATCGTCCGCATAGTGCCTATAAAAGATATCATCACCATGCTTCGCAGCTTTTATATGCTGAGTCGTGATATTCCCAATGCACGCTTTATCATTATGGGCAACTGTGAAGAAGACCCCGAATATTTTGACTCCTGTAAGAATATGGTAAAAACGCTTAATCTGAGCAGCGTAGAATTTACAGGTGCAGTTGATATCTTGACACGCCTGGATGATATAGATGTACTGGCATTATCCAGTATAAGTGAGGGGCTGCCCTTGGCTATACTGGAAGGAATGGCTTCCAGGAAGCCTTTTGTTTCAACAGATGTAGGCTGCTGCCGTGAACTGCTTTACGGAAGTTACGATGATGACTTGGGCAAGGCGGGAATAATCGTTCCCGTGATGGATTTCAAAGCTATGGCAAAAGGCTTTCTTCTGCTGGCCCAAACCCCTTCACTGCGTCAAAGCATGGGAGAAATTGGCTGTGAGCGAGTGAAAAAATACTATACGTATGAGGAGTTCATAACAAATTTTAAAAATCTTTACAGCAGCTATAATTAAAAAAAATAACTGATATAATCGACTCAGCTTAAAGGCTGCCGGATGAAAAGGAGATAAACAATTGGCTGGAATAGGTTTCGAGTTAAAACGATTATTTGCAGACAAAAGCGTATATGGTTACAGCAAAGCTTTTTCATATACAATCATGGTAACACTTGGTCCTTTTATTCTTATGACAGTGATGATTTTATCCATTCAGCTGATGCTGAAAATATTCGATAAGCCTTTTTATTTATCGGAGCTATACGTTGTTTCCGTTATTTATCCCTTTATCTTTTCTCATATATTTTCCAGCGGCTTCAATATGATCATAACTCGCTATATTTCTGACAAGCTCTACATAAAAAAATATGATGATATAATCCCTTCAATGTATGGTATATTGAGCATAGCTCTTTTTTGCGCTGCCATACCCGGTGCTCTGTTTTTTTATTTTGCCAAAATTGATCTTATCCTGAAATTGTTCACATTTATTTTCTTTATGCAAATGATCATGTTATGGTTGTTAGGTGTCTATCTGAGCGCACTGAAGGATTTTGCCAAAATCGTACGCTGTTACGGTATCGGTATTACCGTGGCAATAGTTCTCAATTTTTTAGCTCTATATATAAATTTCCAGGATACCGTTTCAATGGCAATGATCTGTATGAATGCAGGCATACTGTTGATAAATATTTTGCTCTTGTTTGAAATAAAGAAATATTTCACAACATCCAGCAATGACTATTTGGGATTTCTCCCCTATTTTGACAATTATGGCAGTTTATTTACTGCCAATTTATCTGTTACTTTAGGAATGTACATTCCCAATATAATTTTTTGGTTCAGTGAAATGCAGACAGTGGTTTCCGGTACATATATCTATGCTCCGTCATATGATACTGCCACATTTTTTGCATTTATGTCTTCACTGGCAGTAATGGTAATGTTTGTTGTAGTAACCGAAACAAATTTTTATACGAAATATGCACGTTACTTTAATTATATTACAAATAAAGGAAACGCCGCCGATATTGAAACCGCAAAAATCGAAATGATTGGCACGATGTGGCGGGAACTGCGCAATATATTTGAATTTCAACTGGTGATCACGCTTTTGTTCATAGTTGCCGGCAATTATCTTCTCCCGCTGCTTGGCTTGAATTATGAAGCCATATCAATCTATCAGGTTGTCTCTACCGGAGCATACGCTTGTGCCTTAATGCAGATAATCATCATTCTGCTGTTTTATTTTGAAGACAGACGCGGTGCCATGGTACTATGCATATCATTTTTGGCACTTAACATAATTTCCAACTTGGTCAGTCTGCATATGGGACGCACGACCTTTGGCACAGGATTTTTCTTAACCTCCTTTATTATGCTGCCCGCAGCTGTATACAGACTGGATAACTACATGCAAAATATAGACTATTACATATTTTGTAAAAGGCCGGTATATCACAACCGGGACAATGGCATATTTACTATCATTTATGAAAAGCTTATCTGCGGTAAAAGGGAAGGTGTTATCGTTGAACAACCACAAAAAGGCTGATGTAAAAACTGCCTCTTCGATTTTATATAGGAGGATGCGAAGCTCAATCTTCTACGCGATCATACCGTTAGGATTATTTTTACCGGCCGGCAGCGCATCTGCCGCAGGAAATCCAGGCGCTGTATCTGCTGTGGATGAAAGTGAAGACACTATAGACAGCATTCAAAATGAGGCACAGTCAGTAACTGACAGAAAAAATAATGAAGCTGCTCTGCAAAGCACACAAAAAGATTTACAGCAAACTGAACTGGATATTACTTCCACTCAATCATCCTTAGCAGATAATTCTGTGAATATCACACAAGGACAGGCAGATTTAACTGCCATCCAAAAAAATCTTCAGACAGCTGTGCAGCAAGAAGATACTGCCTATGACAATTTTTTAAAAGCCTATGCAAAAGCGCTTTCCGCCGTTGATGAAGCAACCGCATTACAAACAGAACTTATCCGTTATCAGGCAGAATATGAAGCAGCCGTGTCATATGAAAATCATATCAACAGCATTTCATCCGTGTCCTCAAACAACACTACGGCTATAGCGGGTCGTGCAGAAGAGGGAAACGGCAGCGTACCATCAGAAATAGAGGCTAAACTGAAGGAATATAATTATGATGAAAATTATCTTGATACAATAAATAAACAGCTTTATGGCGGTCAATCTCAAGCCGACAGCGGCAGCACTGTCCAAGATGAAAGTGAAGAGAATGATGCTGTTCAGGAACAGGCAGCAGCCGATGCCGCATCCCGTACTGCACAGGCAGAAAGCGAACTTGAAAATGCGCAGGGCCGCATGGACGAATTGCAGGATATCATCGCTGCAAGCGACGACGCCAAAACCGACTGGGATGATGCCCAAAAAGACGTTGCTGAACTTACAAAAGACGAATCAGAACAAAATGAATATTTGGCTGCTCTTTTGCAGGATCAACATGAACTGACAGGATATCTTACCGAATACATAGAAAACAGGAAGAATCTTGCCGATGATATCTTCTCCATAAAAGAACTGCTTAATCCCTATCAAAATTACAGCAGTTTGCAAACTTCGGCCAAATTTTACACATGGCACGACGGCACCGGCCACAAGGGAAAACAATATATTAATCGGACAGATTACAGCGCAGCCATAGGAAAGTTTGAATTTGGTCTCAGCGGAGGAACTTTCAGATCAAATAATGAAAGCAGCAATAACGGCAGTGCCGGCGGTCTCCTCGATACAGACCTGCACATGGGCATCCGCAATTTTAGTGAAATAAATCAAGTTACCTACAATATGGATATAAACATCCCTACAGGAAAAAACAATCTGCGAAGCACTACTGCAATGTCAACTGATCTTGTCCCTTATGACAGATTCGGTGACGGTTGGCAGATCACTCCCTCCATACGTGTCAAACACAAAGTCAATGATATAAATTATATACTCTATGGCGGCGGTATAAATTTCAAGGGAAGTTATAATTACAACAACACCAGCATCAATCCCGGCACAGAATTTACAGGAAATATCGGCTGGCTGCATGCAGCCGAAGGAGAGCAATTTTTATCTCAGATGTTTTTCAACAAATCCGCCAGAAGTCAGGACGGTGACCTCTCCTATAGGGACGGCAGCAGTATTGAATGGCGCAATACATATAACAAACAATTGACGAAAAATTATAACTGGCCATCATATGTTTGGCTGGCTTACAGCGCCAAACCGGACTATTATGATGACACAACTGCATCCGGCAGCCAGACACGTATCTTTTACGGCACAGGCATAGAGAAAAAACTTTCCGCTAAAGAAAAGTTACGCTTGATGTTTCACGGTATGCACAGCATAGGCAGCGATTATGATCCTGTCACACAACTGGCCTTCTCAGGCAGAGACAGATATTCTCTGAAACTGTCATATAATAAGATCCTCAATGACAAAAACAGTTATTCTGTTTCATTAGAAGATTTTTATATGAAAGACAGCGGCAACAGCACACAATCATACAAAGGTATAAATTTAATGTTCAGCTATAACAGGAACTTTTAGGAGGAACGGATATGAAAAGAAAATTTTTTATCTGTATAATGTTACTTTCGCTGACGATCCCTTTCACAGAATGCAAAGCAAATGATGCAGCAGAAAATTCTCCGTATTTTTACAGAACAAAAATGATTGATTTCATTAGCGATATATCTTCTTACGCTAAAAACCAAAAACATGACTTTGGTTTTATCACCAATAACGGCCTGGAACTTTATCAGAGCAGCGAAGTGCCTGCCGGCTACGCCGGGCAGCTTCTGGGTGCGGCAGACGGCGCACTGATAGAAGGTTCTCAATACACATGGGATGACAATCACAACGGCGGTGTACAGACGTCTGTCGAAACAAAAAAATACATAACTGATTCTATTGCTGTTCTTCACAGCAATAATAAGCTCATCCTTTCTGTCGATTACTGCGGAGATGATAAACAAAACGCATTGACAGCAATAGAAAAAAATAATGCGGAACATATCGTCACATTCCCCGCACGATATAAAGAGCTGACCTCTCTGGAATACGGCAGCCTGGAAAAAAACGACAAAAATCGTGATATAAATACACTGAATACCGTCAAGTCCTTCATCATTCTGCTCAACCCTGAAAAATTTACTGATAAAGCAGATTACCTGTCAAAATTAAAAACATCTTCTGCAGATCTTCTAATAATCGATTTATACTATAATGGCAGTCCGTTATCCTCAGAAGACTTAAATTATCTCAAAACAAAAACCGACGGCCATAGACGTCTTGTGTATTCATATATGAGTATAGGTGAGGCAGAAGACTACAGATACTACTGGCAGACACAATGGAATGAGGAACTTCCTGACTGGATAGTCACTAAGAACGACCAATGGCAGGGTAATTATCCTGTAAAATATTGGCGTAAGGAATGGCAGAAAATTATTTACGGTACCAAAAACGCTTATCTTGATAAAATCATATCTGCCGGTTTCGACGGAGCTTTTCTGGACATAGTGGACGGCTATCAAAACTTTGAATGAAATAATCGCAAAGATTCCCTAAAGCATATTTTTTGTTAGCCTGCAAATCACTCTATATTTCCGGAACTGCCGGCAGAATTCGCCAGCGTGCTTTGCAATGACGGAAAAGGATATTTTTCTTCATTCATTCTTTTTATACTTTCATTTAATCAATGTTTTCTTTACATTACTGATATAAAATGGTATGTTTAATAACACATTGGTAACTTGATTTGAGAACGCGCATAAAAAGGAGTCGATGAATAAATGATTGCACAAGAACAATGGTATAAATACCTGCAGTTGTTGTCTGAAAAATATCCGACCCGTCAATCTGTCTACGCTGAGCTTATTCATTTAAACGGTGTTTTGAGTCTGCCAAAACCGACTGAACATTTCATGAGTGATCTGCACGGTGAATATGAATCGTTTTTTCATATATTGAATAATTGTTCCGGCGTAATAAAAGAAAAAGTAGACAAAGTTTTTACAGAAAAAATGTCTGATGAAGAGAAGGCAGATTTTTGTACTCTTATATATTATCCGCTGGAAAAATTAACGACATTGAAAAAGAAAAATTTACTTTCTCCCGAATATTATAAAAAGACTATTTTAAATCTTCTTGATTTATCAAAATTTATGTCATATAAATATCAGCCCCGCGAAATCAATAATGCTATTCCTGAAGGCTATGGTTCAATAATCGACGAGCTGCTGCGCGGCCGGCCGGATGCCGATTATGTGCCCCGTGTTTATCGGCAGAAAATGCTTGATACACTTATCAGTATAGGCAGCGGCGATGATTTTATCTTTGCCTTTACTGTATTAATCAAAAGACTGGCCGTGGCCCGACTTCACATTGTGGGTGATTTTTTTGATCGCGGCAAACGTCCTGATGCTATTTTGAATATGCTGATGGAACACCACAGTATCGATATCCAATGGGGAAATCATGATGTTCTTTGGATGGGAGCCGCTTGCGGCAGTGAAACCTGCATCGCAGAGGTCGTACGCATAACATTGAAATACAATAACATTGAGGTTCTTGAAAGAGGTTATGCTATAAGTGTCCGCCCTCTTTTTTTGTTTGCGGCAAGAATGTATCCCCATGACAACCCCATCGAAGCGGCTCAAAAGGCAATAGCTGTTATTCTTTTCAAGCAGGAGGCCGCTATCATCAAAAGGAATCCGGATTTTGCTATGCAAGAACGCCTTCTTTTGCATAAAATAAATTATAAGGAACATTTTTTTCTTTCTCATAAGAAAGAATATGAAATGCAGACTGACTATTTCCCAACAATAGATCCGTCTGCTCCCTTCAGCTTAACCGAAGAAGAATACGAGATCATAAGAGGTCTCCAGTCATCTTTCATAGAAAGCAGACAACTGCAGCGGCATATTCAGTTTCTTTACAAAAAGGGCAGTCTGTACAAATGTTATAATGGGAATTTACTGTTCCATGGATGTGTTCCTGTTGATGATGAAGGCCGCTTCAGAAGTATTCATTTAGAAGGAAAAAATTACAGCGGCAGAGCCTATTTGGATTATGTGGAACAAAAAATACGGCAAGCCTATTTTGGTGAAAAAGATCAATTCACTATAGACTTTATGTGGTATTTATGGTGCGGAATAAATTCACCCGTCTCCGGACGGGAAATGAAAACATTCGAACGTATTTTTGTAAAGGATAAAAGTCTTTGGGAAGAACCATCCGACGCTTATTTTCGCTATTATGACAAAGATTGGTTTTGTGAACAATTATTGCAGGAATTTGGCTTGGATCCGAATCACGGACATATTATCAACGGACATGTACCGATAAAGGTAAAGGACGGTGAGACTCCTATAAAAGCAAAGGGAAAAGCTATTGTTATCGACGGCGGCTTCTGCCGGGCTTATCACAAAAAAACAGGCATCGCAGGATTTACACTTGTTTCAAATTCCCGCGGATTGAGATTGATAGAGCATCGTGATTTTACAAACGTAAAAGCCGCTATTATGAATAATAAAGATATCGAATCAGTATCTGAATCAGTTGAGGTGCAAAGCTATCAGACAACCATCGCCGATACTGAAGAAGGTGAAAAAATCCAGGAACAGATAAACGATTTGTATCATTTGATGCTGCTCTATAAAAACGGGATATTAAAACCATTGGAATAAGAATATTCTATATAGCTATTTTTCCATTTCTGTATTAAAATTAAGATAGTTTTAATATCTGCCGGCACAGCTTCGCAGATATCTTAGTGTAAACGCGGGAGGTAACACAATGAAAAACATAAATTGGGCAATTCTGGGAACAGGCGTTGTCGCCAATGAAATGGCATCCGCATTGAAAAATGCCGGGAAAAAAGTCTACGCTGTCGGCAACCGCACTTACAGTAAAGCGGTATTGTTTGCAGAAAAATATGGTATAGAGCATATCTATGAAAATTATCATGATATGTTCCATGATGATAAGGTGGATATCATCTACATAACCACTCCGCATAATACCCATATCAATTTTCTCAGGGAAGCTCTTGCCGCGGGCAAGCATGTTTTATGTGAAAAATCAATTACGCTTAATTCCGCTGAACTGCGTGAGGCAGTGGAGCTGGCTGAAAAAAACAAGGTCATTCTCGGTGAAGCTATGACGATCTATCATATGCCCCTTTATAAAAAATTAGCAAATATGTACAAAACCGGAGAGTTTGGCCGGGTAAATCTCATCCAGCTTAATTTTGGCAGCTTCAAAGAATATAATATGGAAAACAGATTTTTCAATAAAAATCTGGCCGGCGGCGCCATGTTGGACATAGGTGTTTATGCCCTTTCGCTTGCACGAATATTTTTGGCATCAAAACCTGACAAAATTATATCCCAAGTTCGTTATGCCCCCACAGGTGTCGATGAAAAGGCCGGGATAGTCATGACAAACGCAGAGGGGGAAATGGCAGTGATTTCCTTATCTCTGCATTCTAAGCAGCCTAAAAGGGCAGTGATTTCCTGTGAGAAATGCTATATAGAAATCATGGAATATCCGCGTGCCTGCGAAGCGGTCATCGTCGATGCACAATCCGGTGAAAAAACAGTGATCAGAGAAGGGGACAGACAACGTGCTCTGCAATATGAAATGGAAGATATGGAAGAAGCTGTAAAGGGTGATTTTCAAATACTGCGTCTTAGTGACACTATTGATGTTATGAATATGATGTCAGGAATGCGTGATGAGTGGCAATTATACTATCCGGAAGAAAAAGATAAAAAAATCTTATAGACAGCACAGACATATCTGTATCCTGTAAAATTCTATTTAAATCTCTGAAAAAGCCTTACAATATACTCTGGAAAGCAGTATAATGGTTGCATGAATCCGATGATGCTCAAAAGCCCTGAAAATAATAAAATTCTATATAAATTTATCATTATATATAAGGAAAAAACTATCTTTATATGGTAAAATAGTGTATAAAATATAATTTTTTGAAAAGGATAGGGATAATATGAACAAAGCAGACTTAGTTACTGAAGTATCACAAAAAATGGAGACTACTAAAAAAGATGCAGAAATAGCGTTAAATGCGGTTCTGGCAACCATTGAAGAATCCCTTGTGAAAGGCGACAATGTCCAGCTTATCGGCTTCGGCACTTTTGAAGTGAAAGCACGTGCCGAAAGGAAAGGCCGCAATCCGCAGACCGGTGCCGAAATAAAAATCCCTGCATCAAAAACAGCAACTTTTAAAATAGGGAAAAAACTTAAAGAAAAAATAAATATTGCACCTAAGGCTAAAAAAACCAAAAAAGCTAAAAAATAAATTCGCATGCTCAGAAGAAAACTCCCTGCATCTGATTGTAAAATCAATTGCAGGGAGTTTTCTTCTTTTTATATTCAAGCGGATATTAAGCCTCTGTTTTATTGCGGTAATTTCAAATTCATATTACCATAATCATTTATTATAAAAGTACTTGCATGAATCGCCTTGCATTTTTTCTTTACGGCAGCCGCCTTCGATGCCAATATCGTAGAGGTAAGGCCATCCTTACCGGTTATTCTTAAAACGGCCAGAGAGACCGTCATCAGCGGGAACTTTTCTATCTGCCCATTCCTGTTGGCAGCAGCGATATATTTTTCCATTCGGTGTTTGGCCGAATAGAAATTTTTACTTTCCATATCAAAATTTTTTATGAGCATATTACATACTTCTGATATTTCATCCGCGGGAATAAACGCTATAAAATCATCACCGCCTATATGTCCGAGAAAAAATTTCTTCGTATATTTGTTCAGTGTTTCATGCAGCAGCCTGGCCGTTGCTATAAGCACCGTATCCCCTGATTCAAAACCGTAAACATCATTATATACCTTAAAATTATCTATATCGATGTAAATGACCGCGAAGGGTATAAATTTTTCCAAATAAGCAGCCAGGGTCCATTCTATCACATTATTCCCGGGCAGTCCCGTAAGCGGATTGGCATGGCGGGCACGGTTTATCTCCAATTTGGTGGTGACCTCAAGCAGTTTTTTTATAGTTACCGTTCCGTAGTATTTACTGTCTTTTACGACAATGATGGCATCATATGTGCATCCGTTCTGCCTGTTGAGCACCTGTTGGGATGTTTCTTCTATGGAGGTCTCATAATCAACAATCAAGGGTTTGTTATTCATCAGCAAACGGATGGGACGATTACTGTACAGCGATATGCCATATTTAGTTGCAAGATGCTGATAAAACATATTATAATTCAATATTCCTGCCGGAATACCCTCATCCACAATTATTACATCCAAAGGTTCCTGCATGGAACGAAGATAATCCAAAATAACATGTCCCATCGTTTCGGAAGAAAAGGTCGTCTGCTTAGATGCTATTTCACCGATAGTCATATTCAGCAGCGTGTTTAAGCGAAAATTTTCTTTTTCCCTGTTTACTTCACGAATATAACACACAATACTTTCTTCCAGTTCCAAAAGCTCCGGTTTTGGCCGTCCCAGAAAAAAACCCTGTCCATAGTCGACACCCAGCTCAATAAGAATATTCAGTTCTTCCTTGCGTTCTATTCCTTCTGCAATTATCTTTATATTGGCAGAATGGGCAAAACCGACTAAAGCTTTGACAATAGATTTTCTGATATGGTTTTTATCTATATCTTTTACAAGGCCGATATCAAGCTTTATAAATTGAGGCGCTATCTGCGCCAAAAGATTCAGCCCGCTATAACCTGCGCCCACATCATCAATGGCTATTTTATAATTCTGGCATTGATAGTTTTCCAATACAGCGCAAAAGGATTTATAGTCATCAACTGTTGTTTTTTCACTTATTTCAAATACTATATCCCTTTCATTCAAATTGCATTGCTGCAGAAATTTCGCCGTAGACCCTTGATGAAAATTGCGATCATATAAAATTCGCGCATCTACATTTAAAAACAATTTTCTACTGCCCAGAATATTTTCCACATTTTTTATGGCCAGGCTACGGCAGAGATAATCCAAATGCCACAAGCATTTCTCTTTTTCGGCAAGTGCGAAAAGTGCATCAGGCGGATGAAGCGGACTGCCCTCCGGTCCCCGGCTGAGCGCTTCGTAGGCAAAAATCTCCCCATTTTTTAAGGCAACGATAGGTTGATACACTGGTGTTATAAGTTTATTTTCCAGAATCATCTTCAACTCGCCACTTTCATTCAAAGATAAACCTTCTCCTCCCGATTAGCTGGTACTCCGTTCAGTTTAAAGGATTTTTATTATGCGATTGTTATAAATTTGTTATTTATTTGATAAATAATTTATTTTTCGGCAGATTTCGCATTGAGGGAAGATAATACCGCCCCTTCAAAGTCGTGACAAATTTTTATCCAGCTTTTTAATAATGGAGAAATATATTTATTTTTATGATAGACAATATTGAAACTTCTTTTTAAAATAACATCACTGACTGAAAATACCTTCAGTTTCCCCTGCTCCAACTCAGGTCCGATTATCCTGCGTGAAATAACACTCACTCCCAGATCGGCAATGACTGCTTTTTTGATGGCTTCAGCATTATTGTAAACACCGGCGATTTTAATTTTTTTATTATGCGACTGCATCATCTGCTCGAACAGTTCTCTCGTCCCACTGCCGGATTCCCTGACAAAAAAATTCAGTTCCGCAGCATCTTCCAATGATATCTCTTTCTTTTCGAGAATACTATTATGTGCTGCTGTGATAAAAACAAGTTCATCTGCCATGAATGGCTGAACAATTAAATATTCCGAGCGGATTCTCCCTTCTACCATAGCTATATCCAATTCATCTTTCAAAAGCATATTTTCTAATTCTTTTGTGTTATGTATTTCTGATAATATTTCA
Source organism: Pectinatus haikarae (assembly GCF_050916305.1). GTDB lineage: Bacteria > Bacillota > Negativicutes > Selenomonadales > Selenomonadaceae > Pectinatus > Pectinatus haikarae. The sequence continues at coordinate 71,263 of NZ_CP116940.1, forward strand.
GCATTTTTATTTTTTTTGCGCATTTCTTCCAGCAAATTTATCAGAACTGCCTCACCTATGGTCATGCTTGCTCCGACACGCAGACTGCATTGAACACCATAGCATTGCATAGTGGTTTCAATCTGCTTATTTAAATTCACTATATGACGTACATATATCAAAAGCTGTTTTCCTGCTTCTGTAATGAACAATCTGCGTCCCAAACGCTCAAACAGAACAGTTTTATAGTAAATTTCCATTTCATGGATAGCCAGACTCACTGAGGGTTGTGTCATATGCAGCCTGGCTGCTGCTTTTGTCATATTATTCTCGTCACAGACGCAGATAAAAATTTTCATATGTCTCAGAGTCATATTTTATCCTCATATCATTTTTTCTATTGTTTTTATCGAATTATATCATTTAAGCTATGGTAATACAAATTATTTATGTGCAATGCAATATAATATATTTTTTTAATATTATATTTTATGTAAAATTTTCTAGAAAAATAATAAATATTATAGTAATATATAAGATGTGGTTTTTCAGGTAATATGACTATTCCCGCCATGTAGAAATAGTCCATAGTTCATGCAAAAAAATCAACATTTTTTTTGCGGGCCTATTCGGGGATTTTCTTTACATCTTTCATTGTATGCTGTAATAAGATATTATGGGCAAACTTATTGAAAAATAAGGACGCAAAGCTATGGGTCTGTGCTGATAAAATATTTGCACTGATCGCCAGGCTGCATAAATTTATTTGTGCAGCTTTTTTCATGTGCACAAATTTTAGACAAACAAAAAATACTTATCGGAGGAGACAAATTTATGAAACGATTAGCTGACCTAAAAATTAAGTCCAAATTGAGCCTCTTAATCTTTTCAGTAGTGATATTTCTTATTATTGTAGGATATACCAGTCACTATTCGACTCAGATACTCTCAGAAAAACTCAATATCATGTATACAGACAGATTGCAGCCTATTCAGCTGCTAAATTCGGCCCGGGCGGAAAGCAGACGAAATGAAGCCATAACATATTCCATATTTGCGTCCAGAGATTCTGCCGAACAGCAGACATTGCTGGGGTCACTTGAGGAACATAAGAAAATATATATTGACTTTTTAGATAAATTTCAACAACGCACTCTCGATGAGACCGAAAAAAATGATATAGAAAAAATTAAGGCAGATACAAAAATATACCGTGAAGCATGGCAAACTGCTATTTCAATGGCGGTGGCTGGTAATCAAGAAGAAGCCATACTTTATTTCAAGAAAAACGCTCTTCAGCATCTGACTGATATCAATAAAACCCTTGATGATTTATCCAATTACGAAAATCAGCTGGCCGAACAGGAGAATCAACTTGGCAATAAAATTGCTTCTTTAAATGACAATATAACCCTGATAATAACTTTAGCAGCAATAATTTTATCGGGAGGTCTGGGATTGCTTATTTCCCGTTACATCTCCATACCGTTGCATAGTTTGATGGAAGAAGTTGACGAACTTTCTGCCGGAGATTTTAAAAATACTGCCGATAATTCACATTATTATAATGATGAAATAGGCAGCTTGGGAAGAGCAATGGGAACAATGCGCAGCAAGCTGCGTGAACTTATCAAGCAGATACATAATTCAGCTGAACAGCTGGCAGCATCTTCGGAGGAGCTTTCAGCAAGTGCCGATCAATCCGCACAAACCTCCGATCAGGTCGCAAATTCCGTTACAGAAGTCGCCAGCGGTGCGGAGAAGCAGCTTGAACTGACCGATAAGGCCAGCAGTACTGTAAAACACATTTCTGCTGCAGTCACTGAAGTCTCATCCAATACCAGAACACTCGCTAATTCGGCTGAGAAAGCCGCAGCTGCGGCCAATGACGGTGAAGCGTCCATCCAGCAGGCTATGGATCAAATGAAAATCATTGAAAATAAAACAAATGATACAGCCGCGGTTATCGAAGAGCTCAATGCACGATCTGCACAAATAAGTCAGATTGTTGATGTTATTTCCAGTATAGCCGGCCAAACTAATTTATTGGCTCTGAATGCAGCGATCGAAGCAGCCAGTGCCGGCGAAGCAGGAAAAGGTTTTGCTGTAGTGGCCGAAGAAGTAAGAAGGCTTGCAGAACAATCCCAATCTGCGGCAAAACAAATCACCGAGATCATAGGACAGATTCAGAAGCAGACGAACAGTGCCGTAAATTATATGAATGACAGCAAAAACGAAGTGGACAACGGAACCGTTGTCGTCGCCAATACCGGAAAGAACTTTGAGCAGATACTGTATATGGTAAAGACCATGACTGAACAGATATTGGCAATATCTGCATCAGTCGATAAAGTAACGCAGCATTCAAGAAATGTTGTTGATGCCGTCGATTCCATAGACACAGAAAGCAAAAAGGCTTCTGATGAGACACAGAATATATCAGCAGCCACTGAAGAACAATCAGCCACTGTGGGAGAAATAGCCTCAGCCAGCGGTAAACTGGCAAAATTAGCAGAAAATCTGCAAGCTATGGTTCAGGAATTTAAGGTTTGATAATATGCAAAACGCCCTGCGGATTATTTTTATCCAGCAGGGTATTTTTATATATTTTCTCAATGATCTTTTTCCTACGGCACATTTCTTCTTTGATCGATCAAAGGCTTTTTCTTTTCCGTAACACTGATACTCAGTGATTCTTTCCTTCAAACACCGCTGACTTTACAGTATAATAAATAATCTTATTAATCCGACAGGGCCGAAACATTATCAATTATGTTCGATAAAACAACAAGATTGGAAGTTTTTACCAATCCCGGATGATTTTTTATCCTGGACAGCAATGATTTCAGCGTACGTGCATCTTCCGTTATTATTTTCAAATAGTAATCAAAATCCCCTGTGATATAATAACATTCATTTATCTCCGGTTCTGTTTTTGCATATTCGGCAAATTCTTCACCGGCCGTAGTGCTGGCAAAGCGCAGAAACATGAGTGCCATCAAATGCTTGTTTATTTTTTCCGGATCCAATATTACTGTATATTGTTTTATGACTCCTGAGGTTTCCAATTTGCGCAGCCTCTCGCTGGCTGCCGGCATTGACAAGGAAATAGCAACACTCAAATCGGAAATTGTCATCCGCGCATTTTTTTGCAAATTCTTTAATATTGCTTTATCTGTTTTATCCATTTTCTTCACCATTAACCCTCTCATTTTTATCGCTGTTAAATATTGATGAAGCGGCAAAAATGAATTTGTCCATATCACAGTTGCCGCAGCGTTCCCCTATGCCATTTACTGTAGTATCAATGAAAAAAGCACCGGACTGTACGGCTGCTATTGAATTGGCCACAGCCATGCCCAGATCATTGTGCGCATGAAATTCTATATCTATAGACGTTTCCTGTATAAGCCTGCTGATCTGCTCATGCACGGCAAGGGGCGTCATAATGCCTACCGTGTCGGCAAATCGCACCCTGCCAACGCCAAATTGCTTTACTTTACGCACTACTGCCAGCATAAAATCCATTTGCGCTCTTGATGCGTCTTCCATGCCGACAGTAACTTCTGCTTTATTGCCTGTTGCCGGATAGACAACTTTATCTATTTCCTGCAGCAGCCAAGTCTCATCTTTCTTCAGCTTTTCGTGTATCTGCCTGTATGAGACCGGGATGCTTATATGGATTATATCAGCATTGCATGCAAGAGAAGTGTTTATATCATCGGCATTCAGCCTATTCCACACTGCTATGCGGGCATTATGGCAGACTTGCTTTATTTTCTTTATGATTTCCTGCTCACTTTTTCCGATGGCCGGGATACCTGCCTCTATCTGATAAACGCCTTTTTCATCTAACATTTTGGCCACAGCAATTTTTTCTTTATCACTGAACATAATAAGAGGGCTTTGAGTACCATCACGCAGCGTCGTATCAACAATATGAATATATGGAGCCATCATCTCAAACACGTCCCATCATTTCTACCAGATCATAAAATTCTTTATCTGTTAGCGAGCGGCACAAGATACGTGATTTTTCCTTTACTTTTTCAAGAATAGCAGCTGTGTCCAATCTGCGACAGCTGAGCTTGAGTTCTTTCAGCTTGACCTCCACAGCCTTCCTGCCCGATGTACTGCCTAAAATAATACGGCGCTTCGCATTGATGAATTCCGGTGGATAAGGTTCATAAAGCTGCGGATTTTTCATTATTCCGTCAACATGAATACCCGATTCCACGGCAAATATGGCATCACCTATAACAGGTTTATTTACAGGTATGGATATTCCTAAAACTGCAGATACAATCTTCTTCAATAATCTAAAGTTCATTTTTTCTCTCATTGGTACAATTCCTGCCAGATGAGCCGCCAGTAGTATTTCTTCCAAAGGAGCATGATCGGCTATTCCACAAAACGACGTCACCGCCTGCTGTCCGCGCTTATGCCATGCAAAAGCAAGCGCAGTTGCCTGATTGAGGGAATCGAATGGTTCAAAGGAAACTGGTTTTTGCTCGCCACTCCAATGTGTGAATATCGCTTCGATATCAAGAACAGACAGTCGTGTCAAACCAATAATCCGTGTTTCAATCTTTTTTCCTGATGCATTGTAAACATTCTGCCTGATCAGCTGTTTTTTTGCGGCAGCATATTCCTTTGCCGTTAATACATAACGATAAGCCCCTTTATAATGCCATATATCTTCATAGTCATTTATGCGCAGAATATATTTTTGAGCAGGAAGAACTGCCATATCGGCTATATTTTGCCATACAGGAACAGTCATTTCCACCGCATCTACAGGCAGTCTCTCCAGACATTTTAAAATCAGCTTCTGCTGCCACTTAGATGCAGTGTCCACATAACACAGAGTAGCATCTGTTATCATATTACCGCCTCCTTTTGAAGACAGGCACGAAGAAATAAATGATATTCGTGCAAATTTACAATGCCTTATCCAGAAATTCTCCGGCATTTTTTTTAGATATGGCAGCTTTTTTAACAGCATCTTCTATACGGTCATAAGTGATTATCACATCTATGCCGGCTTGTTCCAATCTCTGCTGTGGAGCTTCACCGATCCTCAAAGAAATAACAGCAGCACAATCCTTTATTGTTATTATTATTTTATCGATCTTATCAGCCTTATCATTACAGGTCTGTTTCCCCATGCAGTATCTCTCTACATTGCGTTTTTCAATAAAACGTACGTTGCTGCCGTCACTTTCATATATATAGAATTCTTCTGCCTGCCCAAAATGACAATCGATAAGCATTCCGCTTTTGGTGGCTGCCGCAAAACGATATGATTTGATGGGAACAGCCGTATTCTTCACTTTTTCTGTACATTTTCTATATTCTATGGACAGATCGTTGCCCAAAGTCCCCACAGCATCGGCCCGGCACTGCCTGCAATGATACATCTGTTTCATATGGATACCGCATTTTTTTCTCATTTCCATTATTTCCTTGTTGGAAACCAGCGGCATATCCTGAAACGCACTGTCTTTTACAGGTATAAGCTGCATTATATTAGTTATTTCACAGCCAAGTTCCTTTACCTTTTTCACCACATCTTCAATATGTTCATCATTGATGCCCTTGAGCATAACTATATTTACTTTGCACATTATACCGTGCCTTGTAAGATACCTCAGCCCGTTCAGCTGGTTGCCCAGAAGAATGCCCGCTGCGCTTTCCCCTGTATAGCGTACTCCCATATAATCAATATGTTTGTATATTTTCGCACCGATCCGCGGATCTATGGTATTTAATGTGACCGTTACATGTGATACACCGAGGTCTATCAATTCCTGCGCATATTGAGGCAGCATCAGACCATTGGTGGAAAGACAGAATGTCACAGCGGGATCAGCCTCTTTTATAAGCTGCAACGTTTTTTTTGTCTGTTCGAAATTTGCTAATGCATCGCCCGGACCGGCTATACCCACCACTGTCAGATCAGGTACCCGTTCTTTTACAAGCATATATTTTTCGAATGCTTCCTGCGGCGATAATATTTCCGTAGTGACACCGGGTCTGCTTTCATTGGGACAGTCATATTTTCTTACGCAGTAATTGCACTGAATATTGCATTTCGGTGCTACCGGCAGATGAATACGTGCATATTTTTTACTTCCGCAGGTATAGCAGGGATGCGTAAGAGTCTTTTCCTTCATTATCTGCTTTTGTTTTATGTCTATTACATTATCCGGCTGTGTATCTGTGAATTTTTTTTCATCGCTGCTGAAATACTTATTATATAGTTCGCTGCGGTAACTTCCTTCAAGCCTGGCTAAAAGAGTATTGGCTATATCGTCCAGCATTCTGACAGAACCTTCATAGCCGAGCATTCTGACACGCTGCCCGCCGACTCTGTCATGTATGGGAAAACTGCAGCGCAGCAAAGGAATTTTTGTACGCTCCTCAATACGATGTCCATCACCGCTGCCGATCATTATATTCGCTCCGCATTCGATCACAGCATTTTCGATAGCAGTGAAATCAGCATCATTTATGATCGCCGTTTTTTCCACAAATTGCAGCTTTGCCGCCTTTTTCATCTGTCCCTTTATATTTTCCGCAAAACCGCGGCATGCTGATCCAGTAGCACACACTACGGGAATAATACCATTTTCACAGCAGAGACTTACGATCCCTTTTACAAGATCCGGTTCGCCAAATATAGCTGCACGCCCCATAGCATTGTACTTATGCGAATCCACCATAGCATCAAGATAGCGTCCGCGTTCTTTGCGCAGGCTTTCCGGTACTTTTCCGCCCAGTTCCTTCAATTTTTGGACAAGAGCATCAACTGCTTTTATCCCGATAGGCAGATCAAGCCGGCAATAAGGAACATTATACTTTCTGTGCAGATAAACAGCGGGCGAAAATTCGTCGACATTGAATGTGGACAATTCAATAGTATATTTGGCACCGGCCATCTTGCTTATCACACTGAGCGGTGTGCCTCCCTTTGGCAGCCGATCGTATTTTTCAACATGAATACCGTCGAGATTGTCGGCTATATCCGGCAGTAAAATATAATCTATATCCATAGAATCTAAAAGATTTTTTAAATAACGTGTATCAGCCGGCGAAATCATGCCCGTCACTATATTTATCTTACCGTTCTGCATTGTGTCCATTTCAACATTCTCTACTACCGCTCTTATAGCACGGAAAAAACCGTCAAAATGGGTGCCCGCATAACTTGGTGATGAAATAGGAATTATTTTTGCCTTGCATTCCGGATGGGTTTCATAAAATCTTTTAATTATGGCCGCTGTATCTTCACCTATAGTTTCAGCCAGGCAGGTCGTAGACACACCTATCACTTCAGGATCGTACAAGCGGATAAGATTTTCCAGTCCTATGATAAGATTTTTTTCTCCACCGAAGACTGTCCCTTCTTCGGTTAGAGAAGAAGACGCTATATCTACCGGTTCGTTATAATGCGTTGCCATATGTCGTCTTATATATGTGCTGCAGCCTTGCGAACCATGCAATATAGACATGCAGCGGGCGATTCCGTACAAAGCAGTCACAGAACCAAGGGGCACACACATTTTACAGGGGTTTATGTTTAAGTTAACGGCATTTTCCATGACAGCCTCTTCCTTTCTCTCCAAAACAAATGTAAAGTATATCTCCTGCGGCAGCAATTCAAATGGCTGTCATATATTCCCAAACCGGGCTGTTAATACTGAGGTTTATTTCTCTTGTAAAATTTTCTACACCTTCATAACCGCCCAAAGCATGCTTTCTTTCATGATTATGATCGCAAAAAGCCACACCCAGTTTATAAGCAAGCGGCCTTTCTTTTACTCCGCCAACCAATATATCCGCTTTTTTCTGTTTTATAAAAAACTCGAGCTCCGCAGGATTGGCATCATCCAGTATTACTGTATCATCATTCACTATGCTCTGAATAACTTCATATTCATCTTTTTTCCCTGTTTGTGTGCCGACGACTACTGTTTCAATCCCCATTTCATTAAATTGCCTGATCAAAGAAATAGCCTTAAAACCGCCGCCGACATAAATTGCTGCTTTTTTACCTTCAAGATTAGGTCTGTATTTTTCCATAAATTTTCTGAGACGGAAGCCTTCATTTTTCGTAAAAGCCTCTGCCTTTTCCACCATTGAAGCATCGCCCAGCATATGTGCTACCTGCATTATGGAAGCACTCGTATCTTCAATGCCAAAAAAACTTACCTTCATGAATGGGATGCCGAATTTTTCCTCCATCATATTCGCCAGATACATCGATGATCCGGCACACTGAACTATATTCAGAGCAGCCGATGGTGCTTTTATAAGTGTCGCATAGGAAGCATCACCAGTAATCGTCGACACCACATCTATGCCTATTTTTTTAAAATAATTTTTTATCAGCCACATCTCTCCGGCCAGATTGAAATCGCCGAGAATATTCACACCGCTGTGCAGTGCCTTTTCAGACAGCTGATGAGGACTGATCAAACGCATCATTGCATCGCATGCCAGTTTATATCCCTGCCTTTTTGTACCCGAAAAGCCAGCCGCTTTTACCGGGATCACACGAATATGATATTTTTCGCCGGCCTTCCTGCATACTGCCTCCACATCATCTCCTATTACCCCGACAATGCAGGTAGCATATACAAAAATCAATTCAGGCGAATATTTCGCTGCTATTTCATCTATTGCCGCCATTAATTTTTTTTCTCCGCCGAAGATGATATCCTCTTCTCTGAGATCTGTAGAAAAACTGTTGCGATAAAGTTCACTGCCGCTTGACAAACTTCCCCTGATATCCCATGTATAGCTGGCACAGCCGATAGGACCGTGGACTATATGAAATGCATCTGTTATCGGGTTTAAGACAACACGCGCGCCGCAATACACGCAGGCTCGCTGACTCACAGAACCGGAAATACTAGCCTTATCGCAGTCTATGCTTTTGCTGCTGCAGCCAATATTTTTTACCATTATTGACTTTTGCCGCGTTTCTAAAATTCCCTCGCTCATAATCCACACATCCTTTTTCCAAAACACATCTGTATATTAAAATCACCGATAAATAAAAATACAAAGACCCCCTAATACAAATTAATACTTCATTGTATTAGAGGGCCTTCGATTCTGTCTATATTTTTTTATTATACACAAATTATTATAAAAACACAATAGTAATTCCTTGATAAACAAAAGTTCTCATCTAAGTGTTAAATTATTCAGCTAATATAAGCAATAAAAATGTCCGCGCCAATGACTAATCGCCCTGCTGCAGCTGTATTTTGTAACAGCAGTCAGCAGAGCGTTCAGTGCTTATCGATATAAAAAACGCCACAATGCTACGGAAGCGATAAGAAACCTACATGACCAATTCAAAATCTTTATCTTCTGAATCACGATCCTGCCTGTCAAGCAGTGTGTTTGAAATCATCTCAGTCAGGCGCATCGCCCCCCTGTAGCCGACGAGAGGCATATATGGATGTACATAACGATCAAGGATCGGGAATCCGGCTCTTACGAAAGGTACATCTTCAGCACGTGCAATATATTTGCAATGAGTGCCGCCAATAAGAAGATCAACAGGTTCATTTTTTATCAGCTGATGCAATTCAAATAAATCCGCGTTTGCTTTGGCAATACAATCTGTCACACCATATTTCAAAAGCATTTCCTTAGCCTTCTTAGTGAATTTTTCATCCGGCGTGCCCGTTATCATATATTTTGGCTTCATGCCTAATTCAAGACAGAAGGCAGCTATTCCTAAGACGGTGTCCGGATCGCCGGCAAGAGCGGCGCGCTTATCCCCGTAATATGCATGTGAATCTATCATTATGTCGAGCAATTGTCCGCGTTCTTCTTCAAGTTCGGCAGATACTTCTCTTTTACTCAAATGAGAAAGTGCCATTATATATTTATCTGTGGCTTCTATACCTATAGGCAGTGGCAGAGAAGAAAAATCTACCCCGCATTTCCTTTTTAACTCCATTGCCGGTGCCGCGCTTGTTATTTCTCCCAATGCAAGGACATGCTGTGCCCCGCCAAGTTCACGAATTTCATTAATGGTCGTACCCCCTTTGGGATACATTTCATAATGACCTGTGAGCGCTGAATTCATAGTCCCGTCGGTATCAGGAAACATTGTATATTTCACACCGATCATTTTGGCAATACGTTTTAATTCATGCATGTCGCCAGGATTTACAAATCCCGGAAATATGCCGACTTTTCCCGTTGCCGTGGTTTTTTCGTCACTGAGATATTTGATGAAGCCTGTCATCATATTGGCAAAGCCAGTTATGTGTGACCCCACATAGCTGGGGGTATTTGTATGAACGACAAGTTTTCCTTCAGGTATTTCCAGCTGCTGAATCAGCGTCTTCAAATCGTCGCCGATTGTTTCACTCAGGCATGTCGTGTGTACAGCAACAATATCCGGATCATATATATCAAAGATATTTTTCACTGCTTTTTTCAGATTGCTGCCGCCGCCAAAAACACAAGCTCCTTCTGAAAATGAACTTGTAGTGGCTATGGCCGGTTCCTTAAAATGACGGGCAAGAAAGGTCCGGTGATATGAACAGCAGCCCTGTGAACCATGACTGTGGGGCATACAGCGATGCACACCGAGCGCCGCATACATCGCCCCCACCGGCTGACATGTTTTAGCCGGATTTACACGCAGGGATTTTCTGTTTACCAATTCTTTCGGTGTCATATCAAGCATAATTTTCATCTCCCATCGTGCCTTCCAAGGTTGGATGCGTCCTCCACGGAGGTGTCAGCATCTTCCATGCCGGGGCATAAATACTCAAATAAGTGTTTCTGGCAAAGGTTATTGCCCCCTTAAAGCCTGCATAGGGTCCGCTGTAATCATAAGAATGCAACTGGTTGGACGGAACACCTTTTTTCTCAATCATATATTTATCCTTAATACCTGAATAAAAAATATCCGGTTTGAAAATATCGAGTACCTTTTCCGTTTCATAGTGATTAAAATCATCCACGGTTATAGTACCGTCCCCCATATCCTTGAACATTCCTTTATAATATTCCAGTTCTACATTTTGCCTGCGCAATTCATTGAAACGTTCCTTATCGAGTGCCACATGAAAAAATTCCTTGTCAGGCTCCACAGTTATCGTTTCTATATTTTTACTGTCGGCATCAAGTTTGATATTTGGCAACACTTCACGACCTTCATAATCATCGCGATGGGCAAATTCATATCCGGCTATAACTGTTTTGATCCCAAAATCTTTCAAGACGTTCTGGTAATGATGTGAACGAGATCCGCCCACAAACACACCCGCTGTTTTTCCTTCAAGTTTCTGCCGATAAAATTTTCTTTCCTCTGCAATTTCTTCCAGTTCTTCCGCTATTACCTCTTCAGTGCGTTTTTTGATCTCATCGTTATCAAAATAATCGGCTATCTCGCGCAAGGTGCGGATAGTTTCATCGATTCCGACAAAATTCACTTTTATCCAGTCGATATTATATTTGGTTTTCATCATTTCTGCTATATAATTGATCGAACGATGACATTGAACCAAATTCAAGCTGGCTGTATGCGCATGAGTCAAAGCTTCATATGAACCGTCTCCGGTGAGCACCGCAATCACCTCATAGCCGATTTTTTTGAGGATGCGCTCCTGCTCCCAGCCATCACCGCCTATATTATATTCACCGAGTATATTGACCCGCAGACCTTTTTCCGGTATTTCATCTTTGGCAGACCCGATTACGCGCTTCATCAATCCGTTATTTGCTATATGATGCCCAGCTGATTGGCTCACGCCCTTATATCCTTCACAGCTGTATGCTATACAGGTCACGCCAAATTCTTTTTCCGCTTCGGAGGCAACTGAGTTTATATCATCACCGATAAGCCCGATCGGACACGTAGAACAGATCATAACTGCCCGCGGATGAAAAATTTCCACAGCTTCTTTTATAGCCTGCCGCAATTTTTTCATACCGCCGAAAACAATATCTGTTTCCTGCATATCTGTTGAAAAACTGTATTGAATAAAGTTTCGTCCGTCAGGAGAATCAGCTTTATTTCTTCTTGTCCCCCAGGTATAGTAACCGCAGCCGATAGGACCATGTGTTATTACTACAGTATCCCGCAGTGGGCCGAGAACAACCCCCTTGCAGCCTGCATAACAGCAGCCTCTGTTTATCATCATGCCCGGTACAGATCGGCTGTTGGCGGCTATTTCTTTAGGCACGCCGGTTTCATCCAGCTCTACGATATGATCTTTTCTATTTTTAAAAACACGGCCGGAATATTTATCCAGAATCACTTCGCGTGCATCCATTTTAATCCTCTCCTAACTGCTGCATTTCCACTTCCTGATATTGTCCCGTGCGGATATTATACCCACCGGTAACAGGCATCACAAATACTTTTCCGTCTCCGGGCTGATCTGTCTGATTTATGTCAATTATTGTTTTAACGGCAAGCTCTACCTGTTCGTCGTCAACAATGATAGAAAATGATCTGCGCGGTACAAGCCTGGTACCCTCTGAAAGATGTATGCCCATATCATTGGCCGGTACTTCTCCTTCATTTTCTACAATTACGTTTATAGCTTCCGCAGCCAGCGGTTTTTTCCCCCTGCCTACCGCTTTTGATACCGTAAAAGAAGGATATCCTGCCTTAGCCAGAGCGGCTTTTGTAGCATTTATTTTATTCATTCGCAAAAAGGCCATTATTTCTTTCATCTAAAAACCTCCTTAAAGACCGGCTTTGCCGGAACTTATTGTATAGGCTTCTTCGACTTTTGTTACAAAAATACGACCGTCACCAAAATTACCGTTTTCTCCTGTGCGTGCATTTTTCATAATTATTCTCACAATGTCTTCCTTATTAGAAGCCTCCGCAATAATTATCAGCAATTCTTTCGGCAATTCATCATAATGAACTTCTCCTACAACGATCCCTTTTTGCCGTCCACGGCCATATACTTCTTCCTTGGTAACACCGACATAACCGGCATCCAGCAATTCTGCCAGTACAGCAGCTGATTTTTCCGGACGTACAACAGCACGAATCATCAATAAATCGCTCATCTGCAGTCCCCCTGTAATATATTATTAACAGCTATTATTTTAAAATTATGCTCGTTACAATATTCCATTTCCGTTCAATGGTGATCAATTCGCAACGGTCGAAACTATCAATCCAGCTTCAGAGGGAATATCAGCACCCTCTGAAACAAGATCTTATGTTATTTATTCGCAGTATATATTAAAATATCAACATTTCAATTTCTAAGCATCCATCAAACCATGTTCCATCAGAAGTTGTTCCAAACGATCCTGTGAAAGTGGTTTCGGAATGACAAACATATCATTACCGTCTATTTTATTTGCCAGCGTACGATATTCATCAGCCTGACCACATTTTGGATCAAATTCGATAACAGTCTGGCGGTTTATTTCAGCACGCTGTACCATATTGTCCCGCGGTACAAAATGTATCATCTGCGTACCCAGTTCTTTAGCCACAGCTTCAACGAGTTCAGCTTCACCGTCAACTTTACGGCTGTTGCATATCAAACCGCCGAGACGCACACCGCCTGTTTCAGCATATTTTTTTATACCTTTGGAAATGTTGTTTGCTGCATAAAGAGCCATCATTTCACCGGAAGCTACAATATATATTTCTTTAGCTTTGCCTTCACGGATAGGCATCGCAAACCCGCCGCAGACAACATCACCCAATACATCATAAAAAACGTAATCCAGATCCTCTTCATATGCACCAAGCTGTTCAAGAAGATTGATAGAAGTTATTATACCGCGCCCCGCACAGCCTACACCTGGTTCCGGACCGCCTGATTCCACACATTTTATTCCTTCAAAGCCTTCCTTTAAAACCATGTCCAGATCTACATCATCGCCTTCTTCGCGCAGTGTATCAAGTACAGTTTGCTGAGCCAGGCCGTTCAAAATCAATCTTGTTGAATCCGCCTTCGGATCGCAGCCCACTATCATAATTTTCTTGCCCATTTCTCCCAGACCGGCATTGAGATTCTGCGTGGTAGTCGATTTTCCTATTCCGCCTTTACCATAAATAGCAACCTGTCTCATAACAAAACCCTCCAATATAATAAAGTATCCCCCACAACATCAACATAAAGCTTAGCCTTGACAAGTTTGCCGAAAAACAAAATCCCGCTGCAGGTTTATACCCCAGCGGGACATCTTTGTCCATTCACAAACAATATAAATATTGTTTGTTCCATATTTTATATCTTTTTTGTAACCTTGTTAAGTTTTCTGTTGATGCTGTAACTATAAATCATTGCTTTTGTATTGTCAATAGGAATAAATTATATAAATCCACAGTAATTTATCAGATAATTCTTTCTTTGTATTTTATAGCAGTTCAATTTAAATAACCAGCAAGTTTGAATTAAAAATTTAACAGCAGGTTCTTGTTTTATTCATATTATTTAGCTGCTTGTAAGAAAAAATTTTTCCCACAAAAATTATATTTTTTTCTATAGTATATAAGAAAAATTTTCAAAGAATAATATATCATTTTTTTAATTATATTTTTTCTTAACAAAGAATCTGATATTCTTACAAAAACTTCTTTGCAAAAATGTCTTTCAAATACTTTTTTTAAGTAATTGCTGTAAATACAGTTTTTATCCTAAAAGTTGAAAAAATCCGCTCTATTGACATTTATGAGCAGCAAAAGTACATTATTATTATAATGAAGCTGTAAGGAGTGTTCTATATGAACAAAAAAATAGCTGTCACCTGCGACAAGGATAATCAGCTTACCGATTTTGCCAGTCTCTCTCATATAATTATTTTTGAGAATAATGGCACTGCATGGAAAATCCGCAAAAGATTCCCCTTTAATTTTTCTTCGATAAAAACAGCGCAGGAAATTCGTGATTACACCCGCAATCTCATTTTAAAACTTGATGACTGTAAGATAATTGCCTCCAGATCCATCAATGGACTTATCTATAATGTTTTCGACAGAATGAGATTTGCAATATTTGAAATAGACAGCCTTGATGACAATATGCTGGACAAGATAATTACTGATATTTACAACAGCCTTCATGATGTGAACAACAATGTTCCTGTTGCTACAGCCCCTGTAGAAACCACCGGCGGCATCTATTATCTTGATTTGATAAAGCTGCAGAACGCACATCCTGATATTTCTTCTAAAAAAGCATTGCGTGCTTTTATTGACAACAGCCCTTTTATCAGGCTTGATCTTGTTTGTTCGCACATTCCGGCATGGCTCAAGTCACCAGAATATGAAAAAAAATTGGATATTACCACACGAAACAGCGGTTCGTCTTTATTGGTTTCAATAAGTAAAAAATGCCTGGACTGATCTAAATAAGAGAAATGTATATAATAATTATTTTTCTCCGCAGCATTCAGGAGAACGGTGTATCTGATGCCGTTAATTTTCAATAATTCCAATCCAGAGGAGCAAACTATGGACATAACAACAAAATATGGTATTCTTTATAATTGCTATAATATTGCCCGGCATAAGAATGGGCAGGTGTCCGAATGCATTTGCCAGCAGGAAAGTCCTCTCACTATAAGTGGTACGATATATTTTCCTTATTACAGAGAAAATGAGCGTCGTAAGCTTTCACCTTCCATAAAATTTTACAGTAATGGCAGCGTGAAATCTCTTTATCTGGAGGAACAGACCATAATAAAATCTTCTTTAGGCAATTTTCCTGCAGAGCTAATCACCTTTTACCCTGACGGCAGTCTTTGCCGTGTCTTTCCGTTAAACGGCAAAATAACCGGTTATTGGAGTGAAGAGAGTGAAATTAAGCTTATCGAAAAAATGCCGTTTTCTTTTTTCGGCGGTGCTTTTTCAGCAAGACCTATGTGTTTTCATTTTTATGAAGACGGAAAGTTAAAAAGTCTCACATTGCAGCCAAGTGAACGTATATTACTGAATACCCCCGCCGGTAAATTGAAAATCAAATGCGGCTTTTCTCTTTACGAAGATGGCAGTCTTCGCTCGACAGAACCGGCTGCTGCCCAGAAAATATCCACAGCTATAGGAGAAATAACTGTTTTTGATCCTGACAGCGTGAATGTGAGCGCTGACAACGGCTCACTTATTTTCACCAAAACAGGTGATATTGCTTCACTGAAAACGACATCTTCAATCACTGTCACTGATACACACGGCCACAGTTTTGAAATAACCCCCATAAAAACAGTTCATCCGCTCAATGAAAATGCACTGCTCATACTGCCGCTGCTATTGAAATTTACGGATGGCTGCATAACAATAATACGCAGCGGACTGGAGCAGTACAGCTATCCCGTTGACCAAACTCATTTTACAATAATTTAATGCTCTTATCTGTTAAAATTATTTCAGGCCGCTTCCTATCTTCAGGCAAATTTCACAGCAGCAATACAGATTAATAAATTGGCCAGCATTGCCGCATAATCTCCCGCATTAAGCTTTGTCGAAGCCATGAAGGTCCTTTTTTTCTTATCGGAAAACCCTCGCAGGGATAAACTTATCGCCATATTTTCACTGCGGGATATGGCTTTGAAAACCATCGGCTTGAGAATCATCATATAATCCACAATGCGCCGCACGGGATTGCCTGCGGAATGAAATCCTCTGCATGCCTGAGCTTGCCGTACCTCTTTGCTTTCTTTCAGCAGATCGGGCACAAAACGCAATACAGCAGTTATCATAAAAGCATAATCATACGGCAGACGGCATTGCTTTACAAGCGATGCCGTTATTGATTGTGTCGGCGTTGTTGCCACAAGTATCAACAAAGACACCGCCATTATAAACATTTTATAGGCAGACCCCACTGCCAAAAACAAGGATGTACCGAAAAGCAGCTGTATGAGAGCGAGCACTACAGCAAATACAGTCAGAGCACCGATACCCTTCCACAAAACTTTACCGCCGCCCATTAAGGCGGCACAGAACAATTCCAGAAAAATAAGAATACCCAATGCATAGAGGCTCGCAGTACAAAGACTTGCTACTGACACTGTCAGCGCCATAAGCAGCTTTGTCAATGCTGCAAAATCAATTACACTAATTGTTTTTGCCATTTTCTTCCCTCCGGACAGCAATTTTGTTGTATAATTCCGCCGGTGTCAGGCACAGCTCCAGCTTCATTTCATGACTGATGCGCACAGCTTCAGGCAGTTCCAGCCCCAGTGCAGCAGTCCTTTCTTCATCCGTGAACAGCTCACGCGGCGTTCCCTCAAAAGCTATACATTTATTGGAAAGAACCAGAACCCTATCCGCATGCTCTGCCAGAATATCCATGTCATGCGTTATCAGTATAATTCCTATTCCCTTCTTATTCAGCTTTCTCATCAGACGCAGCAGAACAGTCCGTTCCCTGCAGTCCTGTCCCGAAGTCGGTTCATCAAGGATCAGCAGCTTAGGTACAGCAGCAAGCGCAGAGGCTATTGACAGCCTTTGCTTGTCTCCCAGCGACAAAAGCTGCGGCATGCACTCCTGCTTATCTGCCAGCTCCGTATCAATGAGTGCCTGCTGCACATTTTCCTCTGCCAGCTTTATATCCATTCCCAGTGCCAGAGGTGCATAAGCAGCCTCGCTGTGCACCGAAGATGCAAACAGCTGGTGATCGGGATTCTGAAACACATAGCCTATATCCTTTGCCAATATATAAGATGGCATATCGCTGATAATTTTTCCGTTGAGTTCAATAGTTCCCGCATCCGGTTTCATAAGTCCCATAATAAGCCGGGTAAGCGTAGTCTTACCCGTGCCGTTGCGTCCTGCCACAGCCGTTATCAGCGTTGTGTCTATCTGCACGTTTATATCGTTAAAAATCTTTTCCCTGGCATAGGAAAAAGAAATATTTTTCAGATTCAGCATATGCCCTGCCCCATTTCCCAGCGAATCTTCCAGCGAAGCGGAATAACTTCAGGATACACTTTATTTTCATACATATATTTAAAGCATTTATCCTTTTCTCCGCTTATTTTCAAATAAGATTTATCAATAACCGCCATTTGGGCCTGCATATCAAGAACATATTTCAGATCATGTTCTGCCACTATAATAGTTTTACCGTCATCTTTATTTAACCTGTACAACAGCTCATAAATTTCTTTTGCTCCTTCAGGATCAACTGCGGCTACCGGTTCATCAAGGACAAGCACCGGTGTATCCATAGCCAGCACAGCAGCGATCACAAGGCGCTGCTTCTGACCTCCTGACAATGAAGAAATTTTACGGCTGCCCATTTTTTCCAGACCTGTTTTTTTAAGAACGTCATCACGTTTTTTTATTATATCCAGCGGGTCCATGCCTATATTTTCCAAAGAAAAAGCTATTTCATCGTTAACAGTTTCCGTAACCAGCTGAGCTTCATAGTCAGCCATAACCACACCGAACTTTCTGTTCAAAAGGGCCGGATCATCGTTGATGATATCAAAACCGTCTATATTTATAGACGAATTTTCAAAGCCTCCGAAATAAGATGGTCTTACACCGGCCATAGAAAGGAGCAGCGTGGTCTTGCCACTGCCGTTTACACCGGTAATAACAAAGAAACTGTTTTTCGGTATAGTAAGATCAATATCATGCAGTATAAAAGGAGCTCTGTCTGCAATATTATCATCATTGAAAATTTTTGCCGCAGGTAAATACAAAAGTTGTCCGGCAATACTGCCCAGTGCCGCTACCAAAAGCACAGCAGGCAGCATTGCATAAAGATAAAGAGACATTGGCAGAGATAATACAATTTTTGTAAGCGTAACAAAAATACCGCCACTTATAAACGTAGTTATAAATATAATTATCACAGGTTCCAGTCTCAATCTGCCAAGCTTGAAATCAAGAATATGTGACCCAGCCAATAATGCGCATACCAGCGCTGCGACCGGATCACTTATCAGATTGGCATACGGCAGAGCTGCCTTTGATGTCATCGTTGCTATTATTCCCGAAACCATGCCTATGCCGAATCCCTGACGCAGTGACGGTCTGCACAGCAATATAGCTGTTGCGTACATTACTATGTTCCAATTGAGGGATATTCCGCCTACATTAGGCGATATTATACGCAGTATAACACCTATAGCTAAAAGTAAAGTAGTTATAGTTATCCAGCGCAGATCACTTTTATTATAACGTTTATTCTTCGTCATTGGACCATTCCCTTATTTAAAATTCAGCTATGTTCTTTTACTTACCGACAAGATATATTTTAACATGATAACTTCTTAAATCAAATCTTTTTATTTTTTGCATAAAAATAAACCGCCGCAAATCAAAGTACAAGATTTACGGCAGTTTGGCCCGAAAGCTCCATTTATTTCCCAATAATCAATGCTATCGTGCTGTATCCGTCCATGCATATCAAGTACAGCACATACTCAAAAACCTATCCTATTTAAAAGCAAAAGTCATTTTTGCCGCTGTATCTGCATAGTTATCAGAGCGGAGGACCACCTTCAGCGCAGAATCCTGCCCAGAAGGTGAAAGCAATACTGCCTTGCCGAGCGGAATCTCAAATTTCAATTCTCCGCCTGCGGGAATATTTATATCGCGGCGATATTCAACAGCCTTTGCCTGATGACTGGTAATTGTATTTGGCGGGTCGTCAATTTTAGCCAAATCAACATTATATGGTATCACTTTTACTATTGGATTTTTTATATCACTGTCTGTATTATTTTTTATGGAAAGTACAAGTTTGGCATTATTGGGAAAGGACACTGCCTGCCCCCCTTTGGAACCCCCGGCATCAGACAAGTCAGAGGCCTTTCCCATATGCACCACTGTGACACCCGCATTTTCTTCCTGCGGTCTGTCAGGAAAAGCAAGGGAAACCCCCAGCTTTCCCTTGGCAAAACTGCCGGAACCGTCGCTTGCTGAAACTGCTGCCGAACCATCCCCCGCCGCTTCAGCGCCCATGCCTCTTTCAAGCTGCAGATCGGCCGCCTCGACTGCCGCGGCTTTTTGTTCACGGGCAAAAGCCTGCTTTGTCTGCATGTCCTTCACCGGATCATAAAAATGATTTGTGAACCATATTCCGCCTAAAATCAAAACGTAAATGGCTGCACATGCAGCAGCGATCTTATAAGGAGAAATAGTACCTGCATTTTTTACTGCCTTCAGCAGCTGATTTCCATTGCTGTAACGTTCATCCGGAGAACTGTCAAGACAACGTTTCAACACTTTTTCATATTTGCCCTTATAATCTGCCCCCAAAAAATTTTGCATTGTCATTCCCAAAGAATAAACATCACTGCGGAAATCTGTCCTGCCCATAACAGACTGCTCCGGCGGCGCAAAACCGATCATCCCTTTATAAACAGACACATCTTCATAATTTTTTCCTTCCGCGGCATGATCAAGCCCGATAAACTTCACCCGTCCTCCCATAAACATTATATTCTTCGGGCTGATGGCACGATGCATTATCGCCTTATCATGCAGCGCTTTCATACCGCCTGCCAGCTGTGTGAAGATCATTTTTGCCAGTTCGTCACCGATCGGTTCAAGCTCCCGCTGCTTCATCCATTCGTCAAGCGTCGTTCCTGTCAGATATTCTTCAATGACGGTAGTGATGCCAGCTGCTGAATTTTCATTTGCATATATGATCTGCGGCAAAGCAGGATCTGAAAATGATGCCAGTTTTTTATAGGCAAGATCTATACCATATATATGCTTCAATACAAAAAATTTTCCTGTATCCTTCGACTTTACCAGCAGTGTTTCACCCTGACTGTTATTTTTCAATTCTCTGACAATCCTATAATTGTCTTCGATGCCATCTGCTGCAGATGCATTACTGCTTTCAGCCTGAGCCGCATCATTTACAAGCTGTTCCTGATCCATAAATTCCAACCTGCTTCTTCCATTTTTGTAAAATTCTGCCTCAATATCGCTGCAAAATAATCTTCGTTTTAATTTTATTATACTTTGTACCAATAAATTATAATTTGACATCGAACATAAAAATCCCTGTTTAATGAAAAATTTTATTGCAGCCAGGCGAAGTCCCTATCATATTTTTATTTACTTTATCATGGACTTGCAGCTATGCCTTCAAAGTGACTGACCATTTCTTTATATTATGATCTACACGCAATATCAATACCCATGCTCTGATAAAGCCTTATTTATCCGTACCCGCACCAATAAAACCTATTATCAGTACGTATGCCTTTATCTTATGATCTTTCATCACCCCACTTACTATTGCCAAAAATAAACCGCCCGCTGCTGTTTTAAAGCACGGGCGGTATTATTTCTGCAAACTTTACCTATTATTTTTCATACAAAGCCTCGCCGTCAGTGGCAATGACATTTTTATACCAAAAAAATGAATCTTTTGTATATCTTTTCAAGGTTCCGCTGCCATCATCATTGCGATCGACATAAATAAAACCATATCTTTTTTTGAGTTCTGCCGTCGAAGCACTGACCACATCAATGCACCCCCAGGTCGTATACCCCATAACTGGAACACCATCTGAAATTGCTTCACCGACCTGTAAAAGATGCTGCTTCAAATAATCGATACGATAATCATCATGAACAGTTTTGCCTCCCTTTCCATCATCGACAAGCTCATCCACTGCCCCCAGACCATTTTCTACGATAAATAAAGTTTTCTGCCAACGATCCCAAAAAACATTGAGCACATAACGCATTCCCTGTGGATCTATCTGCCAGCCCCATTCGGATGCAGGAAGATATGGATTTGAAACCCCGCCCATTATATTTCCCTGCCCTTTTATCTTCTTTTCTTCATCCGCAGTTTCGCAGACACTCATATAATAGCTGAAAGACACAAAGTCCACGGTATTTTTGAGAATTTCCGCATCATCTTTATCCTGTTTTAATTCGATATGATTTTCTCTGAAATAACGTTTCATATATCCCGGGTATTTCCCTCTGACGTGTACATCGCCAAAAAAATAATTCATATGATCTGCCTTCATTGCGGCGATCACATCGTCTGGATTTGGCGACAGCGGGTAGGTCGGCATACTTAATACCATACAGCCGATCTTTGCCTTCGGCATCATTTCATGGCCTATTTTCGTTGCCAGGGCAGAAGCGACTAATTCGTGGTGAATTGCCTGATAGAGGTCCTGTTTAGACAATTGATCTTTCGGTGTGTAAATCCCTCCGCTCATGAAAGGTTCATGCAATACCGAGTTGATTTCGTTAAAAGTAAGCCAGTATTTTACCTTATCCTTGTATCTGGCAAAAACTGTTCTTACATAGCGTTCATAAAAACCGATGAGATCACGATTTACCCAGCCATCATATGCTTTAGCTAAATTCAGCGGTGTTTCATAATGTGATAACGTAACTAATGGCTCTATCCCATATTTATGGCATTCATCAAATAAACGATCATAAAATTCCAAACCTTTTTCGTTTGCTTCCGCATCGTCCCCCTGTGGAAAAATACGGCTCCACGCAATCGAAGTACGAAATGTCTTAAAACCCATTTCTGCGAAAAGTTTAATATCTTCGGGATAACGATGATAAAAATCAATCCCTGTTAATTTCATATTATCTTCTGTCGGTAAATCCGTATGCGGCGTTTTTATCCCGCGCGGCATAACATCCTGAATACTTATTCCCTTGCCGTCTTCATTATAAGCGCCTTCACATTGGTTGGCCGCTACAGCACCACCCCATAAAAAATCTTTTGGAAATTTCATTGTATCCAAACTCCTTTATAAAAATTATTATCTTTTTTGCGCCGCAAGCCAGTCCATATGCAGTGCAATAAAACCAGCTTCATCTTCGGCCATATTTATAGCAAACTTCTTATTAAGTTTCAGGACAGCTTCTCTGCCTATTCGAAACTCTTCCGGATAAAATCGCTGTATTTCCCAGATCATCATATTTCGTACAATATTACCATTTTTGAAGCGTTGAACAGCCATATGTATGTGGTCAGTCAAGGAAATATAAATACCTTCATTCAAATTTTTTCTGAGTTTACTTTCTGCCAATTCAATAATCTCATTGGATATTTCCACATATTCTATGGACAAATCCGCTAAAAGTTTTTTCAGCTTCTCCATCATTTCATGATCAGAAAGCGTATAAACCTTATCAATCATTGAATCGTCAATGAAATCCCCTATCCTTTTTTTAAACGCTATACCGCATCCCATGGCCACGATTTCCTGTCCATCTGTATTTTTACTGAGAATGACATTATTATTTAATATCTTTTTTATCAGCATCTTAAATTACTCTCCCTGCAAAGAAGTATTCATCCTTTATGCGAACGCAAAAAAGACGAATAAAACAGGGATTGCCCCTCGCTTTGTTCGTCTGTGAAATCCATACGCTCATTCATTTTAATCCCTCCAAAAATTTCTTTTGAAGGTTTGGCCAACTAAATGTCACCATCCAAATATTAGTTTCATATTAGCATACAAAACAATCAATGTAAAGATTATAAAAATTTTATTTATTCTATCAATAATTAATGTAAATTTATTCCCAGATATTTATTACAAAATCTTGCAATCAGCATTGTGACGTGATAAAATATTTAAATGAAATGTTATGTAAAGGAGTGAATTAATTGCCAAATATTAAATCTTCAATTCAAAGCGTAAAAACTGATGCAGAACGCCGCGCGAAAAACGTATCGGTGAAATCTACCGTTAAAACTGCTTTTCGTAAAGTCAATGATGCAGTTAAAGCTGGCAATGCTGATGAAGCTAAGTCTCTTTTAGCTGTTGCCTGCAAAAAAATAGATAAAGCTGCCGCTGATAATGTTTTTCATAAAAATGCAGCAGCCCGCCGCAAATCTCGCTTGGCTCAGAAAATCAACGCTCTGGCTAAATAATTTTTTACCTGCTTCTATATATTGCGGAGCAGGTTTTTTTATGCCTTTAAAACTCTCTTAATAAAAAATGATTGACACTAAAGCTTCTTTATGATAAAATAGTTTTCGCAGTTATGAAAAGAATATGGCCCTGTAGCTCAGTTGGATTAGAGTGTTTGACTACGAATCAAAAGGTCGCAGGTTCGAATCCTGCCAGGGTCACCATTAACATGGGTAGGTGCCCGAGTGGTTAAAGGGAACAGACTGTAAATCTGTCACCGCGAGGTTACGATGGTTCGAATCCATCCCTGCCCACCATTTTACAATTTCATATATGGCCCTGTAGCTCAGTTGGATTAGAGTGTTTGACTACGAATCAAAAGGTCGCAGGTTCGAATCCTGCCAGGGTCACCATTAATATGGGTAGGTGCCCGAGTGGTTAAAGGGAACAGACTGTAAATCTGTCACCGCGAGGTTACGATGGTTCGAATCCATCCCTGCCCACCATTTATTAATTGGCAACAAAAGTTTTGACAATATTTTGTCAGAGCTTTTTTTAGTTTTACAATAAACAAGAAAGCAGACAAGAACACTCTCTGTTCTTGTCTGCTTTCTTGTTTATTGTGCGTTTAATCTACAGCAACAATCACTGAACTGGCTTTTATTACTGCGTAAGCTTCCTTCCCCACTTCAAGGCCAAGTTCTTTTACTGACTGCTTTGTTATGGTAGCAGAAACAATATCCCCGCTTGCGAGCTTGATTTTCACAACATCGTTTACGCTGCCCGTATCAATGCCGCATATTACACCTTTTAGCTGATTTCTTGCACTTAATCTCATTTTCTCACCTCATTTCTTTAGTAAAATAAGTTTATCCTCCGGGATAGTCAGAAATATCGGCTTGTCTCTTAAACGAACCCATGCATCTTTTTCCAGCTCCCAGCGCAGCAGCAAACTTTCTTTGTCATGGGGGCGGATCATAATAATGTAGGAGAAGGTATCCTCAATTACTTTTATGATCTGCGCAGAAAAACAATTCACCTGCTGCTGAGCCGTTGTCGGTTCAAAAAAATGTGCTCTAAACCCAACATAAGACAAATCGTCCGGTACCTGCTGAGCAGTGAAAAGTTCCAGCTGCCAATCGACTGCATATAAATAATGCTCATCAATTTTATGAGCTTTTGAAGTATTTTTGCAGCCTGTCAATACTGCTGCTGTTAACGTCTGTGGATCATCGAAAATGCCATATTTATCGCTTACTGTCTCAATATGCCCATTACTCATGACAGCAACATGATTGCACAAACGATACACTTCATCACGATTATGCGAAATGAAAAGAGTCGTCTTTTTATATTTTTCAAGCAGATCGCCCAGTTCCAGTTCAAGCTGCCATTTAAGATAGCTGTCAAGTGCTGAAAAGGGTTCATCCAGCATCAGCAGTCTGGACTGTGCAGCCAAAATTCTGGCAAAAGCCACTCGTTGCTGCTGTCCCCCTGAAAGATTTGCAGGATATATGCTTTCTAATCCCTGCAGATGAAATCTCTGAATATATTCTTCTGCGGTTTTGCTTTTGTTTTCTTTACTGCCGCTGACCACAAAAGCAATGTTTTCAAATACTGTCATATTCGGAAACAAAGCATAGTTTTGAAAAAGATAGCCGGAATGACGTTTTCTGGGTGGAAGATTTATATTTTTCTCACTATCAAACAAAACTTGTCCGTCAAGTTCTATATAACCGCTGTCCGGTGTCTCTACACCGGCGATGCATTTCAATGTCATACTTTTGCCGCATCCCGAGGCTCCCAGTATAGCAAAAATTTCATTCTCCACGTTGAAATCAACATCAAGAGTAAATGCGTTCAGCTGTTTTTTTATTTTTACTTTCAATGCCATACTCAGACCCCATTCCCCGCAGAGGACTTCATCGCATATCGCCCATTGTTTTTCAGCCATAAATTCATAAGAACTATCACGACAAAAGATATAGCAACTATTATCCCTACCCAGAAAAATGCTGCATTATTATCACCGGCCTGCACAGCCGAATATATTGCGGTTGATATAGTTTGTGTTATTCCCGGAATATTGCCCGCAACCATAATTGTTGCGCCAAATTCACCGAGAGCACGGGTAAATGCCAATATCACCCCGGCAATAAGGCTGTGCTTTGTGTTTGGCAGTATTATATGCCAGAAAATTTTCCAGTCAGAAACGCCTAATGTTTTTGCCGCATAAATAATATTTTCATCAAGCTGTTCAAATGCGCCTCTCGTAGTTCGATACATAAGCGGAAAAGCTACAACCACCGCTGCCAGAACCGTAGCTTCCCAGGAAAAGACCAGTGAATAACCGAAGGACATCATTATCTGACCGATAGGGCTGTTTTTGCCAAAGGCGATCAAAAGGATAAAGCCGACCACTGTAGGCGGCAAAACCAAAGGCAGTGTCAATATAGCATCCAGAATTCCCTGAAAATGTTTCAGCCGCACTACAATATATGCAGCATATATACCTGTAAAAAAAGCTATGACAGTAGCCAGACAGGATGTTTTAACAGATATTAGAAGCGGTGAATAATCCATCATCATTTAGCCATTGTAAAGCCGTATTTTTCAAATATCTTTGCAGCTTCGGGTGTTTGCAGAAAAGCCACAAAATCCTTTGCTGCATCCATGCTTTTTGTCGATTTCAATATTGCAACAGGATAGATTATCGGTTTATGAGAACCGTCAGGTGCCTCTGCTACAATGTTCACTTTATCGGAAATAGCAGCATCAGTCTTATAAACTAAGCCGCAGTCAGCTTCTCCGTTTTCGACCCATGCAAGCACGGCACGAACATCATTCCCATAAACAGCTTTGGGAGTGACAGCATCCTCGTATTTAAGATTTTTAAACACTTCTTCAGCATATTGCCCGGCGGGAACACTCTTAGGATCTCCTATAGCGATCTTTTTTGCCTTATCCGTTATAATATCAGAAAATTGTTTTATATCATTTTTATTGTCCTTAGGAGTTATAAGAACTATTTTATTTATCAGAAGATCCTTCCGCGTACCGTCTGCCAGCAGGCCTTTACTATCCAATGTGTCCATTTGCTTCTGTGCTGCTGAAATGAATACATCTGCAGGAGCTCCCTGCTCAATTTGTGACTGCAATGAACCGCTTGCTCCAAAATTAAAGGTCAGTTCTGTATTAGGCTGCTTTTTTTTGTATTCTTCTGCCAGTGAATTCATTGTCTCTTTCAAACTGGCTGCCGCTGACACTACGATCTTCTGCTGTTCTGCCGCCTTAGCACTGCTTTCATTTTTTTCCTCATTTTGCTGACCGCATCCGGCTGTCAGCACAGCTGCCGTCAACATGGCAAACAACAGTGTGACCATGATGTTTTTACATCTCTTCATAATTATCTAACTCCTTATTTCCAATTCTATTTTTAGAATAATTGATTGATCGAGAAATTGATAGTTAATTGCAGACATTCTTCAAAAAGAAGATATTGATGAAAAAAATATTATAAACGCTAACCGAACAGAATAGCTCACACAAGTACATATATATTTTCTCTGTGTATTTATGTACTGTATTAATATACTATTATTTTTTATTGTTTGTGTCAAGAAGGTTTCATTTTATAATATATCAAAATATGTTATCAATATTATTTGTATATTGGTTAATAACTTTGCAAAAGAAATATGTATACACTTTTTACTTGTTTTTTTTAAGAAAAAACCAGTAATTTTTATAATTAAAAAATATTATTGCTCATACATAAAAATATTATTGTTCAGTAAATTAAAAAATAAATATTTATAAAAAAATGTACACACTTCAAATTCAGCAGAAATGTGTACATTAAAGATATATATTGGAATTTTTTAATCAAAAAGACTCTGAATTAAGAACATATCATATTCTGAACTTTTTGGTTTCATCAAGTAATTTATCTGTCAGCTGCTGCAGATTTTGGCATGAGGCGGAAATTTCTTCCAGCGAAGCTGTCTGCTCTTCTGTAGATGCTGAAGTATTTTCCATTTCATCAGCAACGACCTTCGTTTCTTTATCCACTTCTCGTATTCTGGAAAGAATATTATCACCATTTTTAGCTACTTCGTCCATCGTTTCTGACATTTCCCTTACCTGCATGGCTACAGAGGCAGCGATCTGCATTATATTGGAAAAGGCTTCTCCCGATTTATTGACAGATTCCATGCCCGCCTGAACTTCTCCTGTTCCAGAAGATATAGCGTCAACAGCTTCCTGTGTTTCCTTCTGAATCCGGCCGATCAAGCCAGCGATCTGCTGCGCCGATTGCTGAGACTGTTCCGCAAGTTTTCTTACTTCTTCCGCTACAACGGCAAAACCTTTCCCCTGTTCACCGGCCCGTGCTGCTTCAATAGCAGCATTGAGCGCCAAAAGATTGGTCTGTCCTGCAAGTCCCGAAATAGTATCGACTATCTGTCCGATTTCCTTGGAACGATCTCCCAAGGCAGATATGACATCCGAAGAACGCCTGGTGGTTTCCTCTATCTGCTTCATCTGCTCTATAGTGGAAAACATTATCTGTGTTCCTTCATTTGCCGTATTAAGGGCTTTTTCCGCATCATCAGCTGCAGCTCGGGCGTCACTGGAAACAGCCTGCATATAGTTCGTTATATTCGCAGTATCCTGTGTGGACTGACTTATTCCTTTTGACTGTTTATCTGCGGATTGAGCCACTACAGTAACGGATTGTGCTATATGCTGTATCGCATTTGCTGACTGATCCGCTCCTGATGCGACCTGAGAAACAGTATTTGCTACATTTCCGGCGGTGCTTTGTATCGTTCTGACCAATGTATGAATATTTTCAATAGTTTTGTTGTAAACAGAAGCCATTTCACCAAATTCATCAGTACCCGTAAATTCTATCTTTTGTTTTAGATCCCCATCGGAAACTTTTTGGCTTACTAACAAAAATGCATTTATAAATTTACTCATATAACGTGTGACCACAGTTGCTATAGCCATGCCTATTATTATGGCTATAAGCAGACCTACACCTGTCATAATCTTGCTTTTGGTGTATTCGCTCTGCCCGTCGGAAACATTTTTGACTGTAGCCGCATTTGTTTCTTCTATATATTTTTTCATTTCGCCATTAAGTTGTTCGCGCACCTGTCTTACTTTATCAGTCTGTGCCTTAACAGCATCTGTCTCCATATTTTGTCCTGATTTAAAGAGTTTCACCCGGTCATTTGTCAATTTTTTATAATCCTGCCACAAAGAAATGGTACTGGCTATGCGGTCTTTATAGGTGGGAATGGCAGTTTCATGTAATTCGGTCAAATTTTTATCAATAATCTGTTCAGCATTTTGCATTTCGTTTATGCCTTCATTGCTGGCAGGACGCAGCATGACATTGCGCTGTGCGGCCACATATTCGCTCAGTTCCTTGTCAATATCAGACATCAATACCAGACGAGGAACGCGCTCTGTCCCCAGCTCATTAAGCCGTGAATTTACTTTATCCATGGAATATAAAGAAAATAAACCTATAATCCCCGTTAAAATTATTACAACTGCATACGAAATATACATTCTGGCTTTTAAATTCATCCCATAAACACATCCTTTGTCTTTATGTAAAATAATTGATATCCCACATCAATAATTGTATGCAATATGCCCACAGACACAACTCTGCAAATTTTTCTTCTATTTAAGAAATATTCTGCAAACATACTGTAGAATAGGACTAATAAAAATATTCTCAACATTAATAAACTCATTTTTTCTTTACCTATCCCACCTCCTTATGCGAGACAGTTCGCACAACAGATAAACAACGCCCTTAGTTATGTTCCGGTTGCAGAATGTCAATAAAAAAGCACTATTATCTTGATGAACGGTACCTTATTCTCTTTTGAAAAGAGTATCAGATACCGTTCCCATGACCGAATAAAATTTAAAAATCCTATTTTCATGAATCTAAGGAAAAGCATTCAGGCAAAGTATTCCTGAAACCATAATAATATAAGACCGCATCGACGATCCGCTTGGCAGCATGACCATCACCATATGGATTGCAGGTGCTGGCCATACGCATATATTCGGTTTTATCATCAAGCAAATATTTTACTTCATTATAAACGCGGTCCTTCTCTGTGCCAATCAGTTTTACAGTACCAGCCGCTACAGCTTCCGGGCGCTCCGTAGTATCACGCAATACTAAAACCGGCTTTCCAAGCGATGGCGCTTCTTCCTGAATACCGCCCGAATCTGTCATGATAAGGTAAGATCGATGCATCAGATTTGCAAAAGGTTCATAATCCAGAGGATCTATCAAATGTACTCCCCGCAGTCCTCCAAGTTCCTCATTGACGACTTCGCGTACCTTAGGATTTTTATGCACCGGAAAAATTATTTCCACATCTTGATACTCAGAAACAATCTGCTTCATCGCTTTATATACATGGCGCATCGGTTCTCCGAGATTTTCCCGGCGGTGTGTCGTTACCAAAATGACACGTTTATCTATGTAATCTATATTCTGCAGCATCTTATCGGCAAACTTATAGTTATCACAGACTGTTTTATGCAACGCATCAATGACTGTATTGCCAGTGACAAAAATATTCTTCTCCGGAACATTTTCTCTGATAAGATTTTCATGAGAAACTTGCGTAGGTGCGAAGTGGAGATCTGCCAGCGCACCGGTCAGTTTTCTGTTCATCTCTTCGGGAAAAGGTGAATATTTATTATTTGTTCTCAAGCCTGCTTCGACATGTCCTACCGCGGTTTCATGATAATAGGCCGCCAGTGCCCCCGCAAAAGTAGTCGTTGTATCTCCGTGAACAAGTACCATATCAGGATGTTCTTCGGTCAAAACCTCATCCAGTCCCCGCATAGCTTTATCTGTTATATCAAAAAGAGTCTGCCCTGCCGCCATTATATTAAGATCATGATCAGGTTTTATTGAAAAAAGATTCAATACCTGATCGAGCATTTCTCTATGTTGAGCTGTAACTGTTATGACAGGTTCTATTTCTTCGTGCCTGGCCAGTTCCAATATAACCGGAGCCATTTTAATGGCTTCCGGTCTGGTGCCAAAAACAGTCATTACTTTGATTTTTTTCTTCATGGACTTTCCTCCCACCGTCGGATAATAAAATATCAGGTATGAATGTTATTTTTAGGATGAAATATCCCAATCTTCCTTGCACCGTAAATAATAACAAGCAATATAAATAACACTATTATCACGCCGGCATATTCACTGACCTGTGTCAAAGCTATTGCGCTAAGCCCCAAAAAACTGCTGAACACATACATCAACAGCACAGCCTGCCGCTGTGTAAACCCCAGATCCAAAAGACGGTGGTGAAGATGTCCCTTATCCGGCTTAAAGATAGGAACACCGCTTCTATATCTGCGTATAATAGCAAAAGTCGTATCAAGAATAGGCAGTCCAAGTGCCAAAATAGGTACAATCAAGGCAATTGTAGTAGCACTTTTCACAACGCCGATTATAGACACACCTGCCAAAATGAATCCTAAAAACATACTGCCGGTATCTCCCATAAAAATGCGCGCAGGATTAAAATTGTATTTCAGAAACCCCAGCGAAGACCCTACAAGAGAAGCAGTGATAAAAACAATAAACGCATCTCCCTGCTGATAACCAACCAAAAGCAATGTTATAGAAGCAATAGTGGAAACACCAGCAGCAAGACCATCAAGACCATCAATAAGATTGACTGTATTTGTCAGGCCTACAATCCAAAAAACGGTCGCCGGTACAGATAGATACTCCAAAAAAATCCAATCGCCAAAGGGATTGGTCACAAAATCAATTCTGACATCAAAAGATACAAGTATACATGCCGCAGCGATCTGTCCAATAAGTTTCACCTTGGCAGGCAGGTTTTTATAATCATCTATTATTCCGACGACAACAATAAATGTCCCGCCGATCAAAAGTCCTGCCAGATCCATCCCATGTTCAGCAGCTATATCTGTAGTAAATGACAGTATCAATACCGTCATCAAAAAACCGATATATATTCCCAACCCTCCCAGACGCGGAACAGGATGACAGTGTACTTTCCTTTTATCTGGGGCGTCCATCGCATCCGTTTTAACAGCAAATTTTATCACCATCGGCATTATCAGCAATACAATGACCAATGAAATGATAAATGCCAGAAGAGAACTTGGCATCTTTACAGCGCACTTCCTTTACTATAAGCAAACAATACCCTCTTTATCCATGGATGCAATTCTATTCAAAAGCTATCCACAGCCAAAGCTGTCAGTTTCATCACTGAAAAGCCTTTTATGAATATGCCATTCAACTTATACCAAACAGCAGGTCTTGTTTATTATTTGATGTGAATACTGCTATTATCTTAACCTAACCCAAGAAATATATCAATATATTTTTCTGGGATCAGCTTCTACGACTGAACCGTCAGCTTCCAGATAAACAGCCTTATCGATCATAGCATTGCAGATCATGCGCCTGCACAAAAGGCATGGTTTGCCCGATGCCAATGTTCCATCCTCATTACAGCCGACGATGTAAATCACTGCACCCTTCATTTTTACCGGATCGGCAGCTATTATCGCATTTTGTTCGGCATGTACAGCCACACACAATTCATATCTTTGTCCTTTGGGAACATGCTGCCTTTCCCTTTCACAGATTCCTGTATCAATGCAGTTATCCTCACCGCGCGGAGCACCGTTATAACCAGTACTGACAATAATTCTATCCTTTACAATGATAGCGCCATAGCGTCGGCGGAAGCATGTGGAACGCCGCCCTACCGCTCTGGCTATATCAAGAAAATATTCTGTCCAATCAGGACGGCTGTATTTATTCATATTTTTCTCCAAAACTATAAGACCAATATATGGCAGCCCGATTATAGCGTACCGAACAATCTGTCGCCGGCATCACCGAGTCCCGGCACTATATAACCGTTTTCATTAAGTTTTTCATCAATAGAGGCTGTATATATTTTTATATCGGGATGCATTTCATTTATAGCTCTTATACCTTCAGGTGCAGACACCAGGCACAGATAAATGATATGCTTTGCCCCTTTTTCCTTCAACAGAGAAAGAGCAGCCGCAGCCGATCCTCCCGTGGCGAGCATAGGGTCAATGACAATGAGCGTCCTCTCTGCCACGTCAGTCGGCAGTTTGCAGTAGTATTCGACAGGTTTGAGTGTCTTCGGATCTCTGTACATTCCCACATGTCCTATTTTTATAGTCGGAATAAGTTTGACGATACCGTCTACCATTCCCAGCCCGGCGCGTAAAATAGGGATGAGCCCCATCTTTTTGCCATTGAGAGTTTTAGAGCTGCATTTTGCCACCGGTGTATTTATGCTCACGTCTACAAGAGGCAGATCACGTGTTATCTCATATGCCATCAGCATCGATATTTCTTCCAGCAGCTCCCGAAAATCCTTAGTGCCTGTTTCTTCCATCCGCATCAATGTCAGCTTATGCTGCACCAGTGGATGATCAATAACGCTTATCTTTAAATCGTCAGTCATTTTTATTCTCCCTCAGATCAGTATAAAGGATATTTTTCACACAAGGTCTTCACTCGCTTAGCAGCCTGTGCCATTATACCTTCATCATTTGGATTATTGAGTACTGCAGCTATTATGCCGGCTGCTTCAGCCATATCCTTCTCATCAAAACCGCGTGTAGTGAGTGCCGGTGTGCCCAGCCTTATACCACTGGTCACAAAAGGACTCAACGGTTCAAACGGTATAGTGTTCTTGTTTACGGTTATACCTATATCATCAAGCAGTTTTTCAGCATCTTTTCCGGTGATGTTTTTATTTCTGAGATCCACCAGCATTAAATGATTGTCTGTGCCGCCGGAAACAATACGAAAGCCTTCCTGTGTCAGCGCTTCTGCCAAGGCACGTGCGTTCTTTATAATCTGACGCTGATATTCCTTGAATTCGTCACTCAGAGCTTCCTTGAAAGCAACAGCTTTGGCTGCTATGACATGCATCAGCGGACCACCCTGAATGCCAGGGAAAATAGCTTTATTGAACTGCTTGCCGAATTCGGCATCACGACAAAGGATAATCCCGCCGCGCGGACCGCGCAGAGTCTTATGTGTCGTCGAAGTAACTACATCGGCATATTCTATAGGATTTGGATGAAGACCTGCAGCCACAAGTCCGGCAATATGAGCCATATCAACCATCAGATAAGCGCCGACAGATTTAGCTATCGCTGAAAGGCGTTGAAAATCTATGATCCGCGCATAAGCGCTGGCTCCGGCAATTATCATTTTGGGATGATGCTTTCGTGCCAGCTCTTGCAATGAATCATAGTCAATGCGCTCGGTTTCTTTATCTACGCCATACGGCACGACATTAAAATATTTACCGGAAATATTCACAGGGCTTCCGTGTGTGAGGTGACCGCCGTCAGTCAGATTCATTCCCAGGACTGTGTCGCCGGGCTGCAATAAAGCAAAATAGACTGCCGTATTAGCCTGGGCGCCGGAATGCGGCTGTACATTTGCATATTCAGCACCGAACAATTTTTTTACGCGGTCGATCGCCAGCTGTTCAACAATGTCGACACATTCACAGCCGCCATAGTAGCGTTTTCCCGGATATCCTTCCGCATACTTATTGGTCAGAACACTTCCCTGTGCCTGCATTACCGCATTGCTTACTATATTTTCCGACGCAATGAATTCCAATTTATTACGCTGCCGGGCAAGTTCAGCATTTATAGCATTATTTACCTCCAGATCTACTTTCTCCAAACCATCCACAAGATTCATTTATATCCTCCTAAAAAACTCCCAAGTATTATATAAGCTGCTTATTTATCTGCAATAGCCATTATTTTATCCACACGCCGCTTATGGCGTCCACCCAAGAATTCTTCTGCCACCCAGACACGCACCATTTCAGCAGCGGGACCAAAACCAATATCACGGCCGCCCATTGCCAAAACATTAGCATCATTATGCTGACGGGACATACGTGCTGTAAATACATTATGACACAGTGCGGCCCGTATACCGTCAACCTTGTTGCAGGCAATGGAAATCCCTATACCTGTACCGCAGAGTGCTATTCCTCTTTCAGCTTCACCGGAGGTTATCTTAGCACATATTTTTTCAGCTATGTCTGGATAATCAACCGAGTCTGCTGTATACGTGCCAACATCTTCAACTGTTATATCGGTAAATTCAGCCAATACTTCTTTGATATAGTTCTTCAATTCCAGAGCGCCCTGATCACAGCCAATAACAATTTTCATAAAAATCAGCATCCCATGAGGATGCTTCTACACCACCTATCATTTTTAACATAATTCTAACATATTGCATCAGCCGCTGGCAAATATTTTACACTTTCCAGCAAAATTCAATCATTGAAATTTACTGATCGGAAAATATCATACACTTATAATTGTCTGTCCGCTTGCCTTTTTCAGACGATTCATGATAGCGAGTCCCACTCCTGTCTGTACCGTTCCTTCTGCCAAAATAACATCCACATTTTTATCGTCAAAATACAGCAGCGCATTATATAAATTAGCCGCTATTGCATATAAATTTTTTCTGCTGCCGTAATTATATACAGCATCACTGTCAAAAAGACCGGCAATTTCACTGCTCGCTATGATCCCGACTTTGAATCCAGCCCTTTTTCGTCTGCCTAATTCCCCGGTCAAGGCTCCCAGCATATTGGCAGCTTTTCCGGAAAATAATATCAACGGCGCTTTCGGTGCATAATGGCGATATTTCATACCGGGTGCTTTCGGCACTTCATTTTTTCCCGTTAAAGCAGGATCTACAGCTACTTTAGGAAATATTTCTTCCAGCATTTCTTTGGTAATTGCTCCCGGGCGTAAAATAATCGGTATATCTTCAGTACAATCCACTATCGTTGATTCGACACCGAAGCCTGATGGTCCGCCGTCAAGAATAAGCGGTATATGACCGTTCATGTCACGATAAACATCATTTGCGGTCGTGGGGCTCGGACGACCTGAAAGATTGGCACTCGGTGCCGCTATGGGAACTCCCGCCATACTTATCAGTTTTCTTGCCGTATCATTATCCGGCATCCTCACTCCCACTGTGGATAAACCGCCTGTAATAGCGTCCGGCACCGTGTTCTTTTTAGGCACAATTATAGTTACGGGTCCAGGGCAAAAAGCTGCCATGATCTCCATAGCCGTATGCGGCAGCCGATCCGTTACCATAGACAGCATTCTTATACTGTCTATGTGCAGTATAAGAGGATTATCCGAAGGACGTCCCTTAGCTTTATATATTTTTGCTGAAGCCTGTGCATCAAGACCATTCGCTCCAAGCCCGTAAACTGTTTCAGTCGGAAAAGCCACTACTTCTCCGAGCTTGATGAGTTCTGCCGCTTTTTTTATACCTGATTCCCCGGCATCCTCTACCTTTATTATTTCCGTTTCCATAATATAACCACCCGCTCTATTCCTGCCAGATCTCTTAATACTTCAACTTTTCCCCAGGTATTTTTCTGCGCTAATGCTTTTACATCCGAAGCCTGATTTATTCCTATTTCACAGGCAAAAAAACCATTTTCCGTCAACAATTCTTTACTGTCAGCCAAAAGCCGTCGGTAAAAATTTAATCCGTCAGCATCGTCTGTCAGCGCCCTTCTCGGCTCATATGCACGCACCTCAGGAGCTAATGCAGGCATATCGGCAAGAGGAATATACGGCGGATTGGATATGATAGCTGCCAGCCGGCCTTTGTTTTCCTCTTTTTGCAGCGGTTCAAGCAGATCTCCCTGCAAAAATTCAAGGCTGTCAGCTACTTTAAGAAGTACGGCATTCTTTTGTGCCATTGCCAAAGCCTCCGCTGATATATCAACAGCAACTCCTCTAAGATTTTTTCTCAGTTTGACCAGTGATACAGCAATGGCACCGCTGCCCGTACCTATATCGGCAAACACAGCCTCACTGTCTCCAGGGAGACGCTCGATCGCAGCTTCAACTAAAAGTTCTGTTTCCGGTCTTGGCACCAAAACATGCTCACTGACCTTAAAAGGCATCCCCATGAATTCCTTCTGTCCTGTCAGATAAGCAACAGGTATGCGCGCAGCCCTTTTTTTTACCAGCCCGCGGAATTGCACCAGTTCATTTTCCTGCAAGGGCTCATCAAAATGTACATATAAATATATTCTTTCCTTACCTAAAAGATGGGAAAGAAGAACTTCGGCATCAAGTCTCGGCGAATCGATGGCTTTTGCAGCAAAATATTCCTGTGTCCATTTCAAAAGCGCGCCTATAGTCCATACTTTTGTATCACCCGCGTGCAATTTATTCTTTGTCATATATCATTACCTGACCTGCTGCAGCCTTTCCGATTGATCGGCCGTAATAAGTGCATTTATCAGCTCATCAAGTTCACCGTTCAGCACCGAATCAAGCTTATGCAGTGTCAACCCTATGCGATGGTCCGTAACACGCCCCTGCGGAAAATTATAAGTCCTTATTCTCTGGCTTCTGTCACCCGAACCCACCTGACTTTTTCTGTCGGCAGCTATACTGTCACGCTGATTTTTTTGCGCCGCATCATTGAGTCTCGCTCTCAATACACGCATAGCTTTTTCCTTATTTTTCAGCTGGGATTTCTCATCCTGACATTGTACTACTATTCCTGTCGGCATATGCGTTATACGGATCGCCGAATCAGTCTTATTTACATACTGTCCACCGGCACCGCTTGCTCTGTATGTATCTATACGCAGATCAGCCTGCTTTATATCTATTTCTACATCTTCTACTTCCGGCAGTACCGCTACAGTCACTGCGGAAGTATGTATTCTTCCGCCAGACTCTGTTTCGGGAACCCGCTGCACACGATGCGTTCCGCTTTCATATTTGAACCGGCTGTATGCTCCCCGGCCTTCAATGCAAAAAGAAATTTCTTTAAAACCGCCAAGTTCAGTGGAATTGGCATCAAGAATCTCACTTTTCCAGCCTTTCATTTCTGCATAGCGTGAATACATGCGGAACAGATCACCGGCAAACAGGGCAGCTTCATCTCCGCCGACACCGCCGCGTATTTCGATGATAACATTTTTATCATCATTGGGATCTTTGGGCAAAAGTAAAATGGGAAGCTCTTCCTCAAAAGCTTCCTTTACTTTTTGCAATGCGGTTATTTCCGTTTCCAGCATTTTTTTAAATTCACTGTCAACTTCTTCAGCCTGCATTATTTTATTTTCACTTAACTCACTGCATGTTTTTTTGTATTCCCGATACTTTGTTACTATTTCATTAAGAGATGCATGTTCTTGACTATATCGCTGCCAGCGCGGAATATCCGCTAAAATATCAGGATCGCTTATGAGCGATTCCAATTCCAGATATTTACTTTCAATTGCCTCTAACTTTTCTAACACGAACGCTTATCCTTCCCCATATATCAATTATTATCGAGTGCCTGCGCAAACGACGGCTTTGCATCATATTCTTTTATGGTATTTTCCTGAGTTTGTACGATCACTGCTTCTACGGCCTTGACTGCAACTTCTATCATCGATTCATCAGGTTCTTTTGTAGTGAGCCGCTGAAGCCACAGGCCCGGCAAAACGGCAATATGCACAAGAGGATTGTTTGAGCGCCCGGAAAACCTAATAATTTCGTATGATATTCCTGCAACAACCGGCAGTAATATAACACGCGACAAGATCCTATACAGAAGATCCGGCCAGCCCAAAAAGGCAAATGTCACTATGCTGACCAGCATGACGATCAATAAAAAGGATGTACCGCAGCGCGGATGAAACCGCGAAAATTTTTTTATATTTTCCGGTGTAAGAGGAACTCCCGCTTCATATGCGAAAATAGTCTTATGCTCAGCTCCGTGATATTGAAAAACACGGTAAATATCCTTCACTCTGGATATCCCGTATATATATATAAGGAATATAGCCAGTCGCAATACGCCCTCTCCCAAGTTCATATAAAAGGGATCATCTGTCGGAAAATATTTTGCTGCAGCGGTAGGAATAACCACAAACAGCAAAATTGCGGCTGCTATGGACACAAATATTGTAATAGCCATATCTTTATCCGAAAGTTTATCATCCTCTTCCTCACCTGCCATTTTGGCCGAATAGGAAAGCGAACGCATACCAATCATCAACGATTCACCGAGAGAGAGCACACCGCGCAAGAAAGGTTTTTTCAAAATAGGGTACTTGCTGCCGAGTGAATTTACAGGTCCTTTTTTCACACAGATTTCACCCGACGGTTCGCGGACAGCTGTAGCTACATATTCAGCACCACGCATCATCACGCCTTCAATGACAGCCTGACCGCCTATATTCATTTTCGTACAGCTTTTTTCTTTCACGCCTAAACTCCTTTATTCCATAGATATTTATTGTTCACACTAAGCTTTCTTCCACCCCAAAATCAAAGAATATTATGCATGGGGCCTGACCTTTGCCAACGTATTTATTCGATCAATTTCTCATCTGATTATCAGCCGAAAAAATAATTCTATATATAAATGAAGCAGAGCATTACTGCTCTGCCGCCCATAACAAATATTATTTTGTCCCGTAACGTTTGTTAAATTTTTCAATTCTACCACCGGCAGCAGATTCACGCTGACGTCCCGTATAAAACGGATGACATTTCGAGCATATATCTACGCGCAGATTTTCTTTAACAGACCCGGTTTTAAAAGTATTGCCGCAGCCGCAAACAACTGTCGCTTCTTTATAATCAGGATGTATTCCCTGTTTCATATAACACACCTCATTTCTACTAAGCTATCGGTTTATAATTATAGCACACTGCTTTGTCTCTTGCAAGCAGCCGCCGGATTATTCACCGTTCATTTTACCGTCTTAAGACCGCCTATACCCATAAGATTTTTTGCCCGTTTTTAAAACAAAATCATCGATAATGAAAAAGAAATCTGCTCTTTTACTCTTAAGCTTCTGATTCTTTTTGCTCACGTAATTTTCTCATTTTCTTTTTATGATCTTTTTTCCATCTGTTGCTGTAACGTTCTTCCTCACTGAAAATACAACCGCAATAGGGCTGTCTGTATAGCTCTAATTTTTTGCATATCTCTACTCCTTCATCCCAGCCTGTACGAAAATCCTCATAAAAAAACGGAATATTTTCAGCTCGGGCAATTTTTTCGGCTGCATCCTTCATAACATTATGCAGTTGATAAGGACTGACGAACAATGTAGAAGTAAATGCATCAAAACCATTCTCTCTGGCATATACTGCCGTCTTCCGTAACCTCCACGCATAGCACATGCGGCAGCGGGGTTTTTCTGCCAGCGTTTCTTCACGCTTTTCCGCCGACAGAGCTCTGCGTAAAAATGTTCTGAGATCATAATTTTTATCAGCTACAACTGCTAATCCTGCTTTGTCTCCAAATTCCATCGCGGTGTCAATTCTTTGTTTAAACTCCTTATAAGGATGAATATTGGGATTAAAAAAATAACCTGTCAATTCATGCCCGCCAGCACGCAGGTTTTGCACAGGGTAGCAAGAGCATGGACCGCAGCACATATGCAAAAGTATTTTCATCCGACTTACCTTCTATTATTTTCTTCAAATAATTTTTCCTGTTTTACGGCACTGCCTGTCACAGAGATATTCATATGCTTATATCCCAGAGCCGTTACTATGCGGCCGCGCGGTGTGCGATTGATAAAGCCCAATTGGAGTAAATACGGCTCATATACATCCTCTATAGTGTCGCGCTCCTCACTTATAGCTGCTGCCAAAGTTTCTACCCCCACCGGCCCGCCGTCGAACTTCTCGATCATTGTCATGAGCATACGTCTGTCAATATTATCAAGACCGGCTTTATCAACTTCCAGCATTGCCAGAGAACTATCAGCAATCGCATCAGTTATAACACCGTTGCCTTTTATCTGAGCAAAATCACGCACTCGTTTCAAAAGTCTGTTTGCAACACGCGGCGTACCGCGCGATCTTTGTGCAATCTCGGCAGCACCCCTGTCTTCAATTTCAATGTTTAAAATTTCTGCTGATCTTTTAATAATATAAATCAGCGCTTCCGGTTTATAGTACTCAAGACGCGAAATAACACCAAATCGGTCTCTTAAAGGTGATGCCAATGCCCCGACACGTGTGGTCGCCCCGATAAGGGTAAAAGGGGCTATATCCAAACGAATAGAACGAGCCGATGGTCCTTTTCCTATTATTATGTCCAATGCGTAATCTTCCATAGCAGAATACAGCACTTCTTCCACACTGTGCGACAGTCTGTGTATTTCATCAATAAAAAGAACATCTTTTTCCGTCAGATTAGTCAAAAGAGCCGCTAAATCACCGGCTCTTTCAATGGCCGGCCCCGATGTAACTCTAAAATTCACGCCCAGTTCATTTGCAATTATTGACGCAAGCGTAGTCTTGCCCAATCCCGGAGGACCGTAAAGAAGCACGTGATCAAGAGCCTCTCCCCTTGATACTGCTGCCTTTATGAAAATCGCCAAATTCTCTTTTGCCTTATCCTGTCCAATATATTCATTCAGATGTTTAGGACGAAGGCTGTACTGCCACATATCCGTATCATTTTCTGCCCCGGCAATAATGCGGTCTTCACTGTTTTCCATACCATTCTCCCGTTACTCAAACGATCTTTAATTCCTTTTGAAAATAGACTTCCCCAGAAATTCTCTGCCAAAGGTCCTCAGAGAATAATAAAATCCCGCTAAAAAAGGCAGATACTCAGCAAAAAGCCGCCACCCCACAGCTACAACTCCGACTGTCCCCCCCGGTGCGATAGTATTGAACAACAGGATAAAGCCGCCTTCAGCAATTCCCGATCCGCCTGGTGTCGGTGAAAAATATAAAAATAAATTCAAAAAAATCATACGTCCCATTACCAATATCCAATTCACATCAGTGCCCAAGCCCAGCAAAAGAAAAGGAACGACAGAGTACAACGCAATCAGACTCAGACCGGATATTACAAAAACCTTAAGCATACCAAAGGGTGCTGATGTCAAAAGCAATATCGCCTTTTTATTATCACGATAAAAAGTTATGAGTCTGCGTCCTTTTTTACGGGAAATGCGTCTGGCAATAAATATTGCCACTCGATCAAAATAACCGCTTACCATAGCCCATACAAGTATTGCAATAATTGAAATAGCCAATATAGAAAATACAAGTAAGAATGTATTGGATACCCATGGCAGCACTCCATCGTCACTCAATAGGATAAAAGGCATGCATATAAATAAAAAAGCTATGGAAACGATCGTTCGAACAATCACTATTACAGCTGCCTTCCCCATGGGAATATCAGCATATCGTAAAAACATCAGCTGCGCTACTGCTCCTCCCGAAAATCCCGGTGTCAAAAGCGCAAGGAAATAATTTCCAAAAACCACTCTGGCGGCCTGTATCGGCGTTATTTTTTCTCCTGATATTTTAATAAGCTCAATTAATCTGAATCCATCCAAAAAAAGTCCGACTGCTACGCTCAAAAAAGCTGCTGCAATTGACCAGGGTTTAAAATCAAGTAAATTTCTTAAGGTGTTTATATCTACAGTAAAATATATTACACCATAAGAGATAAGCCCCACCAGCAGCAGCAATAATATAAGGCGTTTATAAAACATTTGAATCTCCTTAGTTACTGTGACAGATACCGGTTCCGCAAACTCGCAAGAAATGGCCTTTTGCTTATTTAACAAAAGGCCATTTCTTGCGAGTCTGCAAACCATTACCTATGCATATTGCGTGAAGACATAACTTGAGGCTTTATTCTTTTTACCGGTATACTGGCTAAAAGAGCCACTGAATTATCATCATCAGATAAGCTTATTTCCATATCATGCTGATTTATATCCATATAGGTTGAAATCACTTTTATTATATCGTCTTTTATATGATTGACCACTTCAGGTGAAATATTTGCCCTGTCGTGTATAAGTACGACACGCAGGCGATCCCTTGCTATTTTCCCCGACGGTTTATCATCATCGCGTCCAAACAGTTTCATAACAGCCCTCAACATAAGTTATACCTCCTCATACATGCAATATCTGTTTTAATTTATCAAACAGTGTTTTTTTCCGGAGATCAAGAAAAGGGATCTGTTCTCCGCATATTCGCCCCACGATATTATTGTATGCTTGCCCGGCTAAAGACTTTTTGTTAGAAATTACCGGTTCTCCTCTGTTAGTTGAGGTCACGACCATTTCGTCGTCCGGAACCTGCCCTATACAGTCTATTGCCAAAATGTCATTTATATCATCCATGTCAAGCATATCGCCCGAATCGACCATATGGCTTCTTATCCTGTTCACAACAAGTTTTATGCGGTCTTTATCTGCCCGGTTCAGTTCGCCGATAATTTTATCTGCGTCACGTACTGCGGCAACTTCAGGCATAGTGACCACAATAGCATAATCCGCTGCCGCTATTGCCGTCTTAAATCCCTGCTCAATTCCCGCCGGGCAATCTATCAGTATATAATCAAATTCGCCGCGCATTTCGTTGCATATATCAATGAGCTGCTGTCCGGTTACAGCAGTTTTATCCCGAATCTGCGAAGTAGGCAGCAAAAAAAGCGTTTCATGTTTTTTATGCCGGACCAATGCCTTTTTGTAACTGATGCGACCTGTCGCCACATCGACAAGATCATACATTATACGATTTTCCAAACCGAGCAGCAGGTCAAGATTTCTCAGCCCTGTATCAGTATCAATAAGCGCGACTTTATTGCCTCTTTTAGCCAGTCCAACTCCAAGATTGGCGGTCGTTGTTGTCTTGCCGACACCGCCTTTTCCGGACGTCACAACTATTACTTCACTCATATATGCCCTTCTTCCTACCGGTTAATCGCCTCTAATACTATCTTTCCCTTACTGACATAAGCTTTTTCAGGATAGGGTGCATCTGCTTTGGACATCCTTTTATCCGGCGCTCTTGCTACCAAGTCAGCAACCCTGATTTGCATGGGTATAAGATACTCCGCCGTCACCGTTGCATTTACATCGCCGAAAGCACCGGCATGCACGATACCCCGGCACGCACCCCTGACCTCAATATTCCCTCCTGCAATTATAGACGCTCCCGGATTGACATTGCCATTGATAATTATCGAACCGTCAGAAATAACTTCCTGCCCGTTTCTTATCGTTTGATTTATTACGGTTGTCTTTAATTTTCTGTCCTTGTCTTCTGACTCATGCGCCTGAGTTCTATCAACGCTTTCTAAAGACACCTTT
Source organism: Pectinatus haikarae (assembly GCF_050916305.1). Classification (GTDB taxonomy): domain Bacteria; phylum Bacillota; class Negativicutes; order Selenomonadales; family Selenomonadaceae; genus Pectinatus; species Pectinatus haikarae. The sequence continues at coordinate 115,353 of NZ_CP116940.1, forward strand.
AATGGTTCAGCTTTCTCCTCATAACCGTCCTGCAGAATCAGACCATATGAAGAAAAGATACCGCGCACACTTTGTTTTTGTGCCTTGTTGAGCCAGCCAGCCTCCAACTGGATGACAGTCCCTTCTTGAAAAAAATTAAAGGAAGAGTCCAGTTTCTGCCTTATTAAATTTTCGATTGTAGGAAAGTCGACAGTATTTGTCAATATCAATTTTAAGCCTGATCGGCTTCCCTTAAATACAACTTCTTCACTCATCGTATATATACATCCTGCTGTCCGCTATTTTCTAACCGTTAAATTCCGTCTGCCTATATTTTTAAAACTGCAATTTAAAACACCTTTTTACTTATGTTCGCTCTGGTATATATATATTCCTGCCTATACCTTTATCAGTGATCCACTTTTACTCCCGATTTTATATCATTGTTGCTGACAGTCGCCGGTTCCTTCTGCGGATCAATAAGCGGTGGCTCAGGAACCAGATTAAAAGCAGCTTCCAATATGGCCTTGCCTATCGGCACAGCTGACTGTGCCCCATAGCCGCCATTTTCCACTATAACGGCAACTGCCACATTTGGATCTTCATATGGTCCATACGCCACAAACCAGCCATGATCGGCACCATGAGGATTTTCTGCCGTCCCCGTTTTACCCGCAATATTTACAGGAAAAGAACCGCCAAAAAAAGATGCAGCTGTACCCACTCTGGTGACCTCCAGCAGGCTTCTTTGTATAAGCTTTATAAATTCTGGATTCACCCCGTCAAGCTTGCTCAAAACAACCGGATCAAAATGTTTGTAAACTGAACCGTCCGGGTTTGTTATATCCTCCACCAAATGTGGTTTATAACGTGTTCCGCCGTTTGCTATTTCACTCATTATCATTGCTGCCTGAATCGGTGTGACAAGGTTGAAGCCCTGTCCAATGGCCGCATCGAGTGTCTCGGACAGATACCAGTCTTCCTCATAATTTTTTTTCTTGTACTCTCTGCTGGCTATTAAACCGCTTGCCTCATAAGGCAGATCTATACCCGTTTTTTCTCCCAAGCCATAAAGCTTCGCATATTTGCCGAGCGTATCTATTCCTACACGGTTGCCCATTTCGTAAAAATAAACATTATCCGAATGAGCCAGTGCCTCGCCAAAATTAATCAGCCCCAATGCTTCTCCATCTGCATTATGTTTGGGAACAAGCCAATATACACCCGGGTCAAAAATTTTCTCTTCGGGCGTGACCTTGTGCTCATTCAAAGCCGCTGTGCCGGTGACTATTTTAAAAACAGACCCAGGCGGATATTCCCCGGTTATAGCCTTATTATCCATAGGATGATAAGGATTATTGTTTATTTCATTCCAATCCTTTTCAGAAATTCCTCTCGCAAATTTATTAGGATCGAAAGAAGGACGGCTGGATATGGCCAGTATTGCCCCTGTTTTGGGATTCATGACGACCGCAGCAGCAGCATTTGCATGTATCTCCTTCAGTCTGTCATCAATAGCTTTTTCTACAGCAAGCTGCAATCCCATGTCAATTGTCAGATGCAGATCCTTACCCGGGATAGGCTCCTTTTTGCCTAAAATCTGCACAGGTTTTCCCGTAACATCAACTTCAACTTGTTCACCGCCTGCCGTTCCGCGTAAATACTCATCGTAAATTTTTTCCAAGCCGAATTTGCCTATTGAGTCTCCCAGTTTATAGTTATCATCTTTATGCGTTTTCAGCTCATCCTCATTTATTTCGCCGACATAGCCAAAAGTATGTGCACCTATAGTCTTGTATATATAATCCCGCACTGGCTGTGCTTCAACAACTACTCCCGGATATTTTTCTTTTTGTTCTTCAATAATAGTCCAAATTTCCGGTCCGACATCTGTTTTCAACCGTATAGGATCAAAACCCCTATGCTTTTTTATTTTATCTTCTATCTCCGCTTTATCCATATGCAGCAAAGCCGCCAGATTATCTATCAGCTGCGGTTTTATTTCTTCTTCAAGCGGCAGAATAGCCACTGTGAAACCAGGCTGATTCATTACCATAGGATTGCCGTTTTCATCATACATGGTACCGCGCGGCGCCATGGTAGGTATGATTCGTATTCGATTTCCTTCGGCCTGTTTTTTATAAAAATCGCCTTCGTATATCTGCAAATAACCAAGTCTGATAATCAATGCCAATATAATCAGAACTGAAGCAATGGACAAAGCTTTCAATCTATTGAATATATCTTTCGATTCCAAGCTGTTTTCTCCCCGCATTTAATAATTAAGACACCCTTAAAAGGTGCCTTAATTACTCATCAAAACTCTTATTTTTCAGCCAGCACACTATTCTGTGCATCAAATAAGAAAAGCATAAATTATATACCAATGGTATTACTAACAAGTTGTATGCATTCTGCATAATATTTACTGTATAACCAAGCATCAATATAACAATAAGAGATATCAGATAATTCGCAGCTGTTGCCACAATAGATGAAATGACAGGCAAAATAATTTTTTTCTCATAGACCCGGCCTATCATAAAGCCAAAACCAAACCCAATCATCATCTTGCTCAGTGTATTGAAGCCAAGAAATGTTCCCGATGCAACATCCTGCAGAAGTCCGCTGCAAAATCCAATAAAAGCGCCTCGTCTGAAGCCATGCGTCAGTGAGTACGATACCGTCAGCAGCAGCAGCAGATCTGCGTTGATATTATGAAAGGATACCAGATTCAACAGGGAAGTTTGCAAAATATATGCTGCAAGAAAAACAGCAATCCAGGCAATTTTTTTTTTCATTTGGCCGTTCCTTCTTCGTTGCTGCTTCCGTCAGCCGCCCGCTGCATTTGTTGAATAAGTGCATCCGGAGGCAATTCGCGGGAATTTACCACAACTGCCACATCCTCCAGCTTCTGAAAATCTACTGCCGTCTTCACAACTGCATATTTTAACAGACCACCGGATTCATTTTGCACATCATCAACTGTGCCTATGAAAATTCCCTTGGGATATATTCCGCCCAGACCTGATGTTATTATCTGATCGCCCTGTTGTATATCAGATGATCTTGGAATATTATCCATATGAACATCAGACTGTTTATTTATATCGCCCTTCACTATACCTGCTATCCTGGAATCACTGCGCTGGATCAACGCACCGACCGAAACACGAGGATCAGTTATAAGTTCCACAATAGAATATCCGCTGTAGGCCTCGACCACTGAACCCACCAATCCTTCAGGAGTCACAACCGGCATATCTTTTTTTATGCCGTCACTGCTGCCGCGATCAATTACAACATTATTGACCCATGTAGCCGGATCACGTGCTATAACAGTAGCCGTAACCAAATCAAAATTCTTTGCCTTTCCCTTGTAGTCCAAAAAAGCTCTCAGGCGTTGATTTTCGGCGACTAATTCGTTATTCTGCAAGCTTTGTTCTCGCAGCTTCGTTACCTCATCCTTCAGCTGCCTATTTTCGTCATAAACAAATATCAATTGACTTACAGTAGTGATCACATTACCGCTTTTATTGCTTATAGCCGATGAAAGGCTTTGAAACGGGGCAAGTAAAGTTGTCACAACACTATTCGTCAATGGCACGGAAACTCTGTCCTTAGCTGAAAAAAATATAATGCAGAATATACTCAGCAGAACCAATATCAATATCCATACTCTTTTGCCCATAGGATCATTTGTCTGCATATTCATTTATATCCGCTTCTCATCTCAGCTTTTTTGTTGTCATCATAACACGCTTGAGCAAATCAATATTTTCCAGTGATTTTCCCGTACCTTCACCGACGCAGGAAAGCGGATCTTCGGCTATCAGCACAGGCATCCCTGTTTCCTTGCCCAACAGTTTATCAAGGTTTGACAACAGTGCCCCTCCACCGGTCATCATTATGCCATGGTCCATTACATCTGCAGCTAATTCAGGAGGAGTACGTTCCAATGTACTTTTTACTGCTTCAACTATTTTATGAACAGGTTCACGCAATGCCTCTTCTATTTCGTGTTCACTGATATCGAGCACTTTGGGCAGTCCGCTGACAAGGTCGCGTCCGCGTATTTCCATATGCTTGCTTTGCTGCGCCGTTATAGCTGTTCCTATATTTATTTTTATTTCTTCTGCTGTACGTTCTCCGATCATCAGATTATACATACGTTTTATATAATGAACAATAGACAGATCCATTTCGTCACCGCCTATGCGGATGGAACAGCTTGTAACTATTCCGCCCAGTGATATCACAGCTATTTCTGTTGTACCCCCGCCAATATCAACTACCATATTCCCCGTAGCTTCTTCGACAGGAAGTCCGGCACCGATAGCCGCTGCCATCGGTTCTTCTATCAAATATGCCTCATTTGCTCCGGCCTGCCGTACAGCGTCAATTACAGCGCGCTTCTCCACCTCTGTGACTCCTGAAGGCACTCCTACAACTACACGCGGTTTCATAAAAGAACTGCGGTTCATAGCTTTACCTATAAAATATTTGAGCATTGACTGCGTCACATTGAAATCTGCAATAACACCATCTTTCATAGGTCTTATTGCAACAATATTTCCCGGTGTGCGCCCTATCATCCTTTTTGCTTCTTCACCGACTGCCAATACATTATTTGATTCTCTGTCTATTGCAACAACTGATGGCTCACGCAGGACTATTCCTTTTCCTTTCACGTGCACCAGTGTATTTGCCGTCCCTAAATCTATGCCCATATCATGAGAAAATCCACCAAAAATGTTCCACATTATGAATAAGTGCTCCCTTCAAATCCTGTAAAATATCAATCAATTTTTATTGTCGTTCTTTATAATACAATTATCTCCTGTACGGACGACATTATGTATCCGCTGGAGTTTTATCATCTCATCAAGCCTTGCTCTTTAAAGCTTATGTACCCGTTCCCCCCGACAATTATATGATCTGCAATTTCTATTCCCATTATCTGTCCTGCTTTTATCAAGCGACGGGTAGTGGCGATATCGTCACCGCTCGGAGCAGGGTCACCGCTGGGATGATTGTGCGCCAAAATAATCGCTGCTGCTGAATTGTTCAATGCCTCAGCCATTACCTCGCGCGGATGGACTATTGACGCATTTAAGATTCCCACAGATATTATTCTGAAAGACAATACCTGATTCTTTACATTTAAAAGTACGATGGCGAATTTTTCTTTTGTTTCATATTTCAGGCGCGGCATAATATAATCCGCTGCATCGGGCGGACCGTTTATGACAATCTTTTTTTTAGAAGGCTCCTGAGCAATTCGTCGTCCAAGTTCTACCGCAGCCAAGACAGTTGCTACCTTAGCCGGTCCGATACCATGTATCCTGCTCAGCTGCACTGCCGATAAATTCACTATTGAAGCTAATCCCCGTTCTTTATACAGAGATAACAAATTTTCAGCTACACGCAAAACAGATGCCTCTTTTGTCCCGGAGCGTAACAAAATGGCCAATAACTCGGCATTGCCGAGTGACTGGACACCATATGCTATAAGCTTCTCGCGCGGGCGTTCCTGTTCGGGCAGATCACGGACCATCGTATTTTTTATCATGGTGAAATCCTCTAACCACTAAGCCAATTCAAAACTCCAGCCCCCGATAATATACTTCAAACAACAGATACTGTAACAAAAATACTATACCAAATAAATTAGTGTAAGACAATGCATATTTTATAAATCGATTGAAAAATTTTATAAATTACTTCGTCAGTTATTGCACCACACTCTCAAAGTTAATTTTTTCTTGGAAATACTCATTTTAAAATTATCTTTCTGGACGTTTAATTCCTATTTTAGATATCTTTATTTTTTATAGAACGTCAATCAAAAAGCATAATATAATACAGATCTGTACTTCGTTCGAAACTGTTTACCCGGCGTATAGTCAAAACACCTTAAAAGCCTTGTTATACTTGACTTGACAGCATTGCTAATGTATAATTTCAAATAAGATCAACGATTGTCTTATATCAATATATGACACAATCTCATAATTTGGAAATGACGCGAAAGCATCGTCATATTTCCGGACTGGAGCGATGATGCGAATGGAATTAAAGAGCAATTCTGTTTCTAAGGAAACAGCCGAAACCGCACCGGAAAACAGCAGTTCAATAGATAGTACAAAAGACAGTACAAAGATATCCTCTCGTAATATTGCAAGAAAATGTGCTGCAGCAAAGCTTCCATCCGTACAAACAGACGAATCGCCCGCCAAAGAATTGGAAGCGGCTCTCAGTGCATTAAGCGATGAAGAACTTCTATCAGAAATAAGAGAAAAACATGATAATTTTGCTTTGGAATATTTAATAAAAAAATACCGGAACTTTGTCCGGGTCCGTTCGCGCTCTTATTTTCTGATTGGCGCAGATCGCGAAGATATATTGCAAGAAGGAATGATTGGCCTTTATAAGGCTATACGCGATTTTCGCGATGAAAAATTATCATCTTTTCGTGCTTTTGCGGAATTATGTGTCACAAGACAGATAATAACTGCCATAAAAACTGCCACTCGCCAAAAACACATTCCCCTAAATTCATATATTTCCCTGAACAAACCTATATATGATGAAGATTCTGATCGTACTTTGCTTGACATTCTGTCAGGCACCGCTGTAAGCGATCCGGAGGAATTGATGATAAATCGTGAAGAATTTCTTGCCATAGAAGGAAAAATGGAACAAATTCTCAGTGACCTGGAATGGAAAGTTCTTATGTCATATCTTGACGGTAAATCGTATCAGGAAATAGCGGTTGATCTAAATCGTCATGTAAAATCCATTGATAATGCCCTGCAACGGGTCAAGAGAAAATTGGAAAAATATATGAGCAGCCGTGCTAAAGCAGAAGAACGTCCTTTATATAAACAGGCCAATAGTGCCAATAAGCATTTTGATGATCTTTATTTTACTCTGAATTCCAAAAATGAGTAGGGGGGATTCTCATGTCGCAAAAAACTATTGCCGTGATCTGCGGCGGTGGTCCTGCACCGGGTATCAACAGTGTCATCCGGTCTGTCACATCTGAGGCCGCACGCAATGGCTGGAAAGTTCTTGGCATCTACGAAGGCTTTTCACATCTTGCCAGAGGAGAAAAGAAATATGTCGAGCTTGTTTATGACAACACAAGCCGTATCCATCTTACCGGCGGTTGTCTGCTGCAGATGTCCAGATTTAATCCCACAAAGAATGACGCTGATCTGCAGCGTGTCGTAGAAACGCTTGCCGAGCTTAATGTCACGCACATGCTTACCATAGGCGGTGACGATACTGCATTTAGTGCATCCGCAGTGGCCGCTTATTCTCAAAAAACAGGTAATCCCATTAATGTTGTCCATGTACCTAAGACTATTGACAACGATTTGCCGCTGCCTGAAAATGTGCCTACGTTCGGTTTCGAAACAGCCCGCGCGTTTGGCACGACAGAAATAGAAAATCTGCTGGAGGATGCCCGGACTACCAATAATCGCTGGTATCTGGCTATCGCCATGGGCCGTACTGCCGGCCATCTGGCTTTGGGTATTGGTCGTTCCGCCGGTGCTGCAATTACCATAATCCCAGAAGAATTTCCCCAATATAAAATAACGCTTCAACACCTTATAGATATACTGGTCGGTGCTATGATAAAACGCTATATGATAGGCAGAAATTATGGTGTAGCTGTTATTGCCGAAGGTGTTTTAGAAAAAATTGCTCCAGAGGATTTTGCTAAACTCGGCAAGGTCTCTCTGGATGAACACGGACATATTCGTTATGCCGAGCTTGACTTCGGGGAAATATTAAAAGAAGCCATCAGTAATGAAATGAAACAGCTAAGTATCAAACTGACTATTGTCGACAAAGAAATCGGTTATGAATTGCGCTGTGCGGCGCCTATTGCTTATGATATAGATTATACTACTATGCTTGGCTATTCCGCTGTCCAATTTCTATTAAAGGGCGGTACAGGCGCTATGATTTCTGTGCAGGGAAGCCGAGCTATTCCTATGTATTTTGAAGAATTAAAGAATCCAACCACGGGAAAAACATTTGTCCGCAAGGTAAATATTGACTCCGTAAGCTATAAAATTGCCCGCAGTTTTATGCAGCGGCTGGAAAAAAAAGATCTCGACAACCCTCAAATAGCAAAAATATATGCCATGACACCTGAAAAATTCAAAAAACGATATATCTATTTATTTGAATGACCGATTCATCGTTTTATGGACAATAAAAAGAGCCTGTGCACAAACAAGCACAGGCTCTTCTTATTGTCCATAAGGTGTTTTGCAATCTGTTTGAAAAACTTCTCTATAATCCATACGATCGATAACTCTCAACAATTTGTAAAATACAATTATATTTATGGCTGATCCAACCTCATAAACGGCTATTGCCATATAAGTTACAAGCTCCTGCCCACCGGCATTGATCAGTACTATAAAACAGCCCCCCAGCATCAGCAATATTGATTTTCCTATCTCCAGCCTCATAGCTCTCACCAAAAAAAAATACCCCTTTGGATTTGGCGCCCATATGATGCGGTTAATCAACAAAGCTAAAATCATATATACGCCTGCCGTCAAAATTATTACCGCATCAGCGCGTAATATCATGCTTAAAAGTGAACAGAATATCGCACCCGGCCAATTAAACGGAAATATCATACCTGCCAGTAAAAGCCAGCTCACTGAAAGGACCCCCGTTGCCTGACTGGCATATAAAAAATAAAACAGCACCGCCCAGCTGACTGCCAGCAGCTCCGCCGCCAGCAGAATTCCCGCCAAAATTCTCATCCGGCTTATAAACTTTAATTTCCCAGACATGTCACCATGATTGAACATTATAGATTCTCTTAATCCCTTCTAAAATTAGATACTCGTCCTAAACCTTAAAGCTCTTGATCATATCCTGCAATTCATCCGCAAGTTTTTTCAATGAATCTGCCGAAGCTGCCGTTTCCTCAATAGATGCAGCCTGTTCTTCACTGGCAGCAGAAACTGTCTGCGTCTCACCGGAGGTAGAGGAACTGGTGCGACTTATATCTTCTACGTTCCCCTGGATAACGGATGCACCTTTTGCAATTTTCTCCACAGCTGCGGTTATTTCCTCAAGTCTCGCGCTCATTTCATTAACATTATCGGTTATCTTATGGAAAAAGTCTGCCGATTCCCTTACCTGTCCTGCTCCTGCGCTTACTTCCTTCGTGCCTGTCTGCATTGAAGCTACAGCTATGTCCGTATCTTTCTGAATAGCCCCTATCAGTTCGGCGATTTCAGCAGAAGCTCCCTGCGATTGTTCAGCCAGCTTGCGCACCTCCTCCGCTACAACAGCAAATCCCTTACCGTTCTCGCCTGCCCGTGCAGCCTCAATTGCAGCATTCAGCGCCAAGAGATTTGTCTGTCCGGCGATCTCAGCTATACTGCCAACAATTTTACCTATTTTTCTCGACTGTTCGCCCAGTGTGAAAATAGTCTTTGCCGAATCATTTGTGGCACTTTCAATGCTTTCCATCTGTTTTATAGCCAAATCAGCGATTGATTGTCCCTTTTGAGCATTTTCAACAACACTTGTCGAATAGTTCGCTGTCTCTTCAATATTAGTCCTCAAGGCGTCTATATTATTAACTATTGAGCATACTTCACTATTTGCCCTTTCAATGTTCTCGAGCTGTTTTGAAGCATCGGCTGCCACGCTTGCTATAGATTGCGCTATCTGTGAAGATGCCTGTGCAGATTGTCCCATTGTATCGGTCAAGCCGCTGACATACGCTGATAGCTGATCAGATCCGTCGTGTATTTTTTTCAGCACGGTGCCCCATGATTCCTTTATTTTCAGCATCACCTTTGCCACATCACCTATCTCATCATCCCTATGCTCGTCAGAAATGACAAAATTACTCCGCAGGTCACCAGCAGCCAATGTTTCCGCAAAACTCGCAACAATATTCAAGCTCATAGTAATTTTTCTTACTGTAAAAAGAATTATCCCCATTAATATTAAAGCAATAGCAATACCGCTGGCAACTAAAATATAACCCATGCGGCGTTCGTTGGCATACATTTCCTTTTCAGATACAGAAGTACAAAGAAGCCAGCCTGTCCCTGGAATTTTCTTTGCGGAGTAAATATAGTTTTCATTTTCACTATTTACAACCAAGTTGTCAAAACCGTCCTTGTTTTGAGCGACAGCATCAGCGATATTTTTTAACTTTCCACCATCTACCTGCCCTATATTATCACCAGCTTTATAGCTGGGATGCGCTATAAAATCCCCCTTGCCGTCAAGCAAAAAAGCGTGTCCGGACTCGCCAATATAGATATTGTTGACGATCTTTTGAATATTATCCAAATTCATATCCAGTTCTACGACCTGTCCGTCAGCGCTCCGCGTTGACAATGTCACGCACATTTTTCCTGTTGCCGTATCCACATATGCTTCTGTATAGCTGATTTTTCCCGGTTCATTGTCCAGTGCAGCCTTATACCACCCGCGTGTTCGCGGATCAAAATCTGCCGGCAATACTCTGCCCGCAGCATCAATATACGATCCATCTTGACGCGCCGCAAACAAACCCATTTTCAAATTGTCATGATCAGCATCAAGGACAGGCTTCAGCATTGATCGTATCTGGTCAGCATCTTTTCCTGCCATATTTACTGCCAATGTACGCAGGATTGCTTCCTGTTCCGTGAAGACCATGCCTATAGATGCCGTATCCGCATCCATCTTATAACTGATACTCCGCTGCAATTCAAGTTCCGCTTCTTTTGTCGAATAATGATAAGCAACCAGGCTGAGTCCTCCTATCAAAATAATGAGCGGTACCAATAGAGTAATCATCATTTTTGTGCGTATATTCACAAAATCAAACCTTTCTCAAAACGGAGTCATTACAAAAATAACTTCCATCTAAATTTATTATATTAATAATCAGTACAAAAATTTCATAATAGAGTTATTATAAAACAATTTTTCTCAATTTCAAACTATTTTACACATTTTTTATGCATTCTTTCCAAGAATTTATCTAAGAAAAAATAAAAACCTACAACGTTCTTCACAAAAATACATAAATTCGTTATAATTATTATATCTATAAGATTATTTCATTAAAAGAGAGGGTCACTTATAATTGGACGCAAAAAACATCAGAAATTTTTCAATAATCGCCCATATTGATCACGGAAAATCAACAATAGCCGACAGGCTAATAGAACAGACCGGAACATTGACACAAAGAGAAATGGAAAATCAAATTCTGGACAGTATGGAACTTGAAAAAGAACGAGGCATAACGATAAAGGCTCAGACTGTCAGATTGAATTACAAGGGAAAAGACGGACAAATTTACGAACTCAATTTAATAGATACTCCCGGCCATGTCGACTTCAACTATGAAGTTTCTCGCAGTCTGGCAGCCTGTGAGGGGGCTTTGCTTGTAGTCGATGCTGCCCAAGGTGTAGAAGCACAGACACTTGCCAACGTTTATCTGGCGCTTGAGCATGACCTTGAGATCATACCAGTTATCAATAAAATAGATCTGCCCAGCGCCGATCCCGAACGAGTAAAAACCCAAATTGAAGATGTGATCGGCCTTGATACCAGTGAAGCCGTTCTATGCAGTGCTAAAACCGGTATAGGAATCGACAGGATATTTGATGAAATAGTAGACAAGATCCCTGCTCCTTCAGGTAAGGACGATGAACCTCTCAAAGCCCTTATTTTTGATTCATACTTTGATTCTTACAAAGGGGCCATTGCTCATGTGCGTGTCTTTGAAGGAATGATCAAACCTGGAATGAAACTAAAAATGATGTCTACGGGAAAAACATTTGAAGTAACAGATACAGGCTGTTTCCGTCCATCCCCTGTAAATGTTGACGAACTCTGCGCAGGACAGGTTGGCTTTGTTGCCGGCAGTCTGAAAAATGTGAAAGATATACGTGTAGGTGACACCATAACGACTGTACAGAATTCCACCAAAGAACCTCTACCTGGTTACAGAGGAGTCACGCCAATGGTTTATTGCGGACTTTACCCTGTTGACAGCAGCGATTATGACAATTTAAAGGATTCTTTGGAGAAACTCCAGCTGAATGATGCCGCACTGGTATTTGAACCGGAAACGTCTATAGCACTCGGATTCGGTTTCAGATGCGGTTTTCTTGGCCTTCTCCACATGGACGTTGTTCAGGAACGTCTGGAACGGGAATATAAACTAAAGCTTATAACCACTGCACCGAGTGTTATATATCACATCTACAAAACTAATGGGGAAATGCTTAAAGTTGCCAATCCTTCCGGATTACCGCCGACCACGGAAATAGAACATATGGAAGAACCGTTTGTAAAAGCCACTGTTATCGTGCCAAATGATTATATAGGCGCTGTGATGGAAATATCGCAGGAAAAGCGCGGTACATTTATCAGTATGGACTATATCGACAACCGGGTCATGCTTACTTACACCATTCCTCTAAATGAAATAATCTATGATTATTTCGATAAGTTGAAATCTACCACGCGCGGATATGCTTCACTTGATTACGAACTGGCCGGCTACCAGCAGTCAAAACTTGTAAAATTGGATATTTTGCTGAACGGTGATATGGTCGATGCACTTTCAACTATTGTGCATATAGACAGGGCACAGCCGCGGGGCCGTCAGTTAGCGGAAAAACTCAAAGAAATCATTCCGCGGCAAATGTTTGAAATACCTATTCAGGCTGCCATAGGCAATAAAATCATTGCCCGGGAAACAGTCAGAGCTATGCGCAAAGATGTGCTCTCAAAATGTTATGGCGGTGATATAACACGAAAGCGCAAACTCTTAGAAAAACAAAAAGAAGGGAAAAAACGCATGAAATCTGTTGGCAGCGTAGAAGTGCCACAGGAAGCATTCATGGCTATCTTGAAAGTAGACTGATGATTTCCGTATATATCCATATACCTTTTTGTCTTGCAAAATGTCTTTACTGCGATTTTCCGTCAACAGCAGCAGAAAAAAATATTTATCATAAATATATATCCGCGCTGCGGCAAGAAATAAAATTAAAGCATCAACAGCTTGGCTCCTTATTTGTTGATACTGTCTATTTTGGCGGCGGAACGCCTTCTCTTCTGCCTGCCGAATATATTACAGAAATCCTCACCGCATTAAACTCACTTTTTTATATTTGCGCCGATGCGGAAATAACTTTGGAAGCAAATCCCGGTACGGTGAATCTGCCAAAGCTTGCAGCGCTGAAACAATCGGGTGTTAACCGTCTCAGTTTCGGCGTTCAAAGTACACAAAACATTCTGCTCAAAAATCTCGGCCGCATACACACTTTCGAGGATGCCAAAAAAGCTGTCAATGCTGCAAAAAAAGCTGATTTTTCCAATATAAGCCTGGATCTTATGTATGGCCTTCCCCACCAGACACTTGTTATGCTGCAGGAAAGTACAAATTGGATTCTGCACCAAAATATACAGCATGTCTCCATTTATGGCCTTCAGGTAGAAGATGGCACGCCTTTTGCCGAAATGCAAAAAGCGGGGACACTGCATTTACCCGACGAAGATGCTGTTGAAACGATGTACGATTATGTAACAGATATCCTTCCTCATTATGGTTTTCATCGCTATGAAATAGCCAATTTTGCAAAAAAAGGATTTGAAAGCCGTCACAATACAGGCTACTGGCAGGACAAACCTTATATCGGTCTCGGCTGCGCGGCTCACTCTTACTATAATTCAAAACGTACATACAATACACATGATCTTTATGAGTACATCCGGTCATGTAATAATGGTATTATACCCGTTTTCACGGAAGAGATAATAGACAGCAAAGCCTGGATGGAAGAATTCAGCTTTTTAGCTCTGCGCACCGCACAGGGAATTAACAAAAACAGCTTTCAAGAAAATTTTCATAGGGATATCCATACTGTTTATGGTAAAAATATAACTGAACTTCTCAGTCAAAAATTATTGGCGGAAAATACTACACACCTATTTTTGACTCCTTTGGGCATGAAGCTTGGTAATGCCGTATTTGAAAAGTTTTTATTATAATAGCCACCCATTTATGCTGCCCTGCTTTCCTCGGTTCGAAAATACCTCAGTGGCAGTTTAGAGCGTTATCAAGTCGGCCTGGGCATTGATGACACAACCGTATATAAAAATCCTCGGTAAAACCGTATATACCTAAATAAAAAAACTCTGGAATATCTCTCGATATCCAGAGTTTTTCATTTACCACAAACCGCATAGCTTCCACCAAAAACCACCGATCCCCAGCCAGATAAGAATATTTACTGCTGTAATTATAAAACCAAGTTTCCACCATTCTGCCTGAGAAACATATCCTGCACCAAAAAGGATAGGTGCTGCCCCCCCGCCGTAATGTGTCAGCGGAATCATCAGATTTGACAAAACAGCAAAAGTAATCGCTGCAAGAAGCGGCGGCGCTCCAACCGCAACGGCTACCCCCAGAAAAGCAGCATACATCGCCCCAATATGGGCCGATACACTGGCAAAACCGTAATGCGAGTAAACATAAACCAATATCAGTATACCAAAGGCGGGAACCCACGGAATACCCGCCTGTAAAATGGTGTTGCCAACATTGGTCGACAAATATTTTATAAAACCCGATTTTGCCAATGCATTTGCCAATGCTATCAATGAACCCATCCAAAACATAGTATCCCATGCACCTTTTTCATCAAGCACATCCCGCCAGTTCAACACTCCGGTCAAAAGCAATACAACAACAGTGAGCATCCCCACAGCTGTTGCATCCATATCTGTCAAACCAGATGTTGACCACAGCACCAAAGCTCCCACAAAAACAGCTATTACTATTTTTTCATTCAGAGATATCTTTCCCATCTTTCTCAGTTCGTCATCCGCCATTTTTCTTGCAAAAGGCATTTTGCCGATCTCAGGCGGAAAAAGTTTATAAAGAAGATATGGCATCACTATCAAAGAAATAATTCCTGGGACAATTGCTGCGGCAGCCCATATTCCCCAAGTTATATGTACATCTGCCGTTTTTTCCGCTAATTCTACTATAAGCGGATTCCCTGCCATAGCCGTCATGAACATCGCGCACGTAATAGCATTAGCCTGATATTCTATTTGCATTATATATGCACCAAATTTTCTCGCAGTTACCCCTGGTTCTGATCCAAGTGCCGCTGAAAGGCTTTGAATAATTGGATAAATGATCCCACCGGCCCGTGCCGTGCTTGAAGGTGTGGCAGGCGAAATTATAAAGTCGCTGAACGTAATAGCATACCCCAGTGTCAGCGATGATTTTCCTATCGTCTTGATTATAAAAAATGCTATACGTTTGCCAAGTCCGCTCTTAATAAAAGCTCTTGCCAGTAAAAATGCACAAATAATAAGCCATATTGTACTATTTCCATAACCGGAAATGGCTGATTTCACAGTCATCACACCCAGCAGCACCGCTGTCGTAACGCCTGTAAAGGCCACTGCTCCTATAGGCATCGGCTGCAATATAAACCCCATAATGATTGCGGCAAACACGGCAAAAAGGTGCCATGCGAACAAATCAAGACCACTTGGTGAAGGACAGAACCATAAAAGTACACCTATAAGAAATACATAAAAAAGCTTCTTTTTGCTTTTTATCAATTTTACGCACATCCTTTGTATTAAAAGCAGAATTGCCTTATAGTCATCATCTGCTATAAGGCAATAATTTTATTAATCGACTTATTCAAGTAGACTTTTATAAAATTTTTCTTTAAAGAAATCCGCGGTACCCCATCAGAAAATTCCTATTTCCGGCAAAGTTTTATCCGATATTATTTTGCACCGTATTTTTTCAATACACGATCTGCAAATTGCGGTGCATAGCCAATATAGTTATGCGGATCAAGCATTGTATCCAATTCCTTATCAGTGAAGGCTTTTCTCACTTCCGGTTCATTTTTAAGCGCATCTTTCATCTGTGATTCTTCTTCATAAGCCTTCATACAGCAGCGGTATACTATAGAATGAGCTGTCATTCGTCCAAGTTTTGGTGCCAAATGCATCATGATACATTCGCTCATCATCAAACCTCTCAGTTTATAAAGATTATTTTCCATATGTTTTGGATAAACGATCAGATGCTGCAGCACATCTTTTGATTTGTCGAGGGCAGCCGCTATAAGATGGCATGCACGGGGAATTGCTTCCCATTCTGTCAGAAAACATCCCCAGTCACGTTCATTTTCACTGACCATTGATTCCACTATAGCAGGTGCAATACTGCGTACACTGCGGCATACTGCAATAATGCCCTCTACGACCTGAGGATTGCGTTTATGCGGCATGGTGGATGATCCTACTTTTCCCATGAAAAAAGGTTCTTCAAGTTCCAGTATTTCGGTACGCTGCAATGTCAATATTTCATGAGAAATTTTTCCTAATGTCCCTGCGCATATAGCCAGAGTGCTGACAAATTCAGCCTGACTGTCGCGCGCTACATGCCATGCAATAGTCGGTACTTCCAGACCCAGTATCTCCATCATGCGAGTCTGCGTTTCCAATCCTTTTTCCGGCTGTGATGCTAAGGTTCCAACAGCCCCTGCCATTTCACCGACAAAAACACGTTTCTTTATTTCTTCCAATCGCTGTATATCTCTTCCAAATTCATCAGCCCACACTGCCACCTTGTAGCCAAGCGTTATAGGCAGAGCATGAATTACATGCGTGCGTCCGCACATGATTGTATCGCGATATTTCTTCACTAAATCCAATGTGTATTTCTGGCAGGCTTTCATATCCGCAAGAATGACATTATAGGCATCCTTCATCTGCAGGACCAACCCTGTATCAACAATGTCCTGACTGGTAGCACCCCAGTGAACGTATTCTCCGGCATTTCCCGGCAGAATTTTTTTAAATTCCTTTAATAAGGGCACAATAGTTATGGATGACTTATAATTTTCTCCCACTGCGGACAGGTCAATCAAATTTGCATCAGCATTGGCATTTATCTTGTCTGCTTTATCCTTGGGAATAACACCCAGTTCTCCCTGTGCTTTAGCAAGAGCAGCTTCCGTATCCAGCCATTTTTGAACCAAAGCTCTGTCGCTGAAAATTTCTCTCATCTTATCGGTGCTGAACAAACAGCCAAAGACTTCACTATCAATAGTTGTAGATGCCATATTATCTTTCTCCTCTTCCGCCTTACCTGAAATTCATTGCGGTTAATTTATTTTGTAAATAAATCATAACAAAGAAAAAATACAAAGAAAAATTACTCATTATTATAGAAATATAATATAATATTATAAATTTCAATGATTTTTAAAAAAATATGTCATAATACTATATTTTGATAAATTATAACTATCGATTTTATTCTCTGTTATAAAAATTTTATTAATTATAACTTATCGTTATTGAATTATTAAATTATATTATTGATTTTTCCCGCATATATTTTCCATATACACCTTTTATATGCTAAAATTAAATAAATATACTCTTGAAAGGACATAAATTTATGGAACTGCGGCAGTTGGAATATTTTCTCATGGTCAGTAAACTAAAAAGTTTTACCCGAGCTGCTGAACGTCTGTACATTTCTCAGCCTGCAGTAACTAATGCCATTCATGGCTTGGAAGAGGAGCTGGGCATCCAGCTGTTTGACCGCAGCCAGAAACAGATTGTACTGACATCCGAGGGTAAGGTTTTTTACCGTCATGTGGATAATGTCATGAAAGGAGTATCAAAGACTCTTTTAGAAATAAACAATCTGAAAAATTTGAATGGAGGCTCACTGACAATAGGGCTTACCAATTTTGGCGGACTTGAAGCGGGAACTGATATACTGCACCAGTTCAGCAAAATATATCCCAGCATTGCCGTGACAATTATAGAAAAAAATCTTTTTTCTATACAGCAGGATTTATTGGAAGAAAAAATCGATGCCGCAATTTTTTTTGATTCGGCAAATCCTGCTTTTACACATATATTGCTCGGCAGCAGCGAGCTGGCACTTTGCTGTTGCTGTGATCATAAATTTCGTCATAAAAATTCTATTGACTGGCAGTCTCTCGGTGGTGAAAAAATAATTATGTCAAAAAACAGCAATTTTTTCAGACAATATATAAAAGAATCCATCGATAAAATAAATCCGCAGCCGGAATTTATTTTCGGACCGACACATGTCCAAACCATCAAGAGTCTGGTAGCAAGCGGTGCAGGAATATCTTTTCTTCCCAGAAAATTATGTGAAACAGATACAAAACTGGTAACGATTTCCTTTTCTCCTCAAATTTATATGCCTTCTTACATGGCATATAAGAATGTAAAAACAAAATCACATGCGGCAGAAGCCTTTATCATGTTTGTGAAAAAATTTGTTGCCGAAGGAGTTGATCTCTTATGATGCCAGCAATTGCAGCTGTCGGCAGCAATCAGCTTATAGCAAATGAAATATGTCTTTTAACAGAAAATATGCTCAACAGCAAAGTACCTGTTTCCTGCTTCCGTACCGATGAAATAAAAACCTCCCCTTTGCTCGATTTCTATATTTGCGCGCCTACTCAATATGAAAAACTCTGCCATACAATTTCACCAAAAAATTTATTTATTTTTGAATTGATTCCAACCAGTACTTTCTTTTTAAAAATAGCGCGCATTCCTGCAGAATCGACTGTATATGTGTTCAATAATCTGCTTCCGTATACACAAACACTTATAGCATACTGTCATTCTCTGGGAATCACCGGCTTACACTTTGAAGCTATTGCTTATGAAAGCATGGAAGAGTCAGAAATATCCTTCCACCTAAAGAAGGCAGAATACATCATAGGCGTGGACCGTTTTGTTGGATCTGAAGCGCTTCTGTCACCTCACTATAAACAGTATCTGCGAGATGATGTCAGAATAATAGCAGCGAAAAGAACCGCTTCTGTGCGTTCTTCCTGTGTATTTCTTCATGCACTGGCTGTTTTTTACTATACTCAGGCGGAACATAAATATCATCAATTACTGCAATCCGCCAGCCTGACTGAAGCTTCTGCTCTTGCTATGAAAGAGCTTGCTTTTAAGACAGACAACGCAATAAATATGATCCGTACCGCCTCAGTACAGATTATAGCTAACCAAATAGATTTATCCGCAAAAGAAAGCACGGCAGAGATGCCAGATTATGCCGCGCACAGCATAGCCGAAGAAGACATTCCCTATTTCGCCCGTATAGTAAATGATCTTTTGCTTACATTTGCCATTCTCAATAAAAAATTGGAATATATCAGCAAATAGATACATACATTTTATATTCCCGTCCTATTTTCAACCAATAAAAAGACCTTCGCCCAACAGCATTTGCAGCTATTGGGCGAAGGCCTTTTATTTATACTAAATTATCTATTGTAATGACTTTTCATATCTATTTTTTTAGAGAAGTTGCCTCGGCAAGCTCATCATGTGATAATTTTGACAGCTCTTTCACCTTTGCAAAATCAAGTGATAAGGCATCAGCAATCCTTTTGCCGTAATCTTCATCCGCGAGAAAGCAATGCGCAGCATGACGATATTTTATATTATCTGTGACGGGAGCTATATTCGCCGCGGTATTTGCTATAAGAACTTTTTTTTGTTCGTCGCTCATTAATCTATAAAGATTTCCCGGCTGATAAAAACAATCATCGCTCTGTTCAATCTTCGGTTCATAACGATCCATGGCGCCGCTCAAACTCAGTGCTTCTTCCTTAAAAGCACTTTGTTCTTCCCATTCACCATAGCTGTTAGGCTCATAGCCTATGGTCGACCCGTAATTATCATCCACCCGCATAAATCCATCACGGTGATAGGCGTGCACCGGGCATTTTGCTCTGTTTACAGGAATCTGCATATGGTTTACTCCCAGACGATAACGCTGGGCATCACTATAGGAAAATAACCGCCCCTGTAAAAGTTTGTCAGGAGAAAATCCTATACCCGGTACAATGTTCGCCGGATTAAAAGCTGCCTGTTCAACTTCGGCAAAATAATTTTCCGGATTGCGGTTAAGTTCCAATACGCCCACTTCAATCAAGGGAAAATCTTTATGACTCCAAACTTTTGTAATATCAAATGGATTTTCTTTATAATTTTCGGCCTGTTCCTGCGTCATAATCTGGAAATACATAGTCCAGCGCGGATAATCTTTCTTTTCTATAGCCTGAAAAAGATCCCGCTGATGACTCTCCCTGTCTTTGGCTATAATGGCAGCTGCCTCTTCATCGGTCAAATTTTTAATGCCCTGCTGTGTAACAAGATGAAATTTCACCCAAAAGCGTTCACCATCAGCATTTATCAGACTGTATGTATGACTGCCAAAGCCATGCATATAACGATATGATGCAGGAATTCCCCTGTCTGACATAACAATAGTGATCTGATGCAATGCCTCCGGCAGCATAGTCCAAAAATCCCAGTTGCTCTGCGGCGAATGCATATTAGTCTTAGGATCACGTTTTACGACGTGATTCAGATCTGAAAAATGAAGAGCATCACGAATAAAAAATACCGGGGTATTGTTGCCTACAAGATCCCAATTGCCTTCTTTTGTATAAAATTTAACAGCAAAACCACGTATATCACGTTCCGCATCAGCTGCACCGCGTTCTCCGGCGACAGTTGAGAATCTGGTAAATACAGGTGTTTCTTCATTCAATGTAAAAATTTTAGCTTTTGTATACTTACTCACATCATGGGTCACAGTAAATTGTCCATAAGCACCCGAACCTTTTGCATGCATACGTCGTTCCGGAATCACTTCTCTGTCAAAATGGCCAAGCTTTTCCATCAGCCAGACATCCTGCATTGTTACCGGACCTCGTTCACCTGCTGTCAAAGAATTCTGATTATCGCTGACCGGTGCTCCGGCCGCAGTCGTTAGCTTTTTTTTCGTCATTTCTGTCCCCCCATTTATTCGTAATATTACATAATAACTAATATTATAATATAATGAACAGAATTTATTGTCAATATATAAATATTAGCAATATTGTTTTTTTTGAAAATATTAGTGAATATACCGCTGACATGGATTTTGGATTTTGCAAACTAATAAGCGCCGGAATTCTCCGGCGCTTATTAGTTATTGCGGTTTACCGATATATGGATCTTCCGTAAGTTTTCTCTGTCCCAGCATTGTCGTCAGATTCTGCAGATTGAATTTATACTGCGGTGAAGAAAAATCCTGCCCTTCATCATAATGATTCGATGGAGCATTCAAAATACCGCATACGGTATCATATATCATATCGTTAGTAAAATATTGTCCCTGATTCTGCTGCAGTGTACTGCTTCGCACAGGATACGTTCGCTGATATTCCCCTGAAAGATAAACAAACATCGGTATACGGACCATGTCAAATTTGAACACATCCGGATTATGTGATATATTTACATCCTCACCATGATCAGAATAATATACCATGGCCTGCAGATGGAGATTTTCTTTAGCATAATTGTATATCTGAGACAAAATATAATCCGTATAAAGGATACTATTGGCATATGATGATTCCGTTGAAGTGCTGTCTTCATTCTTCCATTTCTCAAAATCAGCCGGGTATCTGTTATTGTAATAAATATGGCTGCCCATAAGATGCAGAACAACGAAATTGTTTTTTGACGGATCTATTTCCGGCAGAAAATTCAACAGTGTTCCGTCAACCTGATCAGTGAACACATAAGAATCATCTGTCCATTTTGCATGATCGGCTGTCTTTGCTATCAAAGTTATTGCACTGTCATATTGCCCATAGCGTCCCTGATTGCTGAACCAATAAGTATCATAGCCCGCTTTTTTCGCTACGTCAATAACAGACAACGAATTGTAAAACTGCTTATCATTATATTGACTTTGCTCTGTTAAAGCTCTCTGCAGGACAGGGACAGTCTGTACCCAGGATGAATAAGCATTGTCAAATACGACAAAATTCGGATCCTGCCTGCGCTGTTCAAGCCACGGGGTATCATCATAAGCAAAAGAAGGCGTATATGTTTTCATATAGTTACGCGATGCCGATTCACCTATGACCATGATAACCGTTCCGGGCGCTTTCTGTGCCAATGTGGCCGCACTTGACAGCTGCATATCTTCATATCGCTCGGTGTAATTGATACTGTATTTTTGCGTCTGCTGGACATAATCCGAAACCTCCTTCCAATTATTTATAATGGATGTCTGCGGAAAGAGGAAAAAAAAGGAATAGACTGCCGTGAACAATGTCAACAAATATAAGACACTTTTTTTCTTTCGGTCAGGATCAGAAGTTATCAGCTTCAAAGATAAGCGCCGATTCATTCTGTACATAAAATAAAAAATCATTCCGATGCTGATCAAAACAAGCACTATCCCAAAAACACCGACAGTAGACTGGACAAAATCTACACTTTCTTTTGGGTTGGTCAGATACAATGCCATCAAAGTGGCCGGCGTCAGGCAATGCTGATAAATCAGATAATACGCAATTTCCAGTGCCGGAATCAAAAGGCATAATATATCAAGCACTGCAAACAGGACAGCTGCCTTGCTTTTTCCCATTCTGCTCTGTAAAAACACAGCCTGCAGGGACGCAAGCATAATAAAAAGCCCTGTCCCGAAAAGAAAGTCTATCCGTATCTGCGATATATACCACGCCGAGTGATAAGTCCATGAATACAGCAGCGGAAAAGTGATGCACCATGCCAGCCCGGGCAGAATATGCGCTGATAATTCAGCTGAAAACAAACTGCTCCCAGTCAGATACTGGATCAGACACAACGAAATTATTGTCGGCAGCAAATAGGCAAAATAATTTACAGGCCCCATATCCTGACCGATATTTATATAAAACAAAACCAAACAAATATAAAAAACCAAAGATGCCACAAGGAAGCCGACACTTCCTGCACGATAATTTTTTGTCATTAAACGCATAAAACTGCTTCATCCTTTAATATAAATTATACAAAACACCAATAATATACTATACTATAAAAATCTAAATTCTGCATGAAAAATTTAATAAAAAAATAAATTTTTTTTAACAAACTTATCTTTATTAAAACTATAGCATAAATATAAAGGATTTATATATGTATCCATAGAAAATTCTCTTTTATGGGAAATTTTGCCTATTTTGAGGAGCTCTACAAAAATCATCAATATCATATTATACTATCGATCCCACTAAAAATCTGGATATTCATCTACAAGTGAAGAATAGATGAACAATTTTACCGGATGGAGGACGCCTATGCAGAAAAAAAATGGCCTGCCGACAAGCCGGGTTATATACCCAAGTGATAAATTATCTGAACAATTTATAAAAGAAAGCGAGTGCACTGCAACGAAAACCTTTGACACAGAAAGTTATCGTATTTTAGCCGAGCTGAGTCAGGCAATAATGTTTGAATGGGAAATAGTAAATGACCATATATCAGTATCCGATAATTGGAGCTTGGTATTTGGCAATAAACCTCCTATTGGAAATTTCAGCGGCAATATTGACCGGATTTTTTCCATAGATCCAAAAACAAAGAATGTTTTTACAGAATACGTAAATAGAACAAAAAAAATTAAAAAAGTCGGTCCTCAGCATTATGAAAAATTTGAACTTCATTTACTGACAAAAAATAATGAATATATATGGTTTCAGGTGAGACTTCTCCTTCGCTGTGATGAGAACGAAAGCCCTGAACGTGTTTTCGGCATGATGACTGATATAAATATGCAGAAGAAGGAATATGAGAGTCTGCTGCACGAAGCCCGTCATGATGTTTTGACAAATCTGTACAATAAGGCTACCACACAGCGTCTCATTGCTCATTATCTCCGTCATTCCCGTTTAAAAGATAAGCGTCAGGTTCTTTTTGTCATTGATATTGACAATTTCAAGGATATAAATGATCTTTTCGGTCATTTATTTGGTGATTCGGTTATAGTTGATATTGCCCACAGCATTAAATTGGTATTCAATAAAACTGATATTGTAGGCCGTATTGGCGGTGATGAATTCATGGCTTTGTGCAAAAACTGCAGTGAAGACCTGTTCATCAGAAAATCCCACGAATTGCTTGCTGCGCTTTCCAAAACATATACACATCAGGCTCGTTCTATAAAAATATCCGCCAGCATCGGTGCCGTTATTTCACCTGATTACGGCACCCGTTTTGAAGACCTTTTCAGAAAAGCCGACAAAGCATTATATTATATAAAAGCCAGCGGTAAAAACAACTATTGTCTCTATGACAATGACTTGTCAGTACCTCAGTATGTCAATAAAAGAGAATTCTTACTCACGGGCAACAGCGAAAAAAATAAAAAATTTTTTCATGAAAATGTTGTCGAATATATTTTCAAAATCCTGCACCGCAGTACAGATGCAACAGCGGCAACTAATCTTATTTTAGAAATAATCAGCAATAGATATAAAATCAGTCGTGCTTTTATTATCGAAAAAAACAGCGACGGCAATTATTCTAATACCTTTGAATGGTGCAGTGACAAATCAGCCTCAAAAAAAAGTTCACATCAAGATATACCCAAAGGAACCGCAGAAAAATTTTTCAGCTGTCTTAACGAAGACGGCATATTCGGTTGTGCCGATGTAAAGCTGCTTCCTGCTGAGATGCAGATTCATTTTAAGGACAGCGATATTCACGCTATATTGGAATGTGCTGTTTTCAGCGAGGGAAATATCAGAGCTATGATCGGCTTTGAATACCACACGCATCCGCGTGAATGGAAGAGTGAAGAGATAGAATCTTTATCTTTCACTGCGGAAATACTCGGTACTTTTCTTATTCAAAAACGTACGCTTGATAAAATGAAACATTCCCATATGCAGACATTGGAGATTTTGGACCATATAGAATCCTTCATCTATGTAATTGATACCCAAAACTATGAAATTCTTTTTTTGAATAAGAGTGCTGCTGAGTTCTTCGGAACAAAACAATTGGGAAAAAAGTGCTATAACATTATTGCCGGTGAAGAGGCTCCCTGCTCTTTTTGTCCGATAAAGCTGCTTGATGAATCAACCGACTCGGCACAAAAAGTAATTTATCTGGAAAAACGTGATCTGTGGCTGCGTGCTGCTATCTCAAAAATCCATTGGTCCGCAGACCGAGAGGTATGCATGGTCCACTGTCACGACATCACGGCATTAAAAAAGAAAAAATAGAACAGCATTAAGCCGGGCAGTTACCATGCTGCCCGGCTTAATGCTGACTTCACAGAAATCTGCTGTTTTCCATGGATGCTATATTATACTGAAAGGATCTTTTGCCGTGGTATCATAAATGATCTCTATATTCCACTTATTTTTTCTCGCATAAAGATTCAGCTTATCGGCCAACGCCTCCGCAACAGGAGCTTCCGTGCCAAAATGACCGGCATCTATAAGATTCATGTCAAGCTCCTGCGCTTTTTGTGCCTCATGATATTTGACGTCACCGGTGACATACAAGTCTGCTCCCTGCATTTTTGCCTTGCCGATAAATTCAGCACCGGCACCGCTGCATAAAGCTACTCTTTTTATTTTTCTGTCATTGCTTTTCACAATGCGGACATAATCCACCGGTAGTATCTCTTTTATCATAGCTGCAAATTGTTCCAAAGAAAGCTTTTCTTCGATTTCACCAATCCGTCCCAGCCCTGCTGCCTTCCCTTTCGTTTTCAAAGGATATATTTCGTAAGCAGCTTCCTCATAGGGATGTACTTTCAGCATCGCCCGGACTACTCTGTCCTTTATTTGCTCCGGCAATACTGTTTCCAGCCGTACTTCATCGACAGATGCTATCCTGCCAATTTCTCCAATGTAGGGACTTGTTCCTTCTCTTGGCAGAAAATGCCCTTTTCCACGGACCTCAAAGGCACAGTGGGAATAATTGCCAATAAAACCAGCTCCCGCTTTACCAATGGCAAGACGCACCGCCTCGGCATGGCTTTGCGGCACAAATACGGCCAGCTTGACTAATTCTTCTGCAAAAGTAATATCCAGCGGCCGAATATTATGCAGATGCCACATTTCGCACAGCATATCATTTACACCGCCATTTGCACTGTCCAAGTTAGTGTGCGCGGCAAAGACAGCTATATTGCTTTTGATCAATTGCCGTATCAGCCTTCCCGCCGGAAGATCAGTACGTATTTTCTTCAACGCATGAAATATGAAGGGATGATGTGAGATTATCATATCACATTCTTTTTCAACGGCTTCCCGCACCAATGCCTCTGTGACATCAAGGCAGGTGATTATCTTGTTTATTTTTTGAGCCGGATCTCCCAAAAGCAGCCCAGGATTATCCCATTCCTCCGCCAGAACGCGTGGTGCGATCTGTTCCATTGCCTCCATTGCCATCTGGCATTTTATCATCGCTCATCATCTCCAAGCTTTTAATAAGAGCAGACAGTTTCCGATGCTGTTCATCATTTCTCTGTACGCGTGCAAGATTATAGCCGGCGAGCATTTTTTTGTTGCGCCGTAAAAGTTCGGCAATATGGTATTTAAAAAGAGCCTGCTTTTTTGCCAGCAATATCGGTCCCACCGTGAGAACCAGCTCATCGGGCATGTCCCGCTGCCCCGGAACGGCATAGATCAGCTGATATATATGGTGCTGCTCTTTTGCCAGGGCTTCGTCTTCTATATGCCAGCCAATATCATAAATATAACGCCGGACTTTTTCACAGGCAAGCTGAGGCTGCAGAACAAGACCGTGCAAAGCCGCTGTCACTTGCGGTGATTTTTCCAGCAATGAATTTATAAGCAAGCCGCCCATTCCGGCAAAAACGGCTACATCGGCTTCTCCGGGACGCAACGCAGACAAGCCATCGCCCAGCCTTACATCGATCCAAGTCTCCATGCCTTGCTCCCTAACCGCCCTTTTTGCCGTCTGATACGGTCCCTCATGCACATCAACAGCAATGGCATTTTTTATTCTGCCGGTTTTCAACAGATAGATTGGCAGATTGGCATGATCCGTACCGATATCGGCAAGGACTACATTTTCAGGCACGAAACCGGCCGCAGTCAGCAAACGGGAAGTCAGCATTTATTTCATCCTCTGCAAATAATATATTGTATAATTATATCATATATTATCTGCCTTATGTTTAATCCATCAGGCAAAACGGCTCTGATCACATAAAAAGCGATCAGAGCCGTTTTCTATTCCGCGTCCCGCCAAACTTCTTCAGCAATTCTCTTTATCAGTGCTATTTTTGCCCACTGCTCTTTTTCTGTCAGCAGGTTTCCCTCTTCTGTGGAAGCAAAACCGCACTGCGGACTGAGACACAATTGCTTCAAAGGAACAAATGCCTGTGCCTCTTCGATTCTTGCCTTTACAGCATCTGCGCTTTCGAGTTCAGGTGTTTTCGATGTTATAAGTCCCAAAACTACTTTCTGTTCCCTGATAAAACGCAGCGGACTAAAATCTCCGGCTCTTTCACTGTCGTATTCCAGAAAAAATCCGTCCACATGACATCCGCCGAACAGCACCTCCGCGACAGGTTCATAGCCGCCGGAAGAAAACCATGTCGATTGAAAATTACCGCGGCAAATATGCATCGTTATCGTCATATCTGCCGGTTTATCATTTATAATTTCATTTATCACACTTACATATGCCTCTGCTATGGCATCAAGATCAAAACCGCGTTCAGCATAAGCATCACGCTTTTCCGCAGAACAGAATTCTCCCCATGAGGTATCGTCAAGCTGAAGATAACGGCAGCCCAAATCATAAAATATTTTAACCGCTTTTTTGTAAGCGGCAGCAATATCACTGTACAAGC
Organism: Pectinatus haikarae; assembly: GCF_050916305.1. Lineage (GTDB taxonomy): Bacteria > Bacillota > Negativicutes > Selenomonadales > Selenomonadaceae > Pectinatus > Pectinatus haikarae. Next base: position 143,122 of record NZ_CP116940.1, read on the forward strand.
TGCTGTCTTGTTCATAGATATCAATAGGTGTATATTGTTCCGCACGCACGCAGGTAATAAGGTGCAGCATAGATGGTGACGGTATGGTCAGTTTTGCCATATGCTTATCATCCGCCTGTGCCTGCAAAAATTTAAAATGTTCGACAAAAGGATGATTTTCCGGAAAATCGATTTTGCCGGTAATTTTTATTGTTTCGGCTTTTGGCTGATGATCCTTGAATGCCACTGACCATGCCTTAGCCTTTACTTTTGTTATGCCATCAAGCTCTGCAAGAAAATCAAGATGCCAGAATGCTCTGCGGAATTCACCGTCAGTTATTGCCTTCAAACCAATACTTTTTTCTTTATCGACCAGATCTTTTATACATTCATCCTCAACTTCCTGCAGCTGAGCAAGAGAGATTTTTTCCTCGTTGAATTGTTCCCGTGCTTTTTTTAAAATTTGCGGGCGCAGAAAACTGCCCACTATATCATAGCGAAAAGGTGCCATAAATATACCTCCTGAAATTTTTTTGATTTTCTATTATGGTGCTTTTATGGAATAAACAGCGCAGCAACATCATGCGTATATTATAGCGCAGTACCAATATATATGGTAAGGCTTATTTTTTTTAATCAGTTATAGTATCAAGCTATAACACTGGCAGAAATATAATGCTTCAATTTGTCAATATAATTTTGTGCCAGCGGACTCAAATGAGCATGCTTATTATAAATATAGCCCACACGAATCTTTTCCTTACTGACAAGCGGTACGGAAATAATATTGCTGCCATTAAGATCTTCACTGAGTACTCCGCTGGAAATGGTATACCCGTTCAATCCTATTGCCAGATTAAAAAGAGTTGCCCTGTCACTCACACGAATGCTTTTTTTATGAGATATGGTGCTGTGTATTTCCTCAGAAAAATAAAAAGAATTATAGGTTCCCTGCTCAAATGACAGACACGGATAAGGATCCAGATCAGTAAATGCCACAACTTTTTTATGAGCAAGCGGATGGCGGGAACTCATAAAAACATAAGGCCGTGTAGCAAAAAGTTCGACAAATTTCAAATCATTTTCATGAAGTATTTTGCTTATTACCTGTTCATTGAATTCACACAGATAGATAACACCTATTTCACTGCGCATATCCTTTACATCATCTATTATGTCATGTGTTTTAGTTTCGCGTAAGGTAAACTCGTATTCATCATGCTCATATTCCCTAATAAGATTCACAAAAGCATTTACCGAAAAAGCGTAATGCTGTGTGGAAATAGCAAACAGCCGGCGTGACGGTTTTTTATGCATATAGCGTTTTTCGAGAAGCTCCGTCTGCTCCAATATCTGCCGGGCATAGCTGAGAAAATCCTGTCCGTCTGAGGATAAAGACACTCCTCGGTTAGTACGGATAAATATATCTATTCCCAGCTCCTGCTCCAAGGCTTTCACGGCATTGGACAGACTGGGCTGCGATATAAAAAGTCTTTGTGCCGCTGTGTTTATGGATCCTGAGTTAACTATTTCCACAATATATTTTAATTGCTGAAGCGTCATTTTGTTCTCCTTAAAAGCAATTACACAAATAAGTCCGATCACATCAAATCGCTACGTCAAATACTTTTAAAACTAAATTATATTTTACTTTGCTCCCATATTGTTTGTCAAATAGGAAAGACCTATGTCCTTATCAGCAGCAATCTCTCTAACTTCCCCTATACGAAAAAGTAAAAACAGCTTGACATATTCAAAATATACGAGTATATTATTTTACATTAAGTTTATGTAACTTTGTAATTTAATAATTTAAATTCCGTGATGGGAAAAAGTATTTTTTGCATAAGGTTCACAGAGAGTCGTTACCCGGCTGAAAGACGATAACCGTATCAGAGAAAAAAATCCTCCCTGAGAAATGTGGCTGAACAAATTTTGTAAGCCACATCGTCTGATCCACGTTACAGGAAACGCGTATTATAATGTACGTTTGAGCGCCCGGATCAATAACATTTTCCGGGAATTTAGGTGGCACCACGGAAGCAAAACCTCCGTCCTTTTCAGGACGGAGGTTATTTTTTTATTTTGGAGGCATCATTTATGAATACTATCAATTTTACCCATTTAAAACATCAGCGCGATCTGCGTATCATTCTGCCGGTATTTCTTGTCTCTATTATTGCCTGCGTCGATCGTGTAAATATTGCTTATGCCGCCCTTACAATGACGCAGGATCTCAACTGGATCACTCCTGAAATATTTGGGACAGGTGCCGGTATTTTCTTCATGGGCTATTTAATATTTGAGATACCCGGTTCTCTGATAGCCGTTAAATTTTCTGCCGCGAAATGGATAGCCCGCATCATGTTTTCCTGGGGTCTTGTATGCATACTTATGGCATTTATGCATACACAATTTGAATTTTATCTTTATCGTTTTTTACTTGGCGCGGCAGAAGCCAGCTTATATCCCGTTATTTATTCTGTCCTTTTTCCCCGCTGGTTCACTGCTGGTGAACGAGCCCGCGCCACATCCCTTATGCTTACGTCATTGCTGCTCTCCACAATAATCGGCGCACCACTTGCCGGTTTTTTACTCAATACATCATTTTTTGGCATGCATGGCTGGCAGGAACTGTTTATACTCGAAGCCATACCGGCTATTTTGTTTGCCTTTTTTTTCTTATTTTGTGTAAAAGACCGCCCGGAAAAAGTAGCATGGCTTTCGACAGAAGAAAAAAACTATCTTATCCAAGCTTATGAGAAAGAACAGTCGCGTCTGCAAAGCAAAAAGAAATACACAGTCGTGCAGGCTTTTAGTGATCCCAAGGTTTTAAAGCTATGTTTTATTTATTTTATGTGGGTAATCGGTTTCTGGGGGTTCAACTTCTGGATGCCTACCGTGCTCAAAGGTTTATCAGGCTGGTCAACACAGCTGCTTGGCGGTGCTATCGCCATACCTATGATTGCGGCATTGATAGTGCAATTGATAATCGGCCACACGTCCAGTACAACTGGAGACAAAGTCTGGCATGTATCCGGTACCCTGTTTATCGGCGCCATAGGCCTTGGACTCAGTCCATTTGCCGCCAATATATATGAAGCTCTTTTCCTTGTCTGTCTCTCGGCCATTGGTATTTATGCTGCGATGGGTGTATGGTGGACTATACCGACCACTTTCCTTACAGGTCCTGCGGCGGCAGCATCTGTTGCTCTTATCAATTCCTGCGGCAATCTCGGCGGCTGGGTCGGTCCTTATATGATGGGCTGGATAAAAACCTCCACCGGTTCATTTAATTTTGGCTATTTTTTGATGTCTGGTTTCATGTTTATCGCCAGCATTACTGTTCTCTCCATAAAATATAGCTGGAATAGAAAAAAAGAGACTACAGCCGCAAAAAACAAATCTTTGACTGAATCATAAATATTCACGATAAAACTAATTTTTTTAAATCATACACAAAATAATGCCGCTGATATCTTTTACGCTATCAACGGCATTATTTTCGTTACATACAATCGCTCTTTATTCCATTACGGCATATCACAAATATGATCTTTTCCAAAAACACTTTCCCAGTCAGCAGCAAAATCATCTAAAGCTTTTTTTATCGACGGAACAGCAAAGGCTGCCAGTAATATATCAGGATTTACAGTAGCAGCCTGCGCTCCGCAGGCAAAGGCTTCATTCACCTGATGTATATTTTTAAAACTGGCCGCAAGAATCTTTGTACTATAGCCATATCTATCGATCATGGAAGCAAAGAACTCTACAGCAGCGGCAGCATCAATATCCAGATTTTCCATACGATTGAAATACGGTGCGATGAAGTCTGCTCCGGCCTCCATCGCCATAAAGCCCTGTGTTTTGCTGTAAACAGCAGTTGCCGTGATTTTTGCTCCTTCCTTTTTCAGCAGGCGGATAGCCTTCAAGCCTTCTGGCGTCACCGGTATTTTTATGTATACCGCCCTGTCTATTTTCTCCAATATCGTATGCGCTTCTTCAAGTATTCCCTCACATTTTTCAGCCAGTATCTGCACATGCAGCGTCTTATCAGCACCTATAATGCCGCGTATTTTTCTGAAATGTTCAAAAAAATCTATCCTGCCCTCTTTTTTTATGATGCTCGGATTACTTGTTATGCCCGTTATTGGCAACAGGTCAACACATTTTTCAATCATTGTCATATTGGCGGTATCTATTAAATATTCCATGTCCGTCTCCTTTTAATTTTCATATCCGGCATTATTTTATGCCTATTATATCAAGTATTTCCTGCTCATCCTTAGCCTGTATCAACTTGTCCACATTCTCTACATCGCAGACGATTTCCGACAGCTGCGTCAGTATTGACATGTGTGTATTATTCTTCCCCGCAATACCGATAACTATATATGCTGTTTTCCCTTTGCCGAAGGATACCCCTTGCGGAACCTGCAGCAAAGATATCCCCGATTCCATTATCTGGCTCTCCGAACCGTTTATTCCGTGCGGTATTGCTATTTTATTGCCGACGTAAGTCGATATTACTTTTTCTCTTTTCTGCATTGATTCAATATATTCCGGCTGCACATATCCGCGGTCAGCCAAAATCCTGCCCGCTGCATTTATCGCTTCTTCCTTATCCGAAAAAGTCTGATTCATAATAATGTTATCTTTTGTGAAAATGTTCATGCTTACACCTTCTATAATAAATTTATTTCCCCATAATGCGCCGCAGAAGTTTCACTTCTTCGTCCGTAAGCAAAGGAGATACCGTCACAGCCTTACTCAAACCGGCTTGCAGCGGTGCCGTTGAAATAATGATGTCATATTGCGCAAGGGCTTCCTCCTGCAGTTTTATAAGCGGCAGCGTTTTTTTCACCAAAATATTCGGAAATTCTTTTTTCAGCCTGCTGACCAGGAGCTTGGATGTTCCCATTCCGCTGGTACAAATCACCAAAGCTCTAAAAACACAGCTGTCAGCATCATTCACTGCCGCGGCAAAATATAAAACAATATAGGCTATTTCATCATCGGAGATACTTTCTCCCGAAAAAACACTGTCGCATATTTTTCTTGTCATTTCATATATATTTTTATAATTTTTTTTAATGTCCTCCCTATAGGGATTGCTTGTCCATATTCCTTTTTTTATACGATTCAGCGCCATTGACAGATGGTTGTATAAATTTTTTTCCAAAGCCGGACTGCGCAGTTTTTGGTGCAGCTCGCACTCAGCCCTGCTTATCAGCTCTGATACATTCTGCAGTAAAACCTTGTCATACTCGGTTTTCCCGCTGCAATCGAGCTTTAGATAAAGACTTGCTATCCATAAGAAATATTCTGTCTCTTTTTTTCTCAACACACAGGAAAATTCTTTTTCCAAAGCTTTTTTAAAATCATTCAGAAAGAGCTGCTCATCATAATACATCATCAGATCATTGGTAAAGGAATATTTACCACTCAGAAGATTATTCCGCCTAAGCAGCACTGCCAGCATTACTATTGCCTCCTGGAAATTCCGGTCAGTTATCTGTATATCGCATGCAGTGACTGCGGACCGTAAAAGTCTGTATATTCTCTTGAAATAGCTTTTATATTCCAGTTCACGGAAAATAAATTTTGCTGTAACGGATGCTGCATATTCGTCAGCCAGATATTTGAAAAAATCCTCTACCTTCAGATTATTCAGTATAAGCCTCACCAGCAGATGACGTTTAAGCACCTCATCGGCTTTTATAAAAAATCCGCTGCCTTTTTTACTTTCGATTTTTATCTGATACTTTGGCGCAGATTTTTTCAGCCTTATAAGATCGTTGCGTACAGTCTTCAATGAAGACTTCGTATCAATTGCCAACACCTGTGCTTTTGTATAAAATTTCTCATCCAGCAGTCTGAGCATAATCATATCTTCCCTGATACTTACAGGATATATTTCGTGCAGAACACTGTCGTTCAAAAAACTTTTCAGCCGTATCAAATCTCTCGGCAGAGCTTTTACTTTTATACCTTTACTAAATACGGTAGTCAGCATAATATCATGCTTCGAAAATATTTTGTTTATATCCGGCAGTTCACGGTAAATTGTACGCTCTGTCAGCTTCAATTTTTCAGCCAATTCCTTCATTGATACATATTCAGAAGCCTGACAAAGATATTCTATTATCTTTTTTTGCCTGATGGATACCATTTATCATCACTCTTTATTCAAATTAGATAATATCACCCGTAGTTTTTTTATAAAAAGCATCGACTGTTTCTATCATTCTTTCATAGGAGTCCTTTCTCGCAAACATGGCAAAAAATTTCGCCGTATATATAAATATTCTGCATTCCGGCGTTATATGACAAACTTTTTCCAAAACCGCCCTGCAATTCTCCTCGGTACATTCCTTATCTGCTTCACGCAGGAACGCACTTACAGCGCCGGCTATCCCTATTGATATATAAACAGGCTCCACTTCCATCTGCAAACAGCTGACTGCTGCGCCAATCAACCGATCCTCCGGCTGCAGTTTGCGCAGCGGATCTCTGCCCACACGCAGCAAGGTATCCTTAAGTCCCGGATTTTGAAAACGATACAGCAAATCATTCATATGCAAACAAAGTTCATCGTACTTGACATTATATTTTTTTGCAAGCATCCGCACGGCTTCCTGCATAGCTCCCGTAATTATCAAACGTATTGAGGAAACCTTGACTGCATCACTCACGTATCGCAAGTTTTCCCGCATTCCCAGATATGCGCTGATTGCATGTGCCATATTGTGCAGATACAGCTTTCTCTGCACATAAAAGTCAAACGGCTCATAGGCTATTATCTTTTTGCAGGCGGGAGGTTCTCCCAGGAACCCAGCCTTGTCCACAGGCAGGATATCATACGGCTCTGCTGCGACGTAGAGCGGATCGCTTTGCCGTTTTTCGTCCGGGACTAAGGGAACCATCCTGCCGATACAGGTTTCCACCAGTCCCGTGTTTTGTTCAAAAATTTTAACGGCATCACCCGCCATGTGCTTTTTAATTTCTCCGGCCAGAAAACTATCTGCATCCATCAAATTTTCACATATCAATATATTGAATACGCGGCTGTTCTTCTTCCAGCGCGCCTGAAGGCCATATGCTATGCTGCCCGCTATTCGGGGCAGCATAGCAGCACCGACAGCTGTGGCCATCAAATCGGCATCCTCCATTTCTTTTGCTATGAGATCCATATTTCTGCCATTTACACCGCGCACATTTCTTATCCTGTTCATGCGGCTGCCGGCGGAATCAACTATTTCCTGCCAATACTCGTGCCGCTCGTTGAGTTCCCTGATAAGCACCTCATCCACATCAATGAATACTACCTCATAGCCAAGCTGTGAAAACAGTGCCCCTATAAAGCCCCTGCCGATATTGCCCGCTCCGTACATAATGAATTTCATATTACCGCCTCTTTGCCGTGAATATCACTTCTTGTTATTTTTTTCCAATTCAGTAACCAATGCATCGTATTCCGGTGCATTGATATAATCAGATATTGAAATATGTTTTTTGTCCGGCCTGACCTTTCTCGCACTGCCGGTAAGCTCAATATGAGTAACTACTATATCCGCGTCATCAGGTATGCGCTGTATAGATGCATGTTCCACCGTTATATCAAGTCCCGCCTTCTTTATCTTTTTCGCCAATACCGCAGCGGACATTGCACTTGAACCCATGCCTGCATCACAGGCCACAACAATCTTCCTTACAGGCAGCTCCGCAGCTTCCCGTCTCGATTCTGAGACCTCCATCGGAATTATCTGATCCAGTATATTTCCCGGATTTTTTATTGAATCTCTGGTTTTTATTGCTTCCTGCAAATCCCCCTGTCCTTTGGACATTCTGACAAAAATAGCTGATACCAGAAATGATACTATCGAAGACACAGCTACGCCGCTTAAAACCGGTATAAAATTCCCCCTGGGTGTCATTGCCATCAAAGCAAATATACTTCCCGGTGAAGGCGTTGCCACCAAGCCCGTTTGAAAGAGAGTAAATATCAGCGTTCCGGTTATCCCTCCGGCAATAACTCCGATGATCGTCAGCGGATTCATCAACACATAGGGGAAATATATTTCGTGTATCCCGCCAAAGAAATGTATAAGTATTGCTCCCGGTACCGAATCCTTCATTGTACCTTTTCCGTACATCCAGTAAGCCAGCAGCAAACCAAGCCCCGGTCCCGGATTTGTAACCAGCAAAAACAAAATTGATTTTCCCTGCGTGACTGTCTGCTGAATTCCCAGCGGACCCAAAATACCGTGATCTATGGCATTATTCAAAAATAGAACTTTTGCCGGCTCTATCAGAATTGCCGATAGGGGCAGCAGGTTGGCTTGTATGAATTGCTGCATTATTCCCGATATGACTATATTTATATTCTGTACAATCGGTCCGATTACCAGAAAAGAAAAAATCATTAAAATACCGCCTAAAATTCCGGCGGAGAAATTGTTGACAATCATTTCAAAACCGGATTTTACCCTGCCGTCGACAATATCATCAAATTTTTTGATTAGATAACCACCCAGCGGCCCCATCACCATTGCTCCCATGAACATGGGAATCTGTGCACCTACTACCAGTCCCAGTGTTGCCAGAACTCCCACCACGGCACCGCGTTCACCGTTCACGATCCGTCCGCCTGTATAACCGATCAGCAAGGGCAGCAGTGTTTTCACCAGAGGTCCAACTAATTCTGCCAGTTTCTCATTTGGATACCATCCCGTGGGTATAAACAGGGAAGTAACCAGCCCGAATGCTATAAATGCTGAAATATTAGGTATTACCATGCCTGCCAAAAAACGGCCGAACTTTTGTATCCTTATCTTCACTATAGATGATTTCTGCATTGTATTTACCACATTTTCCATTGATTCATCTTCTTTCTCAATTTTGATTGAAGACATCGTGAAAAAATTTTTTATCCTCAGTGACAAATAATTTATTTAATAACACTTTATCTTCCAATATATCTGATAATTTCGAGAAAAACACATCATCTTCTTCAGGATTTATTGCCAGACCTATAAGCAAATAAACCATACCTCCCCCATATTGCAATCCCTTTGGAAACTGCAGGACGCAAATACCCGTCTTTTGAATAAATATCTCTGATCCAGGCATCCCGTGAGATATCGCAATCCCTCTGCCTATATAAGTGCTGCGCAATTTTTCACGCCGTATCATACTGGCAACATATTCCTGTTCCACAAAACCACCGGCTGCCAAATAATTTCCGGCTTTAGCAACAGCCGCCATTATATCAACAGACTCAATTCCCATAAATGTACTGATATTCACCGCTGATTTTTCTTTGTCAGCCATGCCTGCTTCTCCTATAAAATAAACGTTTATTTGCTTATTATTATAACGTATGCAATATACTCAGACCAGCAAATCTAGTGCTATCTTTTTCAAACTACTTCTGACAAAATTACCGCTGTCAGTAAAAATTTCCATAAAATTTTAACCATTTTCTCCATAAGAAAAAGGCCTTGCGAATTTCGCAAAGCCTTGAATTTACTATGGCAGAGAGGGTGGGATTCGAACCCACGGTACCTTGCGGTACAATTGATTTCGAGTTTTATATGTACTATTTTACATCGCCTTAATGTTTTTTAATATATCCTTGTAAGTCTTAATTTATATGTATTATTCCCATTTTACTTATTAATTTATCACAAATCATTTTATCAAAATTTATGGAACATGTTGTCAAAAAAATATTGCCCTTAATTAAACAATATCCGATTTAAATAGGGCATTTAATACATAAAAATCTATATTAGATGACCTATTATTATCTTTTATCTCTACCAAACGATATATCGCCAACATTTTTGGCTGCATCTTTTTTGTTCTACTACAAGACATGTGTATATAGATCTGCCGTTATACCAATGGAGTTATGTCCCAATATTTGAGACGCTATTTTCATCGGCACACCTGAATTCAGCATTAGTGAAGCGCAAGAATGTCGCAAATCGTGGAAACTTGTCTCTTTCAACTTATTTCATTTTATTAAATTTGCGAAATTTTCGCTGAATAATATAGGACATATCTATCTACCTTTTTCTTTTCATACATAAAAATCCTCCCCAATATGGCTTTAACATATTTAGGACGATTTTAAGGTTACTGTTTATACTCCAAAACCAGTTACAAACAGGTTTGTTTATTTTTATGAGGTAACAATTATTTTCTTTCCCCAGCTACACATTGCATCTAAAACTGGAATAAGACTATTGCCATGTTCTGTGAGAGAGTACTCAGTTTTCGGTGGGGCAACCGGATAGATCACTTTATTTATTAAGCCGTCTTGTACCAATTCACGTAATTGCTGAGAAAGCATTTTTGCTGTTGCACACGGTACAAGTTTTTGCAACTCATTAAATCGAAGTATTTTACCAATCAAATGCCATAATATGATAGATTTATATTTTCCGCCAATTAAACTGATTGTGGCATCAATGGGACAGCAATATTCATGTTTTTTTTTCATTGATTAGTCCCCTGCTTTCTATTTTAAATAATATGTTACAAAAAAGCCATTCCTGTTAAAATAAAATTTAATATCAAAATAATATCATAGTTAGGATAGAGTAGACAAGTTAAAATTAAAGAAGATAACAATGCTATATATAGAATATCTTACTCAGCAAGCATTATCGTAAAGATATCCCTTCTTGGAGAAAAATTGGACAAATTTCATATTTATCAAGAAATTTTCTGACAGCGAAAGCTTTGTATTTAGAGATTTGAATGAAATAATATCTGCCTTGGACATTTACGATTTCTATAAGCCTTTTGCGAAGCAGCTTGTATTAGTTTATGGGAATGGGGATAGAGGTCAATCCAACCTATGACTTTTCTATTCTAGCTGAGCATTGCGTTTTTGGAGTTTTCCTTGACCTATTTAGCGGTAATAATCTCGCCATTATCGATTTCAACAGTAGAATATTGGCTGATTCACTTACCAGGAGTAGACTGAGATACACCATATTTTTGATAAAAGCCGCCTGAGTTTTACCGTTATGATAAAGCTTTACAAGCGTGCGTTTGAAGGCTTCTTCATACCGAGGTATTTTGTGGATAAGTTGACGACTCCGTTTCATGGCTGAATTTATGATATATTTGTTACAAAATTATGTCCACTTTTATTAGTGGCAACACCAATCCGGTGTTTGTATAAAAAAAGACGTTGAGGTAATTCGTTGATTGGCGGCTTGTAAAATCGTTGAAATAAGTTGCTGTGAATTTATAAAAAAACCTCTCGCATCAAAAATAATAATCAATTAGAAGTTCCATTTTTTGAATTTTTGTCAAGTGCTCTTTACAAATATTACTTTATTATAAAATTGACGACATTGTGATACTATCGCGTAGTTTTCTTTATACACAACAAATAATGCAACAGCTGAATGAAATGCACACTGTTGCATTAAATTCTTTTTTTGTTCCCTGCACTATTTACTGTAATGAATTCTCATGCTGTCAAAGCGGTCCTGCTGTATTCCTTTTTTCTGGGGATAACCTATGGAAATAATAGCGAATGCCTTCAGCTGCGCTGGTATGGACAATATTTTTTCCACTGTTTCCATCCGTTCTTTGATAGGAGCAATACCAAGCCAAACAGCACCAAGGTCGGCTGATTCTGCCGCAAGCAAAATATTTTCCGCTGCAGCGCTCATATCGATATCCGCATATTCCGGCATCAGCAGACGTTCTTTATTGTAACAGGGTACAATAGCTAAAGGTGCTTTTTTTACACATCCGGTATATGGACTGCTCTTGGCCAGCTCCTGTAAAAACCCGCTGTCCCTAATGACATAAAACTCCCACGGCTGCTGATTTCCCGCAGAGGGAGCCGCCATGGCAGCTTTCAGTAAAAATTCCACCTTCTCATCTTCCACCGGTCTGGCTTCATAAGCTCTTACACTCGTTCTTGTAAATATTTCTTTCATAAAATCACTCCCATTATTCACGCTTAACTAAAACGCGGCACAAAATCTCTAAAAATAAAAACCGGCATAAAAAAGAACTTCACTATTTATTTAAAGCGGCAACAACCGCTTGTGCAAGGCTTTTGCTGGATTGAGGGTTTTGTCCTGTGATCAGATTTTTATCAACTACGATATAATCGCTCCACGGTTTTTTCTTGCTGAATTCGGCACCTAATTCCTTAAGCTTCGTTTCAACCGCAAACGGCACCATTTTATCCGAACCGGCAATTACTTCCTCATCATTGGTAAAACCGGTCAGTTTTCTTCCATATACCAAAGGTACATTAGGTACATTACCGCCCGGCATTTTCGCACTCACTAAAGCGGCAGTTCCATGGCAGACAGCAGCAATAATACGGTTATTTTCATTAAAATATGTCAGTATTTTGGCAAGATCCTGATCCTTCACCAAATCAAACAGCGGACCATGCCCGCCGGGAATAACCACGGCATCATATGTCTTATAATTCACATGGGAAAGGACGGCTGTGGTCTGTAAAGCTTCATTTGCTCCTGCCCATTCCGCGGGAATGCCGTCTTTTATACTGCCGGGATCGATCGGCGCTTTTCCCCCGTTCGGACTTGCCACTGTAACCTCATAGCCTGCCGCCAAAAAATTGGTATATGGTACAGCATATTCCTCCATCCATATGCCGGTTTTTCTGCCATTATCAAAATGATCTCTGTTTGTAACTACCATCAGAACTTTTTTCGTCTTACTGTTAATACCAGCGGCACTCACAGAAGCAGCACTTATACCGCAGAAGGCCATCAAAAATAAAATCACAGCCAATTTTTTCATCCAAAATCGCTCCTTAACTATAAAATATCAACACAAACCGCTAAACTACTATTAATATAATTTGTATGATAATAAAAAGCAAGTATTGACTTTATAGTAACATTGTATACTTTTTATATTATATCTCTGCAGTACTGTCATCAAATCTTCCTGTGTATAATATAGTTATCGCAGATTCGGTATATAGTATGATATTAAGTGACAAAAAAGTACATACTTGTCTTTAGGTAAAACACCATTTATTATTACATTGTAATAAGGATTCAGGAAATTTTATCAAAATTAAAAGGAGATCAATTACATGAATACAATTATTTGGCCATCAAAATATACCCCGGGAGTGACAGACAATTTTGCCTCAAACGAAATGATCGTGGCCGGCATCACTGCCAAGCAGGTATGGAAATTTCTGGCAGACACGTCCGAATGGACAGGATGTTATGATAATGCTTCAGATATCCGCTTTTATAATATAGCAGGCCCTGTCTTGAGCCAAGGTGCAAAATTCCATTTTGCCACTTTCGGTTTTCCTATCGAAGCCGAAGTTGTCGAATATGAAGAACCCGGTGAAGGTAAACCGGGACGTGTAGCGTGGCACGGCTGGGCTGAGGGTGATGCAGAAACCAGACTGGATGTCCACCACGCGTGGCTTATCGAGGATCTGGATGGCGGCAGGGTCCGGATTCTTACACAGGAATCACAAATCGGAAAGCCTGCACAGGAATTGTCAAAAGCAAAACCAAATCCTATGATCAACGGCCATCAAAAATGGATTGACGGCCTGATTAGGGCCACGCGAAAAGCCAATGCTTAAATAACAGTGCCTCCAAAGAACCGGCTGCCAGAGTCTTTGATTAATATTGCCGCGCAGCGGTCAAAATATCCTAAAAGCAGCGCGGCGCAGCTTTTACACACAGCATGCCTGTCAGGCAGAAAGAGGAAACGACACCTATGGATTTTAAATTTGCCCATAATAATTTCAATGTTTTGGACCTTGAGAAAAGCTTGTCTTTTTATAAAGAAGCACTGAATCTCAAAGAAGCCCGCCGAATGGATGGTCCGGACTTTACACTGGTGTTTTTATCCGACGGAAAAACACCACATCTGCTGGAGCTTACCTATTTAAAAAACCGTCAGGAAAAATACAATTTAGGCGATAATGAGTCTCATCTGGCTTTTGCCGTCAGCAATACGGAAGAAGCCTATCGGCATCATAAGGCTATGAACTGTATCTGCTATGAAAATAAAGCAATGGGCATATACTTTATCTCTGACCCCGATGGCTATTGGATTGAAATAATACCTGCCTGATCGAAAAACTGCCAGTGTAGCTTTTATTGATTTGTCCATTTCAGGCAGAAAATCTCGCCTTGCCATATTTACGTTGTCAATACCAATGGAACCACAGTATAACATTATATATACTCTGAAATTCTCCCCAATATATTAATAATTGTATTAGGGAGGATTTTTTATATGCGCTTTAGACCGCTGAATATATAAAAACACACGAAATAAAAATTCATTGGTTAAACTGGTATGTCATTAACTTAAGGGCATTACTCCAAAACTCTATTCATTGTAAGAGGGCGATTTAGGAGCAGAGAAAAACATTTCCCAATACACTCAATTATTGAGGGTGTACTGATATTGCAAAACAAATTAACAATAATAAAACCATAAGGCATTTTTATCTAAAATTGAATACTATCAATTTTTCTTCCGTCAGCTCACGCACGGCATACTCCGGTCTTTCTCTGCCTATGGCGGTGTCTCCTGACCCCGCCATACGGCATGTTGTCCATACGAAAGATAGAGCCGTTATTTATGATCACTCCGCCGGTTTCAATCATCTCGGCACCCCTTGTATTGGCACCATTTCACCGTTGTCATGCGCATGGGCAGGTTCTGCTCTGGCACCTGGTTCATATACTATGTGCATACAGAGCTACAGCTAAGAGATTCGTCCTAATAACCCTCATAACGTTTTTAGCATTTTGCACCATCATCGATATTAGGATTGGTATCTTTTAAATCATTGTTATAATTTCTCACATTACTGCTTTTTAGGTACTTTCATTTTTTTTACTCACAAATAAAATAGCCAAACTGATTTTATATTGCATCAGCTTAAGTATTTGCACAGAACTGTAAAGCTCTTTCTTTTTGCCTAAATAAAAACTGTTGTTATTTAAATTTTATGCCAAAATATTTATTGACAATAATATTCATTATCGTTTATAATTTGTTTGCGCTATAAAAGTGAATAAAAAATGAATTATATTCATTTTTATATAGTATTTTTTATGTTATAGTAATATTTTCATCTTCAATAAATGATAATAATTATCATTATCATTTATTGCGGAGGGAGGTGATCAAACTGTATTGTGTATATGGCAAATCCAGCTGGAAAAAAGCAATATCAATATCATTTTTTATTCATCTTATATCATTTTTTGTCTTGGGGTATTTAATTTCTTATATCCCAAAAACATCCATTGATGATCTTCATGAAGAGATTTTTTTCGTTTCTGAAGATAGTATGAATTCCCAATCACCTGAAATATATACTGATGAATCTCCTGAAATATCATTCTCCAGCATATCGGATGGGACGACTGATAGTATTCGGAGGAGCAATGACAATACGCAGATAAAGAATCATAGTAACAGCTCTGATTCGCATACATCAATTGGAAATTCTGGTAGCAGATCAGACGATCAGTTTTATGCGGCCAATTCAAATGGTTTAGGAAATAGTACAATATCCTCCGGTAATACTGCGGAAGGTTCCGTACAGGACATACCGGGGACGGGTTTTTCAGCGGGCAATGCCGAAGTTGGTAATGCATCAGGCCTGGACTCAGAAGAAAGAACTGATTTCGAAAATGATATTGCTTCTGCAATCAACGGATTTGTCGCACGTGTTGAGGCTCATAAAAATTATCCTTATATGGCTCAGCGCAGAAATGTAGAAGGAACATCTGTAATTCATGTAGTACTGAATGAATCTGGTTATATAAGCCACTTATCAGTTGTTTCTTCCGCAGGAGATATTTTGGATAAGGCAGCCATGGATGCCGTCAGAGAAGCATGCCCATACATGCATGGACTAAAGCGAGATTTGAGCATGGATATTCCTATTCATTTTTATCAGGAATGATCCTCAGCTTTCGTCATGCGGCAAATTTTATCAGATTTTGCGCAATTTAGCTTACTACAGTATTTTATTAGGAATGGATAGAAATATGGAAAATACAAACATATCAACAATTATAAAAAAGATGTCACCAGAGCAATATAAATTGACTATTGGAGAAAAATCCGCAGTTCCGTTGCAGAAAGCTTTCCCCCGCAAAAGAGTTATCCATCCGGGTGCAATGGGGAAAATGATACCACCAAAATCGTATCAGGCAATATGGCATGATCTGCTTGCACAGAATAACCTCACGGCCAGGCAGCGCACGGCTTATATACATATTCCATTTTGCTCGCAGCAGTGTCTTTACTGCGGTTTTTTTCAAAACCATTGTGATAATGATCGTGAAACGTTATATATAGATCATTTAATAAGGCAGCTTAAAGCAGCAAAGGAATATTCCTATCTCCAGGCGTCTCCTCTCGAAGCAGTATATCTGGGCGGCGGTACACCAAGCGCACTCTCGGATTCCAATATATCGAGACTTCTTATTGCTGTGCAAAATCTGTTGCCGCTCACCAATGATTGCGAAATAACTTTGGAAGCACGTGTAAATGATTTAGTGGATAAAAAGATAAGCAGCTGGCTTGTCAACGGAGTAAATCGTATTTCGATAGGCGTTCAGTCTTTTGACACTGAAATTCGTCGCAGATTAGGACGCAAGGACAGCCGCGAAATAATCTTCGAAAATATTTGCCGCACTGCGTCATACAATAAAGCCGCTATAATAATAGATCTCATATACGGCTTACCCGGACAGCACGTCGAAGATTTTATACTCGATCTCGAATACACAAAAGATTTACCGATTGACGGAATGGACTTATATCAATTGAACGTGTTTGAGGACGGAGCTTTACAGAAAGCCATAAAAAAGGGCATTCTTCCTGTGCCGGCCCCTATCTCGGAGCAGGGTGTCTATCTGGAAAAGGCCGCAGCCTGGCTGGACAATAATGCCTATCGGCGGCTGAGTACATGTCATTGGGCCAAGACTTCCCGTGAACGCAGTCTGTACAATACACTTACCAAGGCAGGAAAAGAAATTTTTCCTTTCGGTGCAGGGGCAGGAGGTTTGATAGACAACACTGCTATTTTTCTGCAACGCAGTCTTGATTTATATATAAATGACATTATCGCTGATAGGGCACCTGTCATGTTCATGACACAGCAGTCTGATTTAAACGGACTATTCAGCACCATCCAGGCCCAAGCCGAAACAGGCCGGCTGGATATTCGCAAGTTGTCCCAAAAATATGGAAAAAAGCTTCTGGAACTGGAAGAAATCATTGAGATATGGATTAATCATGGATTATTAAAAAGAAATGGACAATATACTTATATGACGATTGCCGGACAATTTTGGCAGGAAAATATAACGCAAACTTTAATTGAGCTCAGTCAGGAATTGCTCTGCGGTGAAAAACAATTTATTATGCAGCCTATTGCCAGATAAAGCTGATTTAAGAAGGGGAAAAAATGACCAGATATTTTAAATTAAAGAAAAAGAAGAGTTCCATAGTTTTGACATTGTCTATTCTCGCGTATTTATCGGTGCCTGTTTATGCAGCGGATACTAGTAACAGTAATATATATGACAATGATACTATAAAAACAAGAGATATTGTCGTCACTGCTACCAGAACGAAGGAAGAAGTAAAAGCTGTTCCCAATACTGTGGAAATAATCACACGGGATGATATCAAAAGACTCGGGGCCGATACAGTAACCTCGGCGCTGCGATTAGCCTCAAATATAAATATTTCTACCGCCGGTATGACCAGCGGTGGCAATACTGTCATGATCCGCGGCATGTCCAGTAATCATACCTTAATCCTTGTAAACGGGATACGCACGGCCGGCGAAGACACAACAGAAACACAAAATCTTTATGAGCTAGACAGAATAAATATTGCCGATGTTGACAGGATTGAGATTGTTAGAGGTGCAGCAAGTGCGCAATACGGATCCGATGCGATTGGAGGGGTTATCAATATAATAACGCGAAAATCCGAAAAAAGAAGCACTACTATCGGAGCCGCTACAGGGACTAATAATATCAGTAACTGGTATCACATAGACATGGGAAAAGACGGCAAGTTCTCGGGTACTCTGGACGCCCGTTTCGATAAAGTGCGCAAGCAGCAGCTTCCGGCGGTTACCGGCAGCACAAGCAGTACCACTAACATGTACGGCCCCAAGCAGTATTTCAATTTTGACGGTATATACGACTTAGGAAACACTAAAAAACTGGATTTTAATGTCGGTTATGTAAAAGAAGATATGCGTATAGATCAGGGCAGTGGTGGCACAAATTCCAAAACAACATACGATTTCAATAAGACAAATCTCAATCTTATATACAGCGGAAAAACCAAACGAGGTGATTACAGTTTGACCGCCTATTATAGTAAACTGGAGAAGAATTATGATGTTTACAAGGATATTTTGAACAAGTCATTCAACCTCTCGGCTTTCGACTCGATGACATATGAAATGCTCGGCCTGGAAGGAAAAAACACTATGCAGCTTTCTGACCATCACCTTTTCACCATTGGCAGTGATATGCGGCAGGTATCGGTAAGAAGCACCCGTCTTGGAGATAACGGCAACGATGTTTCTACAGTAACGCGTACGGGGTTGGTCGGAAATTCCAGAACGGGATATTCACTGGGAGCTATTACCGACAATATTTCAGAAAAAAATGTTGACACTTATTCTGGTTATCTGCAGGATGAGTGGATAATCAATAATAAATTATTGTTGATTTCATCGCTGCGATACGATCATGATAATTCTTTTGGTTCCAACGTGACGCCCAAAATCGGTGCAACGTACCAATTAAGCAAAGATTCAAGATTCAAGGTGAATTACGGCAGAGGCTATAAGGCTCCTACTGTCAGCGAACTATATATGGATTACATTGATTCTGGGGCTGCGGCTGCAGGTGTCAATGTAATGATTTATGGAAATCCTGATTTAAAACCTGAAAAATCGACAAATTTCGATTTTAGTTTTGAAGCCGAAAAAGACAATAATTTTGGTAAACTGACATATTTTAAAAATAAAGTAAGTAATCTCATCGACTATGAAACGACTTCGGAATTCACCAATGGCGCATATTACAATTATGCTAAATATATCAATATCCATAAAGCCAATATTAATGGTGTAGAATTGGAGGTCGGACGCAAGTTAAATGATAAATTTACCACAAAAATAACCTCAAACTGGTTAAATGCTACCAATGGCGATACCGGTGCACGTTTGAAAAATCGCGCCCGGAACACGACAACACTTCAACTGGTTTATGACGATCACGATGATAAAGGCTATAGTGCCGTTTTATGGAACGAGTGGAGAAATAAATATTACTATGCCAGTGCTGCATCAACAGTGGCGTATTCATCGTCAAGCGAAAGCAGAGCCAGTGCCAAGGACTACAGCTACAGTACGCTGAATCTCACTGTCAACAAAAAACTAGGTAAAGGTAGCCGTGTCTATGTTGGCATTGACAATATGCTCGACAAACACGTCGATGATCTTTATATAAATGGCAGAGTATGGACCATGGGCGCAGAATTTACTTTCTGATAAAACTTCAATTTATTCTATTTATCCTGTCAAATATTTATAGATAGGACACTACAGAAAGGAAAATATTTATGGATTTTATTATACAAGGAATATCATACTGGCAAAAAGGGGGAGGGATCATGTATGTTCTACTACTATGCTCTATTTTTGTCATAACTATAGGGGTAGAACGCATAGTATATTTTGCTAGAGCAGACTCTGGACGTAAATTTGCCGGTGAGTTCTATCATCTTTGTGCAAAAGGCAGACTCGTTGATGCTAAAAATTTGGCAATAAAAACCAAAGGAGACTTGGCATTTCTGTTAAATATTTCTTTGGATAGAATCAATAGAAAAGATTTTGACACAAAGATTTTTTTTGAAGCGCATTCCAATATATCTTTAGCCAAATTTCGTGCCCGCCTGTATTACCTTAATATAATAATAACGATGGCACCATTATTAGGATTACTAGGCACGATAAGTGGAATGATTTCAGCCTTTAGTATATTTAATACTCAAGAAAATCAAAGCAGCGCTGTCACAGGCGGTATAGGAGAGGCTCTGATTGCCACTGCAACGGGGTTGTGTGTGGCAATTATCGCTCTAACCATACATTCGTATTTCATCCAGCGAGTTGATCATATAGTCACTGATATGGAACTGTCTTTTTCGGCAATAGAAATACAGTTACAAAGAGGTAATAAAAATGAGGCTTCATGATCGCCGAACCTTTGTAAACCAGAAGTAATGATAATTCCAATGATCGATATAATGTTTTTTCTGCTGGTATTTTTTATGCTAAGCACACTTTATATGTCAAACATAAAAACTGTGCCGGTTAATATCCCTAATGTACAAAATTCTGATATGACTACTCCTGTCAACTATCTTATAACGTTAAAAAAGGACGGTTCCATATATTTGAAAGACAAGATTATAAATGAGCAGTCTTTACTAGAGCATGCTGAAAAGGAGGAAAAAAAGAATTCCAGATTCGCCGTAATCATCCGTGCCGACAGGGACATAAATTATGGGCTGCTAATGTCTCTGATGGATAAATTGAGAGGTGTAGGTATTACACATTTAGGCTTGGCTACGGATAAGAAGTAACTTATTAATTGAAGGAAAGGTAGGCATGATATCAGCTTTTAGCTATATCATAAAATATCATGAAAACATTAATTGTATATTCCAGTAAAACCGGTAATACTAAAAAAGTGGCGGAAGCGATTGCTGAAAAACTTAAGCCGAATTGCGATATTTACCCGATAGGAAATCAACCGTATTCCAATAAATATGATCTTATTATTGTCGGCTATTGGGTGGATAAAGCTAGGCCAGATAAAGAATCGGCTGCATATTTAAGTTCTCTGAAGGGGGAAAAAGTTGCCATTTTTGCAACACTGGGATCCGATCCCCATTCCGCGCACGCGTCGGAAAGTCTGAATAACGGACGCCAGCTGATTGATCCGTCGAATCAGATATTGGGAACTTTTATTTGCCAAGGAAAAGTCGAACTGGCTCTTATAAAATCCCTGGTTGGAAAATATCCAATAGATCATCCCCATGGTCAGATAAATAACCGATGGATGGCATTATATAATGCTGCCAGCATTCATCCAAATGCGGAAGATCTGAAAAAAGCACAGCAGCTATTTTTCAACATTGAAAAGACTATAGATGAAAATTAATCGTAAGTGCAAAAGTATGTACTGAAGCATAGTGCCTACCCTATAAAGGTAGACATAATTTCAAGCGTGAAAAGTAGGCATTGATTTGTCCACAAAAACACCTCGATAGGAAGAAGCCTTCAACCGTATTCTTGTAGAGCTTTACCTCAACGGTAAAACTCAGGCGGTCTTTATTAAAGAATATGGTATATCTCAATCCACTCTTGGTAAGTAGATCAAGTAATATTCTACTGTTGAAAAACGACAATGGTGAGATCATTGTCGCTAAACAGGTCAAGCAATTCTAAAAACGCAATGCCCAACTTAAAGAGGAAAACCTTATTTTAAAAAAAGCGATTGCCATATTCACGTCACGCTCAGACAAAGATTAGAAATAGTGCATAGATTTTTGTATAAAGTCCAAATATTAGGATAAAATCAAGTTGAGTTTTATAAAGAAATTTTAACTTGGTCGCTAAAATAAATCATGATGTTATCGAGTATAATCCCCCAATTACGAATTGGCATTGTCCGTTTATCGACAATGTTCATTGTTTGGACTTCTTCATAGATTATGTAAACCTTCAAGCTGATATAATATAAAATCAGTTTGGAGGTTTTATTTATGAGCAGGAAAAATGAAAGTACCTAAAAAGCAGCAATGTGAGAAATGATGAAAAATTATTTAAAGGATACTAATACCAATGTTCGTGATGGTGCAGATGTTAAAAATGTCATGAGGGATAGCGTGAAAACATTTAAACTTGGTTCATATTAAAAAAGGCAAACTTTAATACATCTTAATTAGTACCTGTTTTTTAGGCTAGGTACAGACTTCAGAAAATGTATCAGGTACAGCCCTTGTCGTTTAAGAAACCTTACGGCTTCTGCAACAGCTGTTTTCTTCTGATTTTCACGCATTTCTGGAGACATATCAATTTTGGGTAAATCAACAGGATTGAACGTTTCACCTGTTTGGAACATATGATAAACGGCTGTCATGATCATGCGCGCAATAGCGATTATTGCTCTTTTCTTACTGCGTCGTTTCATAATGCGTTCATATTTGATTTTGTAATATGGCTGGTCAAAACACTTCACTGCTGCATGAGCGACCTGAACAAGAGCAGGCTTCAAGTATACTCCAGCACGTGTGATCTTAACCGATTTCTTCTTACCTGCAGATTCATTGCTGCCAGGTGTTAAGTCTGCCCAACAGCAGAGCCTTTTGGAAGAAGTAAATTGGTACAGAGTAAATGAATCGCCGCATAATATGGTTTTGCTATTGCTCATTTAATTGAGCAATAGCAAAAGTCAGATATTTCATATGATTTCTAACTTGTAACATATGCCACTTGCAGGAGATTGTTAATATAGGAAAAGAAAAAGGCAGACTTGAGAACCTTTTGAAAATGGATACTGACCATATATATGACGAATTAGTGAATAATTTTTAGATTTTGAATATAGTCAAGTAATAGACACATTTTAAAAGTATACTCTATAAAAACACAGCGCTACCCTGATTTGATGATAGGCATTTTCTATTTTGTTAGGAGTTAGATATCCAAGTGAAGCATGTGGCCGTTTAGAATTTTACCGTTGGATATATTCTTAGGCATAACTGCTCTGTGGAATAGAATTTCTGCGCAGCAGGCGTTATTGTGAGGATATCCCTTCTTGGAGAAAGATTGGACAAATTTGTATCTATCAAGAAGTTTTCTGACAGAAAAAGCTTTGTAATCGACTAAAGAAAAGGGATTATTCCTTTCCTGGTAGTGCTGAAATAATTGTGTAAGCCTCCAAGGTTAGGTAAAATAAAACTAATATTGGAGGTATTTTATTATGGCAAATAAAGGAAACAACAAGCTCAAAGATCTTATCAAAGAGTATGGTATCAAAGACATGAATGATGCCCATGATTTTGTCAAAATGCTTACAGCTGAAACTATCCAGACAGCGCTGGATGCTGAACTGGATGAAGAACTTGGATACTCCAAATATGACTACAAAAATAAAAAAACAAAGAATAGTCGCAATGGCTATTCTTCTAAATCCGTTCAAAGTTCCAACGGAGAGTTGGAACTTAAAATACCTCGTGATCGCGACGAAGATTTTGAACCACAATTAGTAAAAAAACATCAAACAGATATTTCAACCATTGAAGATAAAGTGATTTTTCTTTACTCACAAGGCGTGTCCACTCGTGATATCCAAAAAACAATGCAGGAAATGTATGGCATTGATGTAGACGACAGTCGTGCTTCAAAAATAACAGATAAACTGTTACCACTATAATTCGAGCCTATGAAAAAATCTCAGTCAGACGGTTAGAGGAAGTAGATCAGAAATGGACGTCCCAGTATCCAGCAGCCATGAAACGGTGGCATGATCACTGGTATGTCATAACGCCAATCTTTAAGTTTTCGATAGACGTTCGTACAGCTTTCTATACAACGAACGCCATTGAGAGTTTAAATTTTTCCTACCGCCGTTTAAACCCTCAGCGAAGTGTTTTTTCCAGTTTGCAGGCTCTACTCAAGGCTTTTTTCGAGGCTGCCAAAAAATGGACCATGCCGCTTCGGAATTGGGGAAAGGTAAGAGGCGAACTGGTCATCATGTACCCTGACAGATTATTGGTATGATAGCTCTAGCAAAATAACTCTTTATTAACTATCATAGAAGACTTTATTTACAGACTTTTTTATAGACTCTCTTTGTCCGCACCCCCATTCCTCTATTATTCAAGAATTCTTAACTATTATCATCACAAAATGTCTAGATGATGAAGTTAAAGATGAACTTGCTAAAATAGAATTTAATTTTTAACTATAATATATCCAATTTAAACTGACACAATTACCCATGTTGTCAAAATGTTGTCAAAAACATATTTTGAAATAAATTTATACAAAAATAAAAGGCCTTGCGAATTTCGCAAAGCCTTGAATTTACTATGGCAGAGAGGGTGGGATTCGAACCCACGGTACCTCGCGGTACAATTGATTTCGAGTCAATCACCTTCGACCACTCGGACACCTCTCCATCGTTAAAAAGCAATAAAATTATAACACATGACAAATAAAATTTCAATATTTTTTTATTCATCCGTTTTTTTCACAATATCTTTCGCCATTTTTTCAAATTTTGGACGCGGCATCATAACATAATGTCCACAGCCACAGCATTTTATACCAAAATCCATTCCCACCCGCAATATTTCCCAAGTGTCGCTACCGCAGGGATGCTTTTTTTTCATTTTGACAATATCACCTTTTTGATAGTCAATCTTATTCATTTTTTTCACCTTTATTACTTATGTTGTTATCCAAATTTAATTTGCATGTAGTTCTGGAAACTCGTTCGACAGGTTCGGGATGTATTACAACATCTACGGTCGCTCCCATAGTTTTTTTAATGTCCATTTCAATGGCATCACAGACTTTATGCACATCGCCTAAACTCATGCCGCAGTCAAAATTTATATGTGCATCTATCATTTTATATGCACCGGATGAACGTGTACGTAAATTATGATATCCCAATACAGCTTCATATTTCATAAATATATTCGATATCTTTTTTTCATATTCGGCTGACAAGCTCGCATCTGTCAGATCCCGCGTACTCTTAACGATCATTTTATAACCTGCCCGAAAGATTATCATCGCTACTGCTATTGCCACTACCGGATCAAGCCAATACCATCCCAGAATATGTATACCACAAAGCCCTATCAGCACTCCCACCGAAGTCCAAACATCAGACTGCAAATGCAGTCCGTCAGCTTCGAGTGCCTGTGAATCAGTTTTCCTTGCGACGGAAATCAATCTGCGCGAAACTAGTAAGTTGATGATTATAGAAACAAACATTATCGCGATGCCATATTCAATATCCTGTATCTGCGGATTAGAACGGAATTTATCGAAAGTTTCATAAATTATCATTACAGCGGCCAGAACTATAAGCACTGCCTCGATTGCCGAAGATAAATTTTCATATTTACCATAGCCATAGTCATATTTTTGATCAGGCGGTATCATTGCCTTTCTGACTGCCCAAAAAGCAATCATAGCGGCAATAAGGTCGACACCTGAATGCATTGCCTCTGAGATCAAGCTCATTGCGCCGACATATAGGCCCACACAAAGTTTCAGTACGACTAGTATTGTATTCGATATCACTGACAAATATGCTGTACGCCGTTTCAAAACACCATGTGCAGCCGTATCCATTATTTTACCTCTCATTCAAATACAATTTATAATAAGCACAAAAAATTAATCTGCGGAAAACCGCAGTTTAATTTATTTACATTATAGTAGCATACAACATACCAAAAGTAAAGGTTACGGCTTTACAGCATACCGATTTTAGTTATATGAGAAACTTTATAACCTAGTTTTTGAAGATCAACTGTGATTTCATTCAAATCCGGAAAAGTTCCGCGAATAATTGCCTCAGAATCACCATTAGGTGTGTTAAAAGAAACAAAACTGTCAATATTCAGCTGGTGCTTTGCAAATACATCGGCAATCTCTTTGGTCGCACCGATTTTATCCTTAAAATCAAGAGTAACACGCATTTTACCGCTGGCCAGCCCCATTACCTTTACCAATACACGGAAAATATCCGTTTCAGTTATTATGCCTACCAACACCCCAACACTGCTCACTACCGGCATACCGCCTATTTTATTATTGCACATCAGCAGCGCTGCTTCTTCAACAGTTGCTTCATCAGAAACACAAACTATCGGAGCAGACATTACATCGCTGACCGGCATTTTTGCCAGTAGCGAATTTATTTCATACTTAGCCAAGGTAGTCGCAGGGGAAGGAGCTATGCGTGAAATGTCACGATCACTTATAATACCTACTACTTTGCCGTCTTTCATAACAGGCAAACGGCGAAAATGATTCATTTTCATGAGTCCCGCAGCCTCATCCACAGGAGTATCCGCTGAAACAGTAATTGGGTTTCTTGTCATATAGCTTGATACAAACACATTATCAGACTCCTTTCATAAATGGAGACTTAATTCAGACGGAGTTTTGACGCCGCCTGAATAGTAGTCAAAATTATCCAAGGACTTAGCCCTCTCTTTATTCACCGCTTACAGAAGCGGGAGTATTAGAGCGGGTAGTCATCGGATTAACAGCCATTATCCGCCAAGATATGCCTTACGCACGTCCTCGCTGGCAGACAGCTCTTTAGCATCGCCGCTGAGCGTGATTTTTCCGGTTTCCAAAACATAGGCACGATTAGCTATTGATAACGCCATATTAGCATTCTGTTCTACAAGAAGAATAGTTGTTCCTGCTTTATTTATATCCTTTATTATCTCAAAAATTTCTTTTATCAAGAGAGGCGCCAATCCCATAGATGGTTCATCAAGCAGAAGAAGACGCGGACTGCTCATAAGAGCACGTCCCATCGCAAGCATTTGCTGTTCACCGCCTGACAGCGTGCCTGCCTCTTGTTTTTTGCGTTCGGCAAGACGGGGAAAATGTTTGAATACTCTTTCCAGATCGCTTTTTATGCCATTCTTATCTGTTCTGATATAAGCTCCTAGTTCAAGATTTTCCATAACTGTCATATTGGCAAAAATACGGCGGCCTTCCGGTACCTGGGATATCCCATATTCGACAATTTTATGTGCCGGCTGCCCGCTTATCGTCTTATCTTCAAACGATATTGTTCCTGTTTTAGGTTTAAGCAGCCCGGAAACAGTGCGCAGAGTGGTAGACTTGCCTGCACCATTAGCGCCAATAAGCGTGACTATCTCACCTTGGTCCACCTCAAGGCTTATTCCTTTGATTGCATGAATAGCACCATAAAAAACATTTATATCATCCATTTTCAACATTATAGCCATTATTAAGCCTCCTCACCAAGATAAGCACGGATAACCTCCGGATTTTTCTTAATCTCATCAGGCACTCCCTGGGCTATAATAGAACCATATTCCAGCACATATATACGTTCACAGATTCCCATTACGAGACTCATATCATGTTCGATAAGCAAGATGGAAAGAGCATATTCTTTTCTTATCCAGCTGATCATGTCCATAAGCTCGTTTGTTTCCTGCGGATTCATTCCGGCCGCAGGTTCATCCAAAAGCAAAAGCTGCGGATGTGTAGCCAACGCGCGCGCTATTTCCAGACGGCGCTGTGCACCATAGGGCAGATTTTTTGCTATTTCGTCGGCCTTATCTTCCAGCTTAAATATTTTCAGCAGTTCCCGCCCGGTTTCTTCAATCTGACGTTCCTGTTTGATGTAACGGCCAAAACGAAACGCAGCTTCCAGCAAATTATAATTCAAATGAGTATGATAGGCAATTTTTACATTATCCAAAACACTCAGCTCAGAAAACAGACGTATATTTTGAAAGGTTCTGGCAAGTCCTCTCTGTGTGATCTGGGATGGTTTCATCCCCAGCAAACTCCTTCCGTCTAAAGAAAGAGTCCCTGAGGTTGGCTGATAAACTCCCGTAAAAAGATTAAATGCCGTCGTCTTTCCTGCTCCGTTCGGACCGATAAGTCCCACTAATTCGCCTTTATTTATAGTCATATTAAAATTGCTGACAGCTTTTAACCCGCCGAACAATTTTGATATGTTCTTTGCCTCCAACAATATGCTCATACTCATTTCCCCCCTTTAAAACGTTTAAAAATGGGCAAACTCGTAATTTCGATATTGCCGAACAACCCCTGCGGACGATAAAACATGAGCGCAATAAGGACAACGGCATATATGCTCATTCGCAGTTCAGGCCAATCGGAAAGCAGCGCCGAGATAGTAGTAAGAATAAATGCTCCTGCTATGGAGCCGGTAATAGAACCCATGCCGCCCATAACCACCATTATCAGATAGTTAAATGATGATAAAAAAGTAAAGGACGACGGATGCACTATATAGAAAGTATGGGCAAAGAGACATCCTGCCACTCCGGCAAAGCCTGCTCCTACGGTAAAAGCAAGCACTTTGTACTTTGTCGTATTCACACCCATAGCCTCCGCAGCTATTTCGTTTTCGCGAATTGCCACACAGGCACGGCCAAACGATGAATTCACATAATTTTTTATAAAAAATACTACAAACAGCATTACAAAAAACGCCCATGCAAAATTTGTAGATTTGGGAATTCCCATAAAACCGGCCGCTCCGCCCACGTAATTGACATTCATTATAACGATACGAATTATTTCGCCCAGTCCTAATGTAGCTATAGCAAGATAGTCACCGCTGAGTCTCATCGTCGGCAGACCGATAAGGCAGCCTATGATAGCCGCCGTTACAAATGCCGTAATTAAACCGACAATAAAAGGCATATGAAAATTAACCGACAAAACAGCTCCCGTATAAGCTCCTATAGCCATAAAGCCTGCATGTCCCAAAGAAAATTGGCCTGTATAGCCATTTATAAGATTAAGACTTACAGACATAATTATATTTATACAGATTACAATTATATTAAGCTGCCAAAAAGGATCCAAGGCTTCAGAAGAGATCAATCCCTGCAATACTGCAAAGACAATTAGGCTGATAACTATTGCCTTAAGATCTGTTTTACGCAATGAATTCATTTATCACACCTACACTTTCTCGTTAGTATTTTTGCCCAAGAGACCTGACGGTTTAAAAAGTAAAACCAATATCAATATGGCAAAAGCTGCCGCATCACGAAAAGTAGAAGAAATAAAACCGCTTACCAGTGCTTCTATAATGCCCAGAATAATACCGCCGGCAGCGGCTCCCGGTAAGATGCCTATGCCGCCAAGAACAGCTGCAACAAAAGCCTTAAGGCCCGGCATTATTCCCATGAGAGGATCAATGGAATTGTAATAAATCCCCACCAATACTCCCGCAGCGGCAGCCAGGGCCGAACCTATCCCGAACGTTACTGAAATAATCCTGTTAGAGTTTATCCCCATCAACTGCGCCGTCTCAGTATCAAAGGAAACAGCACGCATAGCCTTTCCCACTTTCGTATACTGGACTATATAGGTCAAAATAGCCATAAGAATTATTGTTATGGCAAAAATCATTATCTGCTGATTATTAATAATAAACGGTCCTATATGATAAGCAGCATCATCCAGAAGACTGGGAAAAGTCCTCGGCTGCGGCGTAACAAAATACATCATTGTATACTCAAGAAAAAATGATACACCAATCGCTGTTATCAATACAGATATACGTGGTGCTGAACGCAGCGGTCTATATGCAAACCTTTCTATAAGCATCCCCAATATTCCTGTCAGAAGCATTGATACAAGCAAAGCAGGCAAAACCGGCCAATTCATTATAGTTATGCAAAAAAAGCCGATATACGCACCAACCATATAGATATCGCCATGCGCAAAGTTTATAAGTTTGATAATGCCATATACCATGGTATATCCTAAAGCAATCAGCGCATAAATACTCCCCAGCGATATTCCATTGATCAGCTGCTGCAGGAACTGATCCATAATCCCCATCAGAAAGCCCCCATTACATTTTATTTTTTTAATAAATACATAATACTATAATCAAAAGTTAAATAAATGAGAATTGCAACACTGCACTGTCCCGTGCACTCATAATTCTTGTTAAAAAACACTTTGACCATGTACCACTATTTGGCTGGCTCCTAATTATAGACAAAAATAAAACCTTCAGCCGACCAGCTAAAGGTTCCGATGCCAACCAGTGCTTCAACCTAAGCAGCTCACCGTTGAGCACATATCAACTATTATAAACATACGATCAGTTATATTTGATATTATATGTTACAGATTATATTATTGTCAATATCAGTCTGATATCTGCCAATCCTTCAGTCAATTCCAGCCGAACCGACCGAAATTGACCGTCCCCCTGATCAATTTTCCGGGGCTATCTTTTCCCGCATAACTTTATTGCCATCTTTCATTTCAATTATTACGGCAGATTTTATAGGATTATGATCCTTATTTATACTGATAACACCAGTTCCTACCTGAATATCCTTCAGATTTTCCAATGCATCACGTATTTTTTGCGGATCGCTGCTCTTAGCCTGTTTAATGGCTTCAATCAGCATTTTTCCGGCATCATATCCCAAGGCTGCAAAAACATTAGGTTCCTTGCCGTTATTTTCTTTTTCAAACATTTTTATAAAATTCTGCACATCTTTATCCTGATCGGAATAATGTGTACTGTAAAATGTATTGTTCAGCGGATCTTTGCCCGCTATATCTATAACCTTTGTATCATCCCAGCCGTCCGTACCAAGTAAAGGTGCTGTTATTCCCAGTTCACGCGCCTGTTTTACTATTTTGCCGACTTCTTCATAATAAGCAGGAATAAAAATTATATCCGGGTTGGCTGCTTTTATTTTTGTGAGTGTTGTCTTAAAATCCTGATCCTTCTGGACAAAAGCTTCTTCGTCGACGATCTGCCCGCCTGATGCTTCAAATTTTTCTCTGAATACCTTTCCCAGACTTTTTGAATAATCCGTGCTTGAATCAACATAAATAACCGCTGTTTTTGCATGTAGTGTTTTAACTGCAAAGGTAGACATTACTTCTCCCTGCTGCGGATCAATAAAGCAGCTGCGAAAAACAAAGGGCTTAACCTTGCCATTATCATCTACAGTTACCTTCGGGCTGGTAGCTGCCGGTGCGATAAGAGGAATCTTGCTGTCTGTCACGATTGGCGATGAAGCTAAAACATCACCGGTAGTAGCCGGTCCGACAATAGCTGAAACCTTATCCGTAACCAACTTTGTTGTCGCATTAGCTGACTCTGATGCTTCCGATTTGCTGTCTACTTCTTCAAGCTCAATTTTCTTTCCGTCGATTCCGCCTGCATCATTTACTTCCTTAACTGCCAATCTCAACCCGTCCAAAGCAGCTGAACCATAATTTGCGGCATTTCCGGTAAGCTCGAAATTCGCTCCGATTTTGATGGTATTGGCATCATCTGCATTCTTTTGTCCGCCACAGCCGGAAAGAACTGCTGACATCATTGTCACACCAAGAAGCGTACCGACAATTTTTAAACGCTTTCCCTTTAATTCCATGAAACTCCTCCTATTAAGATACCTTACTTAGATTTTTAAAAGCATCTTTCCCCAGGTATGAACTTGATTATACGACGACCGCTTACACTGCAATCAGCTCAGTTGAACCCCGATCTCTATCTCGTATAAAAAAGAGCATTAACTGCCATTCTTATTGCAATAAATATATTATAGTTTGCAAGTATACACTAGTCAAGAAAAAATTTTAGGGTTATATCGTTTATATATACAAAAAAAACTTCTTATCCTCATTTTAGGAAAAAATATAAATAGTATTTTTCATAATTCCTTTAAAATATGAAAAGGGGACAAAAAATCATACTATTCTCTCCTGATGCACAATATAATTGTTCCTGATAAAATCAGGCAATATCGCTACTCAGATATACTGTGCTATAATAAACCAGAGGTGAATTATATGCTATATCCATTAAAATTAAAAGCTCCCCTTAAAGATTACATTTGGGGCGGAACCAGACTGAAAAACGAGTATGGAAAAGAAACAGATTTGCCAACGATTGCGGAAAGTTGGGAATTGTCATGTCACCAGGCCGGCTTAAACATTATTGAAAATGGTATCTTCAAAGGACAAACCCTGCCTGAATGCATTTCCCATTTGGGCAAAAAAATCATAGGCACAAAAGCAGCCAGTCTTGATTACTTTCCCTTGCTTATAAAATTAATAGATGCCCATGATAATCTATCCGTACAGGTACATCCAAATGATGACTATGCTCAAGCAGTAGAAGGCGAACCCGGCAAAACCGAAATGTGGTACATAGTCGATGCCGAACCCGGTGCAAAATTGATTTATGGCTTTAAAAATAAAATAAGCCGGGATGAATTTGAAAAACGTATAACTGATAATACCTTGCTTGATATATGCAATCAGGTTTCTGTAAAAAAGGGCGATGTATTCTTCATTTCCTCCGGCACACTGCATGCCATCGGCAA
Organism: Pectinatus haikarae; assembly: GCF_050916305.1. Classification (GTDB taxonomy): domain Bacteria; phylum Bacillota; class Negativicutes; order Selenomonadales; family Selenomonadaceae; genus Pectinatus; species Pectinatus haikarae. The sequence goes on from NZ_CP116940.1 coordinate 175,369, forward strand.
AGGTATACTCATAGCTGAAATACAACAAAATTCCAATACAACATATCGTGTTTATGACTATGGCAGAAAAGGCAAGGACGGCAATCCACGAGAACTGCATATAGCAAAAGCCCTGACGGTAACCGATCTGCATCCGCCGGCACAGAAAAAAGGCGCAATTGGCTCCATAAGCATTTTTTCTGACTATAAAATAAAACTATTATCCCAATGCTCTTTATTTACAGTATATCTTTTTACTATTGCCGGCAACTGCACACTCTGCGCAGACAATGAATCCTTCCATTCTTTGCTTGTACTGAACGGTGAACTATGCCTTGATGCACCCAACGAAAGTTTAATATTAAAAAAAGGAGACAGTGTATTTATCCCAGCTTCCATGGGAGATTATCGCATCAACGGTATGGGAGAATTTATTTTAACGACTCTCTAAAGCAATCATGGTATATACCTGGCTGCCTCCGAAATCAGCTTTTATCATTGCAAAAAGCTTCACACCAGATTATTTTTTCATGCAGACAAAAAAAAGCCTTCTTCCATGGGAAGAAGGCTCTATAACCAAATGGTGGCTCACCCGAGATTCGAACTCGGGACACCCTGATTAAAAGTCAGGTGCTCTGCCAACTGAGCTAGTGAACCATTTAAGTGCCGCTCATCAAGCCGACTATGATATTATACTAAGCTAAGAAAGATTTGTCAACACTTTTATCGATTTTTATTTTTGCAGCTGCCATTCATCAATAATGCTGCCATCCTGTTTATACGCTTTTACCGCAAATTTATGCATATCAGCATCCAGTTTCAGATACATTGGCTCAGAAACAGGATTAAAAAATTCTTCGTCAGTGCTTTTTTGCGGAGAATTTTTCCATGCCTGATCACCGCTCCTGCCCGTAGAGACATAGACTGCTGGGCTGCCGCCAAAGCTTAAAGGCTCAGTACGTGAATAAGAATGTATATGCGCACTGAACACTGCGTCAACACCATGTCTGCTTATTATAGGCAAAAATGTTTCACCGATATTATTCAAGGAACCGTCAAGAGGGATTTTCCACGGTTGCCTGTGCATCAGCACTATTTTCCACGGCAGATTCGACATGGCTAAATCTTTATCCAGCCATTCTGCCTGTTCCTTAAAAAGATTAGGCAGTGCCGCCTGCTGCTCCTCAAGCTGTGTATCCAGTACCACAAAATGCACTGGCCCGTAATCAAAAGAATAGGCATGTTTTTGGATGCCGTATGAACTGTTTTCAGGAACATCAAAAAGGAGCTGGAAAATTTTTGGTCCAACCGGTTTCCAATCAAGATCATATGTTTCATGATTTCCCATAACAGGAGCGACAGGTATTGCATTAGAAAATTTGGCTATACCACCGAGCCATGCCCGCCATTGCGATAAGTCCATACCATTATCGACCAAATCGCCCATATTTATAAAGAAATCTATATCCGCATTTTTCGCATATGCTTCGTTGGCTGTTTTTTCCCACACAGAATAATCAGCAGATTGTGAATCACCGAAAATAATGGCCGACAACGTCAATTTATTTTCATCAGGAGTAGAAAAAGCATACCAATCAGAAAATCCGGCACCCGAACTCACACGATACCTGTAAGCTGTGTTGGGATCAAGCGAGCGAAGCTTCACCGTATATACTGATGTAGCTTCGTCAAAGGAAGAAACAGTTGCTTCATAGCTTACATCACAGTGTTCTGCATACGAAAGCTCCAGCAGCCCCGTATCATTTTTCCTGCCAAGCCATGAAATAGTCCTGCCATGCGGCGCATCAGGCGGAATAGTCTGCCAGACGTAAAAGGGTTTTCCTTCAGCTTCATCAATTATATTTTCCGGTTTTTTTTCAATACCTGTATATATTTGGGGATAAAACATATATAAAATCCCCAGGAAAAGAATAATTATGCATATTGCCAGCGTGATAATCTTCCTAGACATAAAACACTCCTCATTTAAAAATATACACGCTGAATTCATTCATTACATAAAAAATAAACAAAATATAACGCTTAAACATTTATCAGGAAAAAGAAATTATTTTTTATCAATTTTCAGGCAGTATTGCCAATTCTGCATCACTGCTTCATTTTTTATAAAGAGTCCTTGATATTCGCCATAATTTCTTCCATATTTTTTTTGAATGCACCGCGTTTTGCTCTTAAATCACTGGTCGATGAGTTATTTTCCTTAGTAACATCTATGCTTTTTATAACAGCATCCCCATCAGCCAAATACGCTTTGACTTCAACGGATGCACGCCTGACCGTTTCCTTACCCCAAGAACCTGAGCCCCGTTCCGTTTTTTCGATCACCGGATCTTTTACAATGATAAATAACACTTTATCATATCCACTATATTTCACAAAATCTAAAATAATATCTTTAGTAAGTGGTTGTTCGTCAAGAAACCCTTTGTCCAACCAATAGTTTTGATATTCAGTTTGAACATTTGTCCCTACATCGACGGTATATTTTTTTATATCGGTCGGAGACTGTACCATTGCCTCAGAAATAATATCAAAAAAATCCGATGTTTTGACATCTGCATTACCTATAATTATCACACCAATTTTCCCCGTTGACCGCTGTAAAAGGTCCGATTGCCCTTTTTGTTGGACATCAGCTGCAAATGCAGTTAACGTAAATAAAGAAAAAAACATCATCGCCAATACAAAAATTCTTTTCATCCTTAACACCCCTATGATCGATTTTTAGTGCATTTACACGTTTGGAGGAAATTTTTAATTATATTAATTCAGTTTATTCTAGCACAGATAAAGTCTCACGTAAACTTTGCAATTTTATTCTCTTTGTACAATCTATAAAAAAACAATAACAGGGAATGAGAAATTACGTTTGAAGCACAATAAATTTTTGTATTAGCAAAATCATTACTTTCGTATAAAATTGATAAAGTCTTATGTAGTCTGGTTTTGATAAAAGGAAACATCGCTGCAATAATTTGTTCAAACAATTTTAACCCCCAACATTTGTGCTAGGCCAGCAGCTTGCACCGCATTGATTTTTACACCTTTAAGTTCGTCGAATGTTTCGGATACCATTATCCCCTCAATGATACAATCTGATAAATCTATTCCTTTAAGTGATGTTTCAAAGAAATCCACACACTGAAAATTAGCCGCTCTAAATTTATTTCTTTGAAATTTTACCTCAGAAAAAAAAGATTCTTTAAAATTGCTGTTATCTATAGTACATTCCTTCCATACTGTATTGGCAGCGTTTACATAACATAACGAGCTATTCAAGAAGATCATTTCTTTAAAACAGCTCTTGCTGAAATTACTTCCGTCTCCCTTGCATTCTAAAAATTGAGATTTTTTCCAGTAGCTTTCTGTAAAAATACAATTCGAAAGAACACAATTTCCAAAAACCACATTATAAAAGCTGTTTTTTGAAAAATCGGCATTTGTAAAAGCTTCATATTCAAAATTCATATTCTGAATATAGCCATCTTCTAATCTTGTGTCGGCAATCATTTTTCCCAGCATGGTACCAAGATGCCTCCCTATCCATTATAAATTATCATGGTACAAAGAATACTATAACAATATTGACAAAACAAAAGGCCACACTAAGCTTATCAATCTTCATATGACCTACATTCCCCCTTGGTGGGATGTCCTGGTTTCGAACCAGTAATCGCTTGAATGTGAAAGATGCCCAGTACCGAATGGGACACAACCGCGCCCGTATGCTTCTGGACTTATACAGCCACCACTCCAACAGCTCTTAATCACTCTGAAAATATTCCACCTAAACCAAAAATCGTGAAAGCCAAATAACGGCCCTCACGATTTTTTATTACCGTATTGCTATACGTTGCTGCATTTTACTTAAAAAGGATTTGCAGCAATCACTGCAAATCCTTGAATTTTCCTGGTGGGATATACTGGTTTCGAACCAGTGACCTCTTGAATGTGAATCAAGCGCTCTCCCCCTGAGCTAATATCCCAAAATACATATGCCAAAAATCTCTGAACACTATTGGTGTGACTGGCAGGAGTCGAACCTGCGGCCTATTGCTTAGGAGGCAACCGCTCTATCCGTCTGAGCTACAGCCACACTCTAAACGACCTATATATTATAGCAAATTTTTAATATTATAGCAAATACAGTCACCGAAATATTAATGCAATAATACTTTTTCGATAAAACTATTACAAATCAGCTGTTGTACAAGCAGCAAAGGGATCATTAGTTTTATCATCATTCCACATATATTCCATTCTTATAGCTATATCAGTCGCGATTTTTCTGCTGAAGTGATCTTCTGTAAAACCAAGTGTCATATCGATTCCTGCTGATACACCGGAAGATGTATAAAATTCCCCGTCATTTGTCCATCTGGCGCTTCTTTCCCAAAGAACAGGCAGTTTTTGGGAGAGCACCCATTCAAACGCTCTTTTATTGGATGTAGCTTTTCTTCCGTCCAGCAGACCTGTCTTTGCAAGTGCCAATGATCCGGTACAGACAGTAAGACAATATTGTGCTTTTTGTACAGCTTTTTTCAAAAGAGCAATCGTTTCGCTGTCATTGATCAGCGTACGGATACCCTGCCCTCCCGGAATAAAAAACAGTCCGGAAACATTTTCAGCATCAAGCTTTTTTGTCATTACAGGAACTTCTTGACTGCTGTTTATAATCCCGCCTTTACATGAAACGAACTGTAATTGACAATCAGGTACATACCCTAACACCTCTACCGGACCAAATACATCCAATGTCTCAAAATTGTCGAATAAAAAAATATTTGCCTTCATAATTTCTGACCTCACACAGGTTCTTTTATTATAACCTGTTCCTTTTTATCAACTTCAACAAGCTGAACACTTATTATTTCCCTGGCGGCAGTAGGAACATTTTTCCCCGCATAATCAGCCCGTATAGGCAATTCTCTGTGCCCGCGATCAATAAGCACGGCAAGTTGTATAGCATGAGGCCGCCCAAGATCAGTAAGTGCGTTAAGCGCCGCTCTGATGGTACGCCCGGTGTAAAGAACATCATCGACCAAAACAATTGTTTTTCCTGTTATGTCACAGGGAAATTTTGTTTCGCGAATTACTGGCTGATAGGCTAATGTAGACAGATCATCACGATATAACGTTATATCAAGCATCCCAACCGGAACAATTACATCTTCAATATTTTTTATTTCCGAGGATAATCGTTCCGCAAGAGGAACACCGCGTGTACGAATACCAATAAGAACAATATTCTGCACACCTTTGTTTTTTTCAATTATTTCATGAGCAATCCTTGTCAGCGCCCGATGAATTCCTTTTTCATCCATCAAAACTGTTTTATCAACAAAATCCGCCATTGTTTTCACTTCCGTTTCTATTTTTCAGAGCAGCAAGTATCTTTACCATATCATCCGGCACCGGAGCCGTAAAGAGCATCTCCTGCCCTGTTGCAGGATGATAAAGTTTAAGCGTATTGGAATGTAATGCCTGCCCTGCTATTTTTCGATCCAGTGGTTTATTGCATTTTGAATAACACGGATCACCGAGCAGCGGGTGCCCTATATATGCCATATGCACTCGTATCTGATGCGTCCGTCCAGTCAAAAGCCTGCATTTGATAAAAGTATATTGCCGAAAACGCTCTAAAACCTCAAAGATAGTGGCAGCGCTTTTGCCCTTGCCTACAAGTACAGCCATCTTTTTTCGGTCAACGGGATGACGTCCTATATTGCCGTTGATCCGTCCCTCATTCTCACTGATATTGCCGTTTGCGATAGCCAGGTAACAGCGCTGTGCTTTCTTGCTGCCGATCTGTTCAGCAAGACTCAAATGAGCTTCATCCGTTTTTGCTGCTACCATGACACCCGAAGTGTCCTTATCAAGCCGATGAACTATACCCGGCCTGATGATCCCGTTTATTCCGGAAAGATCATGGCAATGTGCCAATAATGCGTTAACGAGCGTACCGCTGTAAACTCCTGGAGCAGGATGGACGATCATTCCCCTTTGTTTGTTTATAACTATAATATGTTCATCTTCATATAAAATATCCAGCGGTATTTTTTCTGCTTTTATATCAAGCGGCACTGGCTCCGGGACAATAACAGTAATACAATCATTACTTTTTAAACGATAATTTGCCTTGATTTTCTTTCCATTGACAAGAATATTTTCACCGGCAATAAGTTTCTGTACCGCAGAACGGGATAATGTATTATTTTGCGCAGAAACAAAAGCATCCACTCGTTCGTTATCCTGCTTTGCCGTATATTCATATAGACTCATCACTCAGTCAGTCCCTTTGTAAAAATATGATAAATAATAATGACCACTCCTGAGACTATTGCTATATCTGCTATATTGAAAATCGGCCATATATGAAAATCAAAATAATCGACAACTATTCCCAGCCTGATTCTGTCTATTAAATTCCCAGCGGCGCCGCCAAGCAGCAAAGCCATACCGAAACGCAGCATGCAGCACTGTTTTTTTAATACAGGATAAAAATATGCTCCGCAGATCAATACCAGCATTGTTACTATTATGAAAAACAACCGCTGATCTTCCAATATGCCGAAGGCGGCACCTGCATTTTGAATATACGTAATGCTGAATATATCCTGAACAACAGGAAAGGACATTCCCGGCAGCATAGACGACTGAATATAGTGCTTAACTGTCTGATCGATAAAAACTATAACCATAATGCATATGATGAACATAATATCAAATCTCCACGTTTTATATATATCGTCTTAACAAAATACCGATACGTCCTTTTTTTGTTTTTCCTTTTATTTGGAATACTTCAACCCTTCCTCGTCCGCGCATGGAAACAACATCCCCCTCTTTAACTGTCTGTGAAGGGTTTTTGACCGACTGCCAATTTAATTTAAGTTTGTCCGCCTCAATATCTGATGTCATCTTGCTGCGGGAGGTTCCATACCCGGCAGCAGCTATTGAATCAATGCGCAGAGAAGCTACCGTAGCTGATATTTCTTTGCTGCGTTCTTCCTTCGCCGCGATGGAAGATAAATCGTCATAAGTGCATGAAACTGCCGCCGAACCTATAGACACAAGATTAGTCATGATGAACTCGGCTATTTTGTCCAGGCAGATTATTTTCACACCCCCGCTGTTTATGACAAGATCGCCTATATTGCGCCGATCTATCCCCAGCCCCATCAACGCTCCCAACACATCGCGGTGCAGAAGATGATAATATTTATCGTTCCATGCCGCATTGATCAATTTAAGACTAAATAATGGATTTCCCATAAAATCATCATGAATGAAAGCAGCACACTGCCTTTCTGCTCCGATATACCCACCATCAAACTCGACACGTATTCCCCCGTAATTGGCGGTAATAGTTTCGGCTATTTCCTGCCCATAAGGATCGAGAAAATCGCTGGTACGAAATTTTCTTGTTTTGTTTACAGCTTCTATATTATCGATCAAACGGACAGCGATCTCCTCGCCCTCCGTACCTTTATAAAAACGAATAATCTTATCACGATCAGCCATACTATTTTTTCCCCATTGCCTTAGATTTTTCCACAGCTGCTGTTATGGCGTCTATCATAGCGCCACGAACACCGCGCTGCTCCATGATATGAACTCCCTCGATAGTAGTTCCTCCCGGCGATGTTACCTGATCACGCAGCTGAGCAGGATGCATACCCGTTTCAAGAACCATTTTTGCAGAACCGAAAACCGTCTGTGCTGCCAGTTTAACGGCGGTATCTCGTTTCAAGCCTGCCCTTACGCCGGCATCGGACATAGCATCGATCAATATAAAAATAAAAGCCGGTCCGCTGCCTGATAGTCCTGAAACAGCATCCATTAATTTCTCTTCAACTATTACAGCCTGCCCTGCCGAAGAAAAAATTCTTTCAGCAATATTGGCATCCGCTTTTTTTGTCTTACTGCCCGTGGCTATCGCTGACATTCCCGCACTCACCGCCATAGGAGTATTAGGCATAACACGGATAACCGGATTATCAGGAAAACTTTTTTCTAAATCAGCAAGCGCCAATCCCGCTATAATAGATATAATAATTGCTCCGGCATCAACACTGTCTTTTATTTCATCGACAGCCTTAAACGCTGTCTGCGGTTTTATAGCTAAGATCACTACATCAGCAGTTTTTATAAAAGACTGCGCCCCTACTATTGCATTTATACTATATTTTTCTTTCAGATAATTACAACGGTCTTCTTTATGATCGGAAACATAAATATCCTGCGGCTTAATCCACGGTTGAGAAGATATGCCGCAGACTATAGCTTCTGTCATTGCCCCGCCGCCTATAAATCCTATTTTCATAAAATCACCCCAAATATATCGTTATTTATTCCCAAGGAAGTTTATCATCACGTGGTGGAACGGGTTTTGATGCTGCTGCATCAGAAAAAGTAACATTCACGTTATTAGGTGCACATAAAAAAATATGCTGCCCTACCTTTTTTATGTCTCCAGCAAGAGCGTACGTAGCACCGCTTATAAAATCGATAATCCTTTTTGCCGTTTCGTCGTTTGTATTTTCGAAATTCAAAACAACAGGTTTGCGCGCTTTTATGTGTTCGGCAATTTGCTGAGCATCGTCAAAAGAAGCCGGTTCAATAATTATAACCTTCATTTGCCTGCCGGCTATACCGGAACTGTTTCCCGCTGAATTTGCGGCAACCGACTGAAAGTCAACCACATTGTCCTGGCTGACAGGACTATCCTCATATTCTTCATATTCATCCGACTCAGGATCCATTTGCCTGTTGCGTGAATCTCCACGGTTTTTATCTTTATCGTCAGTCAAACCCATTTTACTGCCAAACTTATCAAAAAAACTCATAATCGCTCCTCCTTAATATTGGCGCGGTCCGAATATGGCTGTACCAACACGTACAATATTGGCACCTTCTTCAATGGCAATTTTATAATCATGTGTCATTCCCATAGAAAGATATTTTATATCAGCATTCAAAAATTCCATTTTTTGCACTTTCCTAAACAATTTATACATAGAATTGAACATGGGCCGGACTTCTTCAAGATTTTCAACATTAGGCGCTATAAACATGAGTCCACGCAGTCTCAATTTTTCCAGAGAATCTATATCAAGCAGCAGTGCCGGCAGATCTTCCATATATACTCCGTTTTTACTCTGTTCTTTTACTAAATTCACCTGAACAAGTATATCCTGAACTTTATCTATCTTTGCCGCTTCTTTATTTATTGCCTCAGCAATTTTTATACTGTCCACTGACTCGATCAAATCAAATATTTTTACTGCCTGTTTCGCCTTATTGGTCTGCAAATGCCCGATCAAATGCCATTCCACCGTGTTGCCAAGCTGCTGATATTTCTCTGATGCCTCCTGAATACGGTTCTCACCTATAAAAGCTGTTCCTGCATCAATTGCTTCACGTATCTCTGAAACAGTGTGATTTTTTGTCACTGCGACAAGTTTTACCTTTTCTGTCATATCCGACTGACGCTTTTCACTGGCTTCTTTAATAAAAGTCTCTACTGCTGCTATGTTTTCCCTTATCATTATAATATCTCCTCTGAAGATATATAGTACCTTCATTTCGTACAAATATTAATATATAAAATGCATATATATTCACAGATAAATAACATATCTGCCACTAAATGCCAACTGAAATAAATTCCTCTTAAAAACAGTAATTTCCTGCTGCCGCTAAATTTTTTTACAGATACTGCACCGGTTATTTCAGACAAATGACAGCGGCATGCCTTCCCGTTTTTCCTTTTTCTGCCCTATATGAGTAAAATTCATCAACATTGCAGCTGGTGCAGCAATGTTCAGATGAAATATTTTCAGAACTAATCCCTTCCTGCACAAGCAGCGCACTGTTCGCCTCATAAAGAGAAAGATGATATTTACCTTCATCACGAAAAAGTATGCGTGAAAAAGCAGTTGATGGTAAATGCATAGATGTGAAAATATCATTGAATTTTTCGGCTACTTCATCACCTATTTCATAACAGCAGCCGCCGATGCAAGGTCCGATCGCCGCAATACAATCACTCGGTTTCGTACCGTATGCGTCATGCATTGCACGCAATGTTTTTGCGGCTATATTGCCCAGCGTTCCCCGCCAGCCTGCATGAGATAATCCGATGGCATCATTCCTGGGATCATATATAAACACCGGTGTGCAATCAGCAAAAAAGAGCATGAGGGCTATATTTTTTTTATTTGTGATCAAACCATCGGTATTCTCTATAATATCCTCAAGAGTGAGCGTCCCGCGCCCCATATCTTTTTCATCGACAATGCGGACATTTGTGCCGTGCACTTGCTCGCAGCAAACTGTACGCGATAACTTAATACCGAGTTCCCCGCAAAATCTTTTTCTGTTCTCGATTACTCTAGCCGTTTCATCACCCACATGCAGCCCCAAATTTAAAGATTGATAACAGCCTTCACTGACACCGCCGCCTCTTTGTGATATGCCATGAATAATTTTATTTTCATACCTACTCAAAACAGATAATTTATAAAACGGTCGAACTGTCTTCATTGTATTATCTCCTTTAACAAACGCCGCATCGCTTGCAGCCGTCAAAGCACTTTACAGTAAATTTTTGTTTTTTTGCCATTTCCAGTTCGTGGATAAAATAATCATTTTTTACCCCCATCTCCAGTATGTTCCATGGTAAAAGTTCATCAATATTTCTTTCACGGTAAAGATAAAAGGAGTCGCTGATTTTATGGGTTTTCATAACTCGCCGAAAGGCCTTACTGCCTCCCAGCATGTGCGCCTCATAAAGAATCTGCGACAGCTTTCTGTCTCCGCGCGCCAATATCCCCTGTAAATATGCCTCTTTAGGTGATTCGGTCAAGACTTCAATATTCTTTTCTTTCTTTAAAGAAGCCCTTATATATTTCATTACCGCGGAAACTTTTTGCATATCGGCCATAGCCATCCATTGAAATGGCGTAAACGGTTTAGGAACAAATGGGTTTACGCTCAATGTCAACTTACCGCGGGCCTTGTTCTTATCCATATACCCGCGCAGATCAAACGCCATTTTTATTATGGCTTCTATATCTTCATCAGTTTCTTCCGGCAGACCGACCATAATATAAAGGCGGAAATTCTGAATACCTGCCTTTATTCCCATATCTATTGATTTATACAGGTGAGCATCTTCAATTCCTTTATTGATAATGCGGCGCAGTTTTACACTGCCCGCTTCCGGGGCAAGTGTAAGCGTTTTTTGCCCGCTTGCAGCCAAAGAATCAACCAGCAGCTGCGTGACAGAGTCTGCCCGAAACGAAGCCACAGACATCGGATGGTTACGCTCATTTATGAAACGGCATATCTCATCGATTTGCGGATGATCGGATACAGCCGCTCCCATCAATCCTATTTTTTCCTTTGCCGGAACATTGCTTATCATCTGCATGATGGATTCTATACTTCTGTTGCGCGGGACACGAAAACAATAGCCTGCCATACAGAAACGGCAATGGCGTCCGCAGCCGCGAGCTGTTTCAATCAAGTAAAAATTAAATTCTGTGTTATTGCTTTTGATTACTGTATGTGCCGGATAATCATCTATATTTTTTACCCACTGCCGTAATATATTTGCCGGTACATTTTTATCCGGATAAATGTACCGCAGCACGCCGCTTTCATCATAGTCATGTTTGTAAAAGGCAGGAACATATACACCAGGAATATTAGCCAGACAAAGCAATGCTTTCTGGCGTGACTCCCCTTTCCTGCGTGTGCTGAGATATACATCAAGAAAATGATTTATTGTTTCTTCGCCCTCACCGATAATAAAAGCATCAATGAAAAGATACAACGGTTCGGGATTAAACGTAGCACATGGTCCTCCGGCGATTACCAAGGGATCATTTTCACCGCGTTCTGAGGCCAGCAATTTTACTTTGCCGCGTGACAGCATGGACAATATATTAAAATAATCCAACTCAAAAGACACGGCAAAACCTATAATGGCAAATTCATAAAGAGGATTTTGCGACTCAAGACTCAAGAGTGGAGTATTGCTTTGTTCGTATTGCTTTTGCAGATTGCCGTCCGGAAGAAAAAAACGTTCGGCCGCGCTGTCGGTACGAGAATTTATTTGATGATAAATTATATGCAGCCCAAGATTGGACATACCGACATTATAGTGGTTGGGATAGCAAAGTGCAAAACGTGTACGGATACCGGCAGGATATAAACTATATCCTTCTTCGGCAGCCAAAATTTCCTGTAAATGATTTTTAATTTTCCATGACAAAATTTGTACCTCCAAAAGTTAGTGCAATGCTTCATCAGATCAACAGCTGTAAAAAAAAAGCCGTTGGCAAAACCACAATACTGGCAGCATAATATTTATTATGGCAACCAAAAGCAGTTTTGGCAACAGTCTTTTTATTTTTTATTCTCTTTCGTTGATCTCAATTCTGCCAGTTCCTGAGCAAAATTATCAATATCTGTGAATTTGCGGTAAACAGAAGCAAAACGTATATAAGCTACTTCATCAAAATGTTTTAATCTCTCCATAATAAGTTCACCGATTTTTTTGCTGGGAATTTCAGATGCCATCATATTATGCAAATCCTTTTCGATATCGTCTGCAAAATGAATGATATCCTCGATAGGAATGTCCCGCTTATAACATGAGCGAATAATACCGTTCAAAAGTTTATTGCGATCAAAAACAGCACGACGTCCATCATTTTTTATGACTATAAGCGGTATTGTTTCTACTGTTTCATAAGTCGTAAACCGTTTGCCACAGGCAGAGCATTCTCTGCGGCGTCTTGTTGAATTTCCGTCATCTGCAGACCGTGAATCAATGACGCGGCTGTCAACTGTGCCGCAAAATGGACATTTCATCTATGCACCTGCTTTATTTTTTTACATCTTCTATTTTATCCTTGGTAAACTTTTTGGTAACCACTGCACCGTCAGCGCCTAAACTGCCAGCATCCTTACCGTTGATCATAATTTTTACCGCTCCCGCATTACCCAAAATCACTTGAATTTCCTGTTTTCCGTCCCATTTAAAAGTGCTGCCCTGATCAACAGTTTTTTCAAGAACTGTTTTTCCATCTACTTTTACTTCCACCCAGCATTTATTATTAAAAACAGCTTCCATATGAACGCCATCATATTCAACAGGTACCGGTGTTTTCTCCACAGGCTCTGCTGCCGGCTGGACAGCCTTTGTATCGGCCGCAGGCACAACAGGACCCACTGATGCTCCTGACGACGTCAAAAGGGGCATGACAAAATAAGCTGCGCAGCCAATCACTACTATAGCTATTATTAAACCAAAGACAATATTGGCAGAACTTCTTTTTTTCCGACGTTCTTCCACACGCTGCCGAAAGCCAGACTCGGATTTATCAACCTTAGTCAGGGAAGAATGCTGCTGATCAGATGCGGCGGATTCATCAGCAGTCTGTGGATTATGCTGCCTTAGATAACTATCGTCTTCTGGTGCAGCGATTCCATTTTCTTCATAATACTTTTTTAAAATCTCATTATAATCAATATCTAAAAATTTTGCATATGTCTTAATAAAACCCTTAAGATATACCTCACCGCGTATTACCTTATAGTCACCTTTTTCTATGGCTTCCAAATATAAAATACGGATATTTGTCTCATTCTCGACATCCTTTAAAGTAATCTGCCGTTTTTCCCGTTCCTGTCGGAAAATATCGCCGATCATAGCATTTTTCTCCCTTCGTCAAAGGACTTTGCCTTACATTATAACGTATATAAGTTTATTTGACAAATACTCTGCTATTTGCCTATCAATTTCTATTTATTGAACAGCAGATCCTTCTAAGTAAGATACAAATGCTCCTTGCGTATATATTGTTCGACGGCTTCCGGTAATATGTATTTTATAGAATAACCCTTTTTCAAACGATTTCGTATATCTGTTGAAGATATTTCTAGTTCCGGTGTAGCCAGGCGATGAATACGCTTTTCTCCCAACACTCCAAAATGTTTTTTTATAGCATTGACATCAGGTATACATCCCTGGCGCGTCGCCGCAATGAACTGACAGATACTCAAAAGCTCTTCTATTCTATCCCATGTCGGAAGTTCCTGAACAGCATCAGCCCCGGTTATAAAATAGATTTCTGTATCTTTTCCGTAAGCCCTTATGAGTTCGTATACAGTATCTATCGTGTAAGAAGGACCTGTACGGCGCATTTCAATATTAGATACCTGAAAACATGGATTTGAACATGTAGCCAACAGTGTCATATTGAAACGGTGAATAGCAGGCGTGATTGTCAGCCCAGATTTATGCGGCGGATTCGCAGCCGGAATGAAAATAACCTGTTCCATTTTATATTCATCACGCACTGCCTCAGCTGTCATCAGATGACCGTAATGGATAGGATCAAAAGTTCCGCCCATTATCCCAATCTTTCTCATTGGTACTCTCCTGATAAATATTTTATTAATAAATACATAACAAGCATGATCATAAGCATAATAAACAGCGCTCTTAAATAATCAAGAAAATCATGCCTGCCTTTTGCAGTGTGCAAATACTGCTTTAATGTTCTCAGATATCCTCTAAATCGATGCATCAACGTATCTGTCCGCTTCCATTGATCAAATATTTCATAGTAGTCAACGCATTCAAGCCCATCGGTCCTCTTGCATGAAGTTTTTGTGTGCTGATACCTATTTCAGCGCCAAAGCCAAACTCAAAACCGTCCGTAAAGCGTGTAGATGCATTCACATATACAGCAGCCGCATCTATTTTATTTTGAAAGAACTGAGCACTGGCATAGTCGTTTGTCACGATCACTTCCGAATGTTTCGTTCCATATGTGTTAATATGGCTGACAGCCGCATTTATATCATCAACTAACTTTATAGAGAGAATAAGATCATGATATTCAGTTGCCCAGTCTTCTTCTCCAGCAGGTGCCATATCCGGGCAAAAAGCTCTGGTACGTTCGCAGCCGCGCATTTCCACATTATATTTAGAAAGTTTATCAGCTATTAGCGGAAGAAAGTCCTTGGCTATATCCCGGTGTACCAAAAGAGTCTCTATCGTATTGCAGACAGCAGGCCTTGATGTTTTTGCATTTATTACTATATTGGCAGCCATATCCTTATCAGCGCTTTTATCAATAAAAGCATGACAAATACCCGCTCCCGTTTCTATAACCGGAACAGTACTGTTATCAACAACATATTTTATCAAATTGCTGCCTCCACGCGGAATAATAACGTCTATATACTTGCGCAGATGAAGCATTTCGGTAACCAGACTGCGGTCTGTTGGATCAATAAATTGAATTGATCCTTCTGGCACTCCGGCACTGTACGCCGCCGCAGCCAGCATTGAACTTATTATCTTATTAGTATTCACCGCTTCTGAACCGCCGCGTAAAAGAACTGCATTTCCTGATTTTATGCACAAACCGACAACATCAGCTGTGACATTGGGACGAGCTTCATAGATTATACCGACAACACCTAATGGTACTCGCACAGCCCTTATATCAAGCCCATTTGGTCGTTTCACTTCCATCAGTCCACTGCCCACAGGATCTGGCAGAGCGGCTATTTTCCTGAGTCCATCTGCAATTTGATGTATGCGTTCTTCATTAAGCATCAATCTATCAAGCATAGCCGCACTAAGGTTCTTATTGCGGCTGTTGGTCAAATCAATCTGATTTTCAGCTAAAATGAGCCTTTGACGATGTTCTAAAGTATCCGCCATATCAGACAATGCTTTATTTTTTTCCAAGGTAGATAATCCTGCCAGCTCATTTACTGCAGCCTGAGCTGCTCCAGCCTGTTCATTCAGTAATAATGTATTTTCCACAAAGAAACCCCTTTCTTAAAGGCTATGAGAAAGCTTTACTTAAACCATAAGGACCATATTATCGCGATGTATTACCTCATCATACACTTTTCCATTCAAGAGTGATGCAAAATCTTTGGTATTATGACCTATTATTTTTCTCAGCGATTTCGTATCATAATTTATAATGCCACGAGCTATCTCACGTGCATCAGCTGACAGAACCCTGACCGTGCTTCCTTCAATAAAAAGCCCCTCAAAATCAGTTATACCTGCAGCCAGTATACTCGAACCGTGTTTTATAAGAGCTTCCTCACAGCCACGGTCAACCACTATGCTGCCTGCAATTCTTTTACCAAAAGCCAGCCAGCTTTTTCTTTGCTTCAAATGTGTTTCATGCGCAGGAAAAATAGTTCCTATATTTTCTCCGGCAAAAATATCCGTCAATACATTTTTCCTGCTGCCATTGGCAATGACCATAGTCACTCCGGAATTAACAGCTATTTTCGCTGCCTGAACCTTTGTGAACATGCCCCCTGTGCCTAATTTTGTGCCTGCACCACCGGCGGCATTCTCTATTTCCGGAGTTATCTCAGAAATTTCGTCTATAAGTTTTGCATCCGGGCATACCTGCGGATTATCGGTATAAAGTCCGTCTGTATCCGTCAGGAGCACCAATACATCAGCATCCACCAAGCTGGCAACTGTGGCAGATAAAGTATCATTATCGCCAATTTTAAGCTCATCCACCGCCACGACATCATTTTCGTTAATTATCGGAATAACCTGCATCTGCAGCAGTGCCAAAAGTGCATTGCGTGAATTTATATACTGTGAGTAGCGAACTGAATTCTCCTTTGTCAAAAGCACCTGAGCTACAGTCTGCCCATATTCACCAAACAATTTTTCATAGATATGCATAAGAATTCCCTGACCGATGGCGGCCAAGGCCTGCTTTTCCGGGATACTGTCGGGTTTTTCTCCCATTTTCATACGGCTGAGGCCGGCTCCCACAGCTCCTGACGTTACAAGTACTATTTCCCTGTTTTGATTAGAAAGATCTGACAATTGCCGTACCAGGCACTCGATACGGTGGATATTTAAACGTCCTCCCGCATGATTCAACGTGCTTGTACCGACTTTAACAACAATGCGTCCGGCCTCTTTTATTTCATCTCTGTCCTTCATTGAATTTACCCTCGTCTGTATTATTTAGGCAATTCTATTTTAGGTTTTTTAAAATTCTTGCGGAATAATAATCCGTTGCGACCTATCAGCTGAACCAGATCACAATCTGTTCTTTCTGCCAAAAGAGTTATCGCCTCTTCGGGAGACTGCATGCAATTTTGCAATACCCTGACCTTAATAAGTTCTCTTTTCGTTATTGCATCATCGGCACTTTTAACCAATGACGGCGTCACTGCTTCCTTGCCTATTTGAACAATAGGTTCAAGCGCTGTTCCTGCTGAACGTAAAAATCGTTTTTGTTTGCCTGTTAATGTATTTCGAATCAAATTTCATCCTCCAGATTTTCATTCTCTAAATTCAAATTCCATCGCACCAATGTGCACAGTATCGCCTTCCTTGATACCTTTGTCTTTCAGCTTTCCATCAATCTGCTTGAGCCGCCAAATATACTGAAAGCGGCGCAAAGCTTCGTCATTGGCAAAATTAGTCATGGCGACCAGCTTGTCTAATGCCTTCCCCGAAACAACAAAATCTCCTGTCATGTCTCTGGATATTTTAATTTCATCATTATCTTTTTCAGCATTGTATATCTTGATCTTTTCTTCAATTTCAGGAGGTGCTGTATAATTGAGCAGCATGGTATATACATGCTTCATTAAATCAGTTACCCCTTCTTTTGTTGCTGCTGATATTTTAAAGAAAGGAAGTCCTTCTTTTTTAGCCAACGCTTCTAGTCTGACTAAGTTCTCAGCAGCTTCAGGCAGATCTATCTTATTGGCAGCAATTACCTGCGGACTTTTTGTCAATTTATCAGCATATAATGCTAATTCCTTGTTTATTTTATAAAAGTCATCGACAGGATCTCTTCCCTCTATGCCGGATGCATCTATAACATGTATAAGAATCTTTGTCCGTTCAATATGCCGCAGAAAATCATGTCCGAGCCCGATCCCGTCTGCTGCACCTTCAATGAGTCCTGGAATATCGGCCATAACGAAATTCTGTTCAGGTCCCACACTGACCACGCCAAGAATAGGGGATAAAGTGGTAAAATGATATTCGGCTATGTCGGGACGTGCTGCTGACACAGACGCTATAAGACTGGATTTGCCAACACTGGGATACCCTATAAGTCCCACATCAGCCAGCACTTTCAATTCCAAAATCAACTTTTTATAAGCACCAGGTTCACCAAGTTCGGCAAAAGTAGGAGCGCGATTAGCACTATTGGAAAAACGTGCATTACCTCGGCCGCCTCGTCCGCCCTTGCAGATGACAACACTTTCATCTGCGTCCGTCAGATCAGCTAAAATATTACCGGTGTCTTCATCTTTAATGATTGTGCCTGCAGGAACCTTTATCATTAAATCAGGCGCATTTCTGCCAAATTGATTCTTTATATCTCCGTTACCGCCATTTTTCCCTAAAAATTTACGATTATAACGAAAATCCAGCAATGTATTCATGTTATTATCGACAATGAATATTATATCGGCGCCTTTTCCGCCGTCACCACCACTGGGTCCGCCTTTAGGCACAAATTTTTCCCGGCGAAAAGCCGATTTGCCATTTCCGCCGTCACCAGCCTTGACAGTTATTTTTGTTCTATCTATAAATTTCATCTTTTCTCC
Organism: Pectinatus haikarae; assembly: GCF_050916305.1. Lineage (GTDB taxonomy): Bacteria > Bacillota > Negativicutes > Selenomonadales > Selenomonadaceae > Pectinatus > Pectinatus haikarae. Next base: position 194,026 of record NZ_CP116940.1, read on the forward strand.
CGTTCTGAATATTTAAAAATAAAAATTTGTTATATCTCTCAAACAATATCAGAAAATCTTATATTTGTAAAGCTGCATGTTGTCAATATGGGATTTTTTCAACATAGGTATAATAAATAGTTTTCCATAATACAGAGAATATGATAAAATGTCTTATTGGCTTGTAAATCTATTTGTTGCGGGATAGCGTATATTACTGAGCCGTCTCTAAATAGGAGATTAACTGTAAAAAGGGGAATGGGCAATTGTTTACAACGGTTGATATTCTGGGTATAAAAGTGGCTTCAGTAACTATGTGTCAGGCAGTGGAAGCAGCAACACATTTTATTGAAGCGAAAAACAAATCAATGATCGCAACAGCTAATGCCGAAATGCTTATGCGTGCCACCAAAGATAATGAATTGGGAGAAATACTGAATAAAGTCAATCTGGTAGTTCCCGATGGCGCCGGCACAGTATGGGCATCTAATTACCTGGGAGTGCCTATGCCTGAACGCGTTGCCGGATTTGATCTGGTGCAAAAGCTATTGGCAGCAGCGCCGCAAAAAGGCTGGCGTATATTTTTTTTCGGTTCAGCTCCGGGTGTAGCGGAAAAAGCAAAATTAAAAGCAATGGCAGATTATCCCGGAATTCAGATAGCAGGAGTAAGAAACGGTTTTTTTACGCTTGCTGACGAAAAAAAAATAGTTGAAGAAATAAATATTGCGAAGCCAGATATCCTTCTTGCAGCGCTTGGTGTCCCCAAACAAGAAAAGTGGCTGTATACGCATTTACATGAATTGAACTGTTCTCTTGCTATCGGCGTCGGCGGCACACTTGATGTCATGGCCGGTGTCATGAAAAGAGCCCCTTTATGGATGCAGAAAGCAAAATTAGAATGGCTTTTCCGCGGGATGATGCAGCCAAGCAGAGCCGGTCGTCTGATGGCCCTGCCCCGCTTTATAAAAGCTGTATGGTCATGGAAAAAAAAGACTAATCAGTAGACAAAAAAAATGTATTATACTATAATTGATATGTTATAAGTGTGTGCAGTACACATATATTGAACTGATAATTCAGTTTTTAATTATAGAAGAGGTAATAAAAATGAATATTGTTAAAGAAGGTTACAAGTTCATTGGTTTTGCCGCGGCCTTAACTGTTGGTACAGGTGCTTTTATCGGGCCGTATGCAGCTGTTGCTCCAGGCGTTCTTGCAGGATTCTTTACATTTTTTTTCAGAAATCCAAAAAGAAATATACCAGATGATAAATCAGTGATCGTTTCGCCTGCCGACGGGAAAGTCATGAAAGTTGTTAAAATTGATCATGATGATTTTGTCAAGGGACCCGGAACCAAGGTAACGATTTTTTTGTCGGTTTTTAATGTTCACGTCAACCGCAGTCCCATAAAAGGCGAAATAAAGTTACAGCAATATACCTGCGGGCGTTTTCGTCCGGCATATAAAAATAGTGTTGGTTTTGAAAATGAACGCCACATGATTGGTATAGACAATGGCGAAATGAGAATCACAGTTACACAAATAGCAGGAATCTTAGCCCGACGCATCGTATCCTGGGTCACACTCAATGATACATTGACAAAGGGCGAGCTTTACGGTCTCATTAAATTCGGTTCATGTACTGAGGTCGTCATGCCTGACAACATAGCTGTGCTCGTCAAAAAAGGCGATAAAGTTGTCGGCGGAGAAACAATTATTGGGAGGATAAAAAAATAATGAGTAAAGCATGGATACCAAATGTCTGCACTTCGATGAATTTGGTATTTGGTATATTGTCCATATTTGTGATGCTTATGGGTGGAGTTAAGTTTGGTCCTTTGATTGATGCCCCTATATTTATATTACTGGCACTGCTTGCAGACGGACTGGACGGCCGTCTTGCCCGTTACTTCGGTACCACCGATGAACGGGGCAAGGAAATGGATTCTCTTTGCGATGTCGTTTCCTTCGGCGTTGCTCCCGGAATAATATCGGTTCTTTTCACCTTATCAATTATCAGCATGGCTGCCATGAAAACTGGCACCCCGCCTGACAGTTTGCGTTATTTTATGTATTTCAGTATTATCGCCGGTGTTATTTACGCTGTTTGCGGAATGTGGCGTCTGGCACGCTTTAATGTCAATGCCGGCACATTGCACGGCTACTTCATGGGGCTGCCCATTCCTGCCGGCGGCTGCATGATAGCAACAGCTGCCATGCTTATAGCCAATCTGCCTTTTATACCACCGATAATGATCGGGTATGTCGTACCTTTTGTAGTTATTTTTACAGGTTTTTTAATGGTAAGCAATATCCATTATCCTGATTTTAAAGGTACTGGCGAAAAAATAAATATAGCAGCATTGATTCTTTCCCTGCTGTTTGCTTTAGGTCTTATCTTCCTATGCCGAGCGGTATTTCCGTTTGCAGTTTTATTCGCTATTTTTTCTACATATGCTGTTTTTGGTATATTAAATACTATTTGCAACAAAATCGCTTAATGCATTCATGGTTTGTGCGGGCAGAGTATGCCTGAAGATATACAGCCAAAGGGGAACTAATTCTAATGACATATGCTCTCGATTATATTATGCTGCCGATACAGGGGATAATATTTTTATTTACAGTATATTATTTTTGTATCGGTGTCTGTGGACTATGGAGGCGCAAGGAGGTCAAAATTCTTGTACCTGAAAAGTCGTTTGCAGTAATCATTGCCGCGCATAACGAAAAAGCTGTCATCGGTCAATTAATAGATAATCTCGGACAGCTTGATTATCCCAAAAACCTATACGATATTTTTGTTATAGCTGACAATTGCAGTGACAATACTGCACAAATTGCTTCAGTCCACGGCGCCATCGTTCATGAAAGAACTGATAAAGAAAAACATGGCAAAGGCTTTGCCATGGAATGGATGTTCAGTCGTCTTTTCAAAATGCAGCGGCAATATGATGCTGTGGCAATTTTTGATGCGGATAATCTTGTCGATAAACGCTTTCTATTAGAAATGAACAATCGTCTCTGCAAGGGTGATAAACTCATTCAAGGTTACCTTGATGCAAAAAATCCTTACGATACATGGATTTCCGGAACTTTTGCCATTTCATTTTGGGTAATTGATCATATATGGCATCTGGCAAAAACCAACATAGGTTTGTCTTCCGTTCTTGGTGGTACTGGCATGTGCATAACAACAGATGTATTGCATAAATATGGCTGGGGCGCCACATGTCTGACAGAAGATATGGAATTTACGATGAAAGCTTTAACTGAAGGAATAAAAACCACATGGGCCCACGATGCCATAGTTTATGATGAAAAACCGCTTACATTTATGCAGTCATGGCGTCAGCGAAAACGTTGGGCACAAGGGCAATTTGATGTTGCTCACCGTTTTATACCCAAAATGATCAAGGCCGGTATAAAAAAACATGATATCCGCATATTGGATGGCTGCATGCATTTATTGCAACCTCATATTCTGATGATATCCACGATTTTCGTTATCATGAGTTATATTCAAATGGGTTTCGGCATAAGCTTATTTACCAATATATATCAATTTCTTCCTTCATCATTGCTTACAGTGATTACGTTAGGGCAATATGTTTTACCTGTTATTATACTGCTAAAAATACGTGTTAGATTAAAAGCATGGTTTTATCTTATCTTATATCCTATTTTTATATACAGCTGGATTCCTATAGTATTTTTGGGATTTCTGCATCGCAATGAACACGAATGGAGTCATACCCAACATACACGTGCCGTTTCATATGATGACATTGTTCGTTAAAAATCTATGCTGCACATAATAAATATATCATAACGATAGGATTACTGCCACAAAATAAAAGGCTATTGCAAGTAGTTAGTGCTGCTATGCGATAGCTTTTTATTATTCGATATTTTTTATAAAAATATTATATTACGTTCCAATAAATTTACAATAATTTTTGAATAATATACAATTTGAGGAATATACAAATGGACAACAACAAAGAACGGCTCAGTATAAATATTGCAAAATTATATTATGAGTCAGATTACAGCCAACAGCAAATTGCTGAAAAACTAAATATATCCAGACCAACTGTTTCACGATTGCTGCAATATGCAAAAGATCAAAAATTTGTCCGGATAAATATAGTAGATCCTATTGAAGACAATAGCAGCTTAGAACAGATGTTAATCAGCAAGTATAATTTAGATGACGTGAAAATCGCTTATACGCCACTTGATACACGAGATGAAATAACAAAAAGCATAAGTGCAAAGGCAGCAGAATATCTATATGCAGTGACTAAAGACGGTGATATTATAGGTGTAAGTTGGGGGCTTACTATTTATAATGTGGCTTTGAAATTACGATCAAAGTCACTAAAAGGTGTACAAATTGTCCAATTAAAAGGTGGCGTCAGTCATTCGCAAAGTAATACCTATGCCTATGAAGTTGTTGAATTATTTTCTGAATCATTCAACACGGTCGGCCGGTATTTACCATTACCGCTAATGTTCGACAGTGTACAGATGAAAAAATTAGTAGAAAATGATCGTCATATAAAAAGGATATTGGAACTTGGTCGCCAGGCAAACATAGCGGTATTTACAGTAGGGACTGTAAAAGATGATGCTCTGCTTTTTAGATTAGGTTACATTGATGAAAAGGATAAGCGTATATTAAAGGAAGATGCTGTCGGTGATATATGTTCACGTTTTTTTAACGCAGAAGGTGAATTATGTAATAAAGAACTTGACAACAGAACAGTCGGGATAAATTTGGAAGAGTTAAAGAATAAGGAAAAACGAATTCTTGTTGCAGGCAGCCAAAGAAAAATTTCTGCTATAAAAGCGGCTTTGGCAGGCGGTTTTGCCAACATATTGGTAACAGATCAATATACAGCACATGCGTTAATAAAATAATAGATAAAGATAAAAAGACATAGTTCTAATAGGTTATATCTAAAAATTTAACTTATTGGAATTATGTCTTTTTCATTTGATTATTCATTATTAAACAATTGTTCATAATAACAAAGGATATTTTTCAATGTAAACTAAATAATGAAATTAATTTCATTATTTAGTTTACATAAGTTCGAAAATATGTTAAGATAAATTTTGTAATAAATATCAACGCTAACGGAGGTAGACTATGGATTATGCAAAATTGATAGACCACACATTATTAAAAACAGATGCCGTAAAAAAGGATCTGGAAAAACTTTTAATAGAGGCAAAAAAATACAATTTTGCCTCTGTATGTATCAGTCCTATATGGGTATCAGATGCGTATGAACAGCTAAAAAATACAAATATTGCTGTTTGCACAGTAATTGGTTTTCCGCAGGGAGCCACTCCCACATCTGTAAAAGTTTTTGAAACAGAACAGGCCATCAAAGATGGTGCTTCAGAGATTGATATGGTGATAGCCATAGGCAAATTGAAAGACTGTGATGACAAATATGTCAAAAATGACATCTCTGCAGTTGTTAAAGCAACAAAAGGTAAAGCAATCGTAAAAGTTATTATAGAAGCCTGCCTGCTGTCAGATAGTGAAAAAGTACGTGCATGCAATCTGGCTGTTGAAGCGGGTGCAAGTTTCGTAAAAACATCAACAGGTTTTTCCATAGGCGGAGCAACAGAAAAAGACGTTGCCCTAATGAAAAAGACTGTTAATGGCAAAGCCAAAGTAAAGGCTGCCGGTGGTATTCGCAGCAGACAGGATGCAGATATAATGATAGCTGCCGGTGCAGAAAGAATTGGTACAAGCCACGGCGTGGAAATTGTGAATTAATAATAAAGATTTATATTGAGAAAACACTTATTTATTGGAATAACTGTTTTCTCAATGTTTACTTGGAGGAAAAATTATGGCAGATAAGAAAGATGCTTTACTACAATACGATGATGGTTATTTAAACAAAACACCAATTTTTCAATTCATATTATTATCATGCTTATTTCCACTATGGGGTGCTGCAGCGAGCTTAAACGATATATTGATCACTCAATTCAAAAGTGTATTTACATTAAGCGACTTTGCAAGTGCCTTAGTGCAAAGTGCTTTTTACGGTGGATATTTTTTGATATCAATACCAGCATCCATAGTAATCAAAAAGACTAGCTACAAATTTGCTATCCTATGTGGTTTATTATTTTATATTATTGGCTGCGGATTATTTTTTCCCGCATCTGACATGGCCACATATACGATGTTCCTATTTGCTGTTTTTTCCATTGCTATAGGCCTTGGTTTTCTGGAAACAGCTTCAAACACTTATAGCACCATGTTAGGACCTCGCAAATATTCTACATTGCGTTTAAATATAAGCCAAACTTTTTATCCTATTGGCGCTGCCGCCGGAATCCTGCTGGGAAAATACCTGATATTTCAAAATGGTGCCAGTTTGGCTACACAAATGGCTGTTCTAAATGAAACAGCTCTGCATGCTTTTAAGTTGCAAATGTTGCAGCATACTCTACATCCATATAAAATTATGATATATATTCTAGTTGCAGTATTTATTCTATTTCTCATCACTAAATATCCTAAATGTAAGACTATCGAAAAAACATCAAATAAAAACGACGCAGGAATTATCAAAACTTTAAAATATCTCATTAAAAACAGTAAATTCAAGAAGGGAATTGCAGCTCAGTTTCTTTACGTAGGAATGCAGGTAGCTGTATGGTCATTTACAATAAGATTGGCTTTAGTTCTCGATAACACTATAAATGAACGTATGGCTGCTGATTTTATGGTAATTAGCTATGCATGTTTTTTTGTTGGGAAATTTATAGCAAATTTTTTGATTGCAAAATTTTCTGCAAATAAAGTTTTATTAGCATATTCAATTATCGGGTGTGCATTGGTCCTTTATGTTTCTTTTATACCAAGTTTTACAGCAGTATACGCTGCAGTAGCAATAAGCATATTGATGGGACCATGCTGGGCGACTATTTACGCCGAAACATTAAATTCAGTAGAAAAAGAATATACTGAAACTGCCGGAGCTGTCCTTGTCATGTCCATAATAGGCGCGGCGTTTGTGCCTGCTATCCAGGGACTTGTCTCAGACATAACCGGTTCAATGCAATTTTCGTTTATAGTAAATTTCTTCTGTTTTGCCTATGTTGGCTATTATTTTTACAAAAGAATCGGCAATGAATATTGACTATAACAAAAAGAGGTAAAAATAAAATGAAAAATAAAATTTTTCTCAAGCGTGGTTTTTTTTCAGAAAAATCTAAAGAAATTTTTAAAAATGATAATTTTACTGTCGACATATTTATATATCCATCAGGAGTCGAAGCGGTAAAACTAACAAACAGCAGAGGCTATGTAACAGTTCTTCCCTACATGGGGCAAATAATATGGGATGCGGAATTTGACGGAATAAGCCTGCGGATGAAGAACATGTTTTCCCAGCCCAAGCCAGCAAACTGTATCATTGATACCTATGGTTGTTTTGCTTTTCATTCTGGACTTTTATCAAATGGATGTCCATCACCGGAAGATACTCATCCAATGCATGGAGAAATGTCATGTGCACCAATTGATGAGGCATGGTTGGAACTTTCTGATGAAACTATTTCAGTAACTGGTCAATACGAATATTGTCAAGGCTTCGGTTATCACTATTTATCACATCCCAGTCTTACTATAAAAGCAAATGACACAAAAATGGACATTGGCATGAAAGTAAAAAATCTTACAGGTATCGACATGCCGTTACAATATATGTGTCACATGAATTATGCATATGTAGATAATGCCATTATTTCTTCAAATGTACCAGAAAAAGCGTTCAAATTACGCGAATCCATACCAGCACATGTCAAGCCCACACCAAAATGGATGCATTATAATGAAGATATAAAACAGTTACAAAAAAATGGCAGTACTTTGACTAAACTTGATCAGCCCGACATGTATGACCCTGAAATTGTTTTTATGGCGGATGATCTCAAGAATTATACCGAAAATGCTGTTTTTGAAATAGATTCTCCTAAAGGATTCGGTTTTAAAACAACCTTTTCGACAAAAGAATTCCCCTGCGCAACCAGATGGCTTCTATACAATGCAGATCAACAGGTATCTGCTTTCGTTTTACCTGCTACATGCAGGCCCGAAGGGTTTTTGGCTGCTAAAAAGTCGGGGACTTTAATAATGTTGAAATCTAATGAAGAAAAATATTTTTCAGTAACAACTGGTAAAAAATAAGGAGAAAACTTTTGAAAATAGCAGTTATTGGTTCTAATATGGTAGACTTAATTTCCTATATAGACAGAATGCCTATAGACGGGGAAACATTGGAAGCTCCCGAATTCTCCATAGGATGCGGCGGAAAGGGTGCCAACCAGGCCGTAGCTGCCGCATCCTATGGCAGTGATGTGATGATATTAACAAAGGTAGGTGATGACATATTCGCTGATAATACTATAAATAATTTTAAACATTACAATATAGATACTACTTTTGTCGAACGGGTAAAGAATATATCCAGTGGTGTAGCTCCCATATTTGTGGATTCCTCAGGACAAAACAGAATACTGATCATAAAAGGAGCTAATGAATATCTTTTGCCCGAAGACATTCATAAAGCGGCTGACCATCTGAAAAAATGCAGTCTCATAATTCTGCAATTGGAAGTCAATCTTGATACCGTATATTATGCTGTACAGTTTGCCATTAAAAATGGTATCAGAGTGCTGCTCAATCCGGCACCTGCAAACGCAAAGCTTGACATTGAAAAAATTAAAGAATGTGATTTTTTTGTTCCCAATGAAACAGAACTTGAATTTATCACAAAAATGCCCGTAGATACTGACATAAATATAAAGAAAGCGGCAATTTCGCTGGTGGAAAAAGGCATAAAAAATATTATTGTCACGATGGGGGCAAGAGGTTCAATGTGGGTGAGTAAAGACTCCGTCCATCGTTTAAATGCTTTTTCTGTTGACTCTGTTGATTCATCCGGTGCCGGGGATGCTTTCATAGGATGTTTCGCCAGCTGTTACGTAAAAAGCAATGATATTTTAGCATCAATGTACGAAGCCAGTGCATTCTCGGCTTTGAGTGTCACAAAAAAAGGCACCCAAAAATCATATCCTTCTTATCAAGAAGTCCAAAAATTTTTAGCAGCTCATAAATAGTATCGTGTAATTTCATTTCAGCTGTATTATTACTGTAATAATGTCTTCTCCCAAAATGATAATGCGTCAAAAACTTCCAAACCAATTCAGATCAAGTGGTTTGGAAGTTTTTTATATCATAAAATCCCCTATATACAATATTTTTTTATTACATGGAATATAAACTCTACCTGAAATAAGAACCTATTTATGTTATAATTTTATGTAGTGAGGTTGTCAGGAGGTAAAAAATGTTTGAGTTATCAGTAAAAAATGATTTTGGCGCAGCCCACCGCATTATTGGTTATCCCGGGAAATGCGATAATCTGCACGGACACAACTGGATAGTTGAAGCAGTAGTATATGGCAGCAAACTTGATGAGTTGGGTATGCTTATTGATTTTAAAAAATTGAAAGGTGCCCTCAGAGAGATTATCGGCGAATTTGACCATCATTATCTTAATGAATTGGAGCCGTTCTTGTCCTCAAATCCATCAGCAGAAAATATTGCTGCTTATTTATATCATAGACTAAGCGAGCATGAAAATATAAAAGGAAAATGCCGTGTGAAATTTGTAAAAGTATGGGAAACAGAAAAATCAGCGGCATTATATTACGAGGAGGCATAAAATTGCATGCACCGATAAGTGAGATATTTTCCTCTATACAGGGTGAGGGAAAATATGCTGGCTGCCGTCAGCTTTTCATTCGCTTTGCCGGCTGTAATCTTGATTGCGGTTACTGTGATACAAATGATATTCTTCATTCTGAAAACTGTGATCTTGAAAATGAGGCAACTTTATTAAATCCTGTCGAGTTAACTGATATTCTTCCCTATATACAAAAAATTCTTCTGAAAAGGCATCATTCCATCAGTCTTACCGGCGGTGAGCCCCTTTTGCACACAGCTTTCATCAACGAAATGGCCAAACATATCAATCTGCCATTTTTTTTAGAAACAAACGGTTCTTTGCCCGAAGAATTATCAAAAGTTATCAATAATATCTCCATTATAAGTATGGATTTTAAAATGCCGGATGCAGTACATACGGAGCTTTGGCAACAGCACGCGGATTTTTTACACATAGCCCGGCAAAAAGATGTGTATGTTAAGATAGTTATCGCTCAGGAAACTTCCTTGAACGATTTTAAAAAAGCCATAAATTTATTAAGCGGGACAGATAAAAATATCATGCTGATTTTACAGCCTATCACACCATACGGCATCTATACAAAGCCCGCTCCGAGAAAAATGCTTGAATGGCAAAGTCTCGCAATGGAAAAGATAGATGATGTCCGTGTAATAGGCCAAACACATATCATGATGGGGCAAAGGTGAATTTATGGAAAAAATTTTATTAGTCAATGACGACGGAATTAACGCACAGGGACTTTATGCAATGGCAGAAGTTTTAACAGATAATTATGATCTGCGTATAGTCGCACCGGCAGTGCAGCAAAGCGGGATGTCGCAGGCTCTGTCAGCACATAGCCGAATAAAAGTAAAAAGAGTCGATTTTCAACTACCTGTTGAAGCATATAAGGTTTATGGCACACCTGCCGATTGTACAAAACTGGCTACCGAAGTTTTGTATGAAAACGACCTGCCAGATATCATAATATCTGGCATAAATGACGGCGGCAATTTGGGAACGGATGTATTGTATTCAGGCACAGTCGGTGCCGCTATGGAGGGCCATCTGCACGGCATTTTCTCTATAGCCGTATCACGAGTGGTCAATTCTGAGCTCAGCTTTACCGAGGTCGCAGAAATCTTCAGGCAAAAACTGCCTGCATTAAGAAGAGAAAAACCGTATATGTATAATATAAATTTTCCAAAAAAAATTTCTGACAGAGCAGATATTTTTCGCTATACAAAGCAGGGACGCCGCACATACCATAATGAATATGCCGCTGAAACAGACGAACAGGGCGAAACATGTTATTACATGAATGGAACACCAAACGATGCCGGTAACATTGAAGGCAGTGATATTTGGGCTATTCATAACGGGTTTGTCTCTATAAATCCGCTAAAAATAGGACGGACTAATAAAAAGCTTCTGCAGGATTTATTGCTTGATAAATGAATTTTAATTCATTTATTCACTAAAAAGGATTAGCATGTAATAATAAAAAATCAGGAGGCTATACTATGCCAGAAATTGCCATAATTGGCGGAACCGGAGTTTATGATCCCTCGATCTTGACTGATATACATGATGACAGCATTACCACTCCCTTTGGCGAGGTAAGTTTTAAAACAGGTATTTATAATGGGGTGGAAGTGGCATTTATTCCCCGCCACGGCAGTCATCACTCTATTCCGCCACATAAAATTAATTATCGCGCCAATATATGGGCTATTAAAAAGATTGGTGTAAAAAAAATTTTTGCAACAACAGCTGTCGGTTCTTTGAATCCATCCATGAAACCGGGAGATTTTGTTCTTATTGATCAGTTCCTTGATTTTACTAAAAGCCGCATCACTACTTTCTTTGAAGGAAAAGACGGTAAAGTGGTGCACGCTGATGTCAGCGAACCATATTGCCCGCATCTGCGCCAGGTTTTAAAGAAAGCTGCAGGCGAATTGGGAATAACAGCACATATGGGCGGCACATACGTGTGCACGGAAGGCCCCCGATTTGAAACTCCCGCCGAGATAAAAATGTATGCCAGATTCGGCGGTGATCTCGTCGGTATGACTAATGTACCAGAGGTGACTTTAGCACATGAAGCAGAAATGTGCTACGCGACAGTTTCAATGGTTACAAATCAGGCCGCCGGTATATCACAAACACCTCTTACACATGCAGAGGTAGTCGCCACTATGGAAAAAAATGGTGCCAATATCAAAAATCTTATAATGAAATCCATCGAACTATTGACAAGTGTAAAAGAAGAATGTCATTGTGCCAGCACCATTGCTGAGTTCGGCGGATTTAATATCTGACTGATAAGTCAAAGTCTATCTCTATCTATCAGGCTTTGTTAAGTAAAAATGAAAAGATAGCTAATGTTTCTGTAGAAAAGCACTAAATTTTATCAACTTGCTAAAGAAAACAAGTTTTTCATATTGGGATTATAGTTAGCTCCGGCAACTTGAGCAGGAGTTAAATGATTAAGACCAGTATGAGGGCGCATGAAGTTGAAAAAGAAGACAAAAACAGAAATAGTAGCATTAGCAGAGTGAAAAGAATGAAAGCCACGTTTGGTTTTATACCAAGCCTTGAAACGGTTGTTAAAAGCTTCGATAAGATTGTTGCTAATATCGTCCTTAAAGCTCTCGACACGAATGTGTTTAGCATGAGGAAAGTAGCACTTAGTAGGAATCTTGTAGGCACTATAGCGATCGCTAACAATGGCATTGGGATTACCTAAAGGGGAAACATGCTGAAATAAAGCATGTGCCTGAGGAGAAGAACGATGTGGTGAAAGATGAAAACCAAGAACAAAGCGGGTTTCACTATCGATGATGAACCAGATGTAGTATTTCTTTCCAGCAATTTTAACCACTGTTTCGTCAGCATGCCATTCATCAGAATTGAAATTCATAGAAGGTATGAGCTTTAAAGAAATATTATCAAAAAGCGGAGCGAATTTTTTGCACCACTCAGCAACACTAACATGAGAAAGCTTGATGCTGTAGAGCTGATAAAGCATGAGAGAAATGTTACGAGTAGAGCTTTTGCCTATGAAAAAAAGAGTTAAAACAGTGATGATTAAATGAACTGGATGACGCATGCGTGATAAATTGGATTTACCAAAAAGTTTAGAAACAGAAGGTGGCAAAGTAGCAGTTGATTTTGGTTGAAAAAATGAATGATTACATTTTTTATCAGAGCAACGAAAGTTAGAATAATCACGATAATCGTGATGCAAGAAAGACGATTTTCCACACATAGGGCAAGGAGGATACTTTTTACCTCTGACACTGGGGAGAGCATCTGGTGCAAATTGATGTTTACAAGCAAGGCAGCGATATTTTTGATTACCGAATTTATCTTTGCCAAACTTATGGAAATGGTGATTATTGTTGCATTTAGGGCATACAATCGGTATAATTTTCTGCATGAGGCATCGTCCTTTCGATTGGTGTGTTTTCTAGCAGAAACATTGTACCATTGAAAGGTTCGGTGCCTCAATTTTCATTTAAGTTAACAAAACGATCTATCATATTAGGAGGAATTTTATTAAATGGAATCGATGATACGCGATATTAAGCTTGCACCGTCAGGACACGATAAAATAGAATGGGTAAAGAATTTTATGCCTGTATTAAATCATATTGATGCTGTGTTTTCAAAAAGCAAACCCTTTGCCGGTAAAAAATTGGTTATTACGATGCACTTGGAAGCCAAAACGGCATATTTGGGGCTCGTATTTATGCACGCAGGAGCGCAGCTGGCAATCACCGGCAGCAATCCGCTTTCAACACAGGACGATGTAGCCGCCGCTTTGGTCGAAGAAGGAGCCAGTGTTTTTGCATGGCATGGCTGTACTGACAAAGAATATGATATGTTTATCAATAAGGCTCTTGATACGAAGCCTGATATCATCATAGATGACGGCGGTGATCTCGTCGCCCATCTGCATGGTGATCGTGCAGATCTCGCCGACAAAATCATAGGAGGCAGTGAAGAGACGACTACCGGTGTCATTCGTCTGCGTGCACTCGCTGATACTGGGAAGCTGAAATTTCCGATGATAGCCGCCAATGACGCATATTGCAAGTATTTGTTCGATAATCGTTATGGCACAGGACAATCTACGTGGGACGGAATAATGCGTACGACAAATCTCGTCATAGCAGGCAAAAATGTCGTAATATCCGGTTATGGCTGGTGCGGCAAAGGTGCGGCAATGCGTGCAAAAGGATTGGGTGCAAAAGTTATTATTACCGAAATAGACCCTATCAAGGCTGTTGAAGCCGTATTTGACGGTTTTAGGGTTATGCCGATGCAGGAAGCTGCCAAGATAGGTGATATTTTTCTGACACTTACCGGCTGCAAGGATATAATAACAAAAGAACATTTTGCTGTTATGAAAAATGGCGCTGTATTAGCTAATTCAGGTCATTTTGATGTGGAAATAAATAAGATTGACCTCATGTCCAATGCCGTGTCCAAAAGAACCGTTCGTAAAAATATTGAAGAGTATAAACAAAAAGACGGCAGAAAACTTTACCTTCTGGCAGAAGGACGTTTAGTAAATCTTGCTGCCGGAGACGGACATCCTGCCGAAATAATGGATCTCTCATTCGGCGTACAATTTTTCTCGGCATTGCATATTTTAGAAAATCATCATTCTCTGGAAAATAAAGTTCATTTGATGCCAAATGAAATAAATATCAAATTAGCTCAGATCAAGTTGAATTCGCTGAATATCAATATCGATAAACTTTCGGATGAGCAGCACAGGTATCTTCACCAGGCTTGATCGTCCATATTCCTCAGGGGCCCTGTAATAACTGCAGGGCCTCATTTATATCAATTTACATGTTAATTTAAATATGAAAGCGGAAAATAAAATGAATATCTTAATAAAAAATGTACTTACTGTTTTTCCCAATGGCACTGCCAAAAAAACCAATATTGCTGTCAAAAATGATATTATTTTCGCCATTGGTACAATTCCCGAAACTTTTACTGCCAATACTACTATAGACGGACAGGGTAAGTTGGCTGTTCCCGGTTTTGTTAACGCACATACACATGTATCTATGACATTGCTGCGAAGTTATGCCGATGATATGAAGCTGATGGATTGGCTGGAAAATAAAATCTGGCCCGTTGAAGCAAAGATGAAAAAGGATGATATATACTGGGGTGCGATGCTTGGCATCACAGAAATGATAAAAACCGGCACAACTGTTTTTGCTGACATGTATGGTGATATGGATAAAGTTGCTCAAGCGGTGGAAGAGACCGGTATACGTGCCGTTTTATCGCGCGGCATGATTGGTGCTGCTCCTAATGGTCAGGCTGCGCTGCAGGAAAACTGCACTCTTTTTGAAAATTATAACAACAGCGCCGACGGCAGAATAACAGTCATGTTTGGCCCGCATGCGCCTTATACATGCCCGCCGGATTTTCTTAAGCAAGTGATTGAGAAGGCACAAAAATATAATGCACAGATCCATATTCACTTAGCCGAAACAGAGGGTGAAGTAAAAGAATGCCTGGAAAAATATTCTAAAACGCCAATAGCTCAAATGGAAAAAATAGGTCTTTTAGACTGTGGAGTATTAGCTGCGCATTGTGTTCACCTCAGCGATGAAGATATTGCCATAATGAAAAAACACAATGTCAGAGTCGCTCATAATCCAGGCAGCAATCTGAAACTTGCCAGCGGAATAGCTCCTGTGAAAAAATTATTGGAAAAAGGCATATGTGTAGGACTTGGAACAGATGGAGCTTCCAGCAATAATAATCTGGATATGTTGGAGGAAATAAATCTGACGGCATTGATCCACAAAGCTGCTACTCTTGATCCTCTGGCAGTGCCGGCTTTTAAAGCCCTGCAAATGGGAACATACTATGGTGCAAAAGCTGTAGGTCTTAATGATACTGGCAAAATTGAACCGGGCATGAAAGCCGATATAACACTTTTCTCCATGCAGGGAACACAATGGACACCTTGCTATGATGCTATATCACTGCTCGTATATTCTGCTAATGCATCAATGGTCGATACGGTTATTGTAAATGGTAAAATTCTTCTGGATAAAGGCCTCCTTACAACGATTGACGAAGAAAAAATAATTTATGAGGCAAATAAATGTGCCGAAAGATTGACAGGTAAAACCATAAAAAATTGATACCATCCTTAAATCAATAAAAGTAGCGATTAACATACTGCCGAGTATACCCCAGAAGGGAAGGAAGAAATGATTTGGCCGCTAAAAAAAATTTTTATGCTGTAAAAAATGGGCGAAAAACCGGCATTTTTCATAGTTGGTCAGCTTGTAAAGAACAAATTGACCATTTTGCCGGTGCTCTTTACAAAGGATTTGCAACGCTGCCCGAAGCTGAGTCATATTTGGGTGCAGAAAAACCCCTGGCTGCTTCCGATGAAGAAAGCCTACACTATGCTTATGTCGACGGTTCATATATAGCGGGAAAATACAGCTGGGCAATAGCTGTTTATTATAAGGGAGATCTCATTCACACAGCCAGCGGCGTCGGACAATCCGTCGAAAATGCAAAAATGAATAATGTCGCGGGAGAGATAGAAGCAGCCATGCAGGCAGCTGAATGGGCCCGAAAGAATAAAATTGATGAAATCATTATTTGCCACGATTATATAGGTATTTCGGAATGGGCACAAGGCCGTTGGAAAACAAATACTCCAGGGACTGCTCAATATGCTGCTTTCATGCAGGATTACAAAGATATCGTACGTTTTAAGAAAGTTGCCGGTCACACTGGAATACCCGGCAATGAATTAGTCGATAAACTGGCAAAAAAAGAATTGGGAATTTAAGCCTTTAGCCTTATACGAAAACACAGCCGCAGCAGCCCGTTTAAAACGGGCCGCTGCGGCTGTCTGTATTAATACATGGCAATAAACTCAGTGCTCATAATGTATCTGCCGAACCGGAACCCTGCGTAATTGCCGCAGGTGTTTGGAGCTGATTTTCTACAGGAGTATTTGCTGCCGTTATTTTACTTCCTGCAGTCTGATAACGATTAACCCAGTCGGGATGGGCATCTGCATACTGCTTTATCATTCGAATTTCCATATCTTCCTTACTGTCAGGAACAATAGATGCATATTGCCCCGTCAAAGAGGCATTATTATCCTTCCATCTTTCGGCGGGCGTCCAACTGGAATACGAAGTTATTTTGTAACTGTAGGTTGATAAACTAAAAACTTTCTTATAGAAATTGATTTGTGTTATGGCACTTGTGCTGTTATTGCGAGTTTCCTGCCAGATCCAGACAAAAACATCATCACCGCGTTTGCGTATTGTTGTTGTGTCCGCGGTTGAAGACGAAGCTGTGTCAGCATCCACTTTACGCCATAACGTAATCCAGCGGTCATTGGCTTTAGTGCGCGCAGTTTCTCCCTGACCAAATACTTGATCTACAATGGCATCATAAAAATTTTCATCAAAGGATTGGGAATTTATCTCTTTCAAGCGGGGTTGATCATATTTATGCGAAACCAGAATATTGCCTTCTTTGTCATAAAAAATTTCCTGCTTGTAATCCAAAGTCCGTCCCTGAGGATTTATTTCAATAAGCGCCAGACTGTAGCTAAGCGACGCAGGGTTTGAAATTTCCTTAAGTCCCATCGCGGAAACAGTTTCAGCCGCGCCTGCAGTTGTATAGGCAGTTTTTATCCATGCTTCAATACATATGGGAATATCATTTTCTCTGGCTGTAACACGTACTCTTTCAGGAGCGTAAAATTTACCATATTTTTCATCTGAAGCTATCCATGTCCAGCTTGTTTCTCCCGTTGTATTTTGCCCAGCCTGTGCATAAATAATCGATGGTGCGGCAGCCATAAATATAAACAGGAAAAACACCCAGATCAAAAATAATTTTTTCATATTTCAATCACCTCAATAATAAATCAAACAAATTTAAAATAACAGGAAAACAATAATAACTACAATGATGACCAGTACTGCCAGCATAGCCAAGCATCCCGATTTATCCAGAAATTTTTTTTCCAAATTATTTGTTGGTTCATAACGCATGGGAGTTCTTACCGGTTCGGCTTTTTGCGAATATATGGGCAGATCAGCCGCAGCTTTATTTTCTAAATCCGGTATCTTTACTATTTTATTTTTCAATTCTATGGCCCTTGTCGGCACAAATGTATCAGTTTTAGACAGAATAAAGACGGCCGGAGAAATCTCCCTGTTTTTTTCAGATTTCACGGTTGAAGCAGGTGTTATTGAACTCAGTATTGATTTTTCCTGCCCGCTTTTATCCAGCTGAGATTGACCGCTATCTTTCAGTGCACGCGGCTGATAATTATCATCAAAATATTCTTCTATAAAAGCTGCCGCTGTTTTATAGGCAATAGTTCTGACTCCACCTGCCTTATAATCAGCAGGCAGTCCTTCAGTCGTGCCAAAAGCACAAAGATTTTCCCCCTTATAGTTAGCGATCGAACGAAGCAGACGTGTATCATTTGCTGCTACAGCAGCAAATTTATAAAAAATCTCTCTGTAAGGATGTGTATCCAGATTTGTCTTCTTGTCCTTGGATAGGAACTTATATACAGAAAAAACAAAGAAAGCTGAGCTGCTTTCCTGCGGCAGATTTTTGAAAGTAATATTAAAAAGAGCTTTATTACCGATATACTGAGAAAAATAAATATCCCATCTTTCCGCAAATGCAATAAGCCCAGCCGGTGGTGCAATATCATTTTTACTTTCAATAAGGCTGTTCACATCATCACCGCTGGCATTTTCCGGAACTGCAATCCCCTGTAATACAGCCTCTTCAAGCAACTTTTCCGACGGCGGTTCAAAATCTATCTCTTCGCAAATGAAAGGCGGCAGGAGTTTCTTGCTGATAGCTCTCTGCTTTGCGGCTACATCTGAACGTGCTATAACATCAAGTGTACGCATGCGCTTAGTCATGTAATGCTTGCCCTTTACTTTAAATCTATGCCAGGCCATGAATTATAACGTTCCTTTCCACAAGTTTAACTTTTACTATACTATATCTTCCCAGAACAAATCAACGATAAGTTTATTTTAACATAAAGCAGGTTATTTTCGATATATTTTAAAATATTAATTGTAAAATATATAAAGCAGTCTGTATAACACAGCGTCAGTATCTTGCTTAGTTAATAGTGATGTGTTAATATGGCACGTGTTGATTTCAATAGGAGAGGCAGCGTATTTATATGTTTAGGAAATTTTCATTATCGGAAAATAAATGGAATGAAACTTTTAACGTTCTTATAAAAGGATTAAAATGCTATTTATATTTTTGGTTGATATTATCTTTCTTCAGAATAGTCTTCATCATAAATATGCATGATTATATATCGGAACAGAGTAATTTCACAGACATAGAAAACGCTCTGTTTTTGGGAATGCGAATGAGTATGCAGACTGTTGGCATCATGGTTTCAGTTGCCCTTTTTGCTCTGCTTTTGGGACGTATTTTTTCTGTGCGCTGGGGAACTATATTAATGAATGTGGCAGTGCTGCTGGAATTGGCTATAGCATGCATTTTATTTGCTGCCAGATTTCCGTATTATCGTGTTTATCACAGTGGCTTCAACCAGATGCTTTTTACTGCCGTCCATGAAGATTGGTCCGCTCTTTTCCAGACTATGATAGAACAGTTTTCTTTGCCCGTACGCTTATCAGGCGCCGTTTTTTTTGCTGCAATATTATTTTTCTTATGGAAAAAATTTTTGGTGCTGAATGTGTCAAAAATTTTACCCGAGCATTTGAATGGCAGAGTGCTATTTCTGTTGATCATTTTTTTATTGGCCCGTTTTTCCTTATTTGGCGGCAGCTGGAGCTGGCAATCACAAATAGATTGGGAAAATTCAGCAATAACAAAGGATGCTTTTTTAAATGAAGTCATTCTTGATGACGGACAGGCAATTTATCGTGCCTATCGTATGCAGCAACGAAATGCCGGCAGCAATGGTCTTAGTTATACGGCAGAAGATGTAAAGCAGTTTGCAGCTGCTTTGAGCGGTAAAAAAACCGGCAACAGCAGTATAGATCATTATCTGGTGAAACAGGCACAAGGAGCAATCATAAAAAAACCTGGACATATTTTTTTAATAATTTCAGAAAGCTATGCAAATTGGCCTCTCTTGGATGAATATGCCGATCTTCATATAGCAGACGGTGTGAAAGGGCTGATTGCACAAAAGGATACAGCATATTGTTCTTCTTTTCTTCCCAACGGCTCCAGTACAGTAAATGCATTGATGGGAACAGTGACAAATTTTGCCGATGCAAATCTTTATCTGACTACAATGGTAGATAAAATGAAAGAGCCTTATTCCACGGCAACGGCACCGCAGATGAAAAAACTTGGCTATGCGCCTAATTTTTATTATGCCGGGCCATCCTCATGGGAAAATATAGAAAAGTTTACAAAAGCACAGGGGTTTGATAATTTCTACAGCAGGAACGATCTCACGGAAACATCCAAGGGCAGTGTTTGGGGAGCAGACGATAAAGATCTGTACAATTTTGTACTCGCCAATACCGATGAATCGAGTTCCTTCAATGTAATTTTAAATGTTTCTAATCATTCGCCTTTTGAAGTAGATTTAAAGGCAAATGACTTTCCTTCCGGGCAGGTGACAGACGCTCTCGCTCCGCAGTACAGGAATGATGAGCAGCTTTTGAAAGAACTAGGTCACTTTTGGTATGCAGACAAAATGCTGGCAGATTTTATTGATGCAATGAAAAATAAATACCCGGACAGTCTTTTTATAATAGTAGGCGATCATGCAGACCGTTATAATATAGAGAAAAATCCTTCTATGTATAAACGTTATGCAATTCCTTTCATTATCAACGGACGCGGAATCAGCAGGAATCTGCTGCCCAAAGATGCCGCTGGCAGTCAAATAGATATATTTCCGACTCTAGTCGAATTGATAGCACCAAAAGGATTCACGTATTATTCAGTCGGCAGGAGTCTGACTCTCAATAATAAAATAGGCGCAAACTATGCATTTGCCATAACAAATAATAGTATCGGAAAAACCGAAGAAGACCAATTTATCCCTGAAGTGTTCGCAGAAACCGGTACAACACAGGATTCTGCAGCAATTTTACAATACGCTGATGCCATCAGAGCCGTTTCCTGGTGGAAAGCAGAATACGGAGATAAGATAGATTCCGCTGTTTTAAAACTTGCAGCTGATTCACAATAATGCCGCACTTTTAATTTTATGCAGAGCAATGTATAATAAAGTAAAATAAAAAATGACAGAGGAGAATTTATTTTGAGTAATTTGGAAGTTGGGATCGTCGGACTCCCCAATGTAGGAAAGAGCACTTTATTTAATGCTATAACAAAGGCAGGCGCTGAAGCAGCTAATTATCCTTTTTGCACAATAGAACCTAATGTCGGTGTTGTCGATGTACCTGATAAACGCCTTCAGGTGCTGCATGAAATGTATAAATCAAAGAAAACCACACCTGCATCTATTCGTTTTGTCGATATAGCAGGATTGGTAAAAGGTGCGGCGCAGGGAGAGGGCCTCGGCAATAAATTTTTGTCGCATATTCGCCAGGTAGATGCGGTTGCGCATGTGGTGCGCTGTTTTAACGACGGTAATATAACGCATGTGGAGGGTTCTATTGATCCGCTGCGTGATATAGAAATAATCAATACAGAACTTTGCCTTGCCGATATGGAAACGGTGGAAAAACGTCTTGAAAAAGCAAGCAGAGCAGCAAAAAGCGGCGCAAAAGAAGCAAAGGCAGAAGAAGCGATGCTCAAAAAAGTTTATGAAGTACTTTCAGACGGTAAGCCGGCACGTCGTGTGGAGCTCACTGAAGATGAAGAAATAATCCTGCGGGACTTGAATCTGCTCACTATGAAACCGGCCTTATTCATAGCAAATGTAGCAGAGGACGAGGCTGCTTCCGCAGATAAGGAAAATCTCTATGTCCAGAAGGTCAAAGAATATGCGGCCCACGAAAAAGCCGAAGTTGTCGCGATTTCCGCAAAAGTAGAATCAGAAATAGCTGAGCTGGACGAAGAAGAAGCCGGAGAGTTTTTACAGGAACTGGGGTTGGACGAATCCGGCCTTGACAAATTGATAAAGGGTGCCTTTAAATTACTGGGTCTTTTGACATTCCTGACAGCCGGTCCCGATGAATGCAGAGCATGGACGATAACCCGAGGCACAAAAGCACCTCAGGCTGCAGGAAAAATTCATACAGATATAGAGCGCGGCTTTATTCGGGCTGAAATAGTATCCTACGATGATCTCGTAGCGGCCGGCAGCACAAACACGGCCAAGGAAAAAGGACAGGTACGCCTGGAGGGAAAAGACTATATCATGCAGGACGGCGATGTCACTTATTTCCGTTTCAATGTCTGACTTTTTTCTTCAGATGACTGGATAATCATATATAATACAAGGAGATGAATCATTATGAAAAAATTTTATGCAATGTTTTTTATGAGTGTTTTCTTATTCTGTTTTTCTTTGGGGCAGACAGTGGTCAATGCTGAGAGTGCACCGCGCACCATCAGCGTACAGGGTGAATCAGATTTTACTGTCACTCCCGATCAGGTCTCTGTTGAAATTGGTATAGAAACTACAGGAGAAACAGCACAGGCAGCTGCTCAATCAAATGCTGCCGTAATGACAAAAATCCAAAATGCGCTTTATAATATTGGCTTAACGGAAAGCGATATAAAAACATCTTCATATAATTTCTATCCTGTATATGACAAGGACAATAGTCAGCTCATAAGTCAGTACAAGGCGGAAAATACTGTTATAGTCACTACTGCTGACATAAATCAGATCGGCAGCATAATAGATACTGCTGTAAGAAATGGTGCAAATAATATTAATTCTGTTAAATTCGGTTTGAAAGATGAAAAGAAATATAAGGATTCTGCCATAAAAGCAGCTGTTCTGGATGCTAAGGGAAAGGCTCGGACTATAGCTGACGGTTTGGGTAAAAGCATCGTTAATGTCGTCAGCGCCAGTGAAAGCAACATATATATAGAAAACTACCGTGCTTCAAATGTCAGCTTAAAGGCCATGTCAGCTGATATGTCCACAACCACACCAATCAATGCCAAGGATCTGAATGTAACAGCAAGAATTTCCGTTACGTTTGAAATAAATTGAGCATGCACAATTGGCTAAATACAAAATCGATATAAAATATGCCGGAGACTTAAAAAATCTCCGGCATATTTTATTGTTCTTTAATTTTTATGATCTGCTGTCACGATTGAGATTGATGATATTGCTCCAGCTCATCAATTGCCTTTTGTATTTTCTGGCGGCTTATGCTATATGGTGCATGTTCCAAATATCTGTCCTCAGCCACATCTGCAATAAATTTGTCAAGGACTTCATATTTTATCGTTATATCAGCAAGGCAAAGAGGCAGCCCCGCTTCTTTATTAAAAGCATATACCCTGTTTCGTTCCTGTATCTGCATATCAAGTGTCAGCAAAAACAAAACTCCATAAGCTACTATCTCACCATGCATATGCAGCTTACATTCCGGCAGCTGTGTACAAGCTATATAAACGGCATGTGCCATGCTGCTGTTATAATAATTTTTCACCAGCAAAGACACCAGTCCCGTATTAATAATAATAGTCAGCGCTGTTTGTTCGAGAGCACCGCTGATGACACCGTTATCAGCATCTCTGAGAGCCTGCAGTCCATATTTTAAAAGCAGTGATGAACAGTTGCGGCTTATCTGCAGTCCCAGTGCATTTTCATGATCCGTTTCGTCACCGCGCGAATTAAATTCGGCTTCATACTGTTTGGAAAGCGCATCACCTATACCCGCCCTCAAATACTTTAAAGGTGCCGCCATTATTATTTCGGTGTCTATAAATGCATGTACTGCCGGATGGCGTCCAAAATAAAATTCTCCGAAAGAACCATCTTCATTATATAATATACACAAAGATGTAACCGCAGCACAATTAGAAGCAATCGTAGGAAAAGTAAAAACCAGTTTACCAAGCTTGTCCGCTGCTGCTTTTGCCGTATCCACAGCTCTGCCGCCGCCGACAGCAAATATCATGTCTGCTTTTTTTACTGCCTCATTATTCAACAATACTCCAATATTTTTATGAGTGGCATTGCCGCCGAACCAGATAAAATCCGTTATTTCAACGCAAGTCCCTCTTACTGCCTCAATAAGTTTATTTTTGACTTTTTCCATTGCTGTTTTACCGCCGATAACAACAGCAGTCCTGCCGCCGTATCCGCATATCAGCGGAATTTTTCCATATGCGTCAGCGCCGACAGTATAATTTGATAAAAAAGTCGTGGTGCTCATAATTATTCAGCTCCTATATATATGTAGTTGGTCGTGCGGAATAGCATCATATAATGCCTGCATTGACTTATTCAGAACAGGATGCAGCTTCTGCGGAACCAGCTGGGCCATCGGCTTCATAACAAAATCCCGATTTGCCATATCGGGATGGGGTAATATAAGCTTATCATTATTGATAATCTCATCATCGTAAAGAAGTATATCAAGATCCAAGGTGCGCGGGCCCCAATGAATATCGCGTTTTCTTTTGGCCCCCCGCTCAATTTTCTGCAGCAGGTCAAGCAGTTCAAACGGCAGCAAGAGTGTACTAAGCCTCAGTGCTCCATTGATAAAATTACTTTGCTCAACACCGCCGTAAGGAGTAGATGCATAAAAAGGAGAAACAGCCTCCAGCTTTATCCGCACCACATGCCGAAGCTCTTCAATCGCATAATTTATATATCCTTCTCTATTGCCAATATTTGAACCGAAGGCAATAAAAGCTTCATGCCATTTACGGTTTATTTTGACTGAAACATACTGCAAAGGCAATCCTATCGGTGCGCTTGGCTTTTTTATTGAAAGAGAAACTTCTTCAATCGCCGGAAAGCTCAGCAATATCTGCTCAGCCAATTGTTCAGCCGCCGTTTCTATAAGCTTTGCCGGGTGCACCCGTGTATATTCATTTATAAAACCGCACACAGCAGCATAGTTTACCGTTTGACTGATATCATCATGCATGCCTGCAGAGCGCAGATCAACAAATAATTCTGCTGATATATAAAAATTTTGGCCCAATTTTCTTTCTTCCGGCAAAAAGCCATGATAAGCATATACACTTAAATCTTTTATTATTATACTGTCCATAACATTTCCGTTTCTTTATAATTTATTGCAGCCCGGAAGAAATAATGGCTTCTGCCATTTTCACGGCACGATAATTTTCCTTTACATCATGTACACGCACAAACATATAACGATTTAAAACAGCCAGCACCGTAGTGACCAGAGTGCCTTCCATTCGTTCGGCAATCGGCAGATCAAGCGCTGTACCGATAACTGATTTCCGTGATGTCCCAAGCAGCAGGGGCAGCTTCAGCTCGTGCAGGATGTCCATATGCTTGAGCAATGCTAAATTATTTTCATAGCTTTTTGCAAAACCGATACCCGGATCAAGAATAATTTTTTCTCTGCTTATTCCTGCATCATCAGCGATCTGTAAAATTTTCCTCAGATCAGCAATCACATCTTCCAGGTAATCGGCATAATTCATATCGTTGCGATTGTGCATCAGACAGCAGGGCAGCCCGCTGGCAGCAATAAGGCCCGCCATTTTTTTATCATATTTAAGACCCCAAATATCATTGATCAAATCAGCTCCTGAACTAATGGCCGCCTTTGCTACTTCAGCCTTATAAGTATCTACTGACACTGGGACATCAACATGCTTCTTTATTTCCTCAATAACAGGACAGATACGTTTTTTTTCTTCATCGTCACTTATCTGAATATGATTCGGCCTTGTCGATTCACCTCCTATATCTATTATATCCGCCCCGTCTTCGATCATTTGCTCCGCATGGACAATAGCATCATGCATGGAATTATATTTTCCGCCATCGGAAAATGAATCAGGTGTCACATTAAGAATTCCCATAATATATGTTTTATCTTTGTTAATAAATTCTTTCCTGCCTATCAGCAAATTTATATTGCCCCTTTCTTTTCATTCTAATATATAAGCTTATTACCTTTCTTTTCTTCCGGCCAGCTGCATTTGGCATTAACCTTGCAGCAAAAACAGCTGCGGCTCATCTTATCAGCCCGATAAAGCAAACCGCAAAGATCAGCCTGCTCTTTAATCTCTTCATTACGGTGCATTGAAATAGCCTTTATTATAGACTCAGTTTCTTCATCAGAAAATGAACAGTCTCTCATAATGCATTCAGCTATCGGTACACTGGCCGCGGCATGATCTTCTCCATTCTTATACTGTTTATGTCTGCCGATATCGTGCAGCAAGGCCGCGGCATAAATAAGGTCTTCATTTATTTGAAGCTGTTCCTTATTATTCAGTATCATGGCAATTCGTGCTACATCAAGAAAATGTGTCATATCATGACGGCAAAAAGAACGGTCTTTTTCGTAATGCACTATTTTTTTATAGCTCTTTTGAAATAACGGATGACATAAAATAAGATTGCGTCTGTCATAAAAGTTTCCCATTCTTTAAATTATTCCCCTGCTCCTTCTTCCGCAAAATTTATTGATTAAGCCGGACATTCGCAACTGATATTAATGTATTCTGTGAAATAACTGAATTTACCTGCCGCAAATATTTTTATCTGATATCAAAACGTCCATGCGCATTATCTTCTTATATCTGAAGTTTATTGACTTTATATGCCAGTATAAATATAATTATTCTTACAGTTATACTTATATCTTCAATAAATAGATTTATATCCCAATCGGCAAATGATCATTTTCCCGTGACGAGTTTACAGAAAAAGCAGGCAAATGATATATTATTTATGAAAGGCAGACATCCTATGAATTATGACAATAACGAAAACAATAGTGATATACAAGAAACCTCTATGATGCAGGACGCAAAAGAATTTTTTCTGCATTGTGAATATGAAGAGGCGTTCACATTGCTGGAAAAGCTTTCCAAGACACAATGTGCTAACGCATTCTATCTTCTGGCTAAATTATATAACGGCCATTTCATCCCATCCTGCAATGACAAAGTCCTGCAAAAAAAATATTATCGGCGCGGGCATGAACTTGGCAGCAAATTATGTTCATTATGGTACTGTATCATGGAAAGACCAAATTATGGGCAGCCAAAGCTCATCGAAGAAATTAAAAATGAAGCTTTAGAAGGAGATGTCTTTGCCCAATATGAATTAAGCTTTTTATATTATTCAGGCTTGATGGTCGTCGTTGACGCCGGTGAATCAGTAAGATGGTGTGAAATGGCAGCTAAACAAGGTTACGCACTGGCTCAATACGATATGGCAAGTTTTTACACAAACGGCTGGGGAGTAAAAAAAGACTCTCATAAAGCTTTTTCTTGGTATGAAAAAGCTGCTGAAAATGGTCATGCAGCCGCACAGTGTAAATTGGGTGATATGTACTTTGAGGGTGATGATAATATAGCGCAGGATCACGTTAAAGCTGTTGCCTGGTATACGAAAGCTGCTGAGAAGAATAATCCGCTCGCACAATGCAATCTCGGTTTTATGTACGATAATGGCTATGGTATTGAGCAAGATCGAAAGAAGGCCCTTAATTGCTATAAACAATCGGCACAATGCGGACACGCACCCGCACAATGTAATCTTGGGGTCATGTACGCTTCCGGCTGTATAGTCGGCGAAGATCCCAAAGAAGCCGTAAAATGGTACACATTGGCCGCAAAACAGAATTTTGCTCCGGCTCAATTTTATCTTGGCAAAATGTATGATACCGGCAGCGGAATCGAGCAGGACTACAAAAAAGCCATCAAATGGTACCGTCAGGCCGCCCAGCAAAACCATGCAGCCGCCCAATGCGTGCTGGCTACCATGTACGATGAAGGTGTAGGCACAGATCAGGATTTTCAGCAAGCCGCCTCATTGTATGCAGCTTCGGCAGCTCAAGGCTATGCCCCGGCTCAATTTGAATTGGCAGCAATGTACAAAAGCGGAGAGGGTGTTCCCAGGGATGACAGCAAAGCCTATCAATGGTTTTTAAAAGCAGCAGAACAGGATGATCCTTATTCCGCCTATCATCTTGGAGTCATGTGCCAAAAAGGCGAGGGTACTATCAAAGATTATCAGGAAGCAAAAAAATGGTATCAAAAAGCTGCCGCCAAGGGAATGGGACAGGCAGATTATCAGATTGCCTGCATGTATCTTGATGGGGAAGGTGTGACCAAGGATTATGAGAAAGCATCATATTATTTCAAAGAAGCCGCCCAAAAAGGAGACCCCAAAGGTCAATGCAGTATAGGTGTAATGTATGAAAATGGCTATGGCGTGGAAAAAAATTATATAGAAGCGCAAAAATGGTATCAGCAGGCTGCTGAAGAAGGCGAAGTAACTGCCCAATACAATCTTGGTGCTCTGTATGCATCAGGAAAAATAGGTGAAAACAAGAAAAATGCCTGCCTGTGGATGAAAAAAGCTGCTGAAAACGGAGATAAATCTGCTCTGAAATGGCTTGAACATGATAAATAAAGCTTTTGTAAAAGCATAGATAAATGAAGGTGGAAAAAATGCGTGTACTGCATATTGAAACCGATAAAGATTTTTCACATAGGATTCAAAAGCTCGTCGAGAAAAATGGCTTTTCATATACGAAAATATATTTTTACAAAGAAACAAACGATTTTTTCGGCAAATTATTTGACGAAACAGAATATAAATTAATCATCCTTGATCAGTTTATGCCTGCTTTGCCAGTAGAAAGCTTAATTGATAAAATAAATGCCAAGGGAATAGTATGCCCATCCATAATTGTCATTTCTTCGCAGAAAAATTTTGAAATGGAAAAGCACTATTCACAGCTTGGCGTTATGGCATATTTCGACAAAGAACAATTTGATCAATATAGATTTGAAAAATATCTGCAAACCACTAAGGCTGAAATAGAAACAACGGAATTTTTCAAAACACTGAGCATCGCTGTTATAGATGACAGTACATTTTGTCTGAAAATTATTGAAAAGATTTTTTTAGATTCAAAAATAACCAAAGTGGATTATTATCATGATTCCACTGAATTCATAAACTGTCAAAAACAGTATGATCTCTTTATCGTGGATTTGGTAATGCCCGTATACTGTGGTGAAGTGCTGATAAATTATATAAGAAATATCAATCGCAACGCCATAATAATATTGATGACTGCTTACGGCAACGGACAGGTAATACCACATTGTCTTGGCCTGGGTGCGGATGATTTTATCATAAAACCAATAGATTACAATTTATTCATGCTCAGGCTTCATTCGTGCGTCAGCCGCTACAGAATGAAAAAAGAACTTATTTCCAAAAATAATCGTCTCACCAGATTAGCGGAAAAGGATAATCTCACCGGCATGTACAACAGGACTTATTTCACAAAAGTTTACAGTGACATTTTTGCAGAAGCCAAGAATAATGGCTCTTCATTTTCGCTGATAATGGCCGACATAGATGATTTCAAAAATATAAATGACGAGTACGGGCATTTGGAGGGCGACAGAGTATTAAAAGAATTCTCGTCTATATTATACAATAATTTGGTGTCCGCAAATTTTCTTTGCCGCTGGGGCGGTGAAGAATTTATTGCCCTGCTAAAAATAGATGACCTGGATATAGTCACTGCGATTGCGGAAAAAATGCGAAATGCCGTTGACGCTCATGATTTCAAAAACACAGCTATTTTGACCGCAAGTTTC
The DNA here is from genome assembly GCF_050916305.1 of Pectinatus haikarae. GTDB lineage: Bacteria > Bacillota > Negativicutes > Selenomonadales > Selenomonadaceae > Pectinatus > Pectinatus haikarae. The sequence goes on from NZ_CP116940.1 coordinate 223,563, forward strand.
GGTATAGCCGCGTGGCGGTCTGATGATACGCAGGAAAGCCTGCTGCGCCGCATGGATAATTCTCTTTATCTGGCAAAAATAACGGGGAAAAATAAAATAGTCTGTGAAGAGAAGGTAAATATAATAGAAAACGGTATTCCCATAAAGATCGAATGGGGTCCATTCTTTACCAGCGGCAATCCGTCAATTGACAGAGATCATTGTAATCTTGTCAAAGTATCTAATGAAATCATTCAGAACTGCGTGAATGGTGACAATCATGATGCCATTTACCTGTTGCTGCAAGAAATGATCAAAAATGTCTCCATTCATTTTCAAAAAGAAGAAAAAATTATCCAACAGTTTAAATACAAAGACTATGAAGAACATAGAAAAAATCATCAAGAACTCATGAAACGGATGACAGATATGTATAGCGAATATCTTCAGCATAAACAAAGTATGCTGGATGTCGTGGAATTTATGATTCAGGAAGTATTAGTAGGCCATATAGTAAAGAAAGATTTCGGATTTTATGACATTTTTATTCAATAATCAGCAACCGTTATTTCATCATATGCTTTCCGGTGAATAATAGCGGCTGTTTTTATTTGCAATCACCGCTCCTTTGATCAAATCGATAATAGATAAAGTACAATTAATTTTTATAATCTCAGCATATATTCTGAATTGAAAAAATAAGCACTTTACATAAATAGCGCATTTTTATTCATGAATATTGATTATCCTTACTATATGATATATAATTAATTTATTATTTAAAATTATTCTGAAAATATATTGTCATTTTTTCTCATGTAAAACATGCAGTGCATATTTTATTATGTTTATTGCAACTCATCTATCCGCTCCGGACAGAGCAGAATAGATATATAGGAGTGATATTATGGCACTAAAGAAACTAAAAATTTCTGCAAATCTTAAAATTGCCGTAGTGGGTCTGGGCTATGTGGGCCTGCCGCTGGCAGCAGCCTTTTCAAAAAAAACGAAGGTGATTGGGTTTGATACAAGTGATGAAAAAATAAATATTCTGCGCATGGGTATTGATCCTACGGAAGAAATAGGTAATACTGAATTAAAAAAATGCGATATTTTTTATACAAATAATCCTGCTGAACTAAAAATGGCAAATTTCATTATAGCAGCTGTTCCTACTCCCATTAATGAGGATAATACACCAAATCTGCAGCCTGTCCTTAACGCCAGCAAAATCATTGGCGAAAACCTTTCTCCAGGGACGACTATCGTTTTTGAATCCACAGTCTATCCCGGTGTAACAGAAGAATTATGTATTCCACAATTAGAAAAATTTTCCGGGAAAAAATGCGAAAAAGATTTTTTTGTCGGCTATTCACCCGAACGGATAAATCCTGGAGATAAAATTCATCGTCTGCATAATATAGTTAAAATAGTTTCCGGCACAAATGATAAAGTGCGGGAAGATATAAAAAAAATATATGCATTAATCATAGATGAAGTTTATGAAGCTGAAAGTATCAAAGTAGCTGAAGCGGCAAAATTGATGGAAAATACCCAGAGAGATATAAACATCGCTTTTATAAATGAAGTGGCAGTAGCATTCAACAAAATAGGAATATCCACAAAGGCTGTAATTGACGCTATGGATACAAAATGGAATGCACTCGGCTTTCGTCCGGGGCTTGTCGGCGGGCATTGTATAGGTGTCGATCCTTATTATTTTCTCTATAAAACATCAATGAATAATACCAGCGCGGAAATCGTCTCTTTGGCACGGAAAATAAACAACAAGATGGGAGCTTTCATTGCCGAGTCTGCCATTCGTAAATTAATAGAAGAAAAACATGCTATAAAAAACGATAATATTTACATAATGGGACTGACCTTTAAAGAAAATTGCCCTGATATGCGCAATTCCAAAGTCATAGATATAATCCGTCAATTAGAAAGTTATGGCATAAATATAAAAGCATTTGATCCGTATGCCGACAAAAAATACATAAAGAAAAACTATAACATTGATATGGTAGACTGTACGGAAATAAATGATGCTGACTGTCTGATTTTTACCGTAGCTCACACAGAATTCATCGAATTTAATGACAATGCTTTAAAAACTTTGACTGCACAATCCTTTCAAGGTAATAAAACGGTTATTATAGACGTAAAAAATATCTATGATAGGGACCGCATGGAAAAAATGGGATTTGCCTATTGGGCGCTTTAGCTCTGCCGATAAATAATCGTACAGCATATGGAATATCTGCTGCTGTATTGCAGCGAGGATGCCAATTGCAATTTTTTCTTTTTATATGATATAAAGATTTATATTCTGTGCCAATTTTATGAAAAGAAGGGATGTATTATGAAAAATTTAATTATTATCTTCTTCTTCATCTTCACTGCAATACTGCCTGTGGTTTCAGTCAATGCCCAACAAATACCGGACTGGGCTAATGCTGCAGACAAACTCATACAGTCTCCCCGTAAGGACACTGCTTCCTCTGGAGCGCCTCTGCCAGCATTATATCAACGCTTCAACGAATCAGCACCTTATTGGATATATGATGTTTTTACACGACTGAACAATGCCGGACTGATAAGTCCGGATGATGCCGTTACCTTGGAACCGCATAACCTTAACAGACGAGAAGGAGCTATTTTAACAGCACGTGCATATAATTATTACCGCCAAAATAATCCATACATATATAATCAGCTTTCTGGCAATCAGCCAAATATTTTTTTATATGAAGATATAAAAAAGCTTATGCAGGAGTTTTCAATAGAAATTGAGGCATTGGGATACAATGCCGGCAAAGAAGCCTCAACAGAAAAGTCTGCAAGATCAATTGATAAATCATTGAAAATACGCGGTGAAATCCGCTACAACATCATTAACAACAGCAGCAGTAATCCCAGATACAACTGGAATGACCATCGCATTCGCACAAGGATTTACATGGATAAGCCCTTAGACGATACCTGGACAATACACGGTATGCTGGAAAGCGATAAAAGCTTTTCCCATTCGAATAACAATAGATACTACACCAATGCAAAAGACGGCAAAGTAAGCCTCGATCGTTATTATATAAGCGGCAGTACAAACCTCTTCAATCTTCCCGTAGATGTGGAAGCCGGAGCCACAAGCGCATATCTTGGCGACGGCAATATACTGGATTCCGATTTTAAGGGAGTAAAGCTTTCTACTTTTGGTGCAAATTCAGCTGATAAGTCCACTCTTTATTCTGCCGGATATGGTAAGGTTAATGATACAGAAAACATGTTTTATGCTGAAGCATATCACAAAACAAGCCGCGATATTGATTATACGGCAGGGGTATACCGCTGGAATAACTATGGTAACGCAATAAATATTTACAGCCTGGGTTCAAAATATTACACGGGTAATTATACACTGGGTGCCATGTATTTTAAGGCCAATAAAAACGACGGCAGCGATTCTTCAAATGGATATGTTTTATCGTCAATATATGGTTATAACCGCTCATGGGTGCCGGGTACATATGAGATAGCCATTCGTTATTATAATATGGCCGGAACAACTTATATCAACCATACTATGTCCGGATTGGGAAGCTATATGAACGGCTTCAAGGGGTATGGTGCAGGATGGTATTATACATTGATACCCAATGTCATTTTAGGGATAGAGTACTATGATCTGAAAGATAAATCCAGTGATGATCGAGTAAAAACATTGTGGGGACAGATTTCCTACGGCTTTTAAAGAACAAGAGCATAGCTTTCGAAATTGTAAAGGGGGATAAAGTTTATGCTGAACAGGAACATACTCATAGCTGTGTTTATTATACTGGCGGCCGCAATATGCGGATATTGGTATTTTTATAGTGCCGATTCCTACAGACACTCTGATATCACTGATTTGTCAATAGAATATAACGTTGACAATGAACTGGCACAAGCCAAGCAAAAAATCCATAATGATATCATTCCTGCCAAAATATATGTCAACTCACCCGAAACGAAAGAGATAGTTCTCACTTTCGACGGGTTACCTGACCCTACAACGACTGACCGTCTTTTAGATCTTTTAGACAAATATAATGTCAAAGCATCATTCTTTATTGATGGCAGCAGTGCTGCCATTGACAATGACTCCCTGAAAAAAATCCATGAAAGAAATTACACCATTGGCAATTACACCTATGTAGGCTTATCTGAACTGGATAAAATGCCCCAGGAAGAAATATTATTACAGCTGTTGAAAACACAAAAAGTGATTAAGGTAACTACAGGTACAGCAGCTGAAATATTCAAAGCACCTCAAACAACGTATACAACAGCACTCCTCAAAACAGCTGCCGCAGCTGACCTTAAAGCCGCGGTAAAAACCAATGTATATGTAAAAAAGGATACCATAGACACAGATGCCGCTGCCGATGCATTAATTAAAACCATTATTCCCGGCAGTATAATTTCTCTAGATGTAGCAACTCCTGTCAACAGAGTGCAATACAAACCTGAAAAAAAAGATGAACGACCAGCTTTTGACAAACAGCCTGGGCTGAAAACCGGTGTGGATAATAATATCGTCAGACAGAATATTGTCGATGTTACGGAACGCATCCTCAAATCAATGGATAAGTACAATATCAAGACAACCGATATCACAAATATGCGATTGGTCAGTGAACTTAAAACTGCCAAAAATAATAATATAAATATTGCTTCAATATCTATAAAAAAACTGCAGGAAAAAATTATTTTTTTAGCTGATACATTATTCTTCAGTAAAGCTCAAGCCCAAAATATTGATTATGAATACATCAGACAAAAAAATGCCGGTACTTTAGCTGAGCCCATAAAAATGATCTTAACAACAGAGCCATCCCTGAGTTTTGCTTTTGCAGGATTAACAAAATCTGATACCGTCTATGATATACTGAACCGCCTAAAAAGAATGAATGCAACAGGAACCTTTTTTGTTATGAAAAATGATATTGATAATAATCCGTCTATGATAAAAGATATAATAGCCAGCGGCAATGAAGTCGGTATCGGTATACGCTCACTCAAGAATTCAAACTTCTATACCGTATGTGCAGAAGTAGATTATGTTCGTTCCCGGCTTGAATCGATGGGAGCCTATCCATCCATAGCAATGCAGCCCTGGGGAGCAGTTGCCGATGAAACTCGTGAAGCACTTGCTGCGATGGGCTTAACCATGGTATCCCCCTATATAAATGCTGTAAGATCTGATATGAAAGGATATACTGCGGCAGAAAATGTTGTTAACGGGCTTTTCGGCAAATATGTATACTCTTTGGGAAGAGGCTGGATAGTTTATTTCCGCCTTGACTATTATGATGATGATTCTATGGCAGGAAAAGTAATGGACCTCATAAAACGTAAAAAAATAGACAATATAGCTTATAATTCCTTTTACGATGATCCCAAGGTCAATACACGCAATAATAATTCCGCCTATACTATAAAATCGGTAGGACAGATAATGTCAAATTCAGCCTATCGTTATGCTTTTTCTTCTGAAGCGGATGTTCCCGAATACCTGCACAGCCAATATAATCAAATGGCAGGACAAGCTCTTTCCTTTAAAAGTTATATCAAAGAAAGATTCATCGGTAATCCTGCTGTCAGCATCGACAGCAATGCTTATGGATTTTCACTTGCAGAAATGAGATCATTTGACAAAACCGGACAAATACATACAAATGATCCTGTCATTTTTTTTACCTTTGACGACTGGGGCACGGATGCAGCTATAAACCCATTATTATATGTACTTCGTAAACACAATGCAAAGGCCAATTTTTTTGTTCTTACACATAACGTAATGAATAACCCTAACCTTTTGCGATCCATCGCCATGGATGGTCATGACATAGGCTCGCACAGTGATTGGCATAAGCCTATGACTACACAGGATGCCCGGACAAATATTCAAAAAAGATCCGTACAATCACGTGAAGCATATATGCAGGATTTACATGACAGCTACAAAAAACTGGAAACAGTTGTTGGTGATGTTGTTATAAACGGGCAGCCGTCTCTTACACGATACTTTAGACCGCCCCAGTTGACTGTGAGCCGAATGGGCTTGGAAAGTTTATACGCCAATGGCTATACGTACGTCATTGATGGATCTTACAGCACACATGATTACGATCAGCCCAATCTGCTGAGTATGCTTAATGATATAAAAACCGGCATATATGAAAACGGAAAAGTAAGAAAAGGTGCCATCTTAGTGATGCATATGAGCGACAACGCCGAATATACTGCACGAGCTCTCGACCTGCTGCTCACGGCAAATGAACAGCGTAAAGATGGCGATCCTGCCAAATTTATTCCAGCCCGTCTTTCGGATTATTTAGTTGATGATTATAATCAGTCCAATCCGAAGTATACTAAAATGTCTGTTTCCAAAGATTCCAGCTACAATATAGGCGGTGAAAAATATGAACAATGAAAACAAAACGCCGAAACAGACAGCGAATATCAAAAAAAATATCGCTAATATACAAAAAAATGACATGACAAACAGGGACGATATCCTTCTTCAGCAAATGTCAGACAGAAGGATCCTCCCTAATGTACCTGACAAAGATAAAAAAAGGACAAATGTAGACCGCCGCGGTATAAATAACAGTAATCAACACGAAGATTATGTCGTCAGCAAACAAAAAGAAGACACCGGTCGACGCTATTTGGTAGATTACACAGTCAAAATAGAAATATTTGATGAAAATGGACACAAAAGCACTGTCGTCGGCCGAACTGTCAATCTATCAAGTTCTGGCATATCATGCAACATTCCCGAAGAATATCAGGAACTAGCAAAAAATTCATCATATGTCAGGCTGACTTTCCGCATTGCTCCCGGAACTATGCCGGAAGGATACGAGATGAAAATAAGAAAAATACGTGCAAAATGGGTGCGTTCTTATAAAGATCATACAAATAAAATCTGCTGTGCTTTTTGCTTTGATCAGATTTTAGCTCAATATATTTATGCTAAAAGGCAGTTTTATATGTTATCAATTGCATCTTTTTTCATATTTTTTGTCTGTCTGTTCATTATATTGCTTCGTTCATCCAGCATTCTTTACTTCAGCTTCAACAAAATACTGTATCTATACAGCATTCTCACCGCGACATTTCTTCTCAGCCGATATCTATTCGGTGCATTTTACAGACCGACACCGATAAATCCGCGGTTTACACCATCTGTAACAATTATAATTCCCTGTTTTAATGAAGAAGCATGGATAAAACGAACTATTCTGAGCTGCATCAATCAGGATTATCCCACTGACCGTTTAGAAGTTATAGTCGTAGACGATTGTTCCAATGATAATTCTGTAGCTATGATAAAAGAAATAATTTCCGAATTGCATAAAGAACAAGGCTATAATATAAAGGAAAGGATCCATTACTATGTTCAGCCAGTGAATGTCGGAAAAAGAGAAGCCCTGGCCATAGGTGCCAAAATGGCAAAAAATGATTTATTGGTTTTTGTCGATTCTGATAGTTTTCTTGATTCATTTGCAATAAGAAATATTGTACAGCCCTTCCAGGATAAAAAAGTAGGAGGCGTTTCCGGACGCACAGACGTGGCTAATACTTACACGAATGCTCTGACAAAAATGCAGTCCGTCAGATATTATATAGCTTTTCGTATATTGAAAGCGGCAGAAGGATTGTTCGATGCGGTTACCTGCTTGTCCGGTCCATTGTCCTGCTACAGGAAAGATCTTGTTTTGAAATACAGCAAAGCATGGCTGGACCAAAAATTTTTAGGTCAAAAAGCTACTTTTGGCGATGACCGTTCAATGACAAATTTTATTCTGCGCTCACATCGCACTGATTATCAGGACAGCGCTGTATGTTCAACAATAGTCCCTAATACCTATAAAATCTTTTTACGTCAGCAAATGCGTTGGAAACGTTCATGGCTCAGAGAATCGCTCTTAGCCGCAACCTACATGTGGAAAAAAGAACCATTTATGGCATTATCTTTCTATATGGGATTGCTTGTTCCCATGCTTGCCCCGATAATTGTGATTTACAATCTCATATATATACCACTAGCACACCGAGTTTTTCCTCTGACTTTTCTCATAGGCATTTTAATGATGGCCTTATTGATGAGCGTTGCCCAGCTATTTTTGCGCCGCAGCACCACATGGTTATACGGGATGTGGTTTTGCTTGTACTATGAGGCTGTGCTATTATGGCAAATGCCGATTGCCTGGGTGACTTTCTGGAAATCGACATGGGGCACGCGACTGACTGCCGCTGATATAAAAGCTTATGATGAACAAAATCATAAGGGAGGTAGTGCTGATGGAAAAAAATAATGATACTGACAGTAAAAATTTCTCTCGAATACGCAATAGGAAGAAATTTATACGAACTGTATTGCAGCTGGTATTATTAAGTGCAATCCTTCTATTTTCTATATACAATATTTTCTACAGAGATACCTACCAGCCATATACCGATAAAATACAGGAAGAAAAAGGATTTATAGCTCTATCCTATTTTGGTGTGCAGCGGACAGAAGGCAGTCAGCTGCTCATATCACAGGACAGATTGAGACACCAGCTTGAATCATTGAAAAAGCAAGGCTATGAAACAATAACTTCTGAAGACATATACAATTATTATAAAAATGGTGATAAACTGCCAGATAAGGCAGTTTATCTGATGTTCGAAGACGGACGCAGAGACACAGCCATTTTTGCCAAAGATATTTTAGAAAAATTAAACTATAAGGCCGCTATTTTTACTTATCCGGAAAACTTCACAAAAAAAGATAATAAATTTCTGTCACCGGAAGATTTGCAGCAGCTTCTGGACAGCACTTACTGGGAACTTGGTTCCAACGGTTACAGACTATTTTACATCAACATTTTTGACAGATACGGCAATTATCTTGGGGAAGTTAATCCTCTCATGTTTTCAATGATGCATCAGTATTTGGGCCGCAGATACAACCATTATCTCATGGATTATATCAGAGACAAATACGGTGTTCCCAAGGAAAGCTATGATAGAATGAAGGATAGAATAAGTTATGATTACGAGAAACTCGAATCTTCATATATAGACAATATCGGCTATGTACCGCCTGTCAGTATATTGATGCACGCCAATACGGGAAGCTTTGGCAATGATCCCCAGGTAAGCAATGTAAACGCCTATTGGCTGACCAAACTTTTCAAGCTGAATTTCAACAGGGAAGGTTACGCACTCAATATAAAAAACAGCAGTATATACGATTTAACACGACTGCAGCCTCAGGCATGGTGGCCGTCAAATCATCTTTTAATGCGTATAAAATATGATACCGGACAGGATCTGAATTTTGAAACCGGTGATAGTTCAAAATCTGCAGCATGGAGTGTCTTGAAAGGTGCCAGTGAATTCTTAGATGAAAAAATATATATAACTTCATTGCCGGAAGATCAAGGCATAATAAAATTAAAAAACAGCAACAATTATAAAAACATTAGTATAGATGTAAAATTGGAAGGCAACAAACAAGGCGAACAGGAAATCCGCATGCGCAGCGATGATGCCATGAACAACTATATAAGTGTACTGGTAAGCGGCAGAGAGTTATTTGTCAGAGAAAAAAAAGACAGCAAAGAGGTTGAATTAGCAAGTGTAAACCTTGATCGTATAAATAATATTCCCATAAAATCAATTGAAGAAGACAGTCTTGCTGCACGAAAAAAAGAATTGGAAACTTTTTCCCGCTATGCTCCATCCACAGGACAGGCACAGGTGTATTTAAAAAGATTAAATTCAGAAAAGACCGCTGCCCCGTCCGTAGCCGAGGGAGGAGAAGAATACATTCCCGAGATAAACGCTAATGAGAAGGGGGATATAAAATTATCAATTACACTGAAAGATGATGATATCAGCGTTTCAGTGAATGAAAAACCGGCAGTAAATACGAAACTTTCTAAAACAGATGCCGGCGGACTGTTTTTACTTTCAGGCTGGACAACCCATGGCTTCGATCAAAGGAATCTCACTGATGATGTTTACGACGCTGTATTTGACGGATTGACTATCAAGAACCTTTCAAGAGAAAATATCTTATTCTCTTCCAAATATACCGGAATGGAGAAAATAATATACACGGGGAAAAAATACGGTGAAGCAATTATTGGTTGGTTTGTAAAATATTTATAACGGAGGAGAAGATGAAATATTACCCCAAAATAACAAAACTTGCGGTTGGCTTTGCTTTAAGTTTAATACTGCTTTTTTCCGCCTATACGGCATGGTGTTCAACACGGCCTATGCCAGAAAGTCCTGCAGAAAATAGTGCGTGGCTTGTCTATTGGGATATGCCAAAGGACCCAAATAAACTGCCGTCAAAAAAGTACGACAGTATATCATATTTTGCTGCTTATTTTTCAGATGAAGATCAGTTGACTCTGCCCGACGATTTTGACTCTGCCGTCCTGTTGAACAATGATATTCCCAGAAGGTATCTCACCATTGTCAATGATGTTGTGTCACATAATAAAAACAGTCTAAAAAGTATTACTTTAGTAAAAAGAACTCTTGACGGCAATATGAAGAAAATTATCTATGCCGACAAGATAATTGCTCTGGCGCAGAAGAATGGTTTTAACGGTATTGATCTTGACTATGAACAAATTTTTAAAGATAAATATACAGCCGAAGAATATATACACTTTATTAAAATTCTTTACGATAAAGCATACGCCCAAAACATAAAACTGCGCGTCATTTTAGAGCCTTCTGTAAAATTTGCGGCTTACAATTTTCCCCGTGGTCCTCAATATGTAGTAATGATGTACAATTTATACGGGCTGCACAGCGGGCCGGGTCCCAAAGCTGATTTTGCTTTCATAGAGCAAACAAGTAACTCAATGAAGGCATTGCCAGGTCCGGTAGGTGCCGCCTTTTCAGCTGGTGGATGCCTGTGGGGAAGCAATGGAGAAAAAAGATTTATATCATCTGACCAAGCGGAAATGCTGGCACAAAAACATCAGACAAATACAAAGCGTGATGAAAAAAGCGGTGCATTGTTTTTTTCTTATAAAGATGAAAGCATAAACTATACTGTATGGTTTGCTGATAAAAAAACTATTGCGGAATGGTCAAAAAAAGCCGGCGAAATGGGTATCAATGCCATAAGTTTATGGCGCTTGGGTGACGATGAATGACCGATTCAAACATAAAAAATGCACTTCGAAAGTTTCTCGAAGTGCATTAATATTCTTATTGGTGCGGAAGACAGGACTTGAACCTGCACTCACGGGGAACTGGATCCTAAGTCCAGCGCGTCTGCCAATTCCGCCACTTCCGCATTGACATTAATTATACGTGTTTTTATTTATACAGTCAATAATTATTTAAATTTTTATCACAATTACTTCGACAAATCTATTTAATATAATCCTATATTCTTATGTTTTTATTTTATAGGCAATTGGTATTATATAGTCAATAATATTTTTTTATAAATTTATTGACTATATAATACACACATGCTATACTTAATGAGTATTCAACAATGTGCTAATTGAACTCACATATTTTTGTAAGTTATTGTTTGTACAATGATTTACAAAAGTGTGTGAGATTTTTTTATGCAGATAATATTATAGGAGGTACTTTATATGAATAAAGGTACAGTAAAATGGTTTAACGCAGACAAAGGTTTTGGATTTATTACAAGAGAAGATGGCGAAGGTGATGTTTTCGTTCATTTTTCAGCTATCCAATCAGAAGGTTTTAAATCTCTTGATGAAAACCAGAAAGTTTCTTTTGATATTGAAAAAGATAACAGAGACCCGAATAAGCTCAGAGCCATTAACGTTCAGGTAATGTAATTACCATTTATTTCAAGAAAAATTTACTGGCCGAAGAAATAATTGCAGTGAAAAGTCAATGCTTTTTCTTTAGCTAATAAAGTTTTTTTGAAGTATTACTACAGTCTTAACAAAAGACCTTGGCATTGGTATAAAACCGATGCTAAGGTCTTTTTTGTATATATTTTCTTGGCAATAATGGAAAATTCACATCGGAATATTCCTATAAAATACAGTTTTTTTATATCTTAAAAATTATATTATAAATGCTCAATTCTGTTGCGCCCATTACTTTTTGCCATATACATCGCCGCATCTGCGTCCTTTTTTATATCGGCTATCGTTTGATAATACGGTTTGTCATTTGATATGCCAATACTGACCGTAATATTAATAAGCGTGCCTTCCGCATCAAATTTTTCTTTTTCAATATATATCCTTATTTTTTCTGCCAGGGTTATCGCATCATGACAATCAGTCTGCGGCAGATAAACGGCGATCTCTTCGCCGCCAACCCTTCCGATAATATCGGTTTTTCTGCAATTTTCCACTATGCAGTCGGCAACTTCCCGCAGGACTGTATCTCCCGCTGCATGTCCGTAAGTATCATTAACCTTTTTAAAATGGTCTATATCTATAAACATAACAGAGAATGATGTATTTTCCCGTCTTGCCAGCCCTATCATTTTATTGCATATATCATTATAAGAATACCAATTAAGCAGCTGCGTCAAACCATCGCGAGAAGCCAGCTGCTTTAATTGTTCATTCAGCTTGGCCAACCGATGCTCGGTATTCTTATTCTCTGTTATGTCGGTCAGTACCGCTAATTCCGCAAATGCATAACCGGAATCATTACGCAGAGGTGCAACAACTACTTTGTATGTTTTATTATTGATCGCCAAATCATGTGCCGGTACAGTCTTATTTTGATCGAAAAGTCCGAAATCTCGTTCAATAATATTAGCATCTTCTTTACTTAATTCCGCAACTTTATGCCTCACCAAAGCATGAGGCTCAGAATTATTAATATCCAATAAAACTTTGCTGTCTAATATATGCTCTCCCTTCCTGTTAATCAACACAACCGATACCGGGATAACCTCAAATAACTTTTTAAGTGTAATAATTTCGTTTCCTACTTTGATCAAATTCTTCTTATCCATTTCATAGCTTGCCATATGATCACCAACTTTCATATTTCTCAAAAATATTATAAAACGATTATAATACTTTTGAACAGCTCTGAGCAATCATTTGAAAATAAAAACCTGTTTTTCTTGACCGTATCAGATCGTACATTGACTGATATGAATGCATACGTATATAATTTATAATATATTAATTTAAAGTTAAACAGATGTTCACCTACTTTTAATAAATTCATCTAAGTAAGAAACATCAAATTTTATGAGGCGGAATTATGAAATCCAAAGAACGTGAAGAATTTATCATATACTACCTTCTGCAGCAGTCATCATTCGTGACAGTGGCGAATTTAGCCAAAGAAATATTTTTGTCATCGAAAACTGTTTATCGGCTAATTAAGCAAATCAATCAGCAATCGAACACCAATCTCATTGATGCCGAAAAAGGAAAGGGTATTCGTTTAAATTATGAAGCTTATCTCGAGAGTCACTATAATCATAATCTAAATACAGATAAGAAAAAAAGCATACATTACAATTTTTCACCGGTCGAACGGCGGCTGCATATTATGAAAGAATTGCTTTTTCATGCACCGCTGTCACTGAAGGAATCAGAACTTTTCAGCCGTTATTATCTTAGTCCGTCAGCCATTTATACTGACGAGGACACTATCAATCAGGGGCTGATAAAGTATGGTCTGACTCTGCAAAAGAACAATAATCGGCTCTCCATTGCAGGTCCTGAGCATCATATACGCAAAGCATTGATTCAATTGCTGACAAAATTGAATTTGATTAATTTTAATGACTTAAAAAATGTTTCCGTTGAGTTTGATAAAAGCGATCTGCGGTTTATAATTCGCCAAATAGAGCTTATTGAAAAAGAAATTGACAGCATCATACCTGCCCCGTACAATGTAAACTTATTATCCCATCTCTATATACTGATTTGCCGGGCAAGAAAAGGCGACTTTGATCAATCAAAATCTGACGCAGGAATTGATCTGAGTCAGGATATTTATTATACACTTGCCCAAAAGGTAAAAGAAAACATTGAAGGTTATATTTGCAAAAAGCTGCCCCGATCAGAAACGACCAACATTTGTAATTATCTTGCGGGGTCCCGAATGGAATCAGAAATAAGCGGTAATCTAAATATCCCTGTTCAGACTGAAGTACAGCAGATTACTAATTTTTATGTCCAGGAATTCTCCCGAAGATCAGGTATCCCCGTTCATCATGAATTTATCACAGCAGAATTGGCCAGCCATATCAGTCCTATGCTCAATCGCATGCGTTCAGGACTGACAGTCAAAAACCCGTTATTTGACGATATTCGCCAAGAATATGGATCTGTTTATCAGACCATCCGTCAAATATCAGATTATCTGCCGAATAAATTTCGTCTGCCAGCTGTAGATAATGATGAAGCATCTTTCATTACACTTTATTTTGCCCGTTACATTGAACAGCATCCACATCAGGTCAGAGCTTTATTAATCTGCACTACCGGAATGGGAACATCAGAATTATTACGAATAAAAGTAAAACGTTTTTTCCCGGAAATTTATGTGGTAGGAACAGCACCGACGCGTTCTATCACACCGGAATATTTGACCGAACAGGATGTCGATCTCATACTCACCACTGTAAAATTATCAACAGAATGGCCCGTTCCTGCTATTCTGGTCAATACATTATTTATTGAGCGCGACAAACAAAATGTTCGGCAGGCCTTGGATATCCTGCGCCAAAAGCCTAAAACAGGCAATAGCGCTATTGAAAAAATCCCAATCATCGAATTTACATCCGTTGCTGCAGACAAATCCGGCTTGTTCCGTCAGCTTTTGAAATATGCTCCGTCCAAAATCACCGAATATGAAACTGACATTCTTGCCGGATTGGAAGAACGAGAACAGCTTGGTGATACCTGCATCGCACCCGGCATTGCCTTAGCACATGCCCAATTGCCTCATCTTCCCAAAGCCTTTTTCGCGATAAGTCTCCTTCCTGAACCGTTTCGCTGGGATGCCGACGGCAATAATATCCGCATTTTGTTTATGATCATTCTTCCCGATCTTCCCACAGCAGAAAATATCACTTTCCTGCATCAACTAATGAAAAAGTTAGCAAATGATGATATTGTGGAGCGTATGCAAAATATCTCTTCCAAAAAACAATTACGTCAGCTACTTTTCGCAGATCAATGACAAACCCCCTGACTGCCGTACGGCAGTCAGGGGGTTAAGTAAAATGGGGACCTCAAAATTCAGGCAAATTTTCTGCCTGTGGCCTCTTCAAACTCAGCAATCATAAGATTCCAGGAATCCTCAATATTATCCGCCAAATTGAAAAGCCCGCTTCTCCCAATGATATAAATATCCGGCTTCGCATCATGGATCATTTTCCAATGTGCCTTATTTGTTGACCCATCCATTTCAATGCAGTAACGATATCCATGTTCTTCTCTAAGCTTACGCAATTCGGTTATTTTATCCAACATACTTCCAAGAAATCTCTGGCCGGCAAATCCCGGATCTACTGTCATAATCGTTATCTTATCAAGAATATCAATATATGACATTATATCGCAGACTGATGTTTCCGGATTCAATACCACACCGGCTTTCAAACCAGCCGCATGTATCTGATCAATCAGCCGAAAGGCTATTCCAGTCAGGTTTTCTGCTGGCATACAGATAACTTCGCACTTAATATTTATAAGTTGTTGTACCCAGAATGTAGGATCTGTTACCATTAAATGTGCTGACATTTCTTTATAGCTCAGCTTGCGTGTCTGCTCAATGAACCACGGTGACAGACTTAGGTTTGGTACAAAATGTCCGTCCATTATATCTATATGAAATGAATCCACACGATCATTCAAGAAAGTGATCTGCTCTTTGAACTGATCGAGATCCATTGTCATCAACGATGGTGAAATATTAATATGCTCGCTCATATTTATAAATTCCTTTCTTTAAAAACATATATCTTCCAAGATAATTTAATTTATTGCACAGCATCTTGATGCTGAATTGTCTTTTTTATGCATTCTCAGCCATCAAAGTCGGCTGATGTAAACTTGTGCATATGATTTTTTCAGTTATTACTGAATACTATGATGATTATTAATAATTATATCCAACTATTTTAAAAATTAAAGAAAAGAATATGATCAAGGTATCAGTTAATCTTAATATCATCCAAATTTATATCTTCTTCCTCTTCATCATCTTCAATAACTTCACACGACACATTTTTCTTTATGACCGCATATACAACTCCGGTTACAAAAATATTGACCAGTAATGCCATAATGCCTGCCATTGGGTGTGACATTGTAGGAAGCATCAATACTCCGCCAAAAGGGACCGTAGCATCTGCACCGTAAACCATTGTTACCGCACCACCGGCTGCTCCGCCGATTGCTGCTGCTGCAATGCCACGGATAATATCATTCATGACAATAGGAATAGACCCCTCAACAATATTGACTATTCCCATTGGAACAGCAGATTTCAGCGTTTCAACCTCTTTATCATTGTAGATATTTTTCCGCAGAAGTTTACCGACAAAGTAGGCAAAACCAAAACCTATAGGTGTTGCTGTATTGACCAGCTGAAGTGCAGTGATCGGTTCATTTACACCCTGTGCCTGAAGAGTCAAAACAAATGCGAAACAAGTTTTATTGATCGGTCCGCCAAAATCAACTATGCACAATGCCCCGATAATTGCACCAACGATCAGATTGGAGGATGTACTCATACTTCTCAAAAATGATGTCAAGCCATCAGTAAATATTCCAATTGGTGTTCCGATAATATAGATCATAATCAATCCGCTGCTGATAGATGCGAAAAAAGGAACAATTAATGTGGGCATTAATCCCCTTGCCCAATTGGGAACTTTTACATTTTTTATGATAGCAAGAGCAATATATCCTGAAAGATAACCACCGATCATGCCGCCTATAAAGCCGGCGCTGATAGAATTAGCTGCCAAACCCACGACAAACCCCGGTGCAATACCGGGCTTACCGGCAATTGATCCGGAAATCCCGCATGCAATGACAACAGGTAAAAGCCCCAGTGCCTTTCCGCCCATAGTGGCCAAAGCCTGCCAAAGATCAAAATTTCCCGGGACCAAAGCATTTTGAGCTGTACCACCAAGCGCCATTCCGATAGCAATAATAAAACCCGCCCCGCAGACAATCGGAATCAGAAATGAGATAGCGGTCAGCAGATGACCTTTTGGATTTGCCGCTTTCCAAATCTCTTTTATATTCATAAACAGTACCCCCTATTCGTTTTTATCACATAAAATATTTTGATGAAGAAACTATTGCCTGCCCAGTTCATGTAATTTTTCAATAAGTTTATTTGGTGATTTGATAGCTGTCTGTGTGCTTACCTTAATAACTTTTTTTCCTGCAAATCTTTCTTCGCCTGAAATCTTGACATCAACTGCCAAAATAACGATATCCGCCTGAGCAATATCCTCATCAGTCAGTGCATTCTCGATACCAATAGTTCCTTGTGTTTCTATTTTGACATTGTCTCCGGCCTTTTTTGCTGCCGCTTCAATTTTTTCCTGTGCAATATATGTGTGTGCAATCCCTACAGTGCACGCTGAAATCCCGACTATATTCATAATAAATCCTCCCAATCAATCTAATTATCCGAAAATGCAGCTTGTACATCTTGCGCAGTATCTGCATTCAGTAACGCTGTTACTACAGATTCTCTCCCCAGTTTACGGGCAAATAAGGCAAGCAGCTTCAGATGATCCTGTGCGGCTTCATCATCATCTCCTACAGCAAACAGGACAATGCCACGCACACCATGTTCATCCAGCGTTTCCCATTCAATTTCTTCATCGAGTGTTGCAACGGCTACTCCGATTTTTTGTACAGCTGAGCTTTTGCCGTGAGGAATTGCAATATATCCACCGATTCCTGTCGCTCCTTTTGATTCTCTCAAATAAACATCCTTTAGATATTTTTCCGTATCTTTAAGATATCCCGTTTTCCTTAGTGCTTCTGCCATTTTCTGCAAAGCTTCTTTTTTATTGTGCGCTTCTAAATGAACAAGAACTGTTTTAGGATCTATAATGTCCTGAGCCTGAAAAAATTCTTCCATATTACACCGTCCCTTCTCTGGTAATTCAATATAAAAATCTTAAATTTGCAAATTTAATTTCTATATTGGTATTATAGCATCCGTATTTTATCGTGCTCTCTATGATATGTCCGTTGCAATGGTTATTTTATTCTGTCCACTGAAACAGACATATTTTATGAACCTTATTTCAAAGATAATATAAGTGACCGGAGAAAATTTATATATCCTGCATATTGCACAGTCCTGTTATGATGCTGTGCATATGCGGCAGTTATTGAATGAATTCAATCTGTCGAAAGCTGTATTGTGTACTGATTCATCTATAAAAAATACTTATATTTTTAGAAAAAAAGAACCACCAACCGCAATAGTTGGTGGAGTGTAGTGGATAATACAATACATATATTATTGGAGAGTTAGAAAGGAATGATATTCATTATCAAATAAATAATAACATATCATAGTGATTCAGTCAAATATATAAATCATAAAAATTTAAATTTAATCACATGATTTTATTTGCCAATGCGTTTATAATCACCATTAAAATATTTTCCAGCTCTGATATCATCGGTCATTCCTTTATATGGCGCTTCAGAAATAACTTCCTCATTATCCAATCCTGCTTTTCCAATATATGTTATCTTTGCAAATTCAGGTACGATATATTTGGGATAATTATCATATTTTGCACGCGCTTCCTCCATTAAATTTATATGCTCATTTTGATAGCATACGGTAATTTCCGGATGCTCCTCAACCCATTTAGGGAAGAAAATAACTCCGTGCATTTTATTTTCATTCGGCATGAAATCAAGTGCAACATCTGTTCCCGTAGGTTCTGTCCAGGTCACTTTAAAAACTCCGTCGGTTAATTTTACGATATGTGCTTCCTGATCAGTCACCCAGCGCCCCGCGACCATACCACCATGAATGCGATAATCTACAGTGTGAGAATTTTTGGCATACCATTCATATTCCCATCCATTATCATAGGTATAAATAAAATGTGCACCCAAAAAATCACTTAAATCCTTAAAAATCATTTTCCTCATCCTTTTTAATTAAATCATGTAAATATTTACATGTTATCAAATATGAATATTATGATATACTTAAAGAAAATAAATGTCAAGGACGGCTCTATATGGCAAAAAAAAATACTTTGAAATATGTAATCCTGGGGTTACTGCGTCAACACGATCTAACTGGCTATGATATCAAAAAATTATTCAGCTGTGAAATAGGCGATTTCTGGAATTCTAAGCACAGTCAGATATATCCAGAATTAAAGAAACTGGAAGAAGAACATCTTATCACCTCCAGAATGGAAATTTCCGGTAAAAAACTTGAAAAAACTTACTATATGATTAAATCAGCCGGTATAGATGCTTTGGATAAATGGCTTTCAGATCCACTGGATGAAATACAGCCGACACGTGACGATTTTACTCTAAAATTATATTTTATAGACCATAGACATGATCAGCGTATAAAAAATCTGTTCTCTGAAGAAATATTGCGTCATCAAAAAAAATTTGATTATCTGTCTGCAAGGATGGGAGAACTTTTCTCTTCAAGAGAAAATCAAGAACAAAATTTTGGACATTACCTTATTTTAAAAAAAGCGATTTTGCGGGAAAACACCCAATTAAAATGGCTCAAAGATGAATACAGATCTCTGAAAAATAATTGATCCTTCTGCCCCAGAGCATAAACAACTATTTATATATATTTTTTATTTTTGGAAATTTTACTTTTAATTTATAAAGGCGGTTATCATGACTATTCCTGAAACAACTGATGCTTTGCTTAAATTTATCGCTGAATCTGCCTCTCCCTTTCATGCAGTTGCAGCAGCTGCTGCTCGCCTTGATAATATGGGCTTTACAGAGCTATCACCTACAAATACCTGGCATTTGAAAAAAGGCGGCAAATATTATCTGCGTATATACAGCTCTGCACTGGTCGCTTTTTGTATCAATGAACATCCG
The DNA here is from genome assembly GCF_050916305.1 of Pectinatus haikarae. Classification (GTDB taxonomy): domain Bacteria; phylum Bacillota; class Negativicutes; order Selenomonadales; family Selenomonadaceae; genus Pectinatus; species Pectinatus haikarae. Next base: position 243,677 of record NZ_CP116940.1, read on the forward strand.
CTGCACAGTATCAGAGCAGCCGCAGCGCATACCGATTTTCCGTGTCTGCGCATCAAGCCACAAGCATCAATATCAAAAAATGGTTATAATAAGCTCAATATTGAAATTTATGGCGGCATGATCCTGAATACATGGCTGGACAGACCATTATCCATTGCCGGTAAGATCGTACGCAAAGGTGAAACACCTTTCAAGCCTCATATAGATCTGCTGGATTTTAAAAGACCTATGCTGACCATCCCTAATCTTGCCATTCATATGAACAGAAAAATAAATGAAGGAAATAGTTTAAATCCGCAGAAAGACATGCTGCCTTTGGCAGGAATGACTTCTTGCGACAAATTATCCGATGATTTTTTTCTGGAAATGCTTGCTAAAAAGATGGACTGTCCAAAAAAGGAAATCCTCTCCTATGAATTAACGGTATATCCCGCCGAATCCGGCTGTGTATGCGGATTTGACAATGAATTCATTTCTTCACCGCGCCTTGATAACCTCACTTCAGTGAGTGCGTGCATAAAAGCTCTTACTGAAAGCAATAGACCAGATGGCATAAATATAGCAGCTCTCTTTGATAATGAAGAAGTAGGCAGCCGTACAAAGCAGGGAGCCGGTTCTTTGCTTATGCCGCAGGTTATTGAACGTATTTATAAAAATCTTGGTTTTTCAACTGAAAATTATTTTGCCGATATTGCCGGCGGTTTCCTTCTTTCTGCCGATGTTGCTCATGCACTGCATCCAAATAATCCCGAAAAAAACGATCCTACAAATCTTCCGCTTTTAAATAAAGGCCCTGTTATAAAAATTGCGGCCAATCAATCTTATGCGGGTGATGCTGAGGCAGTTGGGATCATTAAAGAGTTATGCTGCCAGCATGACATTCCCTATCAAATGTTTGTCAACCGGTCTGATATGAGGGGTGGCTCTACACTTGGTTCTATATTGTCAGCGAATATGCCGATGCGCACCCTTGACATCGGCATCCCCATACTCGCTATGCACTCTGCACGTGAGATTATGGGCATAAACGATCAGCCTGCTGTCGAAAAATTAATTCAGACGTTTTTTTCAGCATAAAATATACCTGCCGCAGTATAAAATCAATTATTGCAGCAGGTATATTTTTATATATTCAATACTTTTCTTATTGCATCAGACACTCCATCGCTGTCACAATCGGCTGTCACAAATGTTGCTCTTTTTTTGACTTGTTCCTTCGCATTTGCCATAGCAACAGACGTGCCTGCATAAGCAAACATCGGCAGATCATTATCACCGTCCCCCAGTACCATTATCTCTTCCCGTCTGAGGTGCAGATATTCTGCCAGCAGCTTCAATCCTGTCGCTTTATTAGTATTTTGAGGCGTAATATCAATGGTATATCCTGTATTTTGCTGAAATGACACATATCTGCCGAATTTAGCATCCATTCTCTTCAATATATCAGCTTGCAGTTTTTTATTGTCCCGCAGTATAAATTGTGTTACTTTATGGGCATATTTTTTATAATTCTTACCTGTTTCTATAAAATCGAGTGTTTTGACCGTAGTATAGTCAGGAAACATTTTCCACGAAAAATACGGTGCAAAATTTTCCACACCTATATACCAGCTGCAATATACTCCATTTTCAAAAAGGAAAGCCAAAATCTCTTCAGCTACAGCATCATCTATATATTTCTCATAAACCAGCTCATTTGTATCAGCAGTGCGTATCATGCCGCCGTTGCATGATATAACCGGTACTCTGCTGTTAATTATCCTGCCGAAAAATGCTGCACAGGTATGCATCCGTCCCGTAGCTATTGATACATCTACATCTTTCTCTGCGGCTTCTTCCATAATTTCTATACTTGTTCCGCTGACTAATTTTTTGCTGTTCAAAAGAGTCCCGTCCAAATCGCTGACGATCAATTTTATGTCCATATATTACTCCTGTTTGCTTCTATTCGAAAATCTTGTTATTCATAGGCGCTCCTGATTATTTCAACAAACTCCGTCTGTTGTTGTGCGGATATCAGTTTTTCAACTTTTTCTTTCTGTTTAAGAATCTTGAAAAGATTATTTATTGCAGCCACATCTTCACTCTTTACCGCAGGCATACATATCAGCTGTGCCTCATTGCCATTTTTGTCCCAAGGTATTGCTTTTTTCAGTCTGGCAAAAATTATAACTGATTTATTCACAAATGACGGCAGTCCATGCGGCAGCGCTACGCAGTTTCTGAAATAAGTACTGTTCATATCCTCGCGCCCAAGCACTGAATTTATATATTCAAATTTCACAAATCCCTCATTGCACAAAAGTTTTCCCATTGTTTCGATTACTTCTTTCTTGTCTGCACATTCCAAGCCAACAAGAACAAGCTCTTCTCTGATCATCGTATGTGCTATACCTCCGCCATTTTCCTTCAGCAGATAATCGAGAAACATTCGTTTATCTTTGGTGAAATTGTTGTCATAAGGTATAAAATTCAATCCTTCGATTTTGGGATTGATGGTCCCGACAATGGCCAGAAGGTTATACTGCTGGCGCAAATTATCTATTTTTGCCTTTACATTATCATCCATTATACTCAGAGGAATTATTTTTACGCCCACATAATATTTGATCAGTATATCCTTTATTTTCAAGGCTACTCCATGCCCTGTCAGGCACATGCATATAAGAGCCGGCGGTTTATCAGAGTTTTCCACTGTCACTAAAGAATAATTATGTTTCGAGTTTATGATATCATAATATATATTATCCAATGATTCATCGGAAGCATCCGCTTTGCGTACCGCTTCCAGAACAGAAACAAGATCTACTCTATCAATAGTTCGTGTCTGCATACCGGTCCTGCTGTGTACAATTTCACCTATACTGACCAGCGATCCCATGTCGACAAAAAATAGTATTCCCTCCTCTGCACTGAGAGATTTTGCCAATTCGACGACCTGCTCAAAGATTTTTACAGGATTTATATCAAGGGGCATATCTATCGCTATCGGGAAGTCCACACTGAGCATTTTCTTCACTACACTGACCATCTCGGTAGCCACTTTTCCGTGTGAAATGGTGATAATAGCAATGCGGTTTTTTTTGGCAGGCGGCTTCATCAATTCATGTATATAAATGGCAATAAATCCTATCTCGCCTTCCGGTATCTCTATCTTTTTCTTTTCTGACAGTTTTTGTGCCAGCTGTCCGGCCAATTTAAATTCGTCAGCAAAATTTGCTTTAATATAAAGGAGATTAGGATTCATTATTTCCTGCTTGAATTTTATTCGCTTTACAGCTTCCTCCAAATGTATTGCCAAATATATCAATACCTTTTCGTTTATCTGCCTTTCAGGCCGGTCAGCTCTCATTAAAGTCACAAACTCTTTTAACAGCTGAATTATTGAACCGTCTAAAAGGTATTTGAGTTCGTCAAGCGAAGATATATTCCTATTCTGGGCATCAAGCCGTATTTTATCAAAATAACTCAACAAGAAATTCCATATTATTTCTTCTGTTTTATCCGCAGAAATACTGGCATTTTTAAGTTCATAATACTTATTTTCTATAGTTTCATATATATCTTCCGGCAGAGAATATTGATTTTTTACCATCAGCAGCGAATCCTCGGCTTCATCACTGTTCGGTATAAACAAAGCATCGTTGAATCTCATATTATTTTTCTGAGTATCTATGTCATAAAAAAATTTTTGATATAAAATTTCATTGAAACCTATATATATTTCTTCTCTTTTATTATTTATTTTATCTACATATGCATTCGCACATGTCACCTGTATTTCACTTTTCAGCTGTCCAATATTTCCCGAATATTTTTTAAAAGCAAATGCTTCCATAATTTTTGCATTGACCAGAATTTTATAATTTGTTCTGTTAGCTTCCTGCTGAAAAAAACCGTGTATCAATTTCACTTTTTCATTCAGAGATCGATCCTCCAAGCGGGGCAGTTCGATAAGCATCGGTATTCTTCTCCTGAATGTCAGTAAAAGCGATGACTCTATATTTTCTGTGGTCGCCCCTATAAAATATATATGCACTGTCCTTTCAGTATTTATGTCTCCCAAACGCCTGAACTTTCCTCTGTCCAAAATGGAAAACAGCATTTCCTGCCCTTTCGGCGGAAGACGATGTATTTCATCCAGAAAAAGCATACCATTATCAGCTTTTTCCACAAGTCCCTCTGTATCCTTATCAGCCCCTGTAAATGCGCCTTTTTGATAACCATACAATATAGATACCAACAGCTGCGGATTATCACTATAATCTGCACAATTGAGCAGTATGAATGGCGCGTCATTCTTTAAAACCTTTTGTTTAACAGCATATTTATACATATATTCGGCAAATAATGTTTTTCCTGTGCCGCTTTCACCGATAATGAGCGTGGGCAGTCCAAAAGGCGGATATAAAATAGCCGCCTGTCCCTGTTTAATATTTTTTAGCAGACTCCCATTATAGCCTATCAATTTTGAAAAAATATCATTTTCTTTTTTCTTTTCACTATTATCTTGTTCCTCAACACTGCCATTTTTTTCTTCATTCATAAGATCATTTATATATGTCCTTGATATGCAGATTCCTTCTTTTTCCAGTCCGCTGACAAGATTTCCTATACTTATATCAGGGTCTTTTTCTTTTATTTTACTTACAGCCGCTTTGACAATTTCTTTTTTTCTTGTACGTGAATTTGGTATATCAAGTTCTTTTCTTATTCCTGTGACTGTTTCTCGCAGAACATCCAGCTGTTCTGCCAGCTGTTCATCCGTAAGCGGATTTTTTTTATTTTCGGTATTGATCATAGCTGCCAGTTTATCTCTCAAATTATCAGTCACAATATACCTCCTTTTTATTAATTTATTATTCCTATTTTTCTGTTATATGCCTTTTAAATAATTTTATTGTTATTTTTCAGTGCCCATAAAAATAGAACTAAGCTATATAATATTACAGCAGCCGGTAAAAAAAGTACACAATATACAAATTTATTTAGCAGAAAAGACAAGGCAGTATATTATTGACTGATACGCCTTGTCTTTTCACTCAGTTACTCAATTAAAAATGGGGGTTATGTTGCGGGCGGCAACTCTTGCAGTTTTCACTGCCGGGCAGCTGACGTCACAGTCAATCTGCCCGCGGTGCAATGTCAATCAATTACGTACATTGAGCATTTTCTTTCCAGTCAGGTATAACTTGAGATCCTCTACGCCAATTTCAACGGAATTCCGCATAGTGTCACACGATGTACCTGCCAGATGAGAGGTAAGCGTGATATTGTCCAGCTGCAGATAAGGATGATCCTTGGGCAGCGGTTCTTCATCATAAACATCTATTGCTGCTCCGCCTATAGTCTTGTTTTTTAGTGCGTTTACTAATGCATCAGTATCTACAAGTCCTGATCTGGCTGTATTAATGAGATACGCTGTCTCTTTCATTTTTGCCAGTTCGTCAGTCCCTATGAAATGCTGTGTTTTTTCTGAAAGACGTAAGTGTACACTTACGAAATCTGCCGATGCCAGTAATTCATCAAGTTCCACAAACTTTACATCAGTGCCGGCAAACTTACTCTTATCAATATAAGGATCGTACACAATGACTTTTGTACCAAATCCCTGCAGCCTTTCTGCTACTCTCTGACCTATATAACCAAAACCGACAATACCTGCCGTCATCGTACGCATATCATGTATATATTCTTGATTTGCATATTTTTTACACCACTTGCCTTCGAATATAAGTTTATGGCTGCGGGCGATATTTTTATTTTCCGCTATCATCATACCTACCGTAAAATCGGCGACTGCATTTGCACTGCGCCAGGGAGCATTTATGAGTTTTATATTTTTTTCTGTCAAAGCCGCAATATCCGCATTTTCGTAACCACCGCGCAATACGGCTGCAACCTTCAAATTTTTACAGGCATTTATTATTTCTTTATTTATAGAAGCCACATGTACTACGAGAATATCCTTATCTGAGCAATTTTCAAGCAGTTCCTGACAAATTGGCGCCGCATCAACACCACCGTGTTCTATTAAAAGCATACGATCGGTTATCGGTCCCATCGCATACATGTCCTTGTCCTCTATTATTGTTACTTCTGCATCATATTTTTCCAATTCATGCATTTGTTCCATAAGATTTTTTGTGATACCGCCGTCTGCCACACAGAGAATTTTTGTTTTTGCCATTTTTATCTCTCCCAGATTATTTTATTGCTTATACATTCATGCTTTATTTTCAGAACCAACCAGATCAATCTTCGCAGCGACCACTTCTTTCAAAGCCGCCAAAGGTTTTTCATTGGCATTATGAGGCCAGATAGCCAGATGTTTTGCACTGTTGAGCTCATCCTTCATTGTACCGTAAAAGGCTGTTAGCATTTCTGAAAATATATTCAGCTTGCATATCCCATTCTGCACCGATTTTTTTATCAAATCAGCCGGTGTGCCTGAACCACCGTGCATCACCATAGGTACCGCGGATATTTCATTTAACGTCTTCAATCTGTCAAAATGAATTTTAGGTTCATATACATATATACCATGTGCTGTTCCGACAGCGACTGCTATACAATCGACTCCGGTAGAATCAATAAAATGCTTAAGTTCATCCGGCCGAGTCAGTGAATCTTCTGGTTTATCAAATGTATCCTTTTTGGGTGCGCCGATTTCGCTGTTTCCCACTATCCCGTCGCCCACATGTCCCAATTCAGCTTCAACGCTGACATTAAATTTATGAGCATAATCAACAACATATTTGGTTTTCTCAATATTTTCCTGCAGCGGAAGCATCGAACCATCAATCATTACTGATGAAAATCCTGCATTTACACATTTTTTGATGAATTCTACATCAGTAGCATGATCTAAATGTATGCATACCGGAACAGCTGCTTTCTGCGCTATTTTTCGCAGGCTGTAAATCCAATAATCCAATCTGTCACCCTGCAGGTCCAGGCATAATCCCATCAAAATAACAGGGGATTTTTTTTCTTCGGCCACTTCCACCACCGCAATTGCCATCTCAAGGTTGCTTACATCAAATGCTCCCACAGCATATTTATTCTTGCGGGCATCATTGAGAATTTCCTTTAAACTTACCAGTGACATAAATATTCCTCCATTATTTGTTTATAATATATTTAGATGTGGCATCTCCTGAGAGAAAAGGTGCCATTTCTTGAGCCAGTAGATATGGTGAATGCAAAAACGCATCTGTCGTACTTCCCGCCAAATGAGGTGTTATTGTGACATTAGGCAGAGCCGCCAGTGCGTAACCGCAGGGCAGAGGCTCTTCATCAAAAACATCCAGAGCAGCTCCCGCTATCTTCCGTTTGTCCAAAACCTCATACAGGGCTTTTTCGTCTACCAAACCGGATCGGGCTGTATTTATGAGATATGCCGCAGGTTTCATTAACTTCAATATTTCTGCATTTATCATATGCTTCGTATCTGCCGTCATACGACTGTGCAGCAAAAGGAAATCCGCATTTCTTACTGTATTCTCCAAGCTGTCAGTTTTTATATATTCAGGAAGCTCCGTTGAAAAAGGGTCATATCCCAATATCTTCATACCAAAAGCCTGCAAACGCTTTGCAACTTTCCTTCCTATTGTCCCGAGACCTATGATACCTGCTGTCCTGCCTTCCAGATCCGGTATATATTCCTTATTGGTATACTCGCGCACCCATTTGTCTTCTTTCAAATTGGCATGGCTTCTGGCAATATTGCGGCATTCAGCAATGAGCATCCCTACAGTGAAGTCTGCCACTGCCGAAGAATTTCGGCCCGGCGTATTATATACAAGTATATTTTTTTCGTATGCCGCTTCCAGATTGACATTTTCGCAGCCGCCGCGCAGAATGCCTATTGCCTTGAGATTTGCACAGGCATCCATTACCTTTTTATTAATAGGACAAAACTGCGTAATGAGAATATCCGCATATTTTATCTGTTCCAAGAGCTCATCCTGCACTGAATAAGCTTCGCTGCCGTACTGCTCTATCTGCAGATTTATATTTTGCAATTCTTCCTGATTCTTAAGCTGCCAATCGACGACGGAAAGCTCAGCACCACTGTCCCTGAAAATGGAAAAGCCTTTTTCTATATACTGTGAAGGTATCAGTAAATCTCCTATGCCGATAACTTTCATTTTAAGCAAATTCCTTTCCGCTAATAAGCTGCTGATGCAGGCGGACAGATTTTCCTCCCGCAAATGCATTATGCCTTATTGCTGTACTTTCAGTATATCCTGCAGCAATATAGACTTCATTTGTGTTTTCGATCTCAGTGCATGAAAGCTGAGAACATTTTCCTGCTGTTTAAAGTAATTAACAATGTTTTTTAAATAATTCAGATGATTGTTTTCTCCCTTCAGCGCCAGCATGAATACTATACCAACGTCTATCAGGGAAGCATTGTTGCCCATTTCCGCAAACTTTACCGCTTTGGGGATAATGGCTACAACGATCGCTTCTTTCAGAACATTTTCCGGATTGGAATGCGGGACTGCGATACCTATCGGTTTAGTAGCAAGACCAGTAGGATAATTATCTTCTCGTTCCAGTGTGGCCTTGCAATAGTCTTCGTTTACATATCCCTTTTCAAACAGATCCTTAGCCAGAAAAGATATAACATCCCTCTTTGTTTTCGCCTCACTTAATATTGCTGCATCATAAAATGTATGTTCTGTTTCGTTTGCACTACCCATATTCCCCATCCCCTTAAATGTTTAAAAACCAAATATCCATGAGAATAATTTATAAACTATAACTAAAGCCGGTGTGCCTGTGGCATCCCATGCAGACAACGCTCCTTTTGATACATCATAGCCAAGGCTGCCTGCCAGCTGTGTCATCGGTCCCGCCATCAATGTGGCACCCCAGCAAAATAAAGCGACAATAATTGACAGGATTATAATATTATGCAGAATATTGCCTTCGGTGATCGCATTAACAGCCGCACTTTCCCAGAGGACAATGATCAAGCTTACAGATGCGATCATCTGATTGCCCGGCAAAAGTACTGAAATTATCAAGGCCAGCGGATACATGATCAGTGTTGTCGGCACCACTGCCGAATGTCCTATAACTGTAGAACAGTCAAGGGCTATTCTGACATCATCTCTATGCATTTTGCTTACTAATATTTTTCTTGAAGCCTTGATGATAGGAAACCAGCCTTCAACAAGAATGGCTGCCATTCTCGGCAGAAGCAGAAATGCAGCTGCCATTTTTACCCCTAAAAGCAAAGAAGCCATGATGCCGATCTGGCTGAAAAGACCGATCAATATGCCAAGTACAGCTCCCATAACGGTCGTTTCACCCAAAACACCAAATTTTTCCTGTATTGTTTCAGCATTAAATGTTGCATCTTTTATTACAGGTATTCTTCTCAATATCCATTCAAGAGGAATAGCTATACATGCCTGAAAGGAAAAATGCGTTCCGTGCGGCCATGATCCCCCCGGAGGAAAATTATTGATTTTTTCAATATAAGGCGCTGCAATATCAGCCGCCTTGACATCTATTATCAAAAAAACAACAACAGCCAGTGTTGCTATCCAGAAACTGCCGCTGACCACACCGACCAGTCCGCCCAGCAGCATAGCACGCCATGTATTGAATACATCCACATATAATGTCTGTGTAAACCGTATAGATACAAGAAAAATATTCAAAACAAGGAATACAAGAACACCAAAATATCCGTAGGTATTGCCGAAAGCATATCCCAGACAGCCCCAGCCTATATCCACTACACTCTTGTTGATTCCATAAAGTGAAATGATATTTTGAATAGGCTGAACCATAGCTGTTTGAATGAGATTAACGACCAAAAATAATCCCGTAAGCCCTATTGACACCTTTAAAGCTCCCAAAATAGCTTTTTTGAAGTCTACTTGCACCAGTATTGAAACTATAAGAATTATTCCGACTATTGTGACTGATGAATCAAAACCAAAGAATAAAGATAATCCTTTTGTTATGCTGTCCACAAAATCCATATTAATCACCTCTGCCTATTTTATTTATTCATCTCATTCCTTCATGATTGTGCGCACGTTGTCTATTATTTCATCCAAAGCCTTTTTCGCTGCAGCTTCATCGAGCATAATACCTAATGCCCTAATCATAGGTACAGAATAATCCCCTTTCATTTCTACAGTGGTAACAAGTAAATCTATGCTGCCACCAGAAAGTGTTTCTTCTACATCAGTCACTCTGCACAAATTAACGGTGACATCCTTGCTAAGCCCTTCTTCTTTCAGACGATCTTCAATTTCTTCCCTCAGATAATTTGATGTGCAGATACCTGCACCGCAGCAGCAAAGAATTTTTACTTTTTTACTCATAATCATTCATCCTTTTTTTTATTTTGTAATTCTGGTAATATATAATGCAAGTGTCATGCCAATTACAAAAAAAACATTGCTTTCCCTTTATTCTAATAGGTTTTTTTTCTTTTATTCTTTTTCATTATTACACAAATTTTATATTTTTTACAAAACTTTTAAATAATTGTTACCAAAATAATATCCTGCCCAGCTATTCAAAAAGAAAGCGGCTGTTCCATTTATATACTATATTGTAAGCTGAAGTATCGGCATATCCGCAGCCAGTGAAAAAACACTTGTCAAAAAAATATTACATTTTATTAAAATTTATGTTAGTATAAAGTAATATTTATTCTAAAGGGAGTTATGTACCTATGCATTATGAATTTACAGCTGATTATTTGACCGGAATAGAATTTATTGATAATGAACATCAAAAATTATTTGATATCGCAAATGAAACATTTGATCTTTTATCCAATAATTTTGTTAATGACAAATATGACCGTATTATAAGTCTTATCAGTGAACTGCGGGAATATACGATCACTCATTTCGCCGATGAAGAAAAATATATGGAAAGCATTCAATATCTTCACAGATTCAGTCATAAACTTGAACATATAAAATTTGTAGAAAAACTGAATTCTATAAATCTTGAGGAAATCGATATAAATCAAAAAGACGGTATAGTTGATCTTCTTCAATTTTTAGTAGAGTGGCTGCAAAATCATATAAAGAAAAAAGACTGCCGCATTCAAAAACAATAAAACATTACCCTCCACATAAAAATCCCTTGAAGAACAGACAATGAAGGCTGTACTTCAGGGGATTTTCTTTTCCATGTCCAGTTTTTCCGTATACTAGCTCTCTGTAAAGTAATACAGCAGCGATGCTGCCGCCATTGCTCCTCCAACCAGAGCAGTAAGCAGCCAGCCGCCGTAAGAATATGACCAGCTGCCCAGCAGTGAACCGGTTGCTCCGCCGACAAAAAAAAGCGCCATGAATACACCGTTTAATCTTCCGCGTACCTTGTCACCTAGCGAATAAATAATCCTTTGGCTTAAAACAAGATTACCGGAAACTGCCATATCAAGAAGTATGGCACAAAGAACTAATATGGCCAAAGCTATTGCCGATTTTCCAGTAAATATCGCAGCACCTATAAATGAGATCATAGCTGTGATCATAGCCGCACCAGTGAGCGGAGCTGTCTCGCCTCTGTCTGCAAATCTTCCTGCGATCGGAGCAGCGATAGCTCCCGCCACTCCGGCAAGTGAGAATAATGCCACCCCTTGATGAGTCAACCCAAAATTATCTGCCAGCCATAAAGGTACCGCTGCCCAAAATAAACTGAACGAACCAAACAGCGCGGCCTGATAAAAAGCGCGCCTCCGTAATATAGGCGTATCCTTAAACAACAGCCACAGAGAATACAAAAGAGCCTTATATTTTATCCCTGCGTCTGGCTTGCGTTTCGGTAATGTTAATGCCAGAACGATTCCTAAGACCACTGTCACTGCCGCCGAGATCAAAAACACTGCCTGCCATCCCCATATTCCCGCGATGAATCCAGATACAGGGCGTGCCAGCATTATTCCCAAAAGTAATCCGCTCATAACTTTTCCTACTGTTTTACCTCTATTGGCTTCATCTGACAAATAGGCTGCATAAGGGACAAGTATCTGCGTAGCAGTGGATCCCAATCCTACTGCCACAGCTGCCAGAAGAAAAATGGCCGCACTTTTGCTTACAGCGGAAACAATAAGCGCTGCCACAGCTATCATCATTGTAAAAATAACCAATCGGTGGTTTTCGACCAGATCCAGAAGAGGCACTAAAAATAATAATCCGAGTACATAACCAATCTGAGTAAATGTTACAATAACTCCGGCAAAGGATAATGGCAGTCCTAAATCCATACCGATCGATGCAATCAAAGGCTGCGCATAATAAAGATTTGCCACTATCGTACCGCAGGCAGCAGCTAATATTACAATAATGTAATCATTAGGTGCTTTTTCATTTTTTATTTCATTCATTTTTTATACCCCTTTCCTGTTTATAAATAGTAAACTATTAGTTCACTATTTATAAACAGTATATAATAAACGTATAGTTTTGTAAATAGATTGATTTTCTTTTTTTTTTATATCTAGTATAATAATAACTGGTCGTTTATCATTATTTACAGCAGCGTATATTAAATTTTATGATAAAATGATATTTTTTTCAATTTAAACAATGTTTTAAAAATGCTGTCTGTCAGTTATTGCAGCATAATTTATTATATATGGAGGCATTCATTTTGAAAAAGAGGGGCAGGCCTCGCGATAAAGACACCGAACAGGCCATTTTAAAAGCTTCATACGATTTACTTTTGGAAATGGGTTTCGTAAATATAACTGTAGAAAAAATCGCGGAAAAGGCAAAAGTGAGCAAAGCCACCATATATAAATGGTGGCCCAATAAGGCAGCTGTTATCATAGACGGTTTTCTCTCAACTGCCACAGCCAAACTTCCTATCCCCAACACTGGTTCAGTTATTGAAGACATCACTCGCCAGTCGATCAATCTGAGTAATTTTCTATTAAGTGATGAGGGCAAAATTTTGAATGAACTGATTGCACAGGGACAATTTGACAGAAGAATGGCAGAAGAATATCGTGCCAGATATTTTATTCCGCGGCGCATGAAAGCTGCTCAAATTCTACAAAATGGCATAAACCGAGGTGAACTGTCTGCCGACACCGATTTGGAATTATGCATCGATATGATTTTTGGTCCGATTTTTTATCGGTTATTGATAACAGGGGATATATTGAATGAAGACTATATCAGGAAATTAGTTCACTGTTCATTTTACGGAATAAAAAAATGCTAGAGGATATTATTTTTTATGCTTATTATTAATGACTATAAGGAGAGATTGTATGAACATCCGCATTATTAAATTTTTGTGTTTGGGGCTGGCAGCAATTTTTTTGACAATCGGCTGCGGAAAAAAGGAAGCGCCGGCAGCTATTGCTCCACTGGTAAAAACCCAAAAAATAGACGCGGCTTCTGATTCACTCTCCAACACTTACGCAGGTTCTGTACACGGGCGATACGAAACGAACCTGTCATTTCAGGTTGGTGGAAAAATTTTGCAGCGCACTGTTCAAGCTGGTGACCGTGTTCATGTCGGTGACATTTTGATGACACTTGATAGCAAAGATATAGTTCAGCAAGTCAATCAAAGCGAAGCCAAAGCAGAGGCGGCTTATGCGGAATTACAGCTGGCCAAAGCTAATCTTAGCCGCTATAATCAGTTATTCGCACAAAACGCAGTGCCAAAAGCATCGCTTGATCAATATCAGACAACCTATAATTCAGCACTGGCGGGTTATCAGCAGGCAACAGCACAAACTTTTCAGGACCGTAACTCCTTATCATACACTAATCTTACAGCTGATGCCGACGGTGTCATTTCTGCCATTGACGCAGAAGCCGGTCAGGTGATTTCCGCAGGTCAGACTGTGCTGACCCTTGTTCAGACTAATGAATTGGAAGTTGAAATAAACGTTCCTGAAAATAACATAGGTGAACTTGCTGTGAACGCACATGCACTGGTATCTTTTTGGGCACTCCCTGATTCTTCTGTCGATGGCACTATCAGAGAAATCTCTCCCGTGGCTGACCCGACAGCACGAACCTACCGCGTCAGAATTTCTTTGCCGCAGCCTCCCGATAACCTAAAATTGGGCATGACAGCAGGCGTCGTCTGCACTTTATCTGACACTGCGTCCAGCACTTATATCCTGCCGCTTTCTGCTATCTATCAGACAGGAAATAATCCTGAGGTATGGATCGTAAGTGAAGATAAGACAGTATCATTAAAACAAGTACAGGTTTTTTCCTTTGATGAAAATCACGTAAAAGTTCTGGGACTCAATAACGGTGATATAGTTGTAACAGCCGGTGTCCAAAAACTGCGCGATGGTGAAACTGTCCGCCTTGATGATAGTAACACGAAAGGCAGCAACACATGAAAAATCTCACAGAACTTTCCCTGAAAAATAAAGATTTGGTATGGTATTTTATTATTACCGTCATTGTTGCAGGTATATTTTCTTACAGCAGACTCGGCCGTATGGAAGACCCGGCATTTACTATCCGGGAAATGGTCGTTTCTGTCAGCTGGCCCGGAGCAACAGCCAAGCAAATGGAAGAACAGGTAACAGATAAGCTGGAAGAAAAACTGCAGGACACACCGGGGCTTGACTACCTGAAAAGTTCATCGCGGCCCGGCTCTTCGGTCATTTATGTGACACTTCGTCAGAATATTGACAGCTCCAAAATACGCGACACCTGGAAAGAGGTGCGCAATCTGTGTGAAGATGAAAAAAAAGACCTTCCTGACGGCGTCTACGGTCCCTTCTACAATGATCGATTCGATGATGTCTACGGTTCTATATATGCCGTAAGCGGCGATGGTTATTCATATGAGGAACTGCGCCAGCATGCGGAACGGGCACGCCGCCTTCTGCTCAATGTTCCCAGCGTTCAAAAGGTAGAATTGCTGGGTGTCCAAAGCGAGAAAATTTATATAGAAATAAGCAACATAAAACTTGCCGAGCTTGGCATAAGTCCACAAACTGTGTCTAATGCGATAAAGACGCAAAATGACATAACTCCGTCAGGCATGATAGAAACATCTTCTGATAATGTTTATCTTCGCTTCAGCGGTATATTTGACAATCTGGAAGATATCAGAAACCTGCCTGTCAATGCCGGAGGAAAAATATTCCGCTTAGGCGATATCGCAAAAATAGACCGCCGTTATGCCGAACCAGCCGATCCGAAAATGTTTTTTAATGGTAATCCTGCAGTCGGTATAGCCGTATCTATGGAACCGGGCGGAAATATATTAACACTCGGCAGCAATCTAAATTCTCTGATGGCAAAAATACAGGCGGATATGCCTCTTGGCCTCGAGATCGATCAGGTCTCCGATCAGCCGACTGTGGTAAGAGATTCAATAGATGAATTTATAAATACTCTGCGTGAAGCAATCATTATTATCCTTGCCGTCAGTTTCCTGAGCCTAGGATTGCGAACAGGACTTGTCGTCGCCGGCTGTATACCTCTTGTTTTAGCCGGAGTGTTCGTGATGATGTATATATTGGGGATTGATCTGCAGAAAGTTTCTCTGGGCGCATTAATTATTGCACTGGGCTTGCTGGTCGATGATGCGATTATTGCCGTGGAGATGATGAGTGTCAAGCTGGAAGAGGGCCTTGACCGCTTCAAAGCTGCCTGCTATGCATTTAAAGCCACTGCCAAACCCATGCTGACCGGCACACTGATTACCTGCGCCGGTTTCATTCCCGTTGCTTTTGCAAAAGGAATGGCCTCAGAATTTTGCAAGAGTCTTTTTCCGGTGATAAGCATTGCCCTGATTATCTCATGGCTTGTATCTGTGATAGTGGCCCCCTTGCTTGGCTATCACCTTATACGGGTCAAACCTAAAACAAATACCATGGGACAGATTGATCCATATCAAAATAAATTTTATTTGTTTTTCCGAAAAGTTCTCATCTGGTGTCTTGAACATAAAAAAATCGTCATAATTTCTACCTTCTGTATCTTTGCTCTTTCTATTTTCTCCCTTCGCTACATACGGCAAGAGTTCTTTCCGCCCTCACTGCGTCCTGAGATAATTGTAGAAATGCAGCTGCCTGAAGGCTCCTCATTAACGGCGTCTGAAAATGAAGCCAGCAAATTTGCCTCATTTTTAAACACGCAGACTGATATTATAAACAATTTTTCTTATTATGTGGGACAGGGTGCTCCTCGTTTTGTTCTGACTACCGATCCTCAGCTGCCTGCCAATAATTACAGTCAATTCATCATTGTTGCCAAGGATGTCAATACGCGCAAGCAGCTTGCCTCAATCATTGATAAAGAACTAGCCGATAATTACCCTGACATAAGAGGTAATATCAAATTTATTCAGACCGGGCCGCCGGCAGACTATCCTGTAATGCTGCGCGTATCCGGTTACAATGAAGACAAGGTGCGCGATATTGCCGCTAAAGTAGCTGATATAGCGGCCTCTGACACCAATAATGAAGATGTACATTTTGATTGGAATGAAAAAAGTAAAATTATGCATCTGGAGCTTGATCAGGATAAATTGCGGGCCATGGGCATATCGGGACAATCCATAGCGCAAATGCTTTACACCGAAATCTCCGGCGCCACAGCTGCTCAGTACTATTCGGGAGATCGGACAATAGATATAATGCTTCGCCTCAAAGACAGTGATCGTCAAAATCTCTCTGACATAAAAAATATTCCTGTTTATCTTGGCAGCGCCGGTTATGTTCCTTTGGGACAGATAGCCAAAATAAACTACGCCGCAGAAGACGGACTTATATGGCGCCGCAACTTGCTGCCCACGATCACGGTAGAAGCAAATATCAAGGAAGGTACGGCTAACGACGCAGCCCAAAAAGTTTATGCCGCGACGAAGGCGCTGCGAGATTCTCTTCCTTTGGGCTATAGTATAGAAGCAGGAGGTTCTCTTTCTGACAGCAACGATTCTGTACAATTCCTCCTGGTGCCAATACCTGCCATGCTTTTTGTGATAATGACACTTTTGATGATACAGCTTAGGAACGGCAAACTCGTACTACTGACACTGCTTACTGCTCCTCTTGGTATAATCGGTGTAGCTTTCGGCATGCTCATGCTGGATAAAGCAATGGGGTTTGTCGCTCAGCTGGGCATACTTGCTCTGAGCGGTATGATCATAAGAAATTCCGTTATCCTTATTGACCAAATCCAAAAACATCTTAAGGATGGCGAAGCTCCCTGGGATGCTGTTATTGATTCTGCCATCCTTCGTTTTCGCCCTATCATGCTTACTGCCGCAGCAGCCATTCTTGGCATGCTTCCTCTTATGTACAGCCCATTCTGGGGACCTATGGCTGTGGCTATAGCCAGCGGTTTATTGATAGCAACCATACTTACTCTGCTGGTATTGCCAACGATGTACGCCGCCATGTACAAAGTAAAAAAATAACACTTTCAGTGTCCATAAAAAATGCCCTCTGCTAAATCGCAGAGGGCATTTTACTTATAAAACAAATTATTTTACTATCGGAAATCAGCCGAGAACAACCATTGCTTCGCCAGCTTTAACGCTCTTGCCTACTTCAACGTTAACTGCCTTTACCGTACCTGCTGCAGGTGCTGTAATTTCATTCTGCATTTTCATAGCTTCAAGAATCAATACTACATCACCGGCATTAACAGCTTGTCCGACTGCAGCAATAACTTTTGTGATCTTACCAGGCATAGGAGCTGCAATGGTCGTGCCGCCTGCAGGAACAGCAGCAGGTGTTGCCGGAGCCGCTTTAGGTGCAGATACGACAGGAGCTGCGGGAGCTGCTTTAGGTACAGATGCTGCAGGTGCTGCAGCGCCTTTTACTTCTTCGATTTCAACTTCATAAGAGTTGCCATTTACAGTTACGTTAAATTTTTTCACAAGATATTCCTCCATAAATGTGTTCTTTTTATTTACAACAGTTCAGTTAAAAATATCAAACTGCGGCACGGCGGGCAGCCATGACCCATGCTTCACTGCGTTCAATTCTGACGGCCGTGACCTTTTTACCGACAATAGCTTCAACAGCAGCGGTAATAGCAGCAATAACTTCTTCGCTAATTTTACTGTCTTTTTCCATCAATTGCACACCCCTTTATTATAACGGCACATTGCCATGTTTTTTAGCCGGGCGATCTTCACGCTTACTGGCAAGCATATTAAGAGCTGTGATAATACGCGGTCTCGTTTCAGACGGTTCTATTACCATATCAACATAACCACGTTCTGCAGCTTTATAAGGTGTAGCAAATTCTTCGATATATTCAGCAGTTTTCTGTTTCACATCCGGGTCTTTACGGAAAATTACATTAGCCGCACCGGCAGGTCCCATTACAGCTATTTCAGATGTAGGCCAAGCCATTACCTGATCAGCCCCCAAGTCACGCGAACACATAGCAAGATAAGAGCCGCCGTATGCTTTACGTGTAATTACTGTAACCTTAGGCACTGATGCTTCACTGTATGCATAGAGCATTTTAGCGCCGTGACGGATGATACCGCCGTATTCCTGATCTGTCCCAGGTAAAAAGCCAGGAACATCAACAAGATTGACAATAGGGATATTAAAAGCATCGCAGAAACGAATAAATCTTGATGACTTATCCGACGCATTAATATCAAGGCAACCAGCCATTACATTCGGCTGATTGGCGATTATACCTACGCTGCGTCCGTCAAAATGAGCAAAGCAGGTAATGATATTCCGCGCATAATGTTCCTGAGCTTCATAGAATTCACCATTATCGACAAGCATGCGGATGACATCCTTCATATTGTAAGGCATATTGGGATTGTCAGGAATTACCGTGTTAAGACCTTCGTCCATACGTGAAGGATCATCACCGGTATCTGCCTGAGGCGCATCATCCATATTATTGCTCGGCAGGAAGCCAAGCAGATAACGTATCTGATTCAGACAGTCTTCTTCCGTATCAGCCGCAAAATGCGCTACACCAGAAGTGCTGTTATGCGTCATAGCTCCGCCTAATTGTTCCGCGGTAACTTCTTCGGCCGTAACTGATTTTATTACTGCCGGTCCTGTTATAAACATCTGGCTGGTATTTTTTACCATGTAGATAAAGTCCGTGAGAGCCGGAGAATAAACTGCACCGCCCGCACATGGTCCCATGATTACAGATATCTGAGGTATCACACCTGATGCTAGTGTATTTCTGAGGAAAATTCCGCCGTAACCGCTTAACGCATCCACTGCTTCCTGGATACGTGCTCCGCCTGAATCGTTGATGCCGATTATAGGCGCACCCATTTTCATGGCCATATCCTGAACTTTCCATATCTTTTTGGCATGCATTTCGCCCAAAGACCCGCCTTCAACGGTAAAATCCTGTGCAAAGGCATAAACCAAACGACCATTTACTGTACCGTAACCGGTAACAACACCTTCGCAGGGAAGATCCTTTTTTTCCTGACCAAAATTAGTACAGCGATGTTTCACAAATTGATCCAGTTCAACAAATGTTCCTTCATCAAACAGTATTTCAATGCGTTCA
This sequence comes from Pectinatus haikarae, assembly GCF_050916305.1. Lineage (GTDB taxonomy): Bacteria > Bacillota > Negativicutes > Selenomonadales > Selenomonadaceae > Pectinatus > Pectinatus haikarae. Next base: position 263,179 of record NZ_CP116940.1, read on the forward strand.
CGAGCTGTCAATTTACCTTTGCCATGCTGCTTTGCAACACGGTTCGGACCGCCACCCTGCATATTATGTTCACTTTTCGATCTCATAAGATCGATCCTATCCTGAACTGTGGCCAAAATTATACCTCCTCATAATTCATCTTAAAAAGATTGACTTTTCAAGATCAATATATCAATTTTTCCCTGACGCCTTGGCGTCTTTTCGTCTTCACAAATATTTCAGACAATTAGTATCCATTATATATAATGATTTTGAAACTTATTTCCAGAAATAATTATTTTTTGCGCTGACAAAGTTCAAGCAACACACCGCTTGCTTTTGGATGAATAAAAGCTATAGCGGATCCGCCTGCGCCATAACGAGGTTTTTCATCGATCATGCGTGCGCCTTTAGCCTTAAGATCGGCAATAGCCGCTTCAATATCATCAACACGAAGAGCGATGTGCTGTATTCCCTGACGTCCGCCATTTTTTTCGAGGAACTTTGCAATAGGGCCATCCGGTGAAGTTGATTCCAAAAGTTCTATTTCTGCTTCTCCTGTGGGAATAAACGCAGTTTTAACTTTTTGTTCAGCAACTTCTTCTTCACCAGTACATGCTAAACCAAGAACATCAGTATAAAACTTCTTTGCCTGTTCTAAATCCGGTACTGCAATACCAATATGATCAACACATTCAACTTTAAACATTTGTACAGCCTCCTGCAAAACTTAATTTATTGTTTCAATAACTCATTCATCAATTGATGAACAATAGTATATGGATCATTGCGATGTTCTTCAATATCCTTCAGACAATTGTCAAGCCTACCTGTCTTCACGATATTTTTAGTGATATAAGAGCCTATGGAAGCTTTCAGCAATTCCAAAAGTTCCGTTTTAGTTCTGTCATGACGCCTCTGTGCTAATTTGCCCGTTGCCCCTATATGTGCATAATGTTTTTCAATCAGAGCAACAAGCTCGTTAATACCTTCACCCTGACTTGCAATAACCTTCTGAATGGGCGGACGCCAATCCAGTTTTTCTCCATCAAGATCAAGCATCATATTAAGTTCAGCCTGAAGCTTATCGGCCCCGTCATGATCTGCCTTATTGATGGCAAACACATCGCCTATCTCCAGTATACCCGCCTTTATCGCCTGAATATCATCACCCATACCCGGTATAAGCACTACCATAGTAGTGTCGGCCGCTTTGACGATATCGACTTCCGACTGTCCAACACCAACGGTTTCAACAAAGATAACATCCTTGCCAAAAGCGTCTAATGCTTTTACAGCATCCGCTGTTTTATGTGATAACCCGCCAAGGCTCCCGCGAGTTCCCATACTGCGAATAAAGACACCTTCATCAAGTGTAAGGCTATTCATTCTTATACGGTCACCCAAAATAGCTCCGCCGGAAAACGGACTCGTGGGGTCAACAGCGATTATGCCGACTGTTTTTCCCATGTTGCGGTATGCTCTTGCAAGTTTATCTGTCATAGTTGATTTCCCCGCACCCGGAGGTCCAGTAATGCCAAGGACAAAAGCGTGCCCCGTGTGAGGATAAAGTTCTCTCATTATGGATGATGCTTCTTCATATTCATTCTCTATCGCCGTAATGGTACGGGATAAAGCCAGCTTTGATCCATTTAAAAGATCTTTTACTATATCCATGCTAAACACCACCTTTGATATGAATGAAAGTTGTCATATAGCTGAAACCTCATTTCAGATCTTCGAATTGCATCTTGCAGTCTGAGCAGATTTTCACTTACTTTGCGCAAAAAGTTCTCAGTCCCGCACTTATAAACATCTTGCCCTCTCATAGAAATAAGAGGGCAAGATGATACGTTTTTTTATTTTACGTGTGCTTTGATAAAATCAACAATATCACCGGTGGATGTACCCGGGGTAAATACTTCGGCTATACCCGCTTTTTTAAGAGCAGGTATATCACTTTCCGGAATAACACCGCCGCCGACAATCAATACATCCTTCATACCTTTTTCATGAACAAGTTCTACAACTTTCGGAAAAAGATGCGGATGCGCGCCTGACAGTATACTCATAGCAACAACATTGACATCTTCCTGCAAAGCTGCTTCAGCTATCTGTTCAGGCGTCTGACGAAGGCCTGTATATATAACTTCAAAACCAGCATCACGCAGCGCACGAGCTACAACTTTAGCTCCGCGATCATGTCCGTCAAGTCCAGGTTTTGCAACTAATACTCTAATACGTTTTTCCATCATTAGTCCCTCCGACAATCTCTATATTATAAGTTTGTATGTGCTTCGTATTCGCCAAATACTTTACGCATTACACCGCAGATTTCGCCAAGTGTAGCATAGGTTCTAACCGCATCAAGAATATAAGGCATAAGGTTTTCATTCTCATCTTTACAGGCAGTTTCCAATTCAGCCAAGGCTTTTGCAACCGCATCATTGTTACGTTTTGCCTTCATATCAGCAAGTTTTTGTTTCTGTTTTTCACCAACAGAAGAATCAACTCTCAGGAGGCCTTCAACAGGTTTTTCTTTAACTTGGAACTTGTTGACGCCGACAATGATTTTTGCGTTAGATTCAACATCCATCTGCCATTTATAAGCGCTGTCTTGAATTTCTTTTTGAATGTAACCTTTTTCTATAGCGGCAACAGCACCGCCGATTTCATCAATTTTCTTGATATAATCCCATGCTTCCGCTTCAATTTTATCTGTCATTGACTCAACATAATAAGAACCTGCAAGCGGATCTATAACATCGGCAAGACCACTTTCGTATGCAACTATCTGCTGAGTGCGCAAAGCAACCATAACTGATTGTTCCGTAGGAAGAGCCAAAGCTTCATCGCGGGAATTTGTATGCAGAGATTGTGTGCCGCCCATTACTGCTGCAGCCGTCTGAAGCGCAACACGAACAATATTATTGTTCGGCTGCTGGGCTGTCAGCATGGAACCTGCTGTCTGAGTATGGAAACGAAGCATCATTGATTTCGGTTTCTTCGCATTGAAACGTTCTTTCATGACTTTCGCCCATATACGACGGGAAGCACGGAATTTGGCAACTTCTTCCAAAAGATTATTATGCGCATTCCAGAAGAAGGAAAGACGTCCGGCAAAGGCATCTACGTCCAAGCCAGCCTTGATCGCGGCTTCAACGTAGGCAATACCGTCACTGATGGTAAAAGCGATTTCCTGAGCAGCAGTGGAACCTGCTTCACGGATATGATAACCGGAAATAGAAATTGTATTCCATTTCGGTACATTTTTCGAACAATATTCAAAGATGTTGGTGATAAGACGCATGGACGGACGAGGCGGGAAAATATATGTGCCGCGGGCAGCATATTCTTTCAGTATATCATTTTGAATAGTACCTTTAAGCTGTTCAGCCGTTACACCCTGTTTTTCCGCAACAGCGATATACATTGCCAAAAGTACGGATGCCGGTGCATTAATGGTCATTGATGTAGAAACCTTGCCGAGATCGATTTTATCGAAAAGAATTTCCATATCAGCAAGTGAATCAATGGCAACACCGACTTTACCTACTTCACCTTCGGAGATAGAATCATCGGAATCATAGCCTATCTGCGTAGGCAAATCAAATGCACAGGAAAGTCCCGATGCACCGGATTCGATCAAGTAGCGATAACGTTTATTTGATTCTTCAGCTGTTGAAAAACCTGCATACATGCGCATAGTCCAGAAACGACCGCGGTACATTGTGGGCTGAACACCGCGTGTATAAGGGTATACACCCGGGAAACCGATATCATCGGCATAATCATTTTTTTCGATATCAAGCGGAGTATAAAGACGCTGTTCGGGAAGATTGGGCCGTTCCGGGAACCTTGCGATTGCTTTTTCCGCGCTGGCATTATACTGGGTTAATTCAGCTTGAATCTTTTCTTTTTCAGTGCTCATAGTTATTTTTCCTCCTGGACTGTTATTTACTCGGATTATATATAAAGACTTTTTTATCTATCCGATTATAAACCAAAACCATCAGTTTTTTATATCTCAGCTATTATTTCATCGATCCTGTTTCCACAAATTTCTGATGCCACGACAAAGCCTCATTCAGCAGATGAGGTGTCTGTGCATGTTTAGTGGCAGAATCGGCTCTTTCAAAATAGTCTAGCAGCATCGGCTTGAAATCCGGGTGTGCACAATGTTCAATAATCTGCTTTGCACGTTTGCGCGGAGAAAGACCGCGCAGATCAGCAAGGCCCTGCTCGGTAACTATAACATCAACATCATGCTCTGTATGATCAATATGAGAACAGAACGGCACTATTGATGATATTTTACCGTCTTTTGCCGTTGATCCTGTGCAGAAGATGGTAAGATAAGCATTACGTGCAAAATCGCCCGACCCGCCGATACCATTCATCATTTTTGTTCCCATAATGTGTGTGGAATTTACATTGCCGTAAATATCGCATTCAATAGCTGTATTCATGGCAATAACGCCTATACGGCGGGCAACTTCCGGGCTGTTCGATATTTCTTCCGGACGCAGAACAAGATGCTTCCTGTATTCTTTTATATTTCTATAAAAACGATCCAAACCTTCCGGGGAAGGGGACAAGGCTGTGCCTGATGCAAAACTTAATTTACCAGCATCAATCAAATCAAGCATACCATCTTGAATTACTTCAGTATAAACAGACAGATCTTTCAGATCCGATTCAACAAATCCGTGGATAACAGCATTAGCTACATTCCCCACACCTGACTGAAGAGGCAGAAGGTTTGCCGGCATACGCCCTTCCTTAATTTCATTATTGAGCAGATCAGTAATAAAATGAGACATATGTTTGGAATTATCATCAATTTCACCTAAGGGACGTGTGTGATCTTTTATATCACATGGTACGATGAATTTGATTTTCTCAGGATTGCATGGTATGTACGGTGTACCTATGCGATCATTGGGCTTTACGATAGGGATAGGCAGGCGATGCGGCGGATCAAGCGGTACATACACATCGTGCATTCCTTCAAGTTCGAGAGGCTGCGTAACATTTACTTCTACAATTACAACATCAGCCTGCTGTACAAAAGAAGCCGTATTGCCCATTGAAGTCGTAGGAATAATATTGCCTTCTTCGGTTATCGCACAAGCTTCTACAATCGCTACATCCACGCTGCCGCCCATATAACCGTAACGTGCAAATTGTGCCGACTCGCTCAGATGCATATCAATATAATCTACATCACCGCTATTGACACGATTCCTCAATTCCTTGTTTGTCTGGTACGGCATACGCTTTGCAATTCCATTGACCTTCGCCAGAGCACCGTCTTCTTCGGCACCGGTTGAAGCCCCTGTCCATAAATTGATTTTAAACGGTTCCTTTTCCATGCGTTTGGCAAGAGCCGTCGGAACAGCTTTGACATAACCTGACGGAGTAAAACCACTGGTTGCTACATTCATTCCGGGTTTAATGTAGGCAGCGGCTTCTTCGGCACTAACGATCTTAGATCGCAATTCTTTATTGCGTACGCGATCGAGAATGTCAATCATCAAATATTCTCCTCCCCATGAATCAATAACTATAAATTTAATTACTACACTACCGGCAAAAACAATCGCCGATGACGTCATATATAGCCTCCCGCCATTTTTTAACTATAATCAAAGTGAATAGTAATTATTTACTTCATTTATAGTTAATAGTACAGCAAAACGACCATATTTCTACAATTGTTAGGATACCACCAGATAATAAAAGCGTCAAGCAATTTAGCCAAAAAACAAAACCTAATTGTATATAATTGTGAAAAATTATACATAAAAGTAATCGTTTTACAGCGGCATTCAAGAGTGTCGCGTCCTGCAAAAAAATGAGGGCATGACCCTAATGAGGTTTTCTCGTGATATGATATGACAAACAGGATAGACCGATGGACAAATCTTCATTCACTATGTGCATATCATCAGGAACCTTCATCCTGATAGGCGCAAAATTCCATATTCCTTTTATTTTAGCTTTGACCAGCCTGTCGGCTACTTCCTGAGCAAATTGTCCGGGAACTGTAATAATACCTATATGGATATTCAATTCCTTTATAGTCTGTTCCAACAAAGCAACATCTTTTACTTTGACGTGATTTACGGTCTTCCCAATTATATTGGGTTCATAATCAAACAGCGCCACTAAATTAAACCCTAATGAAATAAAATTATGATAATTAGCCAGAGCTGACCCCAGATGACCTATGCCTATAATGGCTATATTCCAATGATTATCAAGTCCTAAAATATTACTGATACTGTGCTTTAATTCATTTACATAGTAACCCACGCCTTTTTTGCCGAATTGTCCAAAGGATGCCAAATCCTTGCGTATCTGCTCCGGTGTAATCTCCAGTCTGCGTCCGAGTTCTTCAGATGAGATTACATCAAGACCTTCATCCTGAGCCATGCGCAGTGCCCTCAGATATAAAGGCAATCTGTCTATAGTAGCCTTTGATATATCTTTCATTATACTTTTCGCCTTCTCCCTTATCCGATTAACTTTCAGTCATAGGGCAAACAGGCTGAGCTGATGCCACAGCACCAATTTGCCTGAATGTAAATTTATAATATCATAAACTTCTGCAAACCTTCAATACAGCTAAAATGATTTCAAATTATATGATTTATTTTTTTCGATCTCCTCATTGGAAAGAGCGGGCAATATGCTAAATCCTATACGCCTGTTTTTCATACCTTCACGTGCAGTCAGCAATTCCTTATTTTGCAGCAATGCCGAAATCACTGCAATAACTGACCAGAAAAACATGGACAGCCGAGTATTGAAAAGAACAAAATCAGTTAAACCATTGAGTGCTATAGCCGAAAGTGCCAAACCACAGCCCAGTAATGTTCCGCGCAAAAAATTGGTAGGCAGCCGTTTATAATTCAGCAGAGCACGCCATATGCTGCCGCCAAGACAGACTATAAAGGAAAGAAGACCGATAATCCCTGTTTCTGCTGCAATATTAAGATACATATTATGCGCGTGTACTATTTTTATAAAATTTCCCTGCATATAAAAATCATAGGACGGATAAACAAAATAATACGCACCCCATCCTATACCCAAAAGTGGGTGGTCCAATACCATTTCCACTGTGCTCTCCCACAATGCCAGTCTGAGCTCAGAAGAAGTATCAATGGTAGTAAAAACAGAAGTCATTCGATCAAACAAAGCCGTATCTAAATACATCAGCACAGCCAATACAGCAACAAGGGGTAAAATAATTTTCTTTTTGCAGAAAATTCCATATGCTGCTATCACCGCAACTATACTCAGACATGCACCTCTGGCATAGGTAAATCCTAAAATAATCACAGCCAATATAAAAAAAATACCGATTATCAATCTTGCTTTTTTTTCATCAGTATATATAAAAATACCAAAAGCTATTGCCATAACCATATTCAAATAACCGGCCAGAATGTTAGGATTCTCCCACGTGGAAAAAACACGCATTGTCATTTCGGGAAAAGCCTGCATATCTGTCCAGTCCATACCGGCTGTATTGATACCGACAGTATATTGAAAAAATCCGTAAAACAGTACCAGTAGAGCTGAAATACCTATGGAAAAAATAATTTTCCTGATTTGTTCTTCAGTTACTATGCATTGTACAGCCAAATAATATATCAGCAGGTACTTTCCAATAAGATGATAGGCATTGTAAAAACTGAACATTTTCTGCGGTGAATTAATCACTGAGAGAAAAGCAATACACACAAAAACCGCCAGCGGCAAATCTATATGTGTCCGTTTCCATTGCCAACCGGAAAAATAGACTTTCAACAGATAAAAAAACCATCCCAAGAATAAGGTATAGGCTGCCCCGTCGCCGCTGAATGGCAAAAGGAAAAGTGTCACAAGCAACGCATAAAACATCATTGTACCTGAATCTTTGGCATATTTATTTCTTTTAAAAATATTCATATATCTCCTAAAGAATCACAAGTTCTCAGTTATCCTTATAACATTTCAGAAAGATGCCATATCAAATATTTCGTTTTTCATTTTCCTTGATTTCACATAAGATATGACGCAATTCACCTATCAGATAAAGTGATCCGGTAAGACATAATAAACAGCCCTCCTGTGTCAGTGCCATTGCTTTTGTTAAAGCGGCCTGCCTGTCTGTCTCCACCTGCACATATTTAATATCCAAGTTTTGAGCCCACTCTGAAGGATCGGCCATACGCGGTGAATCCGGTTCTGTGGCGATGACTATATCATTCGGACGCAGCAGTGTTTTCAGCATCACAGCTACTGCCTTATCCTTTAATATTCCCAACACAAAAACACGCTGTTCATCGGGAAAATACTTATCCAAATTTTGTCTGAGCATAAGTATCCCCGCCGGATTATGCGCACCGTCAATAATTATACGCTTATTATTTATGTCAAATTTCTCAAATCGTCCCGGCCATCTTACGTTTTCCAAGGCTACTCTTGCGGACTCTGCTGTTATACGCCGTTCATCATTGGCAAGCAAATATGCCGTCATTATCGCCAGTGCCCCATTCCGCACCTGATGATCTCCCAAAAGATTGAGCGCAAATTCCTCTTTAACGCCGAGAATGTTAGAAGCAAACGCTATATACTGTCTGCTGCCGTCATAGCTGAGAAATTGTGCCTGAAAATCAGTATCCTCAATAAAAAGATCCGTATTTTTTTCAGCGGCCTCCTGATGCAGTATATCAAGTGTCATACCTTTTGCATCGGTGACTACGGGTATTCCGTCTTTTATTATCCCGGCTTTATGATGTGCTATTCCTTCTAGTGTTCCTCCGCAGAAAGCAGCATGTTCAAAAGCAATATTAGTAATGACAGACACTTCCGGCAATACTACATTAGTAGAATCAAAAAGACCGCCGAGACCGACTTCGATAACGGCATATTCCACTTTATTTACCGCAAAGCATAAGAAAGCTGCGGCAGTCAGCACCTCAAACTGCGTAGGCGATTCCATGCCTTCATCGATCATTTGATCGGCAAAAGTTTTTACAACTCCTATACAATTAGCAAATGCAGCCTTGCTCACCGGTGCTCCGTCAATTTGAATCCGCTCCGTATAGGAAAAAAGATGTGGTGAGATATACAGGCCTGTCTTTATTCCTGATTGATGTATAATTCCGCTGATCATGGCACAGACCGATCCTTTACCGTTGGTCCCTGTCACGTGAATGGTTTTATATTTGAGCTGCGGTTCATCGAGCAGCTCCACCAGCCGTTTTATTCTCTCAAGCCCCAGTCTGGTGCCGAATTTATTCAGTTCATTAAGATATGACAATGCTTCCTGATAATCCATTTTTCCTCACAAGGCCGCCAGATAAGTCAAGCGTTCCTGTACCGCTGCTTTCTTATCAGTATAGCCCTTTTGTTTCTCCTTCTCTTTTTCTACTACTTCTGCCGGAGCTTTGGCCAAAAAACCTTCATTGCTTAATTTCTTTGCAAGGCGCTCTATTTCCTTATCGAGATTTATCATTTCCTTGGTAAGCCGTGCCGTTTCCTTTTCCACATCGATCAGTCCCGCCATCGGCAGATAAACTTCAACCCCGCTGACTACAGCTGTCATCGCATTTTCCGGCTTGACCATGCTGTCTGTCCATACGGTCATCGGTTCGGCAGCCGCAAGAGATGCCAGATATCCCTTATTTTCTACAAAGGTTTCCTTTAAACTGCGATCCGCGAAGAATAAGATCACTTCACTTTTCCTGCCGGGTACGGCATTTACCTGCGCACGTATATTTCTTATCGCTTTGATTGTTTCCATGACAGCCGTCATATTTTTTTCAGCGGCAGCATCTATTTTTCCATTTTCCCCATCAGGCCACAAGCTCGTCATGACACTTTCTCCCTCATGAGGTATATGCTGCCATATTTCTTCCGTTATAAAAGGCATAAAAGGATGGAGTAATCTCAATGTATGTTCCAGCACATACCCCAGGACATATTGTGCCGTCTTTCTTGCAGCTATATTTTCCTTATCATAGAGACGTGCCTTGCTCAATTCTATATACCAATCACAAAATTCATTCCAAATGAACTCATATAAAGATCGGGCAGCTTCGCCCAGCTCGAAATTCTCCAAATTTTTCGTTACAGATGCTGCAGTATGTGCATACCTGCTCAATATCCATTTGTCCGCCAGCGTATATTCCGCCTGTTCAGGCACAAAATCCTTATCGAAACCTTCCAGATTCATAAGCATAAATCGAGATGCATTCCATAACTTATTGGCAAAATTGCGTGCACTTTCCACACGTTCCCAATAAAAGCGCATATCATTCCCGGGAGTATTTCCCGTTATCAGCATAAAGCGCAATGTATCCGCTCCGTATTTTTCGATAACCTCGACCGGATCGATTCCGTTCCCGAGTGACTTGCTCATCTTGCGTCCTTGAGAATCACGCACCAGTCCATGAATAAACACATGCTTAAAAGGAATATCTTCGCCAAACTTCAATCCCATCATTACCATGCGGGCAACCCAGAAGAAAATTATATCATAACCTGTCACAAGCACACTTGTCGGATAAAACTGTTTCAATTCCTCTGTTTTTTCCGGCCATCCCATCGTTTCAAACGGCCATAAACCGGAACTGAACCATGTGTCCAGAACATCTTCGTCCCTGCGCAGATGATTACTGCCGCATTTTGTGCACACAGTGACATCATCACGTGAAACTATCGTTTCTCCGCAATTATCACAATACCATGCAGGTATTTGATGTCCCCACCAAAGCTGACGGGAAATGCACCAGTCACGTATATTTTCAAGCCAGTTGCAATATATTTTAGTGAAGCGTTCCGGTACAAATTTTATTTTTCCGTTTTTTACAACCTCTACGGCCGGTTTCGCCAATGACTCCATTTTTACAAACCATTGTTTGGAAATCATCGGTTCAACAGTTGTATCACATCGCGAGCAATGTCCCACTGCATGTTCATGATCCTCTATACCCGATAAAACTCCCCGGCTCTTCAAATCCTCGATCAGACGTCGCCGGCATTCATAACGGTCCATGCCGGCATAAAGTCCGGTATTTTCCGCCATTCTTCCATCATTCGTCATAACAAGTATCTGCTCAAGATCATGCCGTTGTCCCATCTCAAAATCATTCGGATCATGCGCCGGGGTGACCTTCACCGCTCCCGTACCAAACTGCGGATCAACATATTCGTCAGCAAAAAGAGGTATGAGACGTCCGACAACAGGCAGCACCAGCATTTTCCCGACCAGTCTTTTATATCTCTCATCCTCAGGATGAACAGCCACTCCTGTGTCACCGAACATTGTCTCCGGACGTGTAGTGGCTATCTCAACATATTCATCTGTACCTTCGACATTATAGCGGATATGATACAAATGTCCCATTTCCGTCTCATGTTCCACTTCTATATCGCTGAGTGCCGTATTACAGTGCGGACACCAATTTGTAATACGCGTCCCCTGATAGATCAGCCCTTCCTCATACAACCGGACAAAAACCTCTCTCACTGCCTTAGAACAGCCTTCATCCATTGTAAACCGTTCTCTGTCCCAATCACAGGAAGATCCCAAAGACCGCAGCTGGTACATTATACGGCTGCCAAATTTTTCCTTCCACTGCCATGCCCGTTCTACAAATTTTTCCCTGCCTATTTCATGACGTGAGGACCCTTCTTCTCTCAGCGCCGCGTCCACCTTTGCCTGTGTAGCTATACCGGCATGGTCGCATCCCGGCATCCACAAGGTATTATATCCCTGCATACGGCGAAAGCGTATAAGAATATCCTGCAAAGTGTTATCCATTGCATGCCCCATATGAAGCTGACCGGTGACATTCGGCGGCGGTATTACAATACTGTAAGTCTTCTTATCTTTTTGCACTTTTGCGTGAAATAATTTATTTTTCTCCCAAAATTCATACCATTTTTTTTCAAAACTCTGCGGATCATAAACCTTTGGAATGTTTGTCTCCTGCAAATTATTCCCTCCTAAAATAAAAAAACCCCTCCGTCCCAATAGGACGAAAGAGTATACTTTCGTGGTACCACCTAAATTTCTCTGCCGTCGGGCAAAGCTCAAACGCCTAACGCCGCGCCGCACGTCCGCGGCTACTAACTTCACCGCAGAAGCTCTAAAGCTACAGCAACAAATTTTTGCGGAAAAATCTTTCAGCCTGAGGATTTTCTCTCTATACCGCATCCGTCCGTGCTCTCTTTTTCATAGCATTTTTCATATTTCAACGCCCTTATATTATCATAAAACTATAGAAAAAACAATATTGCCATTTCTGCCTTGCTTGACTAATATTTATTTTATATGCTACTGTGTATTTGGATGATATATTTATTTTGAGGAGTGATTCTATGAAAAAAATATCCCTTATTATAATATTCGCTTCAATATTCTATTTTTATCAAACATCCTGCCAGGCCATGCGTATTATCAGTGCTCGGGAGATTTCAGAATTTGCGTCTGACAATCTTTGGGGCGATGTTTTCAGCGTTCGTACCATGGGCCAATGGAATGAATATGTACGTTTCACATTCTTCATGCCCGACAGCTACAACGGAAAAGTACGCGGCAGCATGCTTGTTTCCGGCAGCGCCAATAACATTGAGTTTACTTTTTTACCCGGAAGCATCATAAAAATATTCGAATTCAAAGCAGCTGATCCCGATATGGTTTTTTGGATAATAAAAGACAATGCGCTCCAAAGCAATGGTCTTACACATGATTTTTACATGATAGGACCTTATAAAAGCAGCTATGCAACTTATGCCAGTATGGATAATATAGTGGACATGGGCTGGAATAGTACAAATATGAAAGTACATTTACTCAACAGTGAAAATGCATGGCCCATTCTGCAAGGCTATGCTGACAACGGAAGCGGCAGTGTCCTCAGGGAGAACCTTGTCCTGTCATGGGATGACGCTGCCGACTGGTTCAGTATGACTGCCTATCCTTTGGATGCCTTTGTCACTGCTCCCATCCCAGGTGAATAGAACAGCGCTGTGAGGAAAACTTACTCTGCCGTTAATTCACTGGCAATCAACTTCTCTTCGTCTTTCATCGCCCAAAGTGTTTTTTCCAAAAGCTCGTCAAGAGTCCATCCCAGCATATCTGCTCCCTGTTTTATGATATCGCGCGAACAGCCGGCGGCAAATCTTTTATCTTTAAATTTTTTTTTCAGGCTTTTAAGTTCCATGTCCTGCACACTCTTCGACGGACGCATCAGCGCTGCAGCTCCTATCAGCCCTGTCAATTCATCACTGGCAAACAGAACTTTTTCCATCATGTGCTCCGGTTTTATATCGACACAGATGCCATATCCATGTGAACAAACCGCTCGGATCAAATTTTCTTCAGCATTTATTTCCTGCAAAAGCTCCGGTGCCTTTCGGCAATGTTCCTGCGGATATTTTTCAAAATCAATATCGTGAAGCAGTCCCACAATTCCCCAAAAATCCGCCTCGTCTGCATATTCCAAATGTTCCGCATACCAATGCATAACCGCCGAAACAGTGGCTGCATGAAGCAAATGAAAATCTTCACTATTATATTTTTTAAGCAATTCCCATGCTTGTTTTTTCGTGAGCTTTGTCTGCATCATATCTTTTTCCCCCATAAGAATTTACCGGCGGACAGCATTCCGATCATCCGTCTATTATCTTTTTCAGCTTTTCCATATCAAGTGCCTGTCTCACTGTCTGTGCCAGTCTATTATAGGCCGCCTGTTTCTGCGCCGCATAATTCTGACTTGCCGGCAGCGGAGGCAGGTCTTTCCTTTTGCGAAGGATATTCAATAAGGTCCTTCTATACTCATCGTTATCAAAAATCCCGTGTATATAAGACCCCATGATAAAACCGTCTGCGCTGACAGCACCGTCAACCTTATTAACCGGGCATTCTCCCCGCATATTTATCACAAAAGGATGCCTGACCTCATCCGCAAAATCGGTCAATCCCATATGTATTTCATATCCGTTCAGTTCCGCAAAGCTGGCTTTTTCTCCCAAAAACTGCCAGTCCATCGCCTGCGCTTTGATCTGCGAGGTGACTTTTTTTTCGGCAAAAGTAGTTATCATGGGCAGAAAATTCAACGCATCAACCTCATCATGCGCCGACTCGGTATGATATGGATCACGTATTTTGCTGCCGAGCATCTGATAACCGCCGCAGACGCCCACAAGAGGCACCTTATTCTCATGTGCGTCTTTCAGACATTTTTCGAGACCGCTGCTGCGCAGATACAGCAGATCTTCCGTCGTATTTTTACTGCCGGGAAGAATAATAAGATCGGGGCTACCAAGCTGTCCCGCTGTACTTGCATAATAAAGATTTACATCTTCCTCTCGCGATAAAGCATCAAAATCTGTAAAATTTGATATCTTAGGTGTGCGAATGACTGCAATTTTCAATACAGCATTTTCTTTATTCACTTTCTTATCTTTATCATCAAGCGATACAGAATCCTCATCATCAATATCGAGATTTTCCAAATAAGGCACAACGCCCAAAACAGGCTTGCCTGTCTTCCGTTCAAGAAAATCAAGAGCCGGTTCCAGCAATTTTATATCGCCACGAAACTTATTTATCACAAGCCCTTTTACAAGTTTTCTTTCTTCATCATCCAGCAGTGCCAAAGTACCGACCAGTGAAGCCAGAGCACCGCCTCTGTCTATATCGGCTATCAAAAGTACCGGTGCATTCAGGTGTTTGGCAATGCGCATATTTACAATATCATTCGCCTTTAAATTTATCTCGGCCGGACTGCCTGCACCTTCGATGGCCAGCATCTCGAAACGATCCTGCATTTTTGCCAAAGCTTTCTTTACAGTCTCAAAAGCTTTTAAAGAATATCCCTGATGATATTCTTTTGCCGACATATTTCCCACAGGACGCCCCATAAGTATGACCTGAGAACAAGAATTTCCGGTGGGTTTCAGCAATACGGGATTCATTTCTACACATGGCTCAAGGCCGGCTGCCTCTGCCTGAGCTATCTGAGCACGTCCCATTTCTCTGCCATCTTCTGTCACATAAGAATTAAGCGCCATATTCTGTGCTTTAAAAGGTGCTATATTTATACCGTCCTGGAAAAATATACGGCACAAAGCTGTCGTCAGTATGCTTTTGCCGACGTGAGACGATGTCCCCTGCAGCATTATATATTTTGTCATCCCGAATCTCTCCCAAATTGTTTTACTTGTCCGAGACAGTTTTTATCCTGTTTTGCCTATATCTATCCGCCATATCTATAAAACGTTCTGCAGCAGAGGGCACCCCGAGAAAGTGCATATGCAGATACGATGCCAAAATATTTTCAGTCGCGTAGCCGGACTTGTACCGTGCATTATTTCTGTTTTTTGTAAAAACAAAGGCCCACGGAAAATCCTCATCGGTATTTTCCTGCACGGAAAAATGAAACTCATGGCCCTGCAGAGAAGACCCCGCAGGCATGAGAATATTGTCCCTTTGTGCCTGCGCCGTTACATAGCCGACAGTCTGCAATTTACGCTGCATGACCGCCCTGGCGGGTATAATATCAGCCATTGCCCAAATATTACCATCAAAATCAACTATTTCCTTCATCAAATACATATAACCGCCGCATTCAGCATAAATAGGCATATCATCTGAAGCAGCGCGGCGCAGCTCACGAAGCATAAGAATATTGGCTGACAGTTGCTCAACAAATAATTCAGGAAAACCGCCGCCCAGAATTACAGCATCACAAACAGGAAGTTTTTTGTCATGAAGAGGACTGAAAAATTCTATTTCTGCTCCGTAAAGTTTCAGCACATCCAGTCCCGCCGCATAATAAAAAGAAAATGCCTCATCATGCGCTACCGCTATCCGCACACGCTTTGGGATACTTTTATTATTGCCGGATTCGGACAAAAACAACGCTGGCGCTTTTCCGGCTGTCTTGATTATCTGTTCCAGGTCGACCTGCGCATCTATCTTTTCGGCAATATATTTTATTTTTTCAGTTGTATCCTTCTCGCCCGCAGGAGTCAGTCCCAAATGCCGTTCCGGCATTTTCATGCTTTCGTCCCGGCATATGCTGCCAAAAACTCTTATTCCAAGACACTTCATTGCTTCACGAATCATTTGTTCATGTGTGGGCGACCCCAGGCAATTCAATATTACTCCGGCAAAATTAA
Organism: Pectinatus haikarae; assembly: GCF_050916305.1. Classification (GTDB taxonomy): domain Bacteria; phylum Bacillota; class Negativicutes; order Selenomonadales; family Selenomonadaceae; genus Pectinatus; species Pectinatus haikarae. Next base: position 279,349 of record NZ_CP116940.1, read on the forward strand.
TATCCGGATCATATTCTCTGAAGCCCAGTGCCAACGCCGCGGCACTTTCTCCCATAGAACGGCAGTTTATCACCAGAATCACTGGAGCCTCTAAACATTTTGCAATCTCAGCAGTAGAACTCACTCCATTTTTCCCGCCGTCATAAAGTCCCATTACTCCTTCGATCACGGCTATGTCCGCATCAGATGCCGTTTTTATAAGCAACTCCGTTATTTTTTCCTTTGGTACAAGCCATGTATCAAGATTATGCCCCGGCCGGCCGGCAGCAACGGAATGGTAAGAAGGATCTATGTAATCCGGACCGATCTTAAAAGGCTGTACTTTAAGTCCACTTTGCTGCAAAGCCCTTAAAATACCCGTAACGACAGTTGTTTTTCCGGAGCTGCTCTGCGGAGCTGCAAAAACGATACGCGGTACACTGTAATCTGCCATGTAGTTACCTGCTGTTATCTATCATATACATTACTGCATTTACGCAGGAAGCGGCAATAGGACTGCCCCCCTTGGTGCCTTCTACAGTTATAAACGGCACCAAAGAACACTCCGCCAAAGCTTTTTTTGATTCAGCCGCGCCGACAAAACCGACCGGAGTGCCGATAATGGCCGCCGGCCGTATATTCTCTTCTTCCATCATCCTGATAACTTCAAAGAGAGCTGTCGGTGCGTTGCCTATAGCCACTATTGCTCCGTTCAATTGCTTGCCAAAATAACGCATGGCTGCCATTGAACGTGTGATACCTTTTGCTTTTGCGGTAACAGCTATCTGGCTGTCCGCTATTTTACAAATTACTTCTCCGCCCCAGAAAGCCAGTTTCTTCTTATTGATGCCTGTTCTTACCATCTCAACATCCGTATATATACTGCATCCGTCTCTCAGCGCAGTTTTCATTTTTTCTATGCTGCCCCCGCCTATCTTTATAATATCAGCATAGCCGACATCTCCTGACGCATGAATCATGCGAGAATACAATTTTATCTCATCAGCATTCAATGAAAGCTTTGCCAAATATGGTGCAATTATCTCCATACTGCGATTTTCGATAGCCATTGGCTCTTTTATGAATTCCATATTAAAAATCTCCCCGATATCCAAAGTTGTTATGATCCCAGACGCAGTTGCAGTCAATAAAAAGACCGCTGCACAGAAACGTTAGACGTTGAGTAAAAGTATAGCATAACGAAAAATATAAAACAATCTGCGCCCTTTAAATGAACATTGCACGTCATTATACTGACACGCAAAAATTCCGTGTTGACAGTCATATGGTTGTCAACACGGAATCTAATCAGATATAAAGGTTACAAATCAAGATTGCGTACTAAATCTGCATGTTCCTCAATAAAACGGCGGCGCGGCTCAACTTTATCCCCCATCAGCACGGAAAAAATACTGTCTGCCTCTTCAGCCTGCATCAGATCAACGCGCAGAACAGTTCTTCCCTCAGGGTCCATAGTAGTCTCCCAAAGCTGCTCAGGATTCATTTCACCGAGGCCCTTATAGCGCTGCACAGTTATACCGTCTCTGCCTATTTCATCCAGTTTCAGCGACAATTCCTCATCGCTGTAAGTATACCAATGCTGCCGGCCCTTCCTTACCTGATATAAAGGCGGCTGTGCAATAAACACACGGCCGTTCTTGATCAAAGGCTGCATATACCTATAGAAAAAAGTCAACAGCAATGTACGTATATGAGCACCGTCCACATCAGCATCCGTCATGATAATTATCTTGCCGTAGCGGCTTTTTTCTATGTCAAAATCCTCACCGATACCGCTGCCGAAAGCAGTTATCATCGTCCTGATTTCTTCGTTATTCAAAATTCTGTCAAGCCGTGCTTTTTCAACATTGAGTATCTTGCCTCGCAAAGGCAGGATAGCCTGAAAACGACGGTCACGTCCCTGCTTCGCAGATCCGCCGGCGCTGTCACCTTCGACCAGGTATATTTCCGCCTGCATAGGGTCCTTTATCGAACAATCGGCCAGTTTCCCCGGCAGAGAACTTACTTCCAATGCATTTTTACGACGTGTGAGATCACGTGCTTTTCTGGCGGCCTCACGCGCCCGTGATGCCATGATTGATTTCTCAATTATTTTTTTTGTAATAGCAGGATTTTCCTCAAAATACTCGTTTAATCCTTCTGTTACAATAGAGTCCACTATTCCGCGCACATCGGAATTACCGAGTTTAGTCTTAGTCTGTCCTTCAAATTGCGGTTCCCGTACTTTAAGGTTAATGATACAGGTTATCCCTTCGCGTACATCTTCACCGCTTAGAGCTGAATCATTATTTTTCAAAATATTCTGTTTGCGTGCAAAATCATTGGCTGCGCGCGTAAGCGCGCTTTTGAAGCCAGCAAGATGTGTACCGCCTTCTTCCGTATGAATATTGTTTACATAACCATAAATATTTTCAGAATAACTTGTAGTATACTGCAATGCTATTTCAACAATAGTATCGTCCTTCTGCCCATTAAAATAGACAGGCTCCTCACTTAAAATATCTTTATTACGGTCAAGATATTTTACAAAAGAAGAAATGCCGCCTTCATCGTAGAATACTTCTGTTCTGTCCGATTCATCGCGTTCATCTGTGAGTGTTATATGAATACCGCAATTTAGAAAAGCCAATTCCCGCAAACGCTGTTTTAAAATATCGTAATCATATACCGTTTCCGTAAAAATAGTGTCATCCGGTTGGAAGCGGACTGTGGTTCCAGTCGTTTCAGTTGTGCCTATTTCATGCAAAGGAACCTTAGTCATTCCATAAGCGAAGGATATACCGTATATTTTTCCGCCACGCTTTACCCGCACATCCATTTCCCTGCTCAATGCATTGACTACTGATACACCGACACCATGCAACCCACCTGAAACCTTGTACCCACTGCCGCCGAATTTACCGCCGGCATGGAGAATAGTCAATACAACTTCAACGGCAGGTTTACCACTTTCATGCATATCAATAGGTATCCCTCTGCCGTTATCAGATACAGTTATACTGTTATCCTTATGAATTGTAACTTCAATATGTGTGCAATATCCAGCCAAGGCTTCATCTATACTGTTGTCAACCACTTCAGATACCAGATGATGCAGCCCGTGAGACGATTGATCGCCGATATACATACCAGGCCGCTTCCGCACGGCCTCAAGACCCTCGAGCACCTGAATCTGCTTTGCATCATACTTGCTTTTTACGGCCGTTACTTCACTGCTCATTTCTTCATGATTTATTTTTATATCGGATAAATCAATCGGATCATTTTTATTTTCATCTAAGCTCATAACATCATCCTTCTAATTTATATACTTAACATTTTATCATTTTTTAAGGTTTTTATCAAACAGGCTCTCCTGCCCAACAGTATTTTCAATATATCTCTTTCCGGGTAAAACATACAAAAGTACTCGTCAATATCATAATAGCACCTGCCACAACAAAAACTTCTTTCAATCCCCAATATGTGCCAACGGCTCCTCCCAGCAGAGGTCCTGCCATAGAACCAAGCTGCTGTGCGGAAAACAGCATGCCGAAGATACTGCCTCTGACCGAGCTTCCTGTATTACTTGCCAGCACTGCACTAATAGATGGATTGATGCCGGCAAAAAATAATCCACCGGCAAACTGCATCACAGCAAACTGGAACAAATTATTGGGAATCGCCTGTATAAGCATACAAATGCCTGCTCCGCCCATAGCCACATACATTATCTTGCCAAATGATTTTTTCTGTCCCATTCTCCCCCATACAGGCGCCGAAATGGAGGCAGCAATCCCCCCAAGAGAAAAAACGGCTCCGGCAATCAATACTATATTCTCCATGCTGCCGCGCAGCTGTGCTACATATAAAGTTATTATCGGCTGCAGAATCAAAATCACCATCTGCACCAGAACAGCCAGAATAAGCATTTGTCTTATGACAGGTTCTTTCAGCAGCTCCATTTGGTTGACCGATTTTCTGTCCACGACATCTCCTGCTTCACGCGGTGGTTCCTGAACAAAAAAAATAGTTATCAAGGATATAGTGAACAAGGCTCCGCCTGCTATCATAAAGGATGCTCTCATACCAAATACCTCTGCCAGCACTCCGCCCAGCAGCGGACCTATTACACCGCCGCTGGTCAGCGCTGCCTGCATAATTCCCAGACTCAGTCCCATTTTTTCCGCCGGTACCGATGCCGATACAATAGCCAGTTCTGAAGCCCATAGTCCCGCCGCAAATCCCTGAAGGACTCTCACCATGAAAAGCTGTTCCGGTGATGTAACAATACCTCCCAGAAAATATGTAATAGCCAGCCCTATACTTGAACGCACCGCCATCAGTTTACGTCCTTTTTTATCGGATATTTTTCCCCAGATAGGTGCCATGATCGCCCCTATAAAAAAAGACACGGAAAAAATCACACCATTCCACATATTCACATCTGACTGTGCCACACCCAGCTCTTTTATCAAGTAAAGAGGCAAAAATGGGATAAGCATAGTATAACTTGCTGACATCAAAACCACGTTACAGGTTAAAATAGCCAAGACGATCTTCCAGCTTCGTCTCGTTTGCATAAAATATCTCCCTTCAGATACTTTTTTATTCTTTCTTCATTAATCCAGCTTCTGCCGCTTCTTCATAAAATAATTTTGCGTTTGAGCCACAGCTACTATTATCTCTATTAGTTGTCCGTATGCAAAAATTCTTTTTTGGCAATATTACCATTTTGTCTGTAGATTCGATAAGCAGATACCGAACCATCACCATTATAATAGTTTTTCAGTGTTATCCCGGCTGCCTGCGCCTTATCATCACTACTGCCAATGATAAAAATTGTCAGTGCACCATTCTCTGTCCTTGTAGAAATATATACACTATGTTTAAGATTATTTCGGAATTTAAAATCTATGAATCCATCAGCTACCGTGGCATCAAAAGCACGCGGCACATAATCGACGGGCAGATAATGCTCTGTCCGCTCAACAGGTGTAAGACCAGCCTGCAAAATAGAATTATAAAGAGTAGAACTGACCTGACATACTCCGCCGCCGATGCCCGGAACGACCTTGCCATTTATGATCTCAGGAGCTTCACGATACCCGGCTGCGGCAAGCCTTGGCCCGACAGTTTTGTTAAAAGAAAAAACTGTTCCTGACGTAAGCAGCGTTCCCGAAAGATTTTTAGCGGCAAGCGCCACATTTGCACTTCTATTGACATCGCCGGTGTTGAAATGTGTCGTATAAGCTGCCAGCACCGTATCTATCTGCTCAAGGGCTCCGGCTTCCACAGCTGCTTTTGTGATACTGACCGGGATATCTAAAGTTTGAGGATAAATCCCCGACTCAATTTTTTCATTGATAATGTCCGTCAGCTGCTTTTCATCTATCTTTTTCCCTTCTTTTTCTCCTTTTATACCGACGGCAGTGCCATCGGTATAAGCATATGCATCAACAGGTTCTTTATTGATAGATGAGGCCAGTCTGGTAATGATGGAATTCAATTTATTTTGATCATACGTTATTTGCAGTGGTACATTTTTCCCCTGGTAGGTGCAGATGAACTTATCAAAAACATCTTTAAAAAAATTGCCGCTCACTCCAACAGCTGCTGCCATTTCAGCTGTTTTACCGTTGTCACAGATCAAAGCTATGTCATCAGGCTTTATCGTCCATGATTTACCGTCATAATTAAGTATAATAACGCCGTTTTCAGTTTCCTTCATAAACTTTTCAGAAATATTTTTGGCAGCAGTCCGTTCATCCAGCCCGGCTAGATCAACATCTCCTGAATGAACTCCATAGGCGATCCCCGGTGCATTTTTTATAGCTAATGCCGATGAACATATTGCTACCAAAAAGACAGATAAAACCACCACTATGATTATTGATTTATAATGTCCATACAAAAAAACCACTCCCACAATCACTTGCAGATTATAAAAAGCCCCTGTTTTCGCAGGAGCTTTCATAAATAGAGATCTATCGCCAACATACTCTTTCAGAAAAGCATACATTACCTGTCGAAATTTATGACAAATCACATTCCGACAGAATTTTCCTAAAGGTGGGATTTTATTTTACATTCATAGACAGATCTATAAACTTATTAGCTAATTTAGCCTTTTGCAAAACTTCTTCCGTAATATCCGCACCTTCTTCGACAATGACTATGCCGTTGTCCGTAGTAATCCGTTTTGTCGCTTTTTTCCCGAGCAAAAAGCGGCGATGCCTATCTTCCGCAGAGCTGGCAGTGACAGAAGGGGTTTCCTTTTCAACGGGAACAGCTCCTGGGGTCGGTGAGCTTTTTACTTCTGGTTTAACCGTTTTTTCTTCTTCCTTTTTTTCAACGGCAGCTGCCGGTTCTGCTATTTTTGGGGATTTTGGCTGCTGTACTGCAGGCTTTGGCGCATCCTTAGCCTGCACCGATACCTGTTGCTTTTCTTGAACAGGCGTTTTGCCGGGAACGGCACTATCAATAATCGTAACTTCTCTGCCAAAAATCGATATTTCCTCAGCTGTTATTTCCTTTTGCGTATCTGCTTCCTGTCCCAGAACCACTTTAGCTATTTTCCCGTTGTCATCAATAAATATATCCGATACAACACCTTGGATAGTTCCTCCCTTGGTTATCGCCTTTGTACCTATAATACGTATGTTTTGATCAAGAAACGGTTCATATTCAACAGCATCATCCAATATAAGTATATCTTCACTGCTGGTGATAGTAACTGCATCATGCCCTATTGCTACAACAGAGGGATAGGGCAGGAGCTTAACTCCACGGTACCAATCTTCATCTTCAATAACTATAGCAGCTATGCTGCCATGTTCAGCGTCAATTAAGAGGGATTTGCTTGTTCCCAATTCACGGCCTTCTGTAATACTGATAATGGGCAATCCCAAAAATTCTTCACTCTTTTTCATTTAATAGAGTCCCTCCGTTTTTTAAGTAAATTTCCGGCAGCCAGACAATATTGCTCAGCCTGAATTCAGAAATTATTATCTATTATATATTTCCGCTTCTGTAAAATATTTTCCCGGTATTTCTCCAAAAGGTGTCATGATCATACCGGCATCAGCCAAAATATGCACAAGCTTCTGTAAATAAGCAATCTGTTTTTCAAAGCCCTGCCGCATAGAAATATCCTCGCATACCGCCGGCAGATGAAGAGCCGCCATCAATATAACCATTGCCTTGATAAATGCTCCGAATTTTTTATAAATATTGCTTATTTCAATGCATATAAAAGGGGCATAGGCACTTTCCCTGTATTTAGGCAGGCTGCACTTCAATGCATACAGAGAAGCTGCATATTCTTTTTTCTCATTCTGCTCATACACATAATTGAGAATTTCATCTATGGAATGCACCCCTGCCACCAAAGCCGCTACCTTTTCTTTTTTTCTATCCGGAAGATAAAGTGCTACAGTATGAACTTCCGCTCTGTCCAGCGGTACCGGCAGCTTATATCTGGCAATGGTGCTCCGTACTATTGCTGCCTTCTTCATAAAGCAGTACCCGCACCCCTGCATACTCAGATCCATTTTTTGCCTCAGCACCACCGGATAATACAGTTTGTTTCTGATAGTTCTGGTATCAGCTGCATCTGTACCGCTGCACAGCGAAGCCCTCATCGTGTAAAATTTATCTGACAGCGTCGTACGCATATGCCTGATTTTCTCTTGATCGGGTATATTATGTAAAATATTATCCTGATGATCTGTTCTGATTGTTTTTCCATTTTTATAACACAAATTTTCAATAATGATTTTTTGAGGATTGCTTACCATTACCGGTAATTTTTCCCAGAGAGGAACAGTATGCCCATACGCAACCATCTCGTTCTGACTTTTGCTAAAGTTTTTTTTATCTTCAACAAGTTTTTTATTATAAAACGTGGCCGCAAACGCTGTCAGAAAAACAACTGCCGCTATAAGAGCATAGTATGGCACCTCAATATATCTGGTCAGAGGCCATGCAGCAAATATAAACAAAAACGGCATAACTGCCGCTAATGATATAGCCTTCAATTCCAGCTGTATTTTGCATAAAGCAAAAAAACTGTATATAAAAAAAACACTGGTTAAAACTACCATTAAAGCTGTTCCTAAAAATACTGTCAGCATTTTATTCACAACCTTGCAGACGGAATTTACTTTCAAATATAAAGCAGCCCCATAAGCGGGGATAATCAACAAAATTATCAAACTATAAATCAACTATTTTATTTTACAACGTATACATGGATTTTGCAATTGTATAGTTCAGATAATCTTTCAGTTATAGTTATATATATGCTATAATAATTTAAAAGTTTTTCTCCGCTGACGCTTTCTTTTAATGCAGCATTTTCCTTTCAATTTCCGAACATACGTACCAGAAGGAGCTTTTTTATGAACAGTAATAAATTTCATGAACTGACCCATCTTATAATGGATTCCAAAGCAAAACCACCTGCCGCGCTGTTTGCCGGAGGTTTTGATGATTGGCATGCAAGGGCCCGGCTTGCCCATTTTCTTGTTCTGCCGGAGTTTAACAAAAAATCAGAGTCCGTAGAGCTGTTCCGCTCAGTAGTTGAAACAGAACCGGATGAGAACAGCGGAGAGGATATAGAAGAGAAACTTTATGCGTTGCAGCATCTGAGCATGATCATGCTCGATGAAAAGGAACTTGACCATGCACTTATTTATATTAACAAAGCTATAGAGCTTGCCGAGGAAAATGATTTTTTATACAAATATATCTTGCGAGGCGAACTATGGGCCGATCGCTGGAATATTCTTACCCGGCTGCACAAAACAGATCTTGCTGCAGATGAAGTAGAAGACAAAATAACTGCCTACGCGAATTTACCTGTAAAACATATCAGCTATCTTTATTATGGCTATCGTTTTTTGGCCCAGATTGCAGCGGCTAATTTTCATACAACAGATTCTGTCGAAATGATGAAAAAAGCTTTATCCTATATGGATGTGCCAATGAAAAATAAAAGTGCCCTAGAAGATGCAATGAGCGCAACGCATGATAATGCTTCATGGATACTCCAGCAGATCGATTTATCCACGCCTCTCCCGTCATCTGTCAAATGGGATATTTAAAGAACATCCATTACATTCAATATATTTTTGTTTACAGTTGCTTCATTTTGTGATATATTTTTTAAGAAATAATATATCTCCTTTGACGCGGTTGCCGACAACTCCAACGGCTGCCTGGTCAACAGGAATGAAAATTTTAGGAGGATTTTAATGCTTACACAGGAACAAAAATTACAGATTATTCAAGACAATTCAACTCACGAGGGCGACACCGGATCACCAGAAGTGCAGATCGCTCTTCTGACCGCACGCATACTTTATTTGACAGATCATTTAAAAGCCAATAAAAAAGATTTCCATTCACGCCGTGGCCTTCTTAAAATGGTTGGTCACCGCCGCAGACTTTTAGCTTATTTATATGATAATGATGTTGAACGTTACCGTGCTATTTTAAAGAAATTGAATATCGGCAAAGCTAACAAAAGATAATTATCTGAAATCTAATTTTGTTCGATTTTTCAAAATCAGTTATACGAGCCGACATTAGCGATTATCGAAAAAGCGGGGCTGTTGTCTATTTGTATAATGGACCAGTCCCCGCTTTTTATATTTTACATGATTTTGCAGTGTGTCCAGTGGATAGTGAAATGTTTGTTTGATTCTATTTATTAAGCAGATATTTCACTGTTTACTGTGCACAATTGCTGCAACAAGTTATTTAGGAGGTATATTATGCACAGTTTTGAAACTACACTTGGTGGACGTAAATTCGTCATAGAAACCGGAAAAATGGCCAAGCAGGCGAATGGTGCCGTACTCGTACGCTACGGTGAGACAGTCGTCATTGTCACAGCCACAGCATCCGCCGAGCCGCGTGAGGGAATAGACTTTTTTCCTCTGACGGTTGATTATGAAGAAAAAATGTACGCTGTCGGTAAGATTCCGGGCGGTTTCATCAAAAGAGAAGGTCGTCCTTCAGAATCCGCTATTTTATGCAGCCGGCTTATTGACCGGCCTATACGGCCTCTTTTTCCCGATGGATTCAGAAATGATATACAGATAGTAGCTACCGTTTTATCTGTAGACCAGGATAATCCCCCCGAAATAGCCGGCATGATCGGTGCTTCGGCTGCCCTTTCCATTTCTGATATTCCTTTTAAGGGTCCTATTGCAGGTGTACGTATCGGCTGCATAGACGGCAAATTTATTGTCAACCCTACTGTAGAGGAAAGAGAGAAGTCAGACCTTAACCTCACAATTGCCGGTTCACACGATGCCGTCATGATGGTTGAAGCCGGCGCCAATGAATTACCGGAAGAAGTTATCCTGGATGCGATCATGTTCGGTCATCAGGAAATAAAGAAACTGGTAGAATTCCAGCAGAATATGGTAGAAACATGCGGCAAAGAAAAGCGCAATATTAAACTATTCCAGCCTGAAGAGGAAATAGTAAATAAAGTACGTGAATATTCCCATGATAAGCTCAACGCAGCTGTACGTGACAGTGATAAACTGCGCCGTGATGAACATATTGCTCAGGTAAAAGCAGAGGCTCTTGAACATTTTCTGGAAGAATATCCTGATTCCTCCATGGAAATAAGTGCTGTTTTGCATAAACTCGTAAAGGAAATAGTCCGCAAAATGATCTCTCATGAAAAAATCCGTCCGGACGGACGTGAAGTTGATGAGGTACGTCCTGTAAGCTGTGAAGTCGGACTTCTACCCCGCGCACACGGCTCCGGTCTTTTCACCCGTGGTCAGACGCAGGTACTCACGGTCACTACGCTTGGACCGCTGGGTGATGAACAGATCATCGATGGTGTGGGAACAGAAACATCCAAACGCTATATCCATCACTATAACTTCCCCGGTTACAGCGTGGGTGAAGCACGTCCCATGCGCAGCCCCGGAAGACGCGAAATAGGCCACGGTGCCCTTGCGGAAAGAGCACTTGTTCCTGTAATCCCCTCAGAAAATGAATTTCCCTACACACTCCGGTTAGTTTCCGAAATTCTGGAATCGAACGGCTCCAGTTCTATGGGCAGTGTGTGCGGCAGCACACTTTCTCTTATGAATGCCGGTGTTCCGATAAAAAAACCGGTATCAGGTGTTGCTATGGGCTTGGTAAAAGACGGTGATGCCTATACTATTCTCACTGACATCCAAGGCATGGAAGATGCACTTGGTGATATGGACTTCAAAGTAGCCGGCACTAAAGACGGTGTAACAGCTATTCAAATGGACATAAAGCTTACCGGAATAACACGTGAGATTCTTGCGTCTGCTTTGGAGCAGGCAAAACGCGGTCGCGCCCACATACTCGCAAAAATGATGGAAGCCATTGACGAACCGGCCAAAGAACTTTCACCTTACGCTCCGCGTGTCACGACAATTAACATTCCTGTTGATAAAATACGTGATGTGATCGGGCCGGGCGGCAAAATCATCAAAAAAATCATCGATGAAACCGGCGTACAGATAGACATTGAGGACGACGGTACTGTCCGCATAACAGCAGTAAGTCAGGACAGCGCCAAAAAAGCTGTCGACATAATAAAAGAGCTGACCAGAGAAGTAGAGGTCGGTGCTGTTTACAAGGGAAAAGTTACACGTATAATGAATTTTGGCGCTTTCGTGGAAGTTCTTCCCGGCAAAGAAGGTTTATGTCATATCTCCCAGCTTGATACCAAGCGCGTAGGCAAAGTGGAAGATGTCGTAAGCATCGGCGATGAATTTGAAGTCAAGGTCACAGAAATAGACGGACAGGGACGAGTCAATCTTTCCCATAAGGTATTATTGTAAGGCAGGTCAGAAAATGCATATAGTACTTATCGAACCGCAGATACCGCCAAACACAGGCAATATAGCACGTCTGTGCGCAGCCACAGGCTGTGAACTCCATCTCGTCGAACCGCTTGGTTTTTCTACAGATGACAAGCACTTGAAACGTGCAGGACTTGACTATTGGCATTTATTAAAAATACATTACCACAAAAATTTCGGAGAAGTACTGTCTCTTTATCCCTCTTCATCCTATCATTATCTCTCTACTAAAGCACCCGGCACCTATACAGATGCTGCATACGGAAAAGATGATATGCTGGTCTTCGGCAGAGAAGATGCCGGCATCCCGGAAGCTATCTTAAAAGATCATCTTGATTGCTGTGTCCGCATCCCAATGATAGCAGAGGCCCGCTCCTTAAACCTCTCAAACTCTGTATCCATAGTGGTCTATGAGGCACTCAGGCAGCAATCATTCACTGCTTTGAAGAAATCCAGCGATTATCTGAGGAAAATTTGAACTGCAACGTAAGGAATGAGTTAATTGCCCAGTCTTGACAATTGTATAGCAAAACTAAAAACTTTTCTTCCTGCCGAACGGATTCTGATCGATGCCCCCATGTCCGAACAAACCACTTTTAAAATCGGTGGTCCGGCTGATTGTCTTGTTCTGCCGGCTTCCATAAATGAAGTGGAAAAAATCATGCAGCTGGTTAATGAATACGCTGTTTTGTGCACGATAATCGGCAATGGGTCAAATATTCTGGTTCTCGATAAAGGGATCCGCGGCATAGTAATTAAGCTTGGCGCTGAAATGTCCGGCTTGCACTGCGAAGGAGAAAAACTTTACGCTGGCTGCGGTGCTCTTTTAAGTGATGCCGCTAAATTTTCTGCAGAACATCTCCTGACAGGTCTCGAATTTGCCGTTGGCATCCCCGGCAGTATCGGCGGTGCAATATACATGAACGCCGGCGCTTATGGCGGCGAAATCAAAAACATTGTAACGGCTGTGAAAGCTGTGAATAAAAATGGAAGCATCGTCCGCTACGATGCTTCCGCTCTGGATTTTGGCTATAGGCACAGTATTTTTCAAGAAAACGAAAATATAATCTGTGAAATAGAATTCACCTTGCAAAAAGGAAAGAAGAATGAGATCATTACTCTTATGGATGATCTCACCGAAAAAAGAGAAAGTAAACAGCCTTTAGAGCTGCCCAGTGCCGGTTCTACATTTAAGCGTCCGCCAGGATACTATGCAGGCACTTTGATAGATCAAACAGGCCTTAAAGGCTTTTGTGTCGGCGGTGCACAAATTTCTGACAAGCACGCCGGTTTTGTAGTCAACACCGGCAACGCCACTGCCGAAGATGTTTTGCGCTTGATAGCTGAAGTTCAGCGCCGCGTTTATGAGAAACACGGTGTAAAGCTTTATCCCGAAGTGCGCCTTATAGGTGAAAAATAATTATCCTGTTGATTATTTACAGTCACATCAAAAACTTATGCCGGCGATTTTATATCGCCGGCATAAGTTTTTTATTACAATGTGTATTCTTTCACAAAGTCAACAAACAATTTGACAATCGGCATATCATTATTGAGATCACTATGAATCATCCAAGTTTTTCGTGTTATAGGATCACCTGATTTTTCTACTATTGTCAGCCTGTGCAGTATATCATTGTGCTCCCTGATAATATGCGCCGGTAAAGGAGCATATCCCAGTCCATGAACAACCATTCGTTTGCAGTTCTCTAAATTTGACACATGCATACTTACCTGGGGTGGTTTCTTAAAATTTTCCCTCCACCACTTGTCCAACTGCCCTTTCAGCAGATAATCGCTGTCATACTCTATCCGCGGCAGTTCGGGCAAGTCACTCATAGCAAAAGGTTCTCTGTAAACCATATACACGGGCTCTTCAAACATCAGATGCTTATTTTTACACCCGCCATAATCTATACTGGCAAAACCCACTTGTATTTTTTGATTATAGAGTAATGTAAAAATGTTTTTGCTCCAGCTTGTTACTACTCTGTATTTTACCGCAGGATACTTTTTTTTAAATTGTTCAAGCAATACAGGTAAAACATACATAGTAAGATAATTTGACGCCCCTATCTCCAATGTCCCGGCATTTTCACTGAAAAGCTCCTGCACTTCATTTTTTATATGCCGCATTTGATCCGTCATCTGCGCGGCCTTTTCAACGAGGTATTCCCCTTCCGGTGTGAATTGAATGCCTCTCGTACTGCGGTGAACAATCCGCACATTGAATTCACGTTCAATATGCTGCAAACGGGCAGTCAGCGCCGGCTGCGACATATATAATGCCTGTGCGGCCTTAGTTATATTTTTTTCTATATATATCCTTTGAATTATCTGCCAATCCCGATCTTCCATTTAAAATTCAACTGCCTTTAAATAATTTACTTTCATTTTAAATTCGGTATTCCGATAAGGAACTCCTCTTTCCCTATAATCAGGAAAACACTGATTTAATTAGTCTGTCCGCATGGACGCGCAGTGCAAATTAATCACTGGGGCTTAAGTCCCCTGATTAATTTGCCGCTGAGCTGGCAATGTGCGCTGATTTTTCATCACGCAGAAAAGACTGCTGGAAAACAAATCTTTATTCATACGGTGTCATAAATAACTGATACCCTTGATTTGTTTTACAGCAGTCAATATACTCAGCTTCCCAGACTATCAAAACGCTGACACTTTTATCCTGTCCCAGTCTGAAAGAAAATTCAAACCAACGGCTTACGGATCACATCAAGTATACTGCCGTCTCTATATTCTACCACAGCCACTATATCCCTATCATCATCGCTCAATTTTATTTCCTCCGGTTTGCCGACAAAAGCATATGCCAGCTGCTGCAGATCTTCGATCTTCATTATGGGCAGCTTGCTGTCTTTGAGTTTTTCAATTAGATCTGTGCGTTTAGGGTTAATGGCAAGCCCTCTTTCAGTGATGATGACATCCACGTCATCTCCCGGTGTGACAACATTTTGGACATGATTTCTGATCATTGGCAGTCTGCCCCGTATCAAGGGCACAACAATAATAGTAAGTGCCGCTCCTGCCGCAGTATCGCTGTGCCCGCCCGATGCACCCATGCATATACCATTGGAATCAGTGATAACATTTACGTTAAAATCAAGATCAACTTCCGTGGCGCTCAATATTACCACATCAAGATCATTTACTATTGGTCCGGCATTCCATGGATTGGCATAAAAAGAAGCGGATATTTCAATATGATTAGGATTTTCCGATAATGACTTTACGGCAGTCGTATCAAAAGTCTGAGCATCATAACAAGCCTTAAACAGCCCGTCCTTAAGCATATCGGCAAAAATCCCAGTTATACCGCCTATACCAAAACTGCCCGTAATATTCTGATCTTCCATTTTTTCACGGATAAATTTGGCCGCTGCCAAAGAAGCTCCGCCGCTGCCCATCTGCATGGAAAAACCATCCTTCAAAACACCCGTTTCATCCATCACTTCAGCCGCATATTCAGCTATGAGCAATTGTGTGGGACTTTTAGTTATGCGTATTGCTCCCGATGCGATGCCTTCAGGATCACCTATCGCTTCCACCGGAACGATATAATCCACCTGTGTCTGCGGAATACTATACGGATATACCGGGTCATTCACAAGATTATCCGTGATCAGCACCACCTTATCCGCATAAGCGGCATCGATCATGGCATATCCCATGGACCCAAACGCTGATTTGCCGATGCGCCCCGTAGCATTCCCCTGTCTGTCACATGTCGGTGCGGCCATAAACGCCGTATCAATATGCAGTTCACCCGCTTCAATTGCTCTGGCTCTCCCACCATGCGAACGTATTATTGTCGGCTTTTTTAAAGCCCCCGGATTTTTTGTCAAATATTTTCCCAATTGTCCTCTGAGTCCGCTGGATTCCAGAGCTGTCACTGTGCCGTCCCTAATATAATCTATCAAAAAGTCATGACATGGACTAAGCGAGCTGGACGCAATGGTAATATCCTTTATTCCTTTTGCGGCAATACATTCCATCACCATTTTCATTACATAATCACCGTTGCGTAGATGATGATGAAAAGAAATAGTCTGCCCGTTTTTCAAACCTGTTTTTTCTATTGCCTCATCTATTGATTTTAAAATTTTATCTGTATGTGGTTTTCCCGCACGAAGCTTTTTACCCGCCCCGGTATGTGCAGGATTATACGCACTGGTGCCTTCATAGAGTCTTGTGTTACTTATTCCCGAAATATGAGCCGGGATTTCACGTCCTACTGCATTTTTCATATTTCTTCCCTCTTTTTTTCAACATCAATCCCTGCTGCCTTCGCCTGATCGACTATGCGCTGTGCCCTGACGACAATAGGCCCGTCGATCATCTTGCCATCGACAGCCAGCACTCCTTTATGATTTTTAAGAGAATCATCAAACGCCGCCAAAACTTTAAGTGCATGTGTCAACTGTTTATCATCCGGGGTATAGATACGATGAACTTCCGTAATTTGCTTTGGATGTATGACAGACTTACCGTCAAATCCCATATCGCGGCTGTTAGTCACCTCACGTTCAAACCCTTCCATATCTCTCACATCTGAGAATACCGTATCCATACATTGAATTTCAGCGTCGCGTGCCGCCATTAATATCTGAGAACGAGCATAGTAAAGTTCTATTCCCGTTTTGGTCCGCTGGGTTTTCAAATTGGCTATAAAATCCTCGGCACCTAATGCAATGGCGATCAAACGCGGATGCCTGCAGATTTCTCTTACATTATAAAGCCCCTTGACACTTTCGATAGCGCCGATAATATTTATTGTGCCTTCCGGCCAGCCGTTTTCCTTTTCAACTCGTTCAATTTCACCTGTGACCAATTCTACCTCGGAAACATCTTCCACTTTTGGCAGACGTATCATATCCGGTTTCGCCGGTAAAATCACTTTCAAATCATCGATGCCAAAAGGCGTTTGTGTAGGGTGATTTATTCTTACCACAGTTTCCGAATGGAACTTAAGTGTTTTTAATGCATTGGCAACAAGATATCTTGCCGTATCTTTTTCCGTGACGGCAATGGCATCTTCCACATCAAACATAAGACTGTCCGCTCCGTAAATATCCGCTGAATTGATCATTTTAGGACTGTTGCCCGGCACAAACATCATTGTCCTGCGCAGTCTTGTCTTCGGATCATTCATCATGCCATCCCCCTTTCAAGTGCGGCAATTATCCTTGCCTTTATCGTATAATCCCATGCGCCTTTATCCGATACGTTGACTTGAACATCAGAAAAACCCTCAGCTGCTACCGTATCTTTTATCAATGTTTCAATATGACTGCCGTATTGATTCTTTACCGGTGACTGCAATTCAATAATTATTCCGCTTTCAGCCTGCAGTGGAGAAACCTCTACTATCAGGTCATTTTTTTCTTCAAATCCTGCTTGGGCGGTTTTTTTTAATACTTTTATCATGGCGTCCCCTCCTAAAAATCATCACTATCCAATGATCTTTCCTCTAAAATATATTCCAAATTTCATTTTGCCTTTATCCTGTTTGAAGAATAATAATAGAATTTTTAATTTGTATTACTATTTTTTAGTATAAAACACAAAAAAATATCTGTAAAATTTAAAAATTGAATTTTCATTCATAAAAAAAGCAAATAATATAATAGCAAATATTAATCATTATATGATTGACCGAGTTAACATTGAAATATCAATTTTATAAAATTATCTAATCGTCAGCAATCATATTTTTATATTTTACACTTCCATTGATTATTTATATCATAAAATTACTTTGAATTATTGATAATAATTTTCCAAAAATTTAAAATCGTATATTGAGGAGTGAGATCATGTCATTTTTAAGCAGCAAAAAATTCATCAGTGCTGTTCTTACAATCGGCGTAGTCGCAGTGGGTTTTATAATTCCTCCGCCAGATGGGTTAAGTGTGGCAGCATGGCACTTATTTGCTATTTTTTTAGGAACAGTAGTAGGTTTTATTCTGCAGCCCATAGAGCTGGGCACTATCGCTCTGATCGCGCTGGTGTTGTGTGCGTTAACAGGTGTGATGAAATTCTCGCAGGTATTATCAGCCTTCAGCGGCAATACAGTTTGGTTGATTGTCTCTGCGTTCCTGTTGGCAAGGGCATTCATTATAACCGGTCTTGGCCGCCGTATAGCATACCTGGCAATGAGAGCTTTCGGTGACAGCAGTTTGAAGCTTGTCTATTCACTGGCTTTGAGTGATGTCATTATCGGACCTGCTATTCCTTCCAACTCAGCGCGGGCAGGCGGACTGATTTTCCCTATCGTGCAGAGTCTGGCCCATGCTTTCGATTCGAAAGCTGATGAGAGTCCGCGCAGGCTCGGAGCATATCTGATGGCCTGCATATTTCATCTTGATTTAGTTGTATCTGCCTTATTTTTAACTGCAATGGTAGGAAATCCCATAGCCGTCGCTATGGCGAAAAAAGTTTTCGATATTGACATTACATGGATCGGTTGGTTCGTGGCAGCTTCTGTCCCCGGCATAGCGGCTCTGATAATTATTCCTTATGTCCTTTATAAATTCTACCCTCCTGAAATAAAGAAAACTCCCGAAGCAAAAAATATTGCCAATAAAGCACTGGAAGAAATGGGACCGATGTGCATAAGAGAAAAAATTCTTCTCTTCGTTTTTGTAATGCTTTTAATTTTATGGGCTACTACAACAATAACTCATTTAGATACCACACTGATAGCGTTTATGGGATTATGCATTCTTCTAATAGGCCGTGTTTTGACCTGGAAAGATGTTATCAGTGAAAAAAAAGCATGGGATACGCTTATCTGGGTTGGCGGCGTTATAGTCATGTCTGACTATCTGAACAAATTGGGATTTATACCATGGTTTGCTGCTATTCTTGAAAATCAGATGATCGGTGTAAGCATGATCACTGCGGTAGTCCTATCATTTATTATTTATTTATACAGTCATTATTTTTTTGCCAGCATGTCTGCACACGTAACTGCAATGTATGCTGCCTTGATCACCCTCGGTGCGGCTGCTGGAGCACCACCCTTTATTTCTGCATTTGTAGTCGCCATTGCAGCAAATATATGCGGCTGCCTGACACACTTTGGCACAGGCCCTGCACCGGTATATTTTGGTGCGGGTTATATTGATCAAAAAACATGGTGGACTATCGGCTTTGGCGTATCTGTGATGCATATCATAATCTGGCTTGGCATCGGCGGCGTATGGTGGAAAGTACTTGGTTATTGGTAAATAGATATCTGTGCCATAAATAAAAAAATGGTATGATTCAGCACGTTTCGCTGAATCATACCATTTTTTATTAATATATATCAATATTATTACACAGACTTATTCAACTTTCTTTTATCCAAAGTATTTCCTTTATATTTTAATACTATTGCAATTATAAAATTCAATACAAAACACAGAGCGAAAAACTGTAATGTCGCCGCATAACCGTCTGTAATCTCACGCAGCCATGAAACTAATGCCGGTCCGGTTATCCCGGCCATTCCCCAGGCTGTCAAAACACGCCCATGGACAGCACTAAGCTGCCGTGTACCAAAGATATCGCTTAAATAGGCAGGCATGCAAGAAAAACCGCCGCCATAACATGTTATTATAAGAAAAACAATCAACTGAAAAGAAATTCTATCGTTCACCGCCGAAAGCTGCCAAAATGCAATTATTTCTATAATGAAAAATACTGCATATGTGAAGCCCCTGCCTATATAATCAGAAACAGTAGACCAGAATATACGCCCAAACCCATTGAGCAGACCTATTATCCCCACCATCGACGCTGCCATCTCAGGAGTCATACCTGCCACATCCTGAGCCATAGGTGACGCCACAGCCAATAATCCTATACCGCAGGTTATATTTACAAAAAAAATCCACCATAAAGCAGCAAACTGCCACGTATGAACGGCCTGCCGGGCATCCAGTCCTTTTTCATTTCTTTTTATTGCACTTTTTATCTCCGGTTTTTCAGCAGGAGGTTTCAAATAGAGCGATGACAAAGCCATAACGAGCATATATGCACATCCCAAAAATAAAAAATTTTTTGCTAGTCCATATGAAGCGGTCAAATACTGCATAAGCGGTCCGGCTATAAGGCTGGCAAAACCGAAGCCCATAATGGCAAGGCCTGTGGCAAACCCCCGCTTGTCGGGAAAATATTTTACCAGTGTGGATACAGGAGTTATATATCCTATTCCCAAACCGATACCGCCTATCACGCCATAAAAAATATAAAGCATCAAAACATTATGCATATTTATGGACATAGCCGTGCCGAACATTCCCATACCGAAGAAGATCATTGACATGAGCCCACTTTTTTTAGGGCCGTATTTTTCAACAAAGCTTCCCAAGAAACCTGCCGACATTCCTAAAAATAAAATTGCCAATGAAAAAGCCCACGTTGTTTCCTTTAAGGAAAGATTCATCTGCTGCATTATCGGTTTGGTAAGTACACTCCATGCATATACACTGCCTATGCAGATGTGAATGCCAATTGCAGATAAAGCGATAAGCCAACGATTTCTCATAATATATTTTCTCCTTTTCCTAGAAAACATTTAGGAGAAATATAAAGTGAGACACAAAAAACCGTCTGAGCTGAATATTTCTCCTGCCCAGACGGTCGGCTTATCACTGCAACACAGTCCATGTGGTCATTTCCACATTATCCGTCAGTCCTGCATTACATATTCACTTTTACACATCTATTATAATAAAACCCTGATATACAGTCAATACCCGCATTAAAATCAAGTAAACAGATCGTCACCAAACGTGTATACTATCATGGCCCCTATCAATAGCACAATTAAAAAATCGCCAAAGCCTATCATATTATCGCCTACATTTCCACTTTTTCAAGACGATCACTGTCCATATATTGACGTCCCGCCTTTGCACATGATTTCCCGTCAAGCAGAACTACATCTGCTGTAAAGTCTACATTTGTAGCAAAAATACTGCTTCCGACAGCATAAATATCGACTGGTACACCATTTTGTTCAAAAAGGTGTATGCGTTCAGGATTAAATCCGCCCGACACAATTATTTTCACATGACCAAACCCTTCCCTGTCAAGTGCTTCACGTACATTGCGCACAAGCTGCTCATTTACTCCGGTTGGTTTAAAATGTCCCATCTGTCCTATAAGGGACACATCAACCATTTTATCAGATGTATCCAGTCTCACACCTTCTAATTTATCTCCTAATTCACGAGCCAGCGCCAGACTCGTATTCACACAGTCATTATTAAAATCAACAAGTGCTATACGGCTTATCTCCGGATCCATATATTTGTCAAAGGCTTTTGTCGCCGCTAAGGTATCACCGCCAAAAGCAGCTATCAAAGCATGCGGGATAGTACCTGCAGCCTCAATCCCCCAACACATAGCATTAGCAGGAGTAGAAACATTACTCATGCCTCCGACCTTCGCTGCATATCCGTCTCCTTCCTGTACCGTATACTCATCAAAGCGTGAAGGAAAAAATAATACGGGCTTGCCATTGGCTGCCTCAACCGCGCGATGGCAATTCGTAGCTATTTTAGTACGGCGGGCCAATGTGCCAAGATAGACAGTTTCTAAATGTATAAAGTCTGCCAGATTTCCCTCAATTGTCATGATCGTTTCCCATGGCGCTATCATATCACCGTCGTGCAGAGCCCTTATTTTTAATTCCTTTGGATTATATGAACATCGTTTTATAAGAGCAATAGCTTCATCAATACCACAAAGCATTGCATAATCACGCTGAAAAACCTGCACCGTAACATGCGAATTAATTCCGCCCTGCTCAAGTATAGCCTGCGTACGCAGAAAATAAATATCGCTGTAAAGCCCTTTTTTTATTTTTTCTACAGGAAAATCAAAAGAATCCGGATCCAGCCTTTTTTCCATCAGAGTGCCTCCCAAAATTGTGGTATATGCACAGTACTAAAATATCTCCTGCCCATGCGGCATGGCAGCAATACTGTGTGTTATATATAATTTACTGCTTATATGCGTATAATACCCCTTAGTTTATATTAAACTTGCGTTTATTATAATATTTTTAAACTATATTGTCCACAGAAAAGATAATGTCTTTTCTGTGATTCATCTCTTTATTAGCAATTGGAATAACGGCTTAAATATGATATATTTTATGTTAGACTTATATTGGATATTTAGGAAAAGAGTTGAATTTTTAATGATACGCTGTTTTATTATCATTTTTTATGCTTTTTTTGTTTTTTTCACTCCACTGTCTCATACCAATGCACAGGAACAAGACAGTGCCGCTCCGGCAGTCGATCCTGTCCGACTGCTGATAAACATCCCTGCTCGATGGATAAGACTTTACAATAATGACATCTGTACAGCAGCTTACCCCGTTGCCGTCGGTAAACCCGCTACCCCTACTCCGACAGGGAATTTCAAAGTCATTGACAAGGAAATAAATCCTACCTGGATAGATCCTGATGACCTCTCCGTTCAGATTCCTTCCGGTGAAGATAATCCTCTGGGTTATCGCTGGATAGGCATAGGCGGCAATTATGGGATACACGGCACCAATCGCCCTTCTTCCATAGGCAGTTTTACTTCTAATGGCTGTGTGCGTGTCAAAGAAGAAAATATAGAAGCTCTTTTCCCCAAAGTAGAAATTGGTACACCGGTAAAAATAATATATGATCGTTTAGTTGTTGAAAAAGCCAGTAATGGCAGTATAGCATATTATATATATCCTGATATATATAATACACAGGCCCTCACGGTCGGCAGCGTCATCGACAGGTTAAAAACTTTTGGTGTAGAAAATTTTGCTGATATCCCTTCTATAAGAGAAGAAATAAGCCTTGCAAACGGCTCTGCCAATTATGTCGGCTTTCCCATAAATTTAGCGTTTGAAGACCGTATGCTCCCATTCAAAGCTGTAAAAACGGGCAGCGGGATATATCTTCCTGCTTATGCCTTGGCTGCCGCTGCAAATCTTTCCATTGATTGGGATGAAAAATCCAAGATGCTAAACAGCAAATACGGCAGTTCTGCCGGAATAGTAAAAAATGACGTTGTCTACATAAATTTACTTGATGTGGATAAAGTATTCAATCTTCAACGGGACTGGCAAAGTCCTGAATTTCTGCGTCTGCTGATCAAAAACAGCAGTACAGATGCTCCAAAAGAAGCTTTTCCTTCTGCAAAGGGAGTAAGCAAGCAGATGCATCTTCTTTAAAAAATAATTTTCACAGGAGTTTTTAATGAAATACACAAAAAACAGATTTGTTATCATAGACGGCAGCAGCTTGATGTATCGAGCTTTCTTTGCACTGCCTCTTTTAACAACAGAATCCGGCAAATATACCAATGCCATTTTGGGTTTTGCCAAAATGGCCCTCAAGCTGCTTGATGAACTGCAGCCTCAATACGCTGTGGTAGCTTTCGACAAAAGCCGTCACACATTCCGCACAGAAATTTTCAAAGACTACAAGGGTACCCGGGACAAAACACCTGACGAACTCATCAGTCAGATACCTATGCTCCATAATTTTACAAAAGCACTGGGTATCACTTTTATCGAAGTGGATAATTATGAAGCCGACGATATAATCGGCACACTTGCTACCAAAGCCGCATCTGATGGTGTCGAGTCTCTTGTAATAACAGGTGATCGTGATGCGCTCCAGCTTATACGTCCCAACCTGAAAATTATTATGACTAAAAAGGGTATAACTGAAACGGAGATTTTTGATGACACAGCCTTCAAAGAAAAATATGGAATTGAACCCAAACGTCTGATTGATCTGAAGGCTCTGATGGGGGATAAGTCCGATAACATCCCTGGTGTTTTCGGTGTAGGTGAAAAAACTGCCCTGAAATTACTGACAGAATATGATTCTCTGGAAGGTGTCTATGCAAATATAGACAAAATTTCCGGCAAAAAGCTAAAAGAAAAACTCACTGCTGACAAGGATATGGCATTTCTTTCATACAAGCTGGCTACAATAAATTGTGAGATGGATTTATCCTTTACCGCAGAAAAATATGCCATAACCCCTGACATGTCCCAGCTCAAATCTTTTTGTGACGAATATGAGCTTAAAAGTATCTGGCGATTCCTCAATAAACTTTACGCGGAACCTTCATCTGAAAAAACTGTTGTTGAAAATAACGATTACACTTATACTACCGTCGATAAAACGTCAATTGCTTCCTTGATAAGTCAAATAAAAGCTTCTGGTGTTTTTGCGTATCTGCCGGTTTTCTCAGGTAAAGTTCCCCATATACTGTGCCAGGGAATAATGGCAGAACAACCATCTGAAAATGATCATTCAGTCCTGTATATTCCCTGTGTTTCTGAGTTTTACAGATATATTGATGACCTTTTTCTTGACGATTCAATTACTAAAGTAACCTACGATCTAAAAAATACACTGCATTGCGGGTATTCACCATCGGGCAAAGTCGTCGATATCCTGCTGACTGCTTATATGATTGATCCCGCTGCCAATAACTATACACTTACCAGCCTGGCGGCAAAATATCTGGATAAAGAAATTCTCCCTTATGATTTCAAAAAAGACGATGCCAGCTTAGAATATGAAGCTTCCTACTATCTGCACGCATTTTCTTTCAGCCATATTACTGATATTCTTATTTCTTCCCTGCAGGAAAAAAATCTTTATAAGCTTTATGAAAGTACAGAGCTGCCTTTGGAAAAGGTGCTTGTATCCATGGAAAAATATGGTGTCTATATTAACAGTCAAAAATTAAAAGATATGTCTGCTGACATAGGCAGTATAATTGCCGATCTGCTAAGTGATATCTATCTTCTGGCCGAAACAGAATTTAATGTAAATTCACCCAAGCAGCTTGGTGAAGTACTTTTTGATCACCTGAGCCTTCCTGTCCAGAAAAAGACAAAAACCGGCTATTCTACAAATGCTGATGTACTTGAGATATTGCGCCCCCATCATCCTATAATAGAAAAAATATTGGACTACCGTATGTGGAGCAAATTAAAAAGTACTTATCTGGATGCAATGTATGAACTTATCGACAACGAAACTCATCGCATTCATACTACTTTCAATCAGACAGTGACCGCCACAGGCCGCCTCAGCAGCTCCGATCCAAATCTGCAGAACATCCCCGTCAGGACCGAAGCAGGGAAAAAAATCCGCAGCCTGTTCGAACCTGCAAAAGATTATGATCTTTTTCTTTCTGCCGATTATTCTCAAATAGAACTGCGTATTTTAGCGCATATGTCTGATGATAAAAACTTCATAGAGGCCTTCAAGCTGGAGCAGGACATTCACTCCCGAACAGCCTCAGAGGTATTCGGTGTTCCGCTTGATGAAGTAACCTCCGAACTGCGCCGCCGCGCTAAGGCTATAAATTTTGGCCTTGTCTACGGCAAAAGTGATTATGGACTTGCTCAGGAACTTCATATTTCCCGCCAGGAAGCCGCAGAGTATATCAACAGCTACTTTACCAAATATAACGGCGTGAAAAAATGCCTGGACGACATAGTGGAAGAAGCACATCAAAAAGGTTACACTACCACATTATTTGGTCGACGGCGATATCTGCCCGGGATAAAAAGCTCCAACCATAATATACGCATGCAGAATGAAAGAATGGCTATGAATACTCCGATACAGGGCACTGCGGCAGATATAATAAAAATGGCCATGATAGCGACCTGGGAGAAAATCCGCGCTCAAAAATTAAAAAGCCGCATACTCCTTCAAGTTCATGATGAATTGGTAATTGAAGCTGTGGCAGCGGAAGTTCCCGCATTAAAAAACATCCTGTATGAAACCATGCAGAATATAGTAGAATTGAAAGTACCTCTGACCATAGACATAAACACCGGAATTGACTGGGCCCAGACAAAATAATCTTTATTCAATATAAAAACCCCTTTTGTCGAGCCGATCCCTATAAGCTAGATTTTCAGTCTAACTCATAAGGATCAGTTCAAACAAAAGGGGCTTTCTTTATCAATGCGGCTTTTACTATATTAAACTTCGCGAATACCGTTACACCAATGTTCTGGTACCTTTTTTAACTTGGATAAATCATATGGTGTTTCCTGATATACATAATAATTAAGCCAGTTTGCAAACATTAAATTTGCCACACTGCGCCACTTTACCATAGGTTTTTGCGATGGATTATCATTCGGATAATAGTTGCAGGGAATTTGAATATCAAGTCCTGCTTCAACATCACGATCATACTCCCATTTTAAAGTCAGCGGATCATATTCGGCATGACCGGTTATAAAAAACTGACGTTTTTTCAAATTCGCAACTGCGTACACTCCGCAACGGCTGTCAGACTCCGCCAAAAGCGTCAGCTCAGGCACCTTTTCAATATCACTGCGCCGAATTTCTGTATGCCGTGAATGCGGCACATAAAATTCATCATCAAATCCTCTGAAAATTTTTTCATGCTCTACGAGCAGATGATGTTTGTAGACTCCAAAAATCTTGGGTGCCACAGCATATTTGGGTATTTTATAATGATAATAAAGACCTGCTTGTGCTCCCCAGCATATATAAAAAGATGAAAAAACATGCGTTTTAGTCCATTCCATAATCTGGCAAACTTCCTGCCAATACGCTACATCCTCATATTCCATCTTTTCCACAGGAGCACCTGTCATGATGAAACCATCATATATTTTATCTTTTACATCTTCAAAAGTTCCATAAAATTCAGTCAGATATTCCATAGAAGTATGTGCGGGTGTATAAGATTGTGTATATATAAAATCCACTTCAACCTGCAGCGGCGTATTGCTCAAAAGCCTAAGGACCTGCGTTTCAGTCACTGTTTTCAGTGGCATCAAATTCAAAATAAGTATCCGCAAAGGCCGTATATCCTGCTTATATGCGCGATCGGCGTCCATCACAAATATATTTTCATTATCCAAAATTTGTGCAGCCGGTAAATTATTAGGTATTTTTATTGGCATCTTTTCACTTCCTATAGGATAAATTGTGCTAATTCTAACACAGCACTAATTTTCAGTCAAGTACACTATTACACTTAATATATTTAGAGCTTAACAGGTAGTACACCCTTACCATCAAAGTTTGGAATAAAGTCTGTTGAAGACGCACTTTTTTCCTGAATAAAACAATTTTCAATGCCCAATTCCAACGCCGCATCAACCACCTTCTGATACTCATAGGTGGTTAATTTTCTATTTAGTTTAGAAATAGAAAATGCGTTATGTGCCGGTGTATACTGATTCATCAGACTTATGTAAATATCACTGCCAAAAGTTGCCCAAAGCCACTCCACTATTTTTATACTGTCTTTATACAACCAGGGCAAAATCAAATGTCTCACCAGTACACCTTTTTTCATAAGACCATTTTCCATTATCACAGGACCAGCGACAGCAGTCATTTTTTTTATGGCTGCTGTCGCAAAGTGAAAATAATCAGGCGCATGCGAGTATTTTCCTGCTGCATCATCTGAAAAATATTTCAGATCCGGTAAAAACACATCTACATATTCACTCAGTGCATCAATAATTTCAATTGATTCATATGCATTTGTATTATAAACAACAGGCAGATTTAAACCGGAAGCACGTGCCCTTTTTAAGGCTTCGATTATTATCGGCGCATAATGTGTGGGTGTTACCAATTCCAGGCACTCTACAGCTCGGCCCTGCTGTTCCAGAAAAATTTCAGCCAATCGTGCCGCATCGACTTCCACCCCATAGCCCCGGGCGCTTATAGCATAGTTTTGGCAAAATTCGCAGCGCAGATTACAATGAGAAAAAAATACTGTTCCGGCTCCCTTTTTCCCCGAGATGCATGGTTCTTCCCATTTATGAATACTGACCAGCGCTACTTTAGCCTGTGCTCCTGCCCCGCAAAATCCCCGTTCATCATGACTGCGATCTATTTTACAGCGGCGGGGGCATAATAGACATTCACCGTTTTTTATATCAATCGCGCTCCAATCAATGATTAGCCATTTTATACATATTAATTGCATCCTGCCTGTCAATAGGTTTAAAATTGCCTACCATTTTCTTTCCCTTGTCAGTACACATATCTGCCAGATAATTTATATCTTTTTCATTTTGGACGCCAATGCCAAGTTCACTGAAGCAGGTGGGCATTCCTATAGTCTTAAAGTAATTTTCCATTCTGGCGATCCCTTCAAGAGCGGCTGAAGAAGCATCATTTTTTTCTACCTGCCAAAGTGCACCGGCCAGTCTGGCAAATCGATCAATGTCAGTCTGATAACTGTATCGGGCCCACGAAGCCCACATAGTTGTGAGCGATGCGCCATGAGCAACATCAAACTTACCGCTTAATTCATGCCCCAGTTTATGAACACTGAAATCCTTCTGCCTGCCCAATCCTGTTAAATCACAATGTGATAAGCTGCCGCAATACATGATTTCACTTCTTGCCAAATAATCATTTTCTTTTTCCAATGCATCACGACTGAACTGAATGACGTTTTTCATTAATCCTTCCGCAATAAAATCCGTCATATAATTATCCCTGCTCTTGGAAAAATATCGTTCCAATGTATGCATAAGGATATCGCTGATACCGCATGCAACTTGAAATTTAGGAGCACTGTAGGTAAGTTCAGGATTCATAAAAGCCATCTTCGGTCTGTTCAGCACCGTACTCAATCCGCGTTTTTGTCCTGTTTCTTCATTGGTCAGGACGGCTGAATCACTCGTTTCACTTCCCGCTGCCGCCAGAGTCAGTACGGAAGCAATCGGTGTAGTCTTATGAATTTCCACCTTTTTCTGCCATATGTCATCCCATATATCCAGTTCATAATTTGCCAGTCCGTGAGCCAGCGCTTTTGCTGTATCTATGACACTGCCGCCGCCGACAGCCATAATGAAATCTACCTTTTCCCGCAAAGCGGTCTTTATTCCTTCGCGCACAAAAGACACAACAGGATTAGGCTTCACGCCGCCAAGAATTATGCATTTTAAGCCTGAATCCCCCAAATTTTTACACAGCCTATCCAAAAGACCATTTCTTTTTACACTGCCGCCGCCATATACAACGAGTACTGTCTTTGCCCCGCAGGCACTTATTTTTTCCCCTGCCTTCAATTCCGCATCCTTACCAAAAACAATTTCCGTAGGACAGCAATATTCAAAACTATTCATAATACCTGCCTCCAAAATTTATATATTTATGCCTATTATCCGCTCTGCCGAAATATCAGTTAAGGAATTTACCAGCATATCAGCCGAGGACACGTCCTGCCCGCAATTTTTATAAACTGGATTGCAATAGGCGATACAATAACTGCCGGCCATTTTTGCCGCTGTTACACCGGCCTCCGCATCCTCTATTACCACACATTCCTGCGGTCCTGTTCCCAATTTTTTAGCTGCCAATAAATATATTTCGGGATTTGGTTTACTTTCTGACAGCTCTGCCCCACTTAATACCACATCGAAACAATCAAAAACACCAAATTTTTTTAAGAACCACTCTATATTAGAACGTACAGACGATGATGCCAGCGCCAATGGAATATTATTTCTTCGAAGACCATGAATAAGCTCCAAGGCACCTTCAATAGGATTTACATTTCCATCATTAGCTACATATTGTAAAAACAATTGATGCTTGCGTGCCACAATCTCCTGTAAAGAAATATGCGCTGCGGATTTTTTTATAAAATCACTAAAAAAGGCATTAGAAGACCGACCAAAATATGGCATGCATTCTTCTGGTGAACACGCTATGCCATACTCCTCCAATGCCTGTATTTTCATCTTTATATGGGCAGCCTCGCTGTCCACAATGACCCCATCCATATCAAAAATTACAGCTTTCATAATTATCATCCTTAAAAAAGTATACTAATATTATAACATTTTTTAATTGAAGTGTCATTTTCCGCCATATGAAAAAACTGCCATTCAGCCGCCTCGTCTTCCCCTTATAATATTTTATCAAACGGAAAAAAAAACTTGCTAAAAATCAACTGATAACGTACACTTAACAGTAGTCTTATTAATAAAATTACGCTATAAATAGTTAAATGGAGGTCATGAATCATGAACAAAATTCTCAGCATTGTTTTTGCAGCTGTATTTGCCATATGCATTTATGGAACTTATTCACCCGCACAGGCATCGGCAGCTAGTCTTGGTTCCATTAATATGAGCGAAGTCATTGCAAGTTATCCTGATATGCAGACCACTAATGCTGCTGTTGATCTTGCACGTCAAAAAGCTCAAAATGAATTCAATGAAAAATCAGCATCGCTTGATGACAATGGAAAAAAAGCTCTTTTCGATAAATTGAATCAACAGGTTACCGAACAACAGAATAAACTTTTTAAGCCCATTCGCGACAACATAACAAAAGCTGTCGAAGCAGTAGCGAAAACAAAAAATTTGGATGCGGTCCTTGACAATTCTGTAGTTTTCTATGGAACAGAAGATATTACTCAAGACGTAATTGCTAAACTCAAAACAATGTAAATAAAAATGTTTTTCATTTTTATTCTCTATACTGGCTTCACAATTTTCAAATATAACAAATGGCAATCATCTGCAGTCCATCTGCTGCCGCAGAGACTGTTCTGTATGATTGCCGTTTTAATATGTTCTTGACAAAAAACTATCTTTCGATTATGATATATACGTTGTCTGCTGGCATAGCTCAGTTGGTAGAGCAGGTCATTCGTAATGATCAGGTCGTAGGTTCAATTCCTATTGCCAGCTCCATATGTAAATCAAGGCTTCCGAAGTTTTCGGAAGCCTTTTTGTTTTGCCCGAAAACAGGGTTTTGTCTCTTATTTATCCCTTATTGTGAAA
This sequence comes from Pectinatus haikarae, assembly GCF_050916305.1. GTDB lineage: Bacteria > Bacillota > Negativicutes > Selenomonadales > Selenomonadaceae > Pectinatus > Pectinatus haikarae. Next base: position 310,045 of record NZ_CP116940.1, read on the forward strand.
AACAGGCAGGTTCTGAGTTTAACCATGTCAATATGCCCCCATGCCGGAACAATGCGATTTTTAATGTGATTATTATATGAATGCTGAGTTTTAGGAGCCAAATTTTTCAGGCAATAATCTTTGTACCATGTTTTGGCAAAATCTGCCAGTTTGTACTTCCCAGCGTAAGCAACAGTCCCCTTTTGAACTTCAGCAGCATTTTGCTCGTTTTAAAAGTTCTATATTTCTTGAGGTGGATAAAACTGTTTCAAAAGTAAAGCTTGTATGCCGGTCTATTAATGTATTTCTCAGTTCTGCAGCCCTTTGCGCGGCCTGCAGATCAGTATACAATGAACAGCTTTTTTTATATCGTCTGCATTTATATAAGGCGGTATAATATTGGCCATTTGGGTAACTGTGCTTTTTCCGCTGCCATTAGGTCCGGCAAATACTATTATTTCGGGTTTTTAGGCATATTCTTTTCTTCCGTCCGGATATTCAATACAAGGTGCGTTTTTTTCATGATCATGTTTGGCAATAGGCAGGCCTTTTATTTTCTTTATTTCATTTTCGATACGCACTGCTTCTCTGAATCTGACAATAAGTGCTTCTAAAAAGTTCGGTACGGTATCTCTTTTCTGGCTTTATGCCGTTATCATAAAATCGTTTCTTTGTTAATTTATAATATGAACACGTTTTAAATATTTATCGAACTGAGGAACGGTAAAGTTTACTGTTCCTCTTTCTGCCGCGTAAATAAAGCCTTTATGGATAAGCTGTGCCCGCAGAGGTGATATTGCCTGTATAGTTTCGTTCATGGCTGCGGCTATTTCCTTGGTGGTGCACGGCAGTGTCCGACATCTGACCATGGCAGTCATAAATTCCAGTTCTCTTGGTGTGGCCCGGTCATGACGCACCTTGAAAAATGAATCATCAAGACTTTGCTCGAATTTAGCGTAAGCCTTATCTGTTACGGTCTTTGTTATAAGCCCAGCATCATTATTTTCCTCCCATATCCATTTACCGTATTCCTGCAGAAAGTAGGGATAACCACCGGTAACAGTCAGAATTTTATTTAATGCTTCATCTGCATAGTTTATGGAAAATCGTCTGGCCGGCTCACAAAGTGCTGCAATGGCTTCCTTGGGAGCAAGCGAGTCTATTTCAACAAATGAAAATAATCTTTCGGCATAGGATTTTACGTCTCCGGCGATTTTGGCTATTTTAGGAAGCCCGGCCGCAAAGATAACCAAAGGGTAACCTTTTTGATTTATCCGGTGCAGTGCCGCCATCAAAGCTTCAAACTCTTTTAAACGCATATATTGTATTTCATCAATGAAGATGGCCGCGCCTTTGTTTTCTTTTTGAGCAATGCTGCCCAGCGCCAAAAATAATTCTGTCATATCATTAGCAAGGTCTCCGGTATCAGAAATTCCCTTAGCCGGTATTATCCCGGGATTAATTTCAATAGAAATTTCATCACCGTATGAATATTTCAGGGAAAAAGCCTTTAATATCGATAAAGCCTTTTTTACATGGTCGGCAATATTTTTTTTCAGACTAAGCTTATTAATGAGCTTCGACACATGTAAAGTAAGATGCTGTCCGAAAGAATAACCGCGTTCAGCTATTTCCATATATTCGGATGGCACATCAAGCTCATCTGCCATATTCTCTATATGATTTAGTAAAACGGTCTTGCCAACCCCCCTTAAACCATAATATATGACAGAACGGGCTGCATAGCCGACATTTACTGCCTTTAAAATTGACTGTGCTTCATTTATAGTTTCATGGCGTCCGGCAAGATAAGCCGGTGTCATTCCAGCACCCGGACGATATGGATTTGGCAGCATAATATATTATCCCCCCGTATATTTTTTCTATTATAGTATATTATAGCTTATACAGACTTATAATAATATATTACGCCATATTTTTCTTATATTTTAAGAGTATTTTCCAGTGTACTATTTTTAGCGGCTGATCTATCAGATAGAATCAGATATCCGGCAGCATGGGCTATATTTTTGCTTAAGTCCTTTGTTAATTTATAAATTGGTTAATTGTTTCTTGTTAATTTTCTTCAGTGAATTCCATCACAGATTGCTGCAACGTAACTGCTATTTTGGCAAGATTATCGCTGCTTTCTGCTATTTCTCTCATTGCTGCCGACTGATCCGCAGCAGAGACCGACGTTTTTTCGGCTTCAACCGCCGCCTGTTCTGCTTCACGCTGGACGACTTTTACTGAATTTATTATTGAGTGTGTTTCTTCCGCAATATTCTTTATCGCCGCAGCTGTTTTCTCCGCCAGCTTATCGGCGACTTCGTTGCTCTTATGCAGATTATTGATTACTGTACCCGTTTTGTTAATAATATTTGTACCGGCTTCGACAGTATCTTTTTCCTGCTGTATATTTTCAACGACCTTTTGAGTTTCGTCCTGCATTGCTGTAATGAGTTCTGTAATTTGGGCAGCAGACAGCTGTGATTGTTCGGCAAGCTTTCTGACTTCTTCCGCCACCACCGCAAACCCCTTGCCATGCTCGCCTGCCCTGGCAGCTTCAATGGCAGCATTGAGTGCCAGGAGATTCGTTTGCCCAGCAATTCCCGCAATGACATCAACAATTTGTCCTATAGAGTCAGACTGTTTGTTCAATCCTGCAATTGATGATGCTGACTCTTCTGTTATCGATTTTATCAGCTCCATATGTGCCATGGCTCCCTTAATAGATTCTTTTCCGGCGTCAACTGCCTTAAGCGCAGCATTAACACATTTTGTCGATTCTTCGGTATTTTTCACGGCAATATCCATATTTTGGGACATTTGATTAATGCTTTTTTCCACAACACTGATTTCCTGCTTTTGACGATTTACTGCAATGGCTACCTGAGCTGCAGAAGCCTCTACCCTGTTCATGGTATCAGACGATTGCTCAACATTTGCAGTGAGTTGTTCGGCCGAAGCTGCAACCTGTTCGGATGCCCCTTGTATACCGGAAACCATGTTTTTCAATTTTAAACCCAAATTGTAAAAAGCATCAAGCAGGTTGCCGATCTCACCACTTCCCTTATGCCCAGATGCTTTGATGCTGCCACTTTTCATTTCCTGAGTCATTGCCTCAATGGGAGCCAGTATATGCTTAGCCTGCAATATCCCCAGGACAATACAAACCACGGCCATTGCACAGCTTGCCGTCACTGCTGTCCATAGAAACCATTGCATAAAAACATGGGCATTCTGACGGATAGATTCATTTTTTTTCTGCTCCTCCTGTACGAGCTTATCGAATGAGGTGGTCAGCTGCTTGCGCATGTCACGCCCCTGAGAAAAAGATAACTCCCTTGCTGCAGCTGTATTTCCTTTATCCACAAGATCCAGTACCTGAATATTTATTTTGGTAAACGCATCATGCGTTTCTTCTATATGCTGCAGAAGTTCCCTTTCCTCTGCAGATTCCATGAAAGGTTGTATCTTTCCTATATTTCCCTTGACTTTACTGGCTTTTTCCTGAATTTCTCCGCGAAATTCGGGACTCCCGGTTAAAAGCGCCCCTCTTTCGTCATTTGCCTGTCCGCTAAAATAAAATTCGATTTCTTTTAACGAAATAATTGTAATATCAGATTCCTCCGCAATTTTATTGTATTGATCTCGCACATGAGTTAAGCCGTAAATTGCACACACGCACAAAACTATAAAAACAAGAGCAATAAGCAGATAGCCTGCTATAATTTTATACCGGATCTTCATATTTTCCATATTCACTATATGATTCCTTCCCTGAAAATTAACTTTGGTAAAATCTGGTCATCAACAGCTTCACATGCTATGGTAAAAACATACATTGCGGTGAGTTTCATTCAGAATAAATTTTTGTTCACCGAAAATATGACAATTTGGATAATTGATGTTTTTCAATTATCCAAGCCAAGGCTTCTTATACATTATTTTAGAAATATTATAGATCCCTTTTAAAAAAAATAACAGCTTTATAACAAATATTTAACATTAAACTTTTTGTATAATCTTTTCAATTCGTTATTTATAGTATAATTTTAACGTTTTTATTAACAATCGAGGCATATATTCTAATATATTAATATATTTTGAAATTTTTTCTATTTGATTTTGCAAAACAAAAGTATACATAAATAAAAAATAATGAAATTACAATACTGTTCAGGAGATATTCGTCAGCTTTTTTTCCAGTTTACACTCGTAGTATCTTTTGAAAACATTGGAAGATAAACCGGCACATTTTCTTTTCGCATGGCAACGGAAATCTCCCGGTAGACCGGAATACGACTGATTTCACGCGCAGCGATGGAGGGATTCTGGATTCCCTTTGCTACAATTGAAGGCAGCAGTGTTATTCCCTTTCCGCGGCTTACGTACCCCAGGAGCGATTCTGTCAGATCCAGCTCCATCACAATATTGGGCGTGATTTTCATGCGGTTACACTGTTTGCGGATAGAAGCGCGGATAGTGCAGGGATCCTTGTAAAGCACCAGCTTTTCGTGTGCGATGATATCCATGAAGCTGATACTTTTCTGGTGGTATAAAGGATGAGTCACAGGGAATACCGCACAGAGCGGTTCTGTCATGAGCGGTATTACGGCGATGTTTTGCTGCGGTTCTGCATTGGAAAGCAGAACTATATCGAATTTGCCGTTTTCGACTCCATCGACAAGCTCCCGGTTAAAAAGACAAGTATCAACAATAACCTGATTATGTCCGCCTGCCCGCAGATTATCCATATACTGAGGAAGAAAGTATGTCACAAGATTGGCAAGTCCTCCGATGTGCACCTGGTTCATTTTTTTTAAATGCTGCACCTGTCCGATTACCCTGTCAAATTCATCCAGCACGCCGCTCATTCGCTCATAAAGAAACTTTCCCTGCGGTGTGGGCTCTACGCCGTCATAGCTGCGATTGAGCAGCTCACAGCCCAGTTTTTTCTCCAGCTGCTGCAGCTGTTTTGAAAGAGAAGGCTGTGAAATATAAAGCTGTTCGGATGCCTTATTCAGACTGCCGCAGCGGACTATTTCCAAAAAATATCGTATCTGTTCAAGACTGATCATTATTTTTCTCCTTAGGGATATGCTTTTTTGCTATACCCGGTATATACAACAACGATTAGGCAAATGCTGAAGTATAGTTTATGCTATACATAAGTAATATGGTAATATAATTTATTTGGCTTGTCTATAAGCTGCTAAAATTTAAGGAGGAAGCATAGGCTATGAAGAAGAAAATCGAAGTGTTTGATTATGCCAGTGAGATCATAAAGGCGCTCAGCACCGGTATTCTGCTGACTACAAAGGCGGGGGATAAAGTAAATACGATGACGGTGGGCTGGGGCAATCTGGGCGTTGTCTGGGGCAAGTCGACCTTTACGGCTTTTATCAGAAAAAATCGGTTTACAAGCTCCCAGCTGGCAAAGAATCCGGAATTTACGATCAATATACCGCATGGCGATTTCAATAAAAAAATATTGGGATTTTGCGGAACAAAATCCGGCCGTGATGTTGATAAAATTGAGGCTTTGAATTTAACTCTGGAAGCGCCGGAAATCATAGCTGTTCCTGCTGTCAGGGAACTTCCCCTGACGCTTGAGTGCCGGGCTATTTATGTACAGAAGCAGGATGAACATGCCATTGCGCAAGAAACTAAGAAAAAATATTATCCGCAGGATGTGGACAGCTTTTTCTATGATGCGAATAAGGATTTTCATACTGTTTATTACGGGGAAATCGTCAGTGCATATATTATAGAATAAAAGAGCCGTTGAGGCTTAAAGCAATGTGTAAAATATAATTTGGTGAGTGAGAGGAGATCAAAATGAGAGGTCAGCTTGACAAACAAAAGATATTGGTCATCGGCGGTTCAAAATTTTTGGGACTGGCAGTCGCACAGCGGGCAAGCAAAGCCGGCGCAGAAGTGGTCATCGGAGCACGTGATCTTGAGCAGGCCGCTAAGGCTGCCGCGCAGCTTCCCTTTGCGAGCGCGATCCATGTAGACATCACAGATGAGGGAACGATTGCCGCTGCGGCAGCTGAACTGGGATATGTTGATCATGTGGTGATAACTGCTTCCGCCCACCATAATGTACCGGTTGGGGAGCTGGAGCATGATAAAATAGTTACTGCGTTTGAAGCGAAGGTAATAGGGCCTATGCTGCTGGCAAAGCATTTTATCCCGATTATGCCTCCGACAGGCTCTATTCTTTTATTTTCCGGCGTAGCCGCGTGGACACCTTCTCCCGGTTATACAGTTATGGGAGTGACAAACGGCGCGGTTGCTTTTCTGGCTTCGCAGCTGGCAAAGGAACTGGCGCCTGTTCGCGTCAGCGCGATTTCTCCGGGTGTTACGGATTCCGGTACATGGGATACCCTTGCGGAACAGGATAAAAAGAATTTGCTGGAGAGTGCAGCATCATCCAGTTTGGTCGGACGGGCCGGCACCGCGGATGATATTGCAGATACTGCCATATGGCTGCTCAATGCCGGAAATATCTCCGGTGAAACTATTCATGTAGAGGGAGGCGCAAGACATGTATAATAAAGTGCCCGCCAGGATAAGGTGCTGCTTGGCATTGGAATACCGCTGCGGCGATAAACAGGCAAAATAAAAATCTTTCCTGATGACCATATATCCTTTAAGTGCTCTAGTGTGATGCCTGAAAATCCGAAAAAATTAATTGGTATCAGATAAGTGGAATAAAAAATAGAAAACTGTAAAGGAGCTTAGTATATATGAACACTTTGCCTATTATGCATTTTTCGTAAAATATATTTCACTGCCTCACGCAGAATTGTTCACTTATTTTACTGTATTTGGCGAATTGGCGGCGGATATTGCCCTTTTATGCGGAATTCTGACTCCGCTTGCCTTGCTGCTGGGAATGCTGCTGAATTACAATTATCTGCTGGCGGGCACGGTCAAGTATGAATCCTTTACTGATTCTTCTGGAAACACTGCTTCTGTGGGCAGGTACAGCAAGCTATAAAATGGGCATAGACTTTTTTATTATGCCAAACCTGAAAAGAGTTTTTGATTTTTAGCAATATTGGTTCCACATTTAGTATTTGAATTCTTTCGGCTGCTCATGGCTTTTCTGCTCGAGTCATTATGAATTAGCTGTATTGTCTTGGCAGTGAAATTTTATTATACTTATTGTGATTAAAGAATTTATGAATAAGGCAGGAAGAATTTTTATGAAAATCGGATCAGGCGGAAAATCAATGGCCCGGCAGCTGTACGCCACACGCGCATTTTATTTTATCGGCGGCTTCGGAACGGCGTCATGGGCACCGCTGGTGCCATTTTTAAAATTGCGCCTGCAGGTTGAGGAAGATGTCTTGGGACTATTGCTTTTATGCATCGGCATCGGTTCTTTTTTGACGATGCCTTTTTGCGGTGCGGCAGCGGCAAAATTCGGCTGCAGAAAAATTTTAAAAACTGCGGGCATGCTGTTTGCGGTTTTTCTCGTTGCATTAAGCTGGATTTCTTCATTCTGGATTGCAGTAATAACGTTGCTGTGTTTCGGTGCCTTAATAGGCAGTGTTGCCACCACAACAAATATTCATGCGATTGCTTTGGAAAAAGCATCCGGCAATCGTCTTATGTCAAATATGAATGCGTTCTGGAGCATCGGCGGCTTTTCCGGGGCCGGCCTGTCCAGTGGACTGCTCGGGATTGGCGCATCTCCGGTTATCTCAACCTTATGTGCGGCACTTGCCGTAATGGGATTGATTCTTGTTTTCTCGCGTTATCTTTCAGATAACAGTACTGATCTTGGCAAAAGTCCACTTATATCCATTCCGCATGGAATTGTTACACTGGTGGGCGTTATTTTGTTTATTGCATATTTAGTCGAGGGTGCTATGATGGATTGGAGCGGCATATATCTTACGGCAGTGCGCGGCTTTGATATTTCACTGGCAGGCACCGGTTTTGCGACCTTTGCCATGGCGATGCTCATTATGCGCCTGATTGGCGACCGTTTTGTCCAAAAATTCGGCAGTAAATTTATTATGGCAGTCAGCAGTGCGTTTTCAGCGGGCGGATTTTTGCTGGTTATATACGCACCGGTCCAGCCGTGCATATATATGGGATTCTTTTTTATAGGCATGGGCTGCGCCAATGTCGTGCCAATATTTTTTACTGTGCTGGGCCGTCAGACTGTTATGCCGCTCAGTGCGGCAGTATCGGCTGTAAGTACATTGGGCTATCTGGGATCTCTGGCCGGACCCGCCATCATAGGATTTATTGCCCATCAGACAAGCCTTTATTTTTCGTTTGGGCTGCTTGCCGCGCTGATAATACTGCAAATGGGCATCGCCTGCTATACATTCAGAAAGCTCACGTAAAATACGGTTTATGGTCTGCAAATTGTTTTTTACTATTCACTTTTCAGTGTATTCACAGGTGAATACAGATTATAATATGAAAAGGCTTCCGAAATTTTCGGAAGCCTTGATTTTTTTCCGGAACCAATGAATATTATCACAATGCAGCCTGACTGCTGCGGATTATTGAGTATCCTTTTTGCATTATATATGTATGCTGCGCTGAAAATCCAGCTTATTTTTGCTGAAATTTGCATTTTTATATAATTCCAAACGAAATATACATTTATCAGCCCTGGTAGTGGAGGTTGTCAGTTCAAACACGTAGCCAGAGTCAAGATGAGAAACGCGTTCAATTTGATATCCGGGAGTATTTGAGCTGCATTTCAGAAGCTTGGCGACGGCACCTTTGATTATAATAGCTTCTATCGTTTCCGAAGCATGGTACAGGTTAAGTGAATAATGGCTGCTTAATGTGTCATACAGAGAAACAGCTTCAAAATTGAATTGTTCGATTCCGCTGCAAAGATAGTAAGGAATATATGTGTTTTCCAAAAGCAGGGGTGTTCCATTGGCACACCGCAGCCTGAGCAGATGAAATGCTCTCGGATCAGTTTCCGGCAACTGCAGTGAAGTGATCAATTGTTTATTAGTTATATTGGACACTTCTTTCGTAAGTACGACGGAAGTAGGAGAGGCACCTATACTGCGCATGTTTTCTGTGAAATTGTACAGGTAATTAATATTGCGTTTTAGCTTAGGATTAGCAATAAAGGAGCCCCTTCCGCGCTGACGAATAAGCAATCCTTCTTCCACCAGCCGATTCATGCACTGACGCACAGTTGTACGGCTGATATTCAACGCCCCGCATAGATCATTTTCTGTGATCATTTGATCACCGGGCTTCAGGACGCCCTGCTGTATCTGGATTTTTATATAGGCGATCAGCTGCTCATATAAGGGAATATTTTTTTCTGCAGAAAAATGGAATGTGCTTTTAAAGTAATCAATGTCCAAATTTTTATTCCTCACATATTTTAAATATTTTCTTAAGTTTATCATAAATTTATTCTATTCATCAAGCCGCTGGAAAGACATAGTTTTTACTTTGAGGCAGGCATATATGGCAGCTGCTGTATATGCCTGCCCGGAGGAATAAAAAAAATAAAATATACTTGAATTATCTAAATAAAGCCTTTATAATAAATGTATGAATTGTATCATACATTTATTATAAAGGAAGGAAATAAATTATGAAACCGACAAAAAAAGCAAGCGAAATGACGACAGGAGAACTCGCCGCCTACATTGACCAATCCGTATTAAAACCTGAATTTACTGAGAAGGATATAAGACAGTATATTAAAGAAGGGGTAGATTTCGGCTGTGCAACAGTGTGCATCAATCCTTCGTCGCTGCCCATAGCTGCTGAGTACACAGAAGGAACAAATACTGCTGTTTGTGTTGTTTGTGATTTTCCATTTGGAACCAGTACGACCAGCTCTAAGGTTCTGCAAGCACGTGAATATTGCAGCCACTGGAAGATCAAGGAACTTGATATCGTGGCGAATTTTGGCTGGATCCGCAGCGGCAAATGGGATGATGTGACAAAGGATATTGCGGCAGTCGTTGATGTCTGTCACGAATATAATACAGAAGTCAAAGTCATTTTTGAAACCGATGCACTTACAGTAGATGAGGTTAAGAAAGCCTGCGAATGCGCAATTGCGGCAAAAGCTGATTTTGTCAAGACCAGCACAGGATTCTTAACAGGCCACGAAACTCACGGTGCATCGCCGGAAATCATTAAAGTGATGCTTGATACCTGTAATGGCCGCATCAAAATTAAGGGCAGCGGCTGCATACGCACCAGAGAACATTTCCTGAGGCTTATTGATATGGGCATAGATCGAATGGGCGTCGGCTTCCGGTCCACACCTATCATTTTAAGCATAAATAAAAAGTAATGTCTTTTGGCGGGTGCGGCAGCGAAAATTGAGAGTTTTTCAAGTTTTGTGTAAACGTCAAAAGCCAATATAAATTTAATAGTGATATATTTAAAGGCATTGCTTGTAAAAGTGATGCCCTTTAAGCATCCCTGTCTGAAAGACGTTCTTCAAAATAAATTTCCAACTAAGCTCTTATTTGACTCCAGTCCACTTTTTTAGTAATATCCATCATTGCCAGATACAGCATTTTTAAACGGTTGTCATCTGAAGGCAAAATTATCCTGGATTTAGTAACTTTTCTAAGCTGCCAGTTAAATCCCTCTACGGTATTTGTGGTATAAATGAGCCTTCTGACGGTAAGTGGATATTTAAAATATGTTGCTAAAACAGCCCACTTTTCATGCCAGGATTTATAAATTTTAGGATATTTACTATCCCATGTTTCTTTAAAATGATCAAGCTCAGCTAATGCTGTTTCTTCTGTTGGAGCAGCATATACCAGTTTTAAGTCTGCCATCAGGGCTTTTATTTCTTTATAAGATACATATTTTGTTGAACTGCGTATTTGATGAATTACACATTGCTGTATTTCTGTTTGAGGGTACACTGCTTCAATAGCTTGTGGGAAGCCACTGAGACCGTCAACACAAGCTATTAGAATATCTTCTACCCCACGGTTTTTCAACTCGTTCATTATGGACAGCCAGTATTTTGCACTTTCATTTTCGCCAACATACATGCCTAAAACATCTTTATGCCCGTCCATATCTATGCCAAGGGCAATATAAAACAGCCCGTTTTACAATATGCCCATCACAACGAACATGGTAATGAATGGCATCCATAAAAACATCGGCATATACCTCATAATATTTTTAACATCTGCACCATCACGAATATTAGCATTGATATTCTTTAAATAATTTTTCATCATTTCCCGCATTGCTGCTTTTTGAAAATTTTCATTTTTTAAAGGTTCATTAACAAAGCGAATTGCCGCTGCCGCCAGTACCACAGTGGGATCAATTGCTGTTCTGTCAATATGGAAAATTTTAAATGCTATTGGTAGCTCAGTACATCCCAATATTAATATTTCTGCTCCCTGTTCAAAAAGATCATCCATAGTCTCATAAAATCCATTTAGATTAATATTTTTTTTTGATGCCTTTACTCCATTATAAATAATATCCATCACATTTACTTGTTTTATCGCTGACGGAACAACTATATCTATCCCTGCTTTTGCCAATACCGTATGATAGACACCTGATTGTATAGTGCCGTCAGTTGCTAACAACCCAACTTTTTTTATTCCTCTGTTTTGTATTTCTTCTACTGTCAATTTTAACATATTCAATAACGGAACATCAAAAAACGGTGTAATTTTATCATAAAAATAATGTGCTGTATTACATGGCATTACCAATACATCAGCACCCATTGATTGCAAGCGGATTCCGCTTCTCACCATTTCAGGCACAGGATCTTTTCCCTTTCCTAATATAGCCTTTGTCCTATCTGGAATATTTGTATTGCAGTCGATTAAAACATGTATCTGTTCTTGATCTGATGCAGCATGCGTCATCGTAATAATCTTATTGAATAAATCACAGGTAGCTGCTGCTCCCATACCACCAATAATACCAATTGACTTTTTCATTCTTTTCGCTCCTGTTATATAACATAAATCATTTTTCAACTTGATTTTATTATAAATTCTATCTAAAATATAATCAAATATATCTATTAGTATAAATAGTATAATCATTTAGTTATATTATTAGGAGGTATACCGTGTTTAAAGGAAAGGAATATGTTTATGAAGTATATAAAGAAAAAAGTTTTTCCAAAGCCGCTCAAAATTTATATATCAGCCAACCTGCACTGAGTGCTGCCATCAAAAAAATTGAAAACAGAATTGGTTGTACCATCTTTGATCGAAGCAGTAAAGCCGTTCAGCTAACAGATGCCGGCATAAAATATATACAAGCTTCTGAAACTATTATGGACATAGAAATCCAATTTGAAAATTATTTAAGCAACTTAAATCAATTGAAAACGGGCCGTCTTTCCATTGGTGCGAGTAATGTTTTTGCCTCCTTTATTCTCCCAGAGATAATAACAAAATTTACCGACAAATATCCATCAATTAAAATCCGTCTCATCGAAGCAGCTTCTGCCCAACTTGAAGAATTATTATTTTCCGGTACTTTGGATTTTGTGCTTGATAATTATCCATTAGATGAGGCAATCTATCAAAAGCACTTGTTCTGCAGTGAAAATCTCATCCTTGCTGTACCGCCTAACCTTTCTGCCAATACTCGCGCGCTTCCATATCAGCTGTCAATAAATGACATTCACCATGAGAAACATCTGGATCCCTTGACAAAATCCGTACCTTTATCCATATTCGCCCATGAACCATTCATATTCTTAAGGTCAGGAAACGACACGCGAATACGCTCCGATAAAATTTTCAAAAAAAACCAACTCATACCCAAAATAATTTTAGAATTAGACCAGCTTGCCACAGCTTATAATGTGGCCTGTTATGGCATGGGCGCCACTATCATCAGTGATACGTTGGTAAAAAAAGCTAACGGTAACTCAACTATGCTATATTACAAAATTGATTCCCCTTACACATTTCGTAATGTATTTTTCTATAATAAACAAAATAAATATATTACTAGAACCATGGAAGAATTCATAAAGCTAGCGCAAAACGCAAATATAAACACAATGCATATCTTATAAAAAGACATAACAAAAGCCGACAGAAAAATTTCTGCCGGCCACTTTAAGATTTATAATTCTGCTCACAATAACGTCTTGGGTAAATTGCTTTCAAACACTATAAATCCTTTATTGGAGTGTCAACAGTAAACTAAACCACTTTTTTAAGGTTATTTTTTCGATACGCAACTGGCGTTAAGTAACCAAGCGAGGAATGAATTCTATGATTATTGAACCAATTCACATAATCAGCAAGTTGCAATTTTAATGCAGATAGATTCATAAAGGTCTGATCTTTTACAAATTCAGTCTTGATTATTTTAAAAGTTGCTTCCGCAACAGCATTGTCATAGGGATATCCTTTATGGCTCAAAGATCTGTTGATTTCAAAGACTTCCAACATTTCTTCAATCAGCTGATTTTTGAATTCATTTCCACGGTCCGTGTGAAAAATATGGATGTTTTCTAGACTTTCCTTTACCGTCATAAATGCCTGTTTTACAAGTTTTGCGGTTTTATGTGGACCAGCACTATAACCAATAATTTCTCTATTAAAGAGGTCTATAAGTACACAGATATAATGCCAGCTCGTTCCAACACGAACATAGGTTAAATCACTTACTACTACATTTCTATAGGATTGCTTATCAAATTCACGATTTACAACATTAGCTGCTTTTGCTTCGTTGCAGGTATCCTTCTGTGGATGAAATTGGGCTGTTGTATATGTGGATACAAGCCCTTCCTGCTTCATTATACTACTGATTCGACGGCGGGAAATATACATATCTATCTTGGCCAATTCCTGTTTGATTTTACGAGTTCCGTAATTAGAACGACTCGCTTTAAATATAGCAATTATGGCTGCAGTCAGCTCGGATTCATCCGTTTTCTGCGTAGCTTCATAATAGTAAGTACTTCTAGAGATTTTTAGGACTTTGCACATTGCTGATACAGAGTATTTGTGAGTATTTGCTTTTATCACATTTACTTTCGTCCTAAGATCAGCGCAGCTTGTTTTAAAATATCATTCTCCATTTTTAGTTGTTGGTTTTGCTTACGAAGGTTTATGAGTTCTTGTTGTTCTAGAGTTCGATTATCTTTCTCTTTAAAAGAACCGGAATGTTCTGCCTGCGCAATCCATTTATCCAGGAGTGAGCTGGCAATATCGTATTCACGGACAATATCACATTTGCCTTTACCACTGCGATATAGATCAACAAGTTGTTGTTTAAATTCTGACGTATAAGTACGTCGCGGTCTAGGTTGTTTTTTTTCGGACATAATAAAAATTCCTTTCTTTATATGAAATTATTGTATATGCCCTTAAAAAATCTGTCCAGTTTCATTGTAGCCTATTCATCCAATGAATGTAAGCGTAATTTCACTGTTAATGATAAAATTATCTTTTTCAAAAATGACTATAAGTTAGGTGTAATGAATGGACAAACAGGAAAAATCATTGATATAAAGGATAATTTACTCACTATTAAAAGTAATGATCAAAATATAGAAATCAATGTAGGTAATTATAATCACTTTGATCATGGCTATGCTATGACAACACATAAAGCACAAGGCATTACAGCCAATAAAGTTATAATAAATATGGATTCATTACAAAAACAGCTGAATAGTCGAAATAATTACTATGTGGATATAAGTAGAGCAAGAAATGAAGTAAGTATTTATACTAATTCTAAGTGTAAAATAGATCAGCAAGTTAGTTTGTTTGCCAGAAAATTGAGTTTAAATAATTTTAAAAGAAAGGATGATAGTTTAAAAGTAAAAATTCTCCGCAAAATAGATTGTGAAAATGAATTATATTTATCAATAAAAAAATTGGTTAGAAAAATTGATGATGTTAATAAAATAAAAATTAGATAGTACAAACATATAAATACAGTTGAAAAAAACAATAAAAAGGAGCAAACTATAAAATATATGTAAAAAAAAGATTAAGAACTAAGAAATGAGGAAAAGATGGCATTAGCAAAATGGTATAAAATAGATTTTCATACACATACACCTGCGAGTAATTGTTTCCTAGATAAGAATATTTCCGCTGATGAGTGGTTAGAGGCAGCTAAAGATTCAGGAATGAATGCAGTTGTTATAACTGATCATAATTCTGTTGGCTTTATTAGAAAAATAGATTGTTTAAAGAATAAATATGAGAACCATGATGATTTTGATCCTGAAAAAAATTTTAAAGTTTTTTATGGGATAGAAGTATGTGTGTCAGCAGCATTCACACATATTCTAATCATTTTTGATGATTCATTGACAACAAATGAAATAGAAGATGCAGTAATTAAGTATTTAGGAATAGATAGAAATAACTGGGGGAATACTGAAAAATATATTTCAGAAAATGAATTAAAAGATTTGTATATGGAATTAAAAGATAAAGTTTTTGTAATACCAGCACATTTTGCAAGTAATAAAGGACTTGCAAAAGCTAATATTAATACTATAAAAAATTATCAAGAATTTATACACTTTTCAGCAATTGAAGTAAGAAATGAAGAAGATATAAGAGAATATGAAAATAAACTAAAATTAAATGCAATAAATGAAGCTGTATGTATTTCTGGATCAGATAATCCTTCAAATAAAGATGCGACAAAACATTCTGTAGAGGGATTTGGAAAGATGTTTACATGGATAAAATTGTCGGCATTAAATTTTGAAGGGTTACGGCAAGTATTTATAGATTTTGAAAATAGAGCATTAAATTGGTTGGAAATTAAAAAATTAGGGAATAAATTCAATCCAAATGATATTAACTATAATTATATTGGAGGAATTTGTTTAACAAATTTTTCTCATTTACTTGATATAAACTTGAGATTTTCACCACATTTAAATTGTATTATTGGTAGTAGAGGTACAGGAAAATCAACCTTAGTAAATGCAATAAATTATGGATTGGATTCAAACTTAGATTTAAATAAATGTAAAGTTTTAAAAAATACAATGAAAAATGGGGGAGGGATAGATATTTATTTCAATTTTGGAAATGAAGATCCCTATCAAATTACGAGTAGAAAAGAAAAAGGTAATTTAGAATATTCATATGAAAATAAATCAGGTATTTTAATTGATCCTCCCGAGTTTAAAATAGATTTTTATGGACAAAAAGAAATATTTAATTTAATAGAAGATGAAAATAACATAAATGAAAATATTAAAAGTCCATTATTACAGTTAATCGATGATAAAATAAGTATTAAACTATATAAAATAAATGATAGTATAGAGCAAATGTTAACTGAATTATTGGCATTGTCAGAAGAATATAAAAATAATAGAAATAAAATTACTAAATTGCCAGGGATAAAGGCAGAAATTAGTAAAGTTACCTCAATATTAAAAAAATATGAAGAAAGTAACATAAAAAATATTAGAGCTAAGAAAGATAAAATATATAACATTAATGAAATTTGTGGAAACGAAATAAACGAAAGTGAAAGTTGTTTAACTAATATTGCAGATAGTTTACAAATAAAAATAGATGATCTTGAAAAAAAATTAGTTGTGGACGAAGATATAGATAAACTAATTTGTGATGACGCAAAAAATATTTTAAGCGATGTAAAAAAATCATATGAGACTGTAAAAAAAACAATAAATCAAGAAATTGATAAAATAGAAAAAATTGGATTACAGTTAGAAAAAAGTAATATAGTAAAGGAAAAAAATGAAATTGATGTTCAGTATAAAATGGCATTAGAAAAAGTAAAAAATACTGGAAGTGAAGATATTGAAACTTTACAAGATAAAATTTTAGAAAACAAACATCAAGAAAGTAATTTATTAGATATTGAGAAACAACAGATAGTAATAGAAGAAAAAATCAATAGTACTATATCAAAGTATTTAACTGCACGTTTAGATTTAACTAAAGAAAGAGCAAATATTATTAAGTCTTTGGATTTAGATAGTATAAAAATTGAAATCATACCTATTTGTCATAAAAATAGATGGAAACAAAGTTTGCAAAAAGAACTAGGTAAGGAGAACGTATTCGATAATGAATTTGAGAAATTAGTAGAATTTATATTAAATGATGATGCAAAATTTGAACATTATAAAAAATTTATTTTCTTTTTGCTTACATCGAAAAATGGTAATATATCAGATTTTTGTCAGAGTATTTCAGATCCTAGATTTATTAATATATGGACAACTAAACAGAATAATAATACGTTAAATTCTATAATAAAAGTTATTCCAGAAGATATGGTAACTATAAAAATTAGTGATAAAACAGGTGATATTGATATTAATGAAGGATCACCAGGGCAAAAAAGTGCGGCAATTTTAGCATTTATTATGAGTAGTGGTGAAAATCCTTTAATTATAGATCAGCCAGAAGATGATTTAGATAATAGCCTTATATATAATTTGATAGTTAAATCGATAAGAAAAATAAAAAATAAACGTCAAATAATTATTGTAACACATAATCCTAATATACCTGTGCTGGGAGATGCAGAAGGGATTATTATTTTAGAGCGTGAGAATACTGGTAAAATTTATTTTAAAAATCATAAAAAAGCTGGCTGTTTAGAAGAAAAAAATATTAGAACTGGAATATGCGAAATTATGGAAGGTGGAGAGAGCGCATTCAAGAAAAGAGAAGAAAAGTATTTGTATAAATGATCATAAAAACACTTTAGGGAGACACTATGAAAGAGAATAATATTGTTGATGATATAGTTTATCAATTAGAAATATTAAAGAATAAAATAAATTGTTATCAGTCTAATAATACATATGTATATGTAGATGTTTTTAAAAGTTGGGTAAAAATTTTTAATGATATTATAGTTTTGTATAATAGGGAATTAAATGGAAAAGTAAGCCCACATGAAATAGGTGATTGGGATTTTTCTTCAACCAAAAAAACTATTCGTGATACTTCGGTAAAAATTTTTAAAAATGAAGTTGAAAAAATAATAGAAAAATTTAAGTTAGAAATGGATGACTTAAGGGCAGCTAAAAAAGAAAAACAAACTCCAGTTCATCAAATGAGAAGATGTTTTAAAATTGGTGCTGAAGGATGCCCTGTTAATCCTCTGTATGAAAAGAATAAAGTGTTCATAGCAATGTCGTTTGATGATATGTATGTTGATTCATATACGTATGGAATAAAGGAAGCTTTAGATCGATTAGGAATGAGATATTATCGTGCAGATTCAAATGTTTTAAATATAGATATAATGTGTAAAATTTGTCGTGAAATACAGTCATGTGCATTGGTAATTGTTAATATATCAGGGTTGAATCCGAATGTTATGCTAGAATTAGGTTTAGCTTATGGAATAGGAAAACCTGTTATTATTATAAAAGATAAAAATACAAAAAGCATTTCAGATATTGGAAGTGTAGAATATATTGAGTATTTAAATGCATATGACTTGATGTGTAAAATTACAAAAGCGTTGAAATAAATATTTTGTAGAGTAAACAATATGGAGGCTATTTGTAGAATGATTATTTAGTACTTAGATAATATGTTAAGCTGATATAAAGTATGGAGGTAATAAAATGTTTGATAATGATTATTTGTATTCAAAAATGATAAAGGTTATTGATGGAGAAGCTGCGCAACTAACGGATTTTGCTAATTTATTGGATGAAAGCTTAGAATTAGATAAATTAATTAAAAAAATTTTTCCTTTAGATTCTTATGGCAATGAAAATGAATATATTAAAATAAAAGGAAGTAAACAATTAATTTTAGAGTTTAATAAAATTAATATGGAAAAATTAGATATAATTGTGCCGTTAAAAGATATCGGATATATGGGCTTGATAGAAGATAACCAAATTGTAATAAATTTTTATAATATAGAAAAATATAAAGAATTAAAAGCAAATGGAATATACGAGTTTTCTTATGATTTTTTTGAGAATCTTTTTTCAATGGGGAAATTTTCAAATTATTGTATAAAATATGGTTATGTAGATTTATTAAGAGAAAATATAAAAACATTATTAGAAAAGCGTGGTTCTGTTATACGCCAATATAGATTGATAAAGAATGAGGATGATTATTTTTTACGGGCACTAACTTCATCTAGATATCAGAATTATGATAATAATATTGCTTTATATTTGTCTATGCTTAATTTACATAAATTAGCGGTTGAAAAAAAATTAGAGTTTAGAATTGAAAAAACTTTTTTATCAGATTCTTATATTAGAATTTTTCTCGAACAAGAAAACGAACTAAGAATACCTAATGTTGGTATTCTTAAATTTGGCGTTTTAATTACAAATAATGAAATCCGCGAAGGGGCATTTTATATGGAGGTACGGTATAAAATAACAGATGAATATAA
The DNA here is from genome assembly GCF_050916305.1 of Pectinatus haikarae. Lineage (GTDB taxonomy): Bacteria > Bacillota > Negativicutes > Selenomonadales > Selenomonadaceae > Pectinatus > Pectinatus haikarae. The sequence goes on from NZ_CP116940.1 coordinate 329,416, forward strand.
AAATACATTTTATGGAATGCAGCCATTAAAAAATTCAATATTCAATATAACTCATGGGATGGGAATACAAACATTAATAGGCAAAATTAAACAATTGAATAACTTGTTAAATATTGAAAATTCGATGAAAGATCTTATACAAGGTTTAAGTGGTATGGAAAAAATATCACAAGATGGTTTATTTTCGTTATATAAGAAAATAGTCAATTCAAAAAATGAACTAGGGAAAAGTACTAAAGATAAGTTTAAAGAAATTTATGACAAACATGATATAGAAAATACAAAAACAATAGTAGAAGCATTTAACAAAATTGATTCTATTACCACAGATATGGATGAAAAAATATTTCTTGAAAGAGTATATCATGAAGTTATTATGGAATTGGTACATAATAATAAACAGTGATGTAATACAAAGGGGAAATCATTTTTAAATTAATAGGGGACTAAAAAGGGGATTTTTAATTAAATATAACAAAAAGGCTTCCAAGGAAAAACCTCGGAAGCCTTGATATACATATGGAGCTGGCAATAGAATTTGAACTTACGATCTGATCATTACTAAAGAATAATTTCATAAAAATAGAGTAATATAAGTGTTTATAGGCTATAAAATAGTATACTTAATATCTTTTTATAGCTTTTTTGTTTATAATGAACAGATTTAACATTAAAAATAGAATAAAAAGGGGATAAAAAAGGGGACTATAATTGAATTTACATTGTAAATTTTAGTGGCATGAATATAAGAGGGAAAAATTATCTTTCAAAATATAGAAATCAATTTAGATAATTACAAGCATTTTGATCATGGTTATGCTATGACTACACATAAAGCGCAAGGGATTACAGCTAATAAAGTTATAATCAATATGGATTCATTGCAAAAGCAATTAAATAGTCGAAATAATTACTATATAAATATAAGTAGTGGCCTTTCCCCACGTGGTTAGACACCGAAAACGAAAGGAAATCTGAGAGTTCTTCGAGAGTTCTTCAAGTTTTGTGTAAACACTAAAAGCTAATATAAAATTAAGTAATGGGGCTATGAATAAAAGTCTGTAAATAAGGTCTTCTATGATAGTTAATAAAGAATTAATAAATCGTCATTTCGTTAGAGCTATCATGCCAGTAATCTGTCAGAGTACATGATGACCAGTTCACCTCTTACCTTTCCCCAATTCCGAAGTGGCATGGTCCATTTCTTGGCAGCCTCGAAAGTGGACAGGTACAAAGCCTTGAGCAGAGCCTGTGAACTTGGGAAAACACTTCGCTGACGGTTTAAACGGCGGTAGGAAGAATTTAAACTCTCAATGGTGTTCGTTGTATAGAAAGCTGTACGAACATCTATCGAAAACTTAAAGATTGGTGTTATGACATCCCAGTGATCATGCCACCGTTTCATGGCTGCTGGATACTGGGACGTCCATTTCTGATCTACTTCCTCTAACCGTCTGACAGCGGTTTTTTCGTCAGGAGCGGTATAGATCGTCCGAAGATCTCTGGCAAAATTCTTCATGTCCTTATTGGCTACATATTTAAGGGTATTACGTACCATATGCACAATACAGCGCTGGTGTTCTGTTTTTGGGAAGGCTGCAGCAATAGCTTCCTTAAGCGCTGTGAGTCCGTCCGAGCAGAGGATAAGAATATCCTGGACGCCGCGGTTCTTAAGACCGTTCAGAACACTCAGCCAGTATTTACTGTTTTCATTTTCACCGACTTCAAGGGCGAGTACTTCTTTGTAGCCATCCTCATTGATGCCGAGCACAACATATGCAGCCAACTTGCTGACAATACTGTCATGACGTACCGAAAAATGAATGGCGTCAATAAAGATAATAGGATAGACGCTGGCAAGTGGCCGACACTGCCACTCTTCAATCTGGGGCAGGATTTTGTCAGTGACATCCGATATGAAGCCTTCTGATGCCTCAAACCCATAGATATCCTCGATGGTTTCAGAAATTTGCTTGGTCGTCAGCCCTTTGGCATACATGGAAATTATTTTCTGGTCAATGGCAGAGATGTCCTTCTGACGCTTCTTGACAACCTGTGGCTTGAATGAGGATTGCCGATCCTGAGGAACGTCAATCTGAAAGCTGCCATAACTGCTGTTCATTTGCTTTGGTTTATAACCGTTACGGGCGTTCTCGCTGTCGGAGCGTTCCGATTTGCTATAGCCCAGGTGTTCATCCATTTCAGACTCCATCATCTCCTTGATGGTGCCACCAAGCAGATCATTCAGGGCATCTTGGATGTCATTTGGTTTCTCGATGTTATACTCTTGGAAGAGCTGCTGGATAATAGCCCGCTTTCCATCGGTCATTTCAACCTTGTGAATCTCTTTGCGCTGTTTTGCCATGATAAAAAGGCCTCCTCCTATGACTAGATTGTACCATAGAAGACCTTATGACTTCGAGTGGAAGTTTGTTTACAGAGATTTTTTCATAGGCTCCTTTTATCGTTATGGCAAAGATAAAGATGGAAATCAAAAATATCTTTGCCGTGTATGCGGGCATCAATTTGTACCATATGCCAATACAACCGGCAAATCAGGAAGGCCACGCATACGTTCTTACCCAATTTGCCCTATCTGCGGGAAGGCCATGTTTCTTCATCATGAACACAAATATTATTCAAACTACCAATGTGGTGACAAGAAATGCGGTCATTCCCTTTTTGTCCCAAAACAAGCTGCTATTACAGCACCTTCCATGTAGAAATTGTCAGGAAAAACCAATTTCAAGCGAATGCGTTATCCTATGCATGTTATTCTGACGGCATTGTCAATGTTTTATTTAGGCAAGAATTCTTTCCGTAATATTGCTCTTATTATGCGTACGGTCATGAATATTCAGCTTTCTCACACCACCATCAGCAACTGGTGTACGAAATTTGCCCCTTTGTTTCACAACATTGCACTTGGATTGATACCAACGCTCAATTTCGACTCCGATGAATGGCACGCGGACGAAATCGTGGTGAAAATCCGTGGCATGAAATATTATCTTTGGTTAATTGTGGACAGCGAAACACGTTTTGTCCTCGGCTTTCATCTTTCCAAACACCGGGATAGTCCTCAGGCTTTTTCCCTGCTTAATTCCGTTAAGCACCTTGGCAAACCCAGAGCCATTGTAACCGACCGTTACAGTGCCTACAAAGTTCCTGTAAAAGCAGTGCTGAATGTCAAACATATCCGTGTCCACAGCTTCAGTGACGATATCACCAACAACCTGATCGAATGCTTTAACAAGCAGTTCAAAGCATGGTATAAAACCAAACAGGGATTTTCTTCTTTCAATTCCGCCAACAACCTTATCGCGGTTTTTCTCTTTTTTTACAATTTTGTCCGTCCTCATTCCGCTCTTAACAGTTTGACTCCGGCACAAGTTGCAGGGCTGAATCTTTCTGCCAGAAGTAAACACAAGCTTTTGTTCGTTGCTTGAAGTATTTGGCTGTTTCTGTTTGTTAATCTTTCATGTTTACTTTACAAAGCCATTGTTTTTATATGTTCAACAGTTGTTTTTGAAGCATTATATCGATTATAGATTAATTCTTCCTTTAATCTTGCCCACATGCTTTCGCAACGGGCATTATCATGGCATCTGCCACCTGCACTGTTCATACTTTGTACTATTCCGTATTGCTTAATTGCATTACGGTACCAGCTCACTGGTATACTGTGTTGCCCTATCACTATGCAGGATACAGCCCCGAATTTCTGGATATGCTTTATATGTATTAATTATTGTTTGTTCACATAACGTGGCTTTCATATTTGTATCCATTGCTAATCCCAGTACTGCAGAATCGAAGCAGTCAAAAACTGCGGATACATACAGCTTTCCATCCAGACACTTTATTTCAGTCATATCTGTTACGCACTTGCTTAACGGTTTATCAGAATAGAAATCACGTTTAATTAAGTCATCAGATTTTCTGGCTTCTTTATCAGCTTTTGTGATTCCATTAGGTTTTCTTTTTGGTCTATGGCTAATACCGATTTCTTCCATAACACGGTATACAGTCCGTTCACTCGGAATCTCAATACCAGCAGGCTTTTTTAGCTCTAAAGCTTGATGCATTCTGATTCGTCCGTAGGTATCATTGCATTCATCTTCAGCACAGATATCTAACATAGCATCTGCAAGAGACTGATATTTCCAAGGCTTATCTTTATATTTAAGATAATTGTGAAATCCCTGTCTGGTTACGCATAGACTTTTACAATAGAATGAAATTTTACCTTTAATAGTGCCGTCTTCAGTTTTTATTGCAATAAATATCAATCTCTGTTTTTTGTTGACTTCCGACGGCTGGCGGCGAAAAAAGCGCTTGCTTCCTCAAGAAATTCATTCACTTCTTTAAGATGGTGATTCTCTTTGTCCAGTTCTTTAACACGCTTTTTAAGTTCAATAAGTTCCTCGTTAAGAGATAAGGCATTGGAAGGAGTATGAACAGCGTCTTTTGCCTCCAACCTACCTTCTTTGAAGGCTTTAACCCATGTATAGATAGTACTATCTGGAAGCCCCAGTTCCGTTGCGGCTTTGTGTCCACCAATCTCCTGAGCTAATTTTACAGCCTGTGATTTAAATTCTTGGTCATAAGTTTTTATAATTCGTTTTGCCATCTTATTTCTCCTATTCTCTATCAATTATATATCACAATCCTTGAGAATAGGGTGCCAATTTTTATTGTACAACATCATTATGATACCTAGCAAAGTGATAGCTAATGCAAATAATACGACTATTTTTCTTTGTGCAATTAAAATGGCCTACCTTTTGCCCCACCTTAATATTTGATTTTCTCATTTAAACTTGTACTATTGATATATATATACACTGCATTCGCAGAATCAATATAACGATATGCTTATAAATAGCATAAACGCTACATTCCTCGTCATATTTCTGATAATCCAAGTATAATCTGCTTTACCGTATAATTTTTTCGTGCCATTACATACTCTTATTTATTTTTACCTGTTTTACTAACATTATAACTAGTTCAGTTTTTGGGTACTGAACCACACAAAAAAGCCTACACCTTGACACCAGCCAATCGGTGACATTGGTTACCCTACAAACACAGAGACGTGAATCGGTAACAGTTTTTTTGCAATACCTCGTTCCTGATGAGTTAATCTGACTCTTTATTCCAGAATATCCTTGCATCATGGATTTTTTGTTGCCTTATCCTTAACTATGAAAACTTCATTCTTAAACGGCATTTTCGGACACTTATACAACTCTTGCGGGATAGCACTTGTTATAATTAGTCCACGCATTTTTAAATATTTAAGGAGTTCAGTTTCAGACAGGTTTGAGATACCATCAGCAATAAGCCTTCCTAAGACCAGGTCCTCAAAAGTAATAAAAGGACTATCATTAGGAATTATAATCCCTCGTTGATAACGACGATCTCGAATCTGCGGAGATATGACCCGAAATCCGGTATTATATTCCGTAATCAGTGATTCCAGAAGAAAACCATTCCATTTGTATGAGCATTTTGGAAACGATTCATAATCGAATATACTGCCGAAAGCAAAATATCCAGATTTGCTGACGAGTTCCTGTAGCAGTTCAGAAAGTGAATTTATCAACGATTGAGAAATGCAGAAATAGTTTTTTCGTATATAATAATTTTCAGAGACTCGAATAAAATCCTTTTCTAAATCTGAGAATATTGAATATGCTGTACCTTCAGCCCATCCGAGTTCGGTCGCGAGATGACAGAATTTTTCATAGTTTAAGTCGGTTTCACAATGGAGCAGAACCTGTGCAATATTGGCTGCAGATATTTCTTGCACGGGAAAATTCTTAGAAAGAATATGTGGTCTTCTAAATCGGTAATCGCTTTCAAAGAGACATGAAACGACATAGTAAAGATTCTGTGGATTTTTAATATCATTTCCGGCAAAAAAGTCTTTGCATATATCTTTAGCAACGTTAAACAATAATGTATCACTGGAATAACCGTTATGTAATTCAGTTTGAGTTTTTATAACATTGAATAACATTAATCTTTCTTCACGAGATATAATTATATTGTCCATATGATTAAATTCATTATAGTCCCATTGAATGACCTTTGGTAGCCGCATTACGGAAAATGAAATGACAAAATCATTTATACCAGGGATTGCCCGCTTAATATCTGCTTTAGTCATAGAACAGCCATTCTTTAGTAATAGCTTGCTTAAACGGTCATTCACATCTTGTCTGAGTTCCCCAATCTTAATCATCAAGTCTCTTTCATACTCAAACTCACCAGGATATAAGAATTTAAGCATCCCATGCAGAAAATTTAAGTTATTAATATTCGTTTCAGCCATAAAGCGCCCTTTAAAATGTGAAAAAAGTTCAGCGTAATAAAAACTAGTCTGAGAGCTGTTTTGAATAAAAGTGCGAATCTCTTCAAACAGAGAAACACTGTATATGACCTTTTCAATTGGACAATATCGACCACGGCCAGAGAGTATTAATCTGGAAGCATCACGGGTCATTCCTGCGGTTAGAGCCCTATTTTTAGGAGGCAAAGGCAATCCATGATAGCGTTTGGCAATAATTTTTCTGAGCGTACGCATATCTTCGTTATCTTCATCAGAATCCAGCTTGATATCAAACCTGAAGAATTTTCGAACGGCATCGTGACAGACGATCGCATATGGCTGACTGCCCTTGGTGACATAATCGCCATAGAAACGATATCTGTTATGTACAAGGAAATTCATAATATCTACAGCATCGAAATAATCCAGATTATACTTTTTAAGCTCAGACTCTATTAATTCGAGATTGTCATAAAAATTAATGCCTTCACCGATGACTTCTTCTGTAAATTCTTTGAGCTTGTCTTCGATATCAGAGCCGCAGACTGCAATATTTATAAAGCTGTCAAAAAAACTAAGGTAGTGAACATAATCGGACTCCTGTAAAACAAGTTTGCAGTACATAGCCGACTCTTCAGTGGAGAAAAGCTTCATGAGGTTTGAAAAAGTAAAAGTAGCTTTATCTGATGAAAACAAAGCTCCTGCTACTAATTCTGCAGTACCTACAAGCTTGCGGCAAGTTTTTGCGAGGATTTGCCGTACTCTTTCGCGAGTTACTTGTAATTCTTTGCCGATTTCCTCTAGAGTTGCTCCATTGCAACGCCTTAACATGCTTACTTTTGCGCTGTCTTTCAAGGCATCAATTGCATAAACAAACCGTTCTGTTACAGGGATAGACATATAATTATTAACTATACGGGCAAATGAATATTCCCGGGGAGTTAGCCCCCGAGTACATAGGTCACCAATAGTAATACAATTGTTTTTCAAAAACAAATCAATCTCCTGTTCAGATACTCCTATATTGCGAAGCAAGGCAATAGGAATAGGTTTGTTTTCAGAGACAACGTCTTCTAGATAGTAGAGTTTGGATGCTTCGGGTTCCGGGAAAGAAGCGTTTTCACGAAAGGTTAATATTTCTTGGCAAGTTTTTTTCCCCATATTTTTAATGTTCATCAGGTCTTCTGCCGCTAAAGACAACAATCCTTCAAGCGAAGAGATACCTACTTGTTTAATACAGTTCTTTGCCCTGACTGAAAGCGGGAGATACTCTATCGGGGTTGATGAATGCAGAGATTCATTTACAGAATAATCCGCAGGAAGCGAAGGAGAGTTAATAAATTCGATATAAATTTTTCTGAGATTTTCAGCGGAAGCAATGCCAAGCCCTTTTAAATTTGCAGCTTGATCAAAATCTATATCCGAAAGCTGACTCATGTACAATTTACCATTATTTGTGCATTTTATTATAAACGGTGCGCTTCGAGGCACGTTGGAGTAAACGTCAGTTATCAAAGCATCTTTTATTCTTACGGCATGCTGCGATAGGATTTCGCACTGGTCATTCTGCCTCTCAGCTTCATCTATATCAACGTTTTCAAGGGATGCGCGATTTTCCTCACAAACGTGCTCCGCAACACTTGCGGTTTCTTCGGCAGTTGATGATGGACTCTTATAAAGAAAAAGAAGCTGTTTTGCCTCTGAAATCAGGAGTTCTGAGACCCCAGGAACAAATAGCAATTCATCGAAATCAAAGTTCACCAAAGCATCAAGACTGATAAAACCTCGCTCTCCAAGGTAATACCGTATCTTCTCAAACTTTTCATCGCTGTATAGAGTATAAATTGATTCTGACATCAGGCACCTATTTCCCTTCGGCTAAGAAGTCTTCATACTTCTTGCTTTCTCAAGTATTTTATCATAGATCTTTGTCTCCGGAAGGCAATCCAAAATGTATGTACCGCCGAGCAGATTAAGATACTTTGACAGTTCGCCGACTGTATCGGTATTGATGGGACATTCTTCCTCTCTGGCAGTTAAAAGTGCAGATAAGAATGCCTTTGTAATCATAGGGCTGTTTGATGTGTTACGCTCAAGAATATGCATGATATAATCGGAAGTTTCACATACGAAGCTGGTAAGCTCATAAGGATCCGTGCGTGAAGAGTCATGCGTCAGGCGTCCTATCCACCACAAACGAGCGATAGCATTTCTTGTCAAAGAGCGTCTCGCTCCAAAGCCAAAAAAGAAATGCTGCTTTACACTATCAACGGTACACTTTGAGACTACATCCCATCTGTACTGAGTATACTTCCAAAAATGATTTATACAAAGCCCTGCCCAAAGCCGCTCGTCTGAAGCTTGAGAGTCTGACAAAAAACTAAGGCTGTTATAAACTCGCTGCACATTTTCAAACTCAGTTAAGAAAGGCTTTTCCTGAGACATATTGAGAGAGAAATCGTCAACAGTATACTTTGTGTCGATGAAAGGAGACCGACCAAAATATTCTTTAATCCATTCTGCATCAGGCGAAGCAAACTTGGTAAAGATTTTAGGCAGATTGCTTTTGAGAGCAAACAGGCTGTCATCTTCTATAAAAGTTAGTTTCATTCATCTTCCTCCTCACCGGTATTGCCATATCCGCTTGATAACGTCTGAAGGGCATCTGAAAGAGGGACGTTAATTAATTTTTGAGCCGTTTCAAGCATATTGCGGTCAGTAAATTTTTCACTATCGATGTCACAGCTGAATTTATTCGCTAAAGATTTTTTTATAGTCCGATACCAAGCGTAGGAGCTATACTCATATCTTTCGCTGGGCTCTCTCTTCGATACTTCTTCGAGTACATATGTAAGTGCAGGTATGACAACTAAAGAATTAAGCACCGATTGGATTAGTGCCTGGCCTTTTAAACTTTTAAAGTTGAAAAATTCCCTTTCAGGCAATTTAATAACTATTTTTTTATAATCAAGGTCAACAACCATGCCCAATACCAGTTCATCATCATTTTTAATTATACTGAAAACTGAAGGGGTATCTGATAAGTCGCTGATTTCTTTATCGACATTAATGTTTACTTGTTTTCCTACAGCCATTACGCATCCTTCTTCGATGGTAAACTTAAAACCGCGATAATCCTCGTGAAAATTTGGATTTACATATTCTGCAATCTCCATTTCTGCAACAATGAACGGACAAACCTGTAATCTGCCGCTTATCATTTTGTTGACTATTACATGAGAAAGCTCATACTTCGACGTTGATACTGCCACCCGATATCCCGTCTGTGCACATTCAAGATGGTAGACGATTTTCGCTTTTCCGGAAACCAACAAATCTGATATTCCAGCATTATTTACTTCTGCCAGGAAGTCTATGCGGATGTTATAGCCATCTCTCACTGGTGTAATAACTGTATCAAAACTGCTATCCACGTAATCATCAGAATAGTATGACAGCACAGGGTATGGATAAAGCTTAGGCCTTATTTCCATATGCTTTTACCTCCATTGAGCAATAATCACGATAATCAATTGTAACTTTAAGGCGAACAGGAGTATTAGCCGTAAATGCCATCCCTGAAATATGGTTTCCTGCTACTGTTAAAGGAGGTTGTCCCATACCTATAGCTGAGATTATTGGCGCGTCATAATCTTGGGATTCTGCAGACAAAAATAAATCGAACCGTCCGTTTTCTGCAGAAGAAGTCGGTACAAATGTTATGGAATACTCACCAGCCTCTTTATTTAAGCATACGATTCTAACTTTTGAGGCGGTAATGCCAACAAGAGACTTGTGGTGCTCTTTGGGATTTTCGCCGCGGCCATCACCATCGGATGAACCGCCTCCGGAACTGCCGAACCTTTCGCTGCCACCCTTGTGACCTGCACCTGAATCAGGCTCTTCTTCAACGACATCACCTTTTTCGTCGTCTGTAGTAGTTTCATCTCCCTCAGTGAACACACTTGTTTTATTGTTATTGCGCGGAGGAATGGTTACCTCAAACGATTTAATGGTATCAGGAAGCGATTCGGTTTCATGATTATCATCGCCGGAATCCATGTCACTTTCATCAGGCAGATATTCTCCCACGTCAGGATCTATTTCATCAATGTCACTGTCCTGTTTTAATTTCTCTAAGCAATCTTTTATATAGTCTACTAATTCCTTAATGTAGGCACGAGCAAAGGGTACTTGGCTCTTAGGCTCCATACGCTCAGGTTCCCATTTTGTATGCTGAGGATTTTCAAGATTGCGTAGGAAATCGTTAATCTTTTCGCCTTCTATAAGCATTACACCGGCAAAAGGAATAATGCCGGAAATATTGCCACGATCCATTATTTTCATTCCAGTTTTTCTTATCATTGCAACTTTGCGATGCATCTCAATCTGATGCTTATCAGATTGTATGATAAGGCCTAATCGCACAGTTCCATGATTTTTAAAATCAACCTTATACCAAACAGTGTCATCAGAACTCAGAACTGTATAGTATTTATCAGCGCTTTCGGTCAGGGAAGTCTGATATTCTGCAATCAGCGCAGGAAGCGTATCTTTATTTATTATTACATCAGAAACTCTTACTACAAGCTTGCCGATAAAGATGGCATACAAAAATCCATCAAGCACGGAAGTAATAATGCTATCCTTCCAATCTGTCGAATAAAAGCGAAACCCGGCGACGAATATATCTGTTCCGGTTTGTTTCTTTCCGCGCCTGAAATGAGGATCAAGGTTAATCTGCGAATATACAGGCTGGTTATTATTGGCACCATAGTAACCGACACCCACAGTAATATCATCTTCTTCTTTTCGGCGAAAGCTGGTTATTCTTGATATACCCTGAAAAGCTGTAACATTTTCTATGTCCAGTGTGCTATAAAAAACGGTTCGAAATTCGGAGCAGGCAAAAGGAGCAAATTTGCCTATACCGAATGACCCGCCTGACGTTCCCGCTTTGTCTGATGCCCCGGATGATTTAGTTAAATTACACCAAGGGGTATTATATTCGCTTTTTGAGCCTTTCAGCCCTGTAGTATTAAAGTCACTTATCCTAAGAAACGGAATGCTTCCCGACTCCATCATTTTAATCGCGCGTTCAAAAAAGTCAGTGGCCTTTTTTACTGACTGGATACCCCAAAAATCTAAGGAAACCCTGAACGCTTTTCCAAGCGACTCAGCATCAGGGAACTCATCGACATCAAGGGCGAATGGCATAAACTCTACCTCTACAGTCTTGCCTTCGAGTGCTGCATCGAGTGAATTCTGACATATTTCGCGAGCAAGTGACTTCAGAGGAGTCCCCTGAAAAGTTTCGACACCCGAATTGCCAATGCCGTTTATATCACCTTTATTATTCGATGGAAACGACCATCTCATTGCATTACCTCCTATTCAAGCGTAAAACGGGTACTTTTTTTGCTCTCAATTTTGCTAAATTTCTTGCGCGACTCTTTAATTTCGTTCTCAATTGCAGAATAAATTTTTTCAATATCCGCTTATGTATATTCGTAAGTAGCGGCGTTGGAACAGTTCCCAAGCAGCTGAATCATGTCTATAATTTTGTTTGTGCGAGCCTCAACAATTCTTACGAATCTCTCGTATTTTATTTCTAAAGCACCCATTTTATTCACTCTTTTCAAACTCAAAAATATATTATCGCAAAACGACTCGATATGTCAACGATGTTTCATAAAGGTTAGCAATAGCTTTTACCGTTAGAGGTGGTACAGCATTGCCGACTTGCTGATATTAAGAATCTTTTGTGCCTTCAAAAATAAAAGGTTATTTGTAAAATAAAATTGACCAAATACATATTTTATGCCGTTTTTCAATATTTTCACTGATTTTTAAAATGATAAGGTGCAGTAATATATAAAAACAAGTTGTTTGAATACATTAATGACTATCACTAACAAATTTTATTTTCAGTTTGAATATTAACGCTCAATGGGCAATATCCATCAACAAGTTCTGGACCACTGATTAACGGCAATGTCATTAAATACTTAAACAAATAAATTATATATTTATAAGCATGCTTTTCAACTATTTATCATCCACAATATAATTCTGATACACTTTTTCAAGCACAGTACGAATTCGGAACTACATCACTTTCTGGGCGCAATACCACAATTCATCTATTAATCTGACAGCATTTTCATATCGTATATTGTCTCTTCTATGACCTTGATGCAACCAGCAAGATCATTTTTAATGTTATCGCCCCAAAATCGAATTACCGTCCATCCGCAGCATAACAATGCCTTGTTAACATCATTATCATGTTTTATGTTTCTTGAAATTTTGGAAATCCAATATTCACTGTTGTTACTGTGTTCAAGTTTTGGTTTTAACACTTTCCAGTCTTTCCCATGAAAGAATTCTCCATCACAGAAAATTACTATCTTATATTTAGTAAGTACTATATCAGGCTTTCCTGCAAGCTCATTATAATTTTTTCTGTATCTGTATCCTCTATGCCATAATTCGCGACGCAGAAGAATTTCTATATTCGTATCTTTAGCTTTGATATGCCGCATGTTCTTTTTTCTTTGCTGCGGTGTCAGATTATCCATTACGTCACCCCTGAAATATAATATCATTATGATATTCAATAAATTTTTCCCCCGGAAGAAATTTATCCGGGAGATGAATTTTCGCGTTTTCATAACTCATGAACCAGTCCCGTGTTTTTAAATCCATTGCTGAATCCTTTATCAAACTTGATATTATAATATGATAGTCCTTGTCAAGAGTAATTAACCCTTTATCAAAAGCCATATCATGCAATGCATTCAAACAGAGTCCATTGCTTGGATTTGTTCTTTCGGTTCTTTCATTGCTGTCAGCCCACGGTTTAATATGACTGGCTATTAAAAGCTTTGCATTTGACAGTCCAGTTATACAGCATTTATTTCCATAGGAATTTAGTACAGACATTCTAAAAAAGTACTGGCCTACTCTTGTTTTAATTATCTGATCTCTGTATTCACCCAGTGGAATTTTTTCTATGTCTCTGATATCAAATAGTTCTTCTATCCTCTGCTTCTTTAGTTTTGCCTTGATTAATTGCGCCTGATATATAAGCTCCGTCCAATTATTTGAAAATTTTTCAAATATTTCTGCATCAAGTTTACTTCCATGAGCCATCGCTGTTATATGACGTTTCTGCAGTTCAGGATCATAGTGAGCAAGATTAGACATCTTTAAGCTCACTGCCCCCGGTGTCCTGCCGAGCAGTTCAGCCAATTTTATAATGTCCGGATTACTTTGTCCAATCCTGCCAAATGGCGTACGGCAGTATAAATCAAATGCTAAAATTGTTTCCTCCTGGTTCCAATTAATGCCATTCATGTTATTCGTATTACAGTACCATCCTTATATTTTCCCTTAACATCCTTCTGCTGGATCATTTTATTTTATCAATTTTCCATATTTCCTTACGGATTTTAAATTTATCGCCAACGCTGAGGCCCACTAAATCCGGCTGTGTCTGAAAAGATGTTCTATTCACTGCCATAGGTATACGTACACCGCTTCTAATATTGCTGATAATAAGTTTACTGTTATATTTTACTCTTTTTAATGGCAATTCAGATGTAATACTGCTGGTTACCTTCGCTTCTTCTGTGTCTGAAACCTTCTCACTTACATTTTTCGTATAGGTTTCTCCATCTTTTTTATCTTTAGATGCATGATCCTCTGTTTCATTTAATACAGTATATAGAGTCTTCTTAGCCAGATCATATGATGCATCACTTGACAGTGAATCAAATACAATAACACCACCGGCCTGGTTCAATGCTAAGAAATACCGTCTAATCTGAGAACGTGTCAAATCGCCATGCTTCTTAAGTATTTTCAAGGCGGACAGGAACAAAGTCTTGTCTCTTGCTAAAGAGCGTTCTGCTGAAACTGTAAAAATATCCTGTTTGCTTAAAAAATACTCTGTAAGCTCATATGGATTGTCTTTATTCTTTTCATTGTATGTTAAATATGCACTCCAGTATAGTCTTGCAATCCCCTGCCGTACAAATGCTTTACCTTTGGAAGTATTGAAAAAATATCTTGCGCCAATTCTGGAAACAAGTTTATTGCCAGCATCTTCATTATCATCATCAGATTGAAGATTAATTGCCCATCTTCTCCGCATATATTTCCAGTATACGCTGTGTGCAAGATACGCCCAAAGCCTAAGATCACTTGCTTGAACAGATGTCAATCGATCTTTAAAAACGTTATATACTTTTACGGCATTCTCATAATCAGTTTCTGAACCACCAATAGTCAATTCTATATCTGGTACCGTGATTCCAGTGCTAAAAGAATAATTTTCTATTCCTTTATCTTCAAAATACTTATCTATCCACTTGTCCTGTGAATTATATAAAGGAACATTATTTGGAATCTCATTCCTCAAAAAATCCAATGCGCTATTTTTCATAAAATTAACCAGCATAATGTTTCCTCCTACAGTCTTGCAGATTTTGCTATCAGTTCTAATGCCTGAGATGAATTGTCATTAAGAAGAAGCTGAGCTGTTCTTATCGGATCATTCAGCATTTTTTTGTATTCTCTGTCATCGTCTTTAGCAGTTTTTTGGATAAGAACTTTTAATGTCTTATACCATAAATAACTTTCTAGATTTCTGTCTCCATTATTAAATTCATCCTGATATATCATAGAAATTCCTTGAACAATAGCTGGTACAACATAGACAGCATTAAGCATAGGAACCTTCCATGATTCATACCATCCTATTTTTGTGTATTGTTTGTACTGTGACTGAGGAAGATGAATCTGTATAGTATTATATTCCCATTCACAATACATTACTGAACTATTAGTGTCGTTTATAAAATGAACGATTGGATCGCCTTTTTTAATAATATCACTTTCATATACTGCATCAAATTTCTGACGCTCTCCTATAGCTGCGACCTCACCTTTGTTTAGTTTGAATGAAATACCATTGAAGTCTTCAGAAAAATCATCATTTTTAAAATCAGCAATGTCCTCTAATGCAATAATACATGGACACATATCCACACGTTCATGTATCATATCTGAAGAAAGAAATAATGTTTGTTTAGATGTTTCACTAATTTCAAGCTTTCTGTACCATGTTGATATACATTGAATCTGCAGTGCATATGTAATCTTTCTTTTATCCAGCAGTTCTTTTATCTGATTATTGTCAGTCTTATAGACAATGTCCAGGCTATACCCATTTGTTTTATCTGTTTTTTTTATCTCTGCAGAAAATGTACATGTTTTATAATCTGCTGGTTTATTTCTTAACACTGGATAGGGATAATTCATCATACTATTTAGCATAAGCTGTCACCTCCAATGGGCACCTTCTGGCATTATGCAGCTTGACTGACAAAGTTATTTTATTCCCTTTATTGATATGTTTCAGCATTATTAATTCTTTATATATTTCGAGAGTTTCACCATTACTAGATGCGCTTTTAATGTCAGCATTCTGCTTATCATCGTCATCAGACCCAATCTTTAATCTGACGTAAGCGTCATCAACAGTTTTTTCTGGAATAAATGACACCCTAAAAATATCTTTACTGCTGTCATATGGCGTTCTGATCTCCGTAATATGAATTACATGAAGTTTTATACTGCCTTTTTCTCTGCATTGCCCTCTTTCCTTTTCTCCAGAAATGTTTTCGAATCCATCCAGACTTGGTTTTGGATTCGTTGTTGGTTCTAACCCAGGGAAAGGACCAGGATATGGTTCAGTATATGTTGAATGAGATGGATTTTGTTCTTGTCCGCCTCCATGAATAACTTTATCTCCATTATCAGAAGGAAGCATTATATCTGCCGGAGCAGCATTATTTAAATTATTATCCACAATACTTACATCGGAAGATTTCTTTATATTGTTTTTTCTATTTGATGAACTTATACTTACAGGCCGCGGTTTAGGTTTAAAAGAAGAATATGCATCTTCTTTATCATCTGTACTATCACTATTCTGGTTTGGAAGCAGATCACTTAGACCATAGGCTTTAATCTCATCTGACTCGATCTCTGGCATTTCTTTTTTTATTTTATCAAGAATCCAGCTGTGAATTGCTTTAATTACCTTATCAGCTTCTTCCCTGTTATCTTCATATTCGTCTTTACTCCATGTGTCATGTGCCTGATTCTCGCATTTTCGCAGGAAACTGTTGATATCGTCTTTTGGTTCGTCAGACTTGCTACCTTCCCCTGTCGCAATAAATATTCCATAAAAATATGCACCAATTCTAAATGCCGTATCTTCCTGTATTTTCATTCCTGCAGTTCGCATTTCAAGAATTCTGCGTTCAGTAAAATCAGGATCTACAGAAAGATATAATTCAGCATTACCCTTTTTCCTGAAATTCTCCTTGAAGTGTTTTGTTTTTCCAGATGTGTCATTAAGAATATTCCAGAATATCGGCGCACTGAAACCTATATCATGTTTCTTGCAATAATCATTATATATAGCCATATTATTCGATAAATTATCTTTTGTTATATAAATTTTCTTATCGCCGTCAATAATTGATACTTCCAAATTTCCGATAGAAATCGTATAGAAGAAGTATTCCAGCACACTGACTGCAACCTGCTGCATCCATTCGTTTTCTTCCTTGAAACCAAGAACAAACAGATCTGTGCCATATTTATCACGACGGAATATTTCTGGAATATCATCAACATTATGTATAGCTTTACAGTCTTCGTCTTCTTCTAGGCCAAACAGACCTACATTCTGTTTAAGTTTATTATCATTATCAAGAAAAGTTGTTAATATTGTTTTCCCCTGTAATGCAGTTTCATTATCTTTATTGAGTGTAGAATAAATAATGGTCCTCAGTAAAGAAAAATTGAATGGAGCAAATTTACCTACACCAAAAGAACCGCTTAAACCATTTCCTTTATTAGTTGCACTTATTTCTCGTACAAGCCCGGTCCAGTTACTTCCTTTTTCTTCATTAACACCAGTAAGACCGATAGTATTATAATCACTGATTTTCAACACTGGAATAGATACATCTTTATCAAGCAGATTTTCAGCTGCCTCCTTCAAAAGACCCATCTTTATTCCATCATCACCTTCATGATAATATTCATAGCATTTTTTTATTACATCAGAAAGCCTCTCTAAGCCTGGAATTTCCGCTCTTTTTAAATGGATAACTTCAAAACAAGCCTTTGCCGGTCCCATAGTATCTTCATCCTTGGCATCTATAATATTTTGAAGAATCTCTTTTGCTAAACTTCTATATGGCTGTTTTTTGAAAATTCCTATTCCTGCGTTATTTACTCCGACCTTGTCACCTGTACCCAGCGGGCTGAAACACCATTCATATTTCTCGTCCCATATATCGCCCATAAGCGTTCCCTCCATTATTCTAATGTAAATTTACTACCCTTCTGACTGTCTTGTTTGCTATATCGTTTTTTTGCTTCATCAAGTTCTATCTGAATAGCATTGAATATTTTATTTACATCCGTCTTAGAATATTCATATAAACTATGATTTGAACAGTTGCCTAAAAGCTGAATCATACTGATAATTTTATTAGTTCTTGCCTCAGCTATTCTGACAAATTTATCACGCTTAGATTCTTTTTTCAAAATCACACCTCCAAAATTAATAATAAATAAGAGCTTCATTTCATCTTTATATTAATCTATTTTTCTTTTAGCGTCAATTATTTTAAAAATACTATTAGTATTAAAATATTAAGTTCAATTTAATTACTCGTTTTTACATGATTATTGCAATTTTTAATGAAATTATTTTAAAAATAATTTCAAAATGAAATGCGCAGGCAAAAGCCTGCGCATTTCATTTATAGATACTTCAAAAGTAATTCTGCTATTCCCTTAGCCATCAGTGGAGGGACTGCATTTCCAACTTGTTGATATTGAGAATTTTTTGTTCCACTAAATACAAACTTATCAGGGAATGACTGAAGCCTAGCTGCCTCACGGATACTAACTGCCCTATTGAGTGTAGGATGAACCCACATCGATTTTCTCACATTTATTACAGTGCCGCTTGGTTTTTCTCTGTCAAGTCTTAAATATATGCTGTTCTGTGTTCTATCAGGATCAGCATAATTATCTTTCAAACCTGATTCGAGTTTGCGGAAATTCTCTCCTTCATGCAATACTGCAAATCTCTCCTGTGCTTTTTCCCGTGTTTTAGTTATAACATGATTACATATGCCACTGGAACCAGTACGCATTAATACTGCGTACTCTGATAAATTTTTATGATCTTTATAATTAATTTTATTATCATCACCTGATTCCTGAAATGCAGCGTAATCTGCTAAATCCATAATTGCCTCACCTGTATTAACTATCGGTGGAAGTTTTCCACTGCCGTCTGGCATCACTATCTTATTGTCATCTATTTCACCTGTTCGAATACCTATCATAATAAAACGCTTACGTTCCTGCGGTACCCCATACCATATAGCATTGATGACTCCGCTGTTTTTTACATAGTCGTCCCCAAGAATTTTATTTGCATAATCAATTACGGAATATGAATTTACTAAGGCTGTGATTTTCCCAGTTTCTGGATTCTGGGTAAGTTTATAAATAATATCATTCGAATTAAGTTCATCAATGAGTCGAAAACTTTTTTGAAACTTGATGAACTGTCCAAGTTCATCAAAAAAATCCTCTAATGTGCTTGTATTAATATATTTGCTTATATCATGAAGGATTTTATAATCATAATGTCCCTCATCTAAAAATTCCTTGATTTGACTGCAAATAATGTTTGCATTTTTATAAATATATTTTTGCAACCGGTTTTCTTTGTTTTTTCTGTCTTTATATAATACATTCAATAGCTTAAGCAGTTTATTTGAAATACTGTATGTTTCAACATCATTTTCATTAAGAGCTTTGAAACAGTCCACCCCATCATAATTTTCATCCGCAATAACAAGTTCATCACGTTTCATATTAACTCTTAGCTTAAACACTTCATCATGATCCTTCTTCGAATCATAAAAACGATGTTTCTCAGAAGACAACATGCTTACGTTTTCCATAACAAATGCCTTAGGTTTGATTTCTTTTATTGCTCGGAAATACTCTTTAACCAAAGAATTATTCATACTGATTATATGATTCTTCTGCCTGTTCACATTTGAAAAACCTTGACATGGTGGTCCTCCAATAACAACATCAATACCATTGAACCTGTCAGATAATGCACGAAAATCATATCCACACACGTCTGTAATCATCAAAATATCATCTTTTTTCCTGTGATTAGCTACGTAAGTTTTTCTGGCATTTGCATTATTCTCAGCTACCGCAATTATATTAAATTTATCTGTTGCTTCAAAACCATAGCTGAGTCCGCCTGCACCTGCAAATAAATCAACTGTCTTATACATTTCTAAGTTCCTCCGCATATTTTACAATTTTTTTTAAGGAGTCACTCCCCATATGTTTATCTACAAAAATTTCCAGTAGTTCATATACTTCATCGTGACCATTCACATACTTAAGGAGATATGGCGGAAGATTTTCTCTCGCTCTTGCAGCCTCTCTAAAGAGTTCTCTGTGTTTTTCCTCAGACAGTCCCAACAGTTCCGAATTTTTTTTCAAATCATAATAAGAAAACGATTTGTTATTATTTGTTTCTATACTGCTTACCAGCATAGTAGTCTTGCCTATTTTTTCTGCTACCTGCTTCTGAGTGGTATGTTTGGACGTTCGCAATTTTCTAAAATACCTTCCAAAACTCATTATAGCAGCCTTATTATAATTTACAAGTTTAAATAAGCACAGCCAATCTTTCTAAACTGCAAAACCAGTGTTCCTTCCTTCCATCCATTCCATTAAATTATGCAATACATTTGTTGAATGGCTCACTATTCATAGAATTCCAGCATACTCGGTAATTCTATGGCAACCAGTTTACCACCAAAAACACCGCCGCAGTTAATGTCTATCTTATCTTTATAAACGTTATCAAACCATATTTTGGCATTTTTATCCTTATTTTCAGTGCCGCTTTTATCAAGTAGCCATGTAGGGATATGCCCGAAAATCATAATTTTATCTTTATATGCTGGACGATAATAGAAGCTTTCATCTGCCCATACTACTTCATCTTCCGTATTCTTTTCAATCGGCTTGTGCGTATTTGCCGCAGCATGAGTAAATATAAATTTACCTATTGTAAAATAAAGCGGCAGTTTTTGAATCCATGTCAAAATCGCTGTTAATTTTTTTACCGATAAGTCTTTTATTTCGTTATACATTTCAGCACCACCATTATACGTGACCCAATTATACAGATTGTTTGACGGCATAGTGCGCCACGCACGAGTTTCTAGCATTTCAATGAGGCTTTGTTCTAGAAACTGCTCATGGTTTCCCTTTAAAAGCACGGCTCCTTGCTACTGCAGTTTTTGGCAAGCAGCAAGGCATTTTAAGTTTTCTTTTCCTCTGTCGATTAAATCACCGCAAACGATAAGTAAATCCTGTTCCGGTTCATGCTGCATGGTTTTCATATGAAATTTCTTATTTTGACCATGTATATCTGATGTCGCTAAAATACGACCAATTGTATGCATACTCATTTCTGCTACTTCCTTTCTGTCATGTTTCATTTATGATAGTTACGATCGTTATAAACCTCAGTTATTTGTCGTTTTGATGTACTTAATGGTCCATGTTTTAATATTGTCTTAAAATTAATATAACTTGGCCTTTCTGTAAAAAATTATCTGACATGAAAATTATCTACGTTTACAAAACCTGTGCCACCGTTTGCATTTTCATAAACAACAATCAACCCGCTCATACCACCAGTAACTAAACGAATTGGAAATTTATTGTCAATTATTTCTTCGCTCATTATTATCATTCCTTTACTAACCACTCCTTGATTTTATTCAGTATATCATATGTGCCACCCTTGATACATTTCTTTTTCTGCTTCTTTTGTCCAGTCTTTTAGTAAATCATCTTCTTCCCAATGCGCGTTATATTTCGCTTCTTTATGATCTAACATATTTTTAGCAATATCTGCTGTCTTATCAAGCACATCTTTTTGCCGCCGCTGCTGGGCTTTTTGTTTTATTGGATGTGCGTTTGTTTTTGCCGGGGTTGCTTTCCCTTTGCCCTTAGTATGATAAAGATATGCAGTATCCGGTGTATTGTCTATTTTTTCGGCTTGCCATAAATCCGGCTGTTTTATGGCGTCTATTTTATAAACAGGTACTTTACCTTTGATTACAGGATCGGTTAATTTTACGGCATTAACAGTTAATTTATCATTGATTTTTGCGTCTTTTGGCAGTTCGGAAATTACGGCATTGGTGCTACCCTATAAAAGCAGTCACATTCTTGCACCAGGCGTATTATTATTTCAAACACGAAAAAGAGGGATTAACTTGTCCACAAAAACACCTCGCTACGAAGAAGATTTCAAACGCACACTTGTAGAGCTTTACCACAATGGCAAGACTCAAACTGCACTTATAAAGGAATACGGTGTATCTCAATCCGCTCTTGGTAAATGGATTAAGCAATATTCTACTGTCGAAACCGACAATGGTGAGATTATTACCGCTAAACAGGTCAAGCAACTCCAAAAACGCAATGCTCAGCTTGAAGAGGAAAATCTTATTTTAAAAAAAGCGATTGCCATATTCACGCCACACTCAGACAAAGATTAGAAGCTGTTTTTAAACTGCGCTGTCAGCATGGTGTTAAAGTGCTTTGTAAAGTGTTGCATGTTAACCGCAGCACTTATTACAAGCATTTTTTCTCAGAACCAGCCCCCAGGATAGCGGTTAATCAACAAATTAAGTCCGCTGTCGTGCATATCTACAGCGACTACGCCACAGCCTTGGTGCTTATAAAATCCACCATGTCCTTAAGCGTGACTATGGTATAACCATCAGTGTTGGCAGAGTGTACCGGCTGATGGCTGGCATATGGCTCTGCCTAGAATGTCGATGGATAAGCCTAAATATAAGCCTGCCCCCATAGATGGGATGCTATGCGTAAATCATCTTAATCAAGGTTTCAATCCGGATGCTCCCAATATGATTTGGGTCAGCGATTTTACCTACATCAAGGTCAATGGCAGGTTCAACTATCTATGCATTGTTATTGACCTTTTTGCCAGGAAAATCATAGGCTGGAATGTCACCTCTGAGCATTCCCATAAACTAATACAAGCTCCCCTGCAAAAAGCTTATACCAATCGTGGATTTCCAAAGCATGTATTATTTCATTCAGATCAAGGTTCCGAATACAAAGCTTTTTCTGTCAGAAAACTTCTTGATAGATACCAATCTGTCCAATCTTTCTCCAAGAAGGGATATCCTTAAACGGACATAACTCCAGTCCAAGCCGAACACCTCACCACGACGGCCCGTGCGAGAAGCTAAAGTAACAGCAACGTAATACTCTTTTTTCAAATAATCAGCGAACGGATCATCACCGGGATAGTACTCACCTTTTTTTGCAATATTCAATAATGTTGATAGTTGTATTTCTGATAAGACCAATGGTTCTTTTTTTCTTCACGAACATGTTTAACTTCCATGAGCGGGTTATTACCTGTGAACCCATTATCTACAGCAAATCCCATCATCGTTCTCCAAACATTACGGATTGCATTAATAGTTCTTGCCGACAAGTGGTTAGAACCATTGGGACAATATTGATATAGATTATTTAACCATGATTGAATTTCAATTGATTTCAATGTTGGTAATTTTTGGTGCCCATAACGAGGTAAAATATAGTTACGTACCAATATGTCATACTGATGATACGTATTGATTTTTACTGATGTTTTGATATTATCCAACCAAATTTGCGCTAAAATATTTATGGTCATATCGTTCGGAGGCAAGTAAATACCGTTATCTATTTGTGTTTGCCATTCTTTTATTTTTCTATTTAAAGTTTTTTTGACACGGCAGCAATCTTTTTACGTTTATGTTGTCCATCTACTGTTTCGTAACGGCCTTCATACACTAACCTATACCCGCTTTGCTAGACAGCTAAAATGAATGGTAAAATACATTCATGAGGTGAGAGTATTGACAAAATACAGCAACGAATTTAAAGAAGAAGCCGTTAAGCGGGTTTTGCGTGGAGTACCTGCCAGCCAAGTCGCTAGAGAAATTGGCAGCGTAGGTGATAAATCAAGCATTTTTACGAAATCGAGTGATTCCTTTCGTTTTCGGTATCTGACCGCGTGGGGAAAGGCCACTCTATAAAAATGATATAATCGGTAATAGATTATATGTTTTATATAAACCCAATTTTTTTTGGGATTGCAAGGGATGGAGGTATTTTTTTGACTGTACGAGATAAATTTACTGAACGATTTGTCTTACTTAAAAATACGTATGATCTGACATATCCAGAATTAACACGTATATTAGGCACAAAAGGGAAATCAACAATTAACGAGTGGGTTCGCGCGCAGAAATCGTTTCCAAATGAATCTATGTTGGTGTACATCTCTGATTTATTTGCAGTTTCAACGGATTGGCTACTAGGTAGAGTTGATGAATCATATAACGAAATGATTTTAACAATACTAGAGATACAACATGCAGTTGACCTCTTATCCATGGCTTTTGGGAGTCATTTCATACCAGATGAATATCTAAATATTGATCAGCGGCGTAAAAATTATTCTTTGGGGCAACGTGCTAACCTAATTTACATTGCTATGTCTGCATACCTGCAAACCCTCTTTTCTATGTTTACATTCCGGCAAGTGGAAAATGGAGATATAGAGTTAAAAACATCAAATGATGTTATACAGTGTCAGAACCTACTTAATGGTTATGTTGCTGATGTCAAAGATGCTGGCCCTTTGATTCGCAGCGAATTAGATAAACCAGTTTTTGATCTTGAAGATGCCATCCGCAAAAATAAAAATGCATAAATAAAATAAGCGATACCGTCAATAATTTTGCTGATGGTATCGCTTATTTTTAAAATGGCCCACCTTATTGATTTCGCTATAAATAAAAAACCATGCAGTCCTCAAAACCTGCATGGTTATTGCTTTCTTATGGTGGAGACGAAGGGGATCGAACCCTCGACCTCTTGAATGCCATTCAAGCTAAAACAGGAGCGTAATTCCCTTGATATATAGAGATACAAGCATTTGGGCATATATTTTAGCTATTGTATAAGCCCCTTATTTATAAGGATTTATGGGTATTAATAAAATTTAATTGTGCCCACTTTTGTGCCCACTACAGGCGCGGCAAATCGTATAAATTTTTTGTGTTATCAACTAATATTTTGTCATAATCTGGCATGGCATGCCCGTATAATTCAAGCGTATGACTGATTTTGCTATGACCTAATCTGCGGGACACCTCTATGATCGGCTCTCCAGCGGCAAGTAAATTCGTGGCATAGGTATGTCGCAGAGTGTGAAATTTTTTGTATTCTACCCCTGCATTCCGCAGCACGCTGTGCCAGAATTTATCAAAAGCGGTAGGTTGCACGGGATTATTACTGGCCGTGACGAAGCATAGCTGCTCATCGCCTGCCGGAAGGTTGGAGAGCAGCTTCTGTAATTCCTTAATCGTTTCTTCATGGACGGTTAGTTTTCTCACAGATGCTTTTGTTTTTGGGTTGCCTATCAGCAGCCCCGCGCTGGTCCGTACTAATATCTTCCGAATAAATATTTGTCTGACATTTAAAAAAACATCGCATCGTCTTAGTCCTAGGACCTCACCTTTGCGCATACCCGTCGTTACAGCTAAAAGCACAGCTGCATATCTTTTATTTAATATGGCGTGATTAGCACATGTACGCAGTATTTTCGCTATTTCATCTTTAGTAAATATCTCAATATCTTTTTTTTCAAAATGCGGAGCTTCAACGCTATCCATAA
This sequence comes from Pectinatus haikarae, assembly GCF_050916305.1. GTDB lineage: Bacteria > Bacillota > Negativicutes > Selenomonadales > Selenomonadaceae > Pectinatus > Pectinatus haikarae. Next base: position 354,681 of record NZ_CP116940.1, read on the forward strand.
TATTTTTCTTGATTAGACCGAGGCTATATGCTTTTGAAAATATACCGATCAACAAGGAGTGGGCTTTGTGTGTCGTATTTGCCGATACCCGTTCTAACAGATCTTTATACAGTTGTTGGATTTGCAAAGGGGTAACTTCCTGAAGCTTGAGCGCAGTCAGCGGTTTTAAATAACCGATCAGGAATTTGTAATAATCATATGTGCTTTGCCGGACGGAATCTTTTTTATAAGTCTTTAACCAATCCAGCACCCATCTGCCAAATAAAACATCAGACGGAGCAACAAAATTATCATTGTTTATGTCATTGATTTGTTCGATTAAAAACGCAGCTGCGGACTGTTCTGTGTCAAATCTTTTGTAATGCCTGTTATCTTCATTATCAAAAAACGCTACACGCCATTTTTTCCGTGATTTTTCGTATGAGATAGACCCTTCTCCGCGTTTGCGGTTTTTAGACATAAATAAAGCCTCCTATTCAATTGAAATAGAGGCTGATTACTGATATAATTTAATTGCATTTAGGTTGAGTAATCAGCCGAGAGCCGTTTGGTGTTCCAGCACTGGGCGGCTTTTTTATTTTTAATTATTTTGTCTGCTTTGTAATCTGTATAGCATATTAGTTATCCAGTTATATGGATCAAGCAATCTACCATTATGCATAGGCTTATTTTGTAATTCCGTAAAAGGTACTTTAAAATTATAAAATTTTAGTTGATTTGATGAGTCAGAGATACACATATATATAGATTGCACCATTAATTGATGTGAATTTAGGATAGATCCAACTATCATAGGATTGGTAGGAAAAGGGTTAGTTTCGCTATTAACATTAATAACATGACTGGTTGTTAGCATAACTTCGGAATAGTCATTAGGAGGGATAATTGTATCGGGGGTATAAGCTTGATTACCTGCATCCTTTAAATTCATTTGAAGAGGCAGAAATGGCGTTCCTTTAAAATCATCCGAAGTGAGCACTGATTTATTCCAATGCACTATAATTGCATCATCAGTATTATTCTTTATTCTTAAATTCATTCCAACTAAAGACATAAAAAAGGTTTTTGAACCCAGCCAATCACTCTTTTTAATGTAATAACCCATAGATTTTTGTTCCCTATTATAAAAATCTGGGAACGGAGCAATAATAGGTCCAATAATTGTAACGTCTATTTTATTTTCGTTATATGTTATCGGCTCAAACCCCAAATAATTAAACTTATCAGAAATATCGTTAGGATTTTTTTCAGCAAAACATGTCGTTCCAATAATACATAATAAAATTACTAGCACTAAAATCCGTTTCATTTCAAGCACTCCCTTAATTTTACATAATGATTTTCTTTTAATGCGATTTCAGATCTATTAAATTTTTGGGAATACCATGCATTTCGGCTAGCTGATATAATCCAAAATCGCTGTTTTCTTTTAAATATTTGTCGGGAAGTATCATTTCAACTGCAAAAGTATGGGCCTGTCGTTCGATTCGCGCTGTAGAGAAGAATGAATGATACCTTAAAAAATTAGTGGATACGCCTTTGTGTAATATCGCATGACCGAGTTCATGGGCACAAACAAACGTTCTCATCTCTTCTTTTAATTTTTCATTGATATGGATAACGTCAAATCTTGAATCGTATAAATGATGTCCTAAGGTATTGCCTAAAGGGGCGAACATTACAATTATTTTTAATTCTTTAGCAATTAAAAAGGGATTATTAGTATCATACTTATTTATCAATTTCACAACTTCATCCTTGATGTTCATGAAATCACTCCTTACGATACTTTTTAGGAGTGAACTTTTGTTTAGCCAACTGTTTTGTCAGGCGCAGTGTATTTTCTAAGGATATGCGTAAAAGTTCTTTATCTTCGTCACTGATAGGCTCCTCGTCATTATAATAAGCAACCCCTGCAGCTGGATCAAGATCATCAAGTAGGGCTTTCAGTTTTTTCTGTATTTGTCGTTCGTCTTTTTTGGTGAGGTCGGGGAGCGGTTCGGTTTCAGAAACATCTTTTTCCCATCCCATCAGATACGCGGGAGAGGTTTTATACACCTTAGATAATTCTTCTATTTTATCGGATGGAATATTAACAATATCAAGTGTTTCATACCTAGATAGTGTTACCTTTGATATGCCAATTTTATCAGCAACCTCTTGTAATGACAAATTTTGTTCTAACCGTTTATTTCTTAATCTATTAGCAAATTCTATTTGTTGCGGGGTTACAGGTTTTTTTAACCGACTTTCTTTCTTCATGTTCTATCACCCTAACATCATTTTTATGGTACAAGTATAGCACTGTATTTCCTAATGAGCAACATATTTTTAATATAATGACAAAAAAGTTGCCTAATGGGTATTGACTGTATAGATAATAAATTGTACAATGTAATTGCCTAATAGGAAACAGGGAGGAGATGATACGATGATTAGGATAAATGAATTAAAAGGCAAAATTGTGGCATGTGGATTAACACAACGAGAAGTTGCAAAATCGCTTGGAATAAGTGAACGTGGTCTGAGATATAGATTAAAAAAAGGTGTATTTAATAATAATGAAATAGAAACTCTGATGAAACTTTTAGGAATATCCAATCCTGTTGATATTTTTTTTGCCGAAAAGGTTTCCTAATAGGCAACAAAAATCTAACATAAGGGGGGAGGTGAGCAAATGAAAATTTTTAAACTTGAATGGTGGATGAATCATGAAACCTTAACGGTTATTTTAGTCACTATATTTGCGTCACTATTTACAAGTATATGCCTAAATATTTTGTTACTAACAAAGTTACGATGGTTGTTAGAACTGCTGTGACCATGGCAACTCCGATAGGTGTCAGCACTGAGTTAATCCAGTATTTACGGTTTTCAATTTTATTCTTTAACCTATAATCTTCTAAAGTTTTTTTGCCTAATGCAGTAATCCTATAAATTCCATTAGGTCTTTGTATTGGGAAAGTATAATTGGGTATTTGAGTTTCCACAGAACCTTCTTCAATATAACAAGTATCGTCAATTGGAATATTGTTTTTATACGCTGGAGTGGATAACATTTCAAGCCTTAATTCAGTAGTTTGAACATCCTCATTAAAATTTTTAAGTATAGTTTCTAAATCAATAGTATCAAATTTACTAACAAAAAATAAAATATTATAGTCTGTTTTGGTTAAATTCAAATAATCACGTCCTATTCTAATGTGATTATAGCATATTTCAAAAACAGCATAGGGGGTGAACCAATGGACAGTTTAAAAGACCCGGTCCCCATGACGACTATTCATGAAGACCTGCAAGAGATTATTCAGCTTCTGAAGGACATCCAACGAAACCAATACGTCTTATTGGCTGATCAGAATTCTTCTCTTCTGATGTCAACGGACGTGGGCGCAGTATCAATGAAAATTGTGAAAAATGGATTAGAACAGTTTGGAATTCACCTGAATGCACAGTTTTACCCCGAAAACATAGAGTCTGCTGATCATAACGGCCAATCTCAAGGATAAACAGTTCCGGATATGCTGTAAGAAAAACATCAATAGGTTGGTCCGGATGGTTTTTTTCTTCACGATGAATCATATACATTATTTCATCGTATGCGATTTTAGCTGAATTATTCAAAATGGTGATTATAGCACAGAAAGAAGATGATAATATGCAAAAAGCCATGAGCGCATTGCAATATGCGGAACACTGTGGACTGCCATACGATTTAGTCAAACATTATTGTAAGCAAGGTATCATACCCTGCTTTCGTCAAGGACACAGATTTTGTATACGTCCAGAGGTTGCTGATAAAGCCCTGTCGGAGTACGAACACAGTAAACCTGTGCAGCCTACTAAAAAGAATTTTAAATTATCAACTGAGCCTTTTGACTTTGATGCAGAACTGAGGCGGGCATGATCCCGTATTGCTGGCGTTGCGGACGAATACTAAAACCTTCGAACATACAGAGTTTGGTGCTGTGGAGTGGGCAGTCAGTCATGGTCTGCGCTGACGACCGGAATTGCCCGGCAGTCGTAAATGGCAGCCGACGGAAATTAAGAGAGCTGCAGCGGAAGGTGAAAATATGAGCATTGATTTTTGGGTGGGTCTAATTTTAGGTGCTACAAGTGTTGCATCGGCAGCATTTTTTATAGCCGCATGTTTTTTAGGATCAAAGAAAAAAGATATGCTGAAATCCGAAGTTATCGGATATGACGAAAAGGGGGTGGACAAATGAGACGCATATACGCCCTATACAGAGGCGAAAAAAATGTGTGTGACGGAACGATTGATGAAATTGCAGCTCATGAAAAATTAAAACGATTTACAGTTTATTGGCTCAGTACCCCAACAGCTAAAAAACGTCAGGAAAAGCGCTCAAATTTTAATGGTATGAGATTGATATTTATCGGGAATGAATGATAGGAGTGATATAAATGAAACGAATAGGATACAGCAAACCAATCAAGGCCGGAGAGCTGCGGGAATTGCTTAAAAAGGACCTGCCATCTGCGGTGTTAAAGCTTATATTAATGAAAAAGTTGGTGCAAACATGATTACAAAAACTGCAGCAAAAACAAAGAAAATCATGAGTCGCCGCATCGGGGGATGGGTGGACGTGTTATTTGCCATCTGCATATTGGCAACGGCGGTGATCGTGATGGGGGTGAGCAGATGAGCGAAAAGACAATATCACGAGCAGTTATGCGCGGGAAATCGCTAGATGCAGACTGTAAAAGAGCTAAAATATCCCGCTATGAATACGGTCCAAATGACAATCGCTGCTTTTGCTACGGACTTATTGACCTGCGAACAGACTGTTTAATTGACAAGTGTATACAATGCAGCGCCTATGCCTGCAACGCCACGCCATTGGAGGATGCAGATAATGGAAAAGCTTAAGCCGTGTCCGTTTTGCGGAGGGAAAGCAAAAGAACGGGAATCTTATGTTACTAACATGAACGGTACACACGTTAAACATTATTATTGCAGCTGTTTGACATGTCATGTGAGTACCGAATCATTTAAAACTATTACAGCAGCGCGTAAAGCATGGAACCAGAGGGCAGACGATGTACACAATTAACGATATCCCTGAGCAGTACACAAAAATAAGAAAAAAAGTCGAAGGTACACTTACCGAAAAAATTATCGGCATTATCCAAAATGATTACTACTTCACGGTGGTAATGCTGCATAAGCGTGGCGTGATAACGCTGTATCAGTCATTAAAAGGATTGGACCGGTGCGGCACAGTCATATTCAACAGGACGGACTTAGTCCAGCTGCAGGACGCAATAAAAAAGACCGCCAAGTGCGACAACACTTAAGCGGTTTAGGTAAATAAACTTACGTAAATTATAACATAAGGAGAATGAAAATGGAAATATTAACATTGCATACAGAAAACTTTAAAGGTGTTCCACTCGACATCAATTTTGAAGGGGTCGACACAGATATATATGGAGACAACGGTACCGGCAAAACAACGGTGGCTGATGCGATCTGGTGGCTGCTGTTTAACAAGAACAGCCTGAATGAAACTGTATTTGAAATAAAACCGCTTGATGCATACGGTCAGCCGCGACACAATCTTGAATATGCCGTCGAAGCAACATTTCGCCTGGATAATAATGAAATAGTGACCTTAAAAAAAGTTCTGACTGAAAAATGGACACAGAAACGCGGATCAGCCGTTAAGGAAAACACCGGTAATGAAACTAAATATTTCATTGACGGAACGCCAAAACCTACAAATAAATTCAATGCTTATATCAAAGAAACATTCATTTCTGAAGACATCTTCAAATTACTGACAAACGTTCATCATTTCTCAGAAAACATTGATTGGAAAGCCCGCAGGGAATTAGTCCTTAAAATCTGCGGTGATGTTGAAAGTGCAGATATATTTGCCGCAAATCCTGACATAAAAGAGCTTGAAAACCTGTTTGCCAATAAAAGTCTTGAGGATTTTAAGGCAACCATCAACGCCGAAAAGAAGAAAATCAACGATGAATTGAAAATTATTCCTGCGAAAATAGCGGAATTAAAAAACAATATCGATGTTGAGCCGTCCGAGAGCAAATTAAAACTTGAAGCTGCTCTCGGCTGCGTAAGAAAAGAGCTCAATACGACAAAAGAAGAAATCCTGCTTGCTAAAAATGGTAGCACGGTTATTAATCTCAAAAAAGCCATTGCTGAGGTTGACACAGCAATTCTGACGCGTAAGAACGATCTGAACAAAGATATCACTGACCGGATCACCGCACTGTCAAAAGAAATCAGCGAACAGCAGCTGCAGGAGTCCAGTATCAGACAAGAACAATCTCTTGCTGATTCCAGAAAGCTCGCAAATGAGGAAGAAATAGCCAATATTGAAAACGACCTGAAAGCACTTGCGGATAAATTCGATACTGAAGCCGCGGAAAAGTATCCGGATACACCGATTGATGATACCTGCGCACTGTGCGGCCAGAAGCTGCCAGCCGACCAAATCAATTTGGCCAGAGAAAAAGAAGACAAGGCGCGTACAGACTACAACATTAAAAAAGCAAAACGCTTAGAGGACATGAACGCACAGGGCAAGCAGCTCAAAGCAAATTTAGATAAAGATCGTGCGGACATTATTGTTAATGAAAATAAAGCCGCAGAGCTTGGAAAAACAGCTGCCGACATCAGACAGATCATGGAAGATAAACGTAAAGAATATCGGGCCATGCTCGACAATAAGATTGATTCTTCTCCGGCAATCGATGCCCTGGAAGCGAGAAAATTAAAATATCTGCAGCAGATTACCGATGTCGAAACAGCGGCAGAAGTCAATATAACAGGACTAAAAGAAAACGCTGCAGCAAAGCAGACTGAAATTGACAATCTTGAAAATAAGCTTGCCGTGATCAGAACATCTGAACGTACGCAGGAGCGTATTGCAGAACTTACCAAGCAGCAAAAAGATTACGCTCAAAGATTTGAGGAGCTTTCCAGACAGCTGTTCCTTACTGAAGAATTCACGAAAACACGCGTTAAGCTGCTCGAAGATAAAGTATCAAGCAAATTCAAGCTCACGCAGTTCAAGATGTTTACCGACCAGATCAACGGCGGCATATCCGAATGCTGCGAACCGATGCACGATGGCAAGCCGTATAAGGCACTCAATAATGCCATGCAGTATAACATAGGGCTTGACATCATTCGCACATTAGACGCTCACTATAACTTCTATCCGCCTATCTTTATTGATAACGCAGAAAGCATCACAAAGTTAAATACAGATATTGACGCCCAGATCATACGCCTTATAGTCAGCGAACCGGACAAAAAGCTCCGTGTAGTCGTTAAGGATGAAACCAGAAAGGAGATTGCTTAATATGCAAACTGCAATAGAAAAGAAACAGCAACAGGCTCTTGAATCAATCTCAAGCTTTTTTGACAGAAAAGACGTGCAGGCCCGTTTTGAAAAAACATTAGGTGAAAATTCTTCAGCATTTGTAAGTTCACTGGTGAGCCTTGTAAATTCAAGCACCAGCCTGCAGGAATGCCCGGCGATCTCCATATTATCCGCTGCCATGACGGCGGCCACATTAAAGTTGCCGATAAATGCAAGTCTTGGCTTTGCTTATATTATTCCTTTCAAACATAAAGCAACCTTCCAGATAGGCTATAAAGGCTATATCCAGCTTGCCATGCGCACCGGTCAGTATTCGACAATAACCGTCAATGAAGTGTATGACGGAGAAATACGCTCATATAACCGGTTTACTAACCGCATGGAATTTGGTGAACCTAAAAAAGATGCTGAAATCGTTGGATATATAGGTTACTTCAAACTGATAAACGGCTTTGAAAAATATCTGTATATGACAGTAGACGAAATAGACCGGCACGGAAAATTATATTCGCAGTCTTATAAATCAGGTAAATCTGATTCACTTTGGATACAAAATTTTGATGCTATGGCGCGAAAGACTGTAATTAAACGTCTGATAAGCAAATACGGTATCATGTCCGTTGATTTTCAGCAGACGATCGATAAGGACGGACAGGTTGATGATGGATTAGGCGCAGCTCAAAGGGCCGGTCTTCATGTTGTCACAGACATGCAGGCCAATCAGGAAGAAATAGGATTTGATGAACCGGAAGAACTGCCGGAAGCTGAACATGCAAGTGATGTTAATATTAAACCCGTTGAACAACCTCAGGAAGCAGAACTACCAAAGAGGTCATTCTAATGGAAATTAAGGTATTAGGAAGCAGCAGCAAAGGAAACGCCTATCTGGTAACAGGTGGGCGCACTTCTCTCCTGCTTGATGCAGGATTACCTTACAATGAGCTGCAGAAAAAGAGCAATTTCAAGCTTTCTGGCATAGATGGTTGCCTGATCACTCATGAACATGGAGACCACTCAAAAGCAGTGTCAAAGCTTTTAGGGCACGGAATAGCCTGCTATATGAGCGACGGAACAGCAGAAATCTTACACGTAAACACAAATCCGTTTTGTTATCAGGTAGAACCAAATAAAACCTTTGAAGTAGGACGTGCAAAAATAAAAGCGTTCAAAACGATTCATGATGCTGCTGAGCCGGTTGGATTTTATATATCGCTTAATCAAGATAAGCTGCTTTATATGACAGATACTGCATACAGCAAATTCACTTTTAAAGGCTTGACACATATCCTTGTTGAGTGCAATTACGTCGGTGACATAATCGACAAAAATGTTATGCAGGGAGTTATACCAGCAAAACTCAGGAAAAGGATTCAGGAAACACATTTCAGCCTTGATAACGTAAAAGATTTTCTAAAGGCTAATGATCTGTCAAAGGTAAAAGAGATTTGGCTCTGCCACCTATCCGATGCCAATTCGGACGCAGAACGTTTCAAAGGTGAAATACAGCAGATAAGCGGCAGACCGGTTTATATTGCGGGGTGATCCTATGGAAATAGTCAGCGGGAAAATAACAAATATAACGCCTGATGCGATAACAATCAACGCTCCCTACCAAAATATTGATCGTGCCTGTCTGAGAAAGTACAAAGACGTATGTATAGGCTTGCCGGATGGCAGAACAATTACTCCTGCGCAGCGTAAAAAAGCATATGTGCTACTGACTAAAATCAGCGAGTGGTCAGGCTATACGCCTATTGAAGTCATAAAAGAAATTACCAAGCTTAAATTTATGATTGATACTGAAAATCTTGACGGCAAAGTATTTTCCCTTTCTGACTGTGATGTGACAACTGCGCGTGAATATATAAGCTTTCTGATCAATTTTGTAATTGAAAATAATATACCTGTGGGCCAGCCGCTTATAGAATTATGTGAGGATATCGGCAAGTATGTATATGCGTGTCTGCTGAATAAAGTATGTGCTGTATGCGGCAAACCACCTGCACAGCTGCACCATGTTGACAGAGTGGGCATGGGCCGCAACAGAAATACCATTAACCATTTAAACATGCTTGTGCTGCCATTATGTGGCGTTCATCACATAGAATGCCATAACATGCCGCAATATGAGTTCAATGTAAAGTATCATCTGATACCGATAAAACTGACCGAAGAAATCGGACGGAAATATAATCTTAGTAATAAGAATTTGTCCCAAAAGTAAAATGTGTCCAAATTTGGACACATTTGGACGCGGCCAAAAAATGTAAAAAAAGGGCATTTTTTACAACCTAAAATGATTTACACTTTAATCATCGCGCGATAATTAATAATTTTTTTGAGGTAAAAAATCATGGATTATTCATTCAACAAAGAAATAGCCTGCCATCTTGGGATTGAAAAAGCCATCATGTTGCATAATTTACATTTCTGGATCATAAAAAACGTTGCTAACGATGCTAACTATTTTGATGGTAATTATTGGACATATAACAGTTTAAAAGCTTTTTCTGACTTATTTTCCTTTTGGACAGAAAAGCAAATACGCCGCATATTATTTCAGCTTGAAGATGAAGGCTATATCCTAACCGGTAATTATAATAAGAGCTCATATGACAGGACAAAATGGTACGCACTAACGGCAAAAGCATTTTCCTTATACGGCGAATCCATTTGCCCAAATGGTCAAATGGAATTGACCAAACAGGAAAATGGAATTGACCAAATGGGCAGACCTATACCAGATAATAAACCAGATATAAACACAGATGATAAACCAGATGAAGAAAACAGCGTGGTAGTCGTTCCGGCTGAAAGGCAAAAAGTTTATGGCTGCTATAGCAATAATATCCATCCTGTCAGCGGTGCAATAGAAGTCGGCAGGCTTACAGAGTGTATTGTTAAATATGGTCCTGACGTTGTTATAAAGGCAATAGAAACCGCTGTCGGGCAAAATAAGCGGACGTTAAGCTACATCGAGGGAATCCTGCGGAACTGGGATACCAGAGGTTACCCTGACAAGCCGCCGGAGACGCCGAAACGAAAATACGATATTGACTTTTAGGAGTGATTAAATGCAGTCGATCGGTGAGATTATGAAATTCAAGCCTGCTGTAAAAGGCGGCGAAACTATAAACCCATATGTTCAGACATATGAGCGTATGAAAAGAGCAGGTAAAGTAAAAACTGCTGTTGATACGCAATATACATGTGAAAAATGCGAAGATACCGGATATGTCACCGTGCTCGATGCAGATGGTAATTTCAGCAAGGCTCCGTGTAAATGCCTGGCTAAGATTCAGACAGAGGCACGCCTGAGAAAATCAGGAATAAGCCTTGCTGAATACGCTAAATACAGCTTCGCAAAATTTAAAACTGATACCAGAGAACATGCATCTATGAAAAAAATAGCCGAAAGATATATTCAAGACCGTGCCGCAGGGCAGGGAATAGGCTTTTTCGGTGCAAGCGGTACCGGAAAAACACACATATGCATAGCAATCTGCCAAGCTCTTACATGTGATTATAGCGAGGAACATTATTATTTTTCATACCGCTCCGAAATCCAGAAAATCAAAGCCGTCATGTACAGCAATGCTGAGCTGTATTCGCAGGCTATACAACACTGGACCGGCGTCAATAATTTATATATAGACGATCTGTTTAAATTTGCTATGAAGGACGGGAAAATTCAACAGCAGGATCTGCAGATCATGTTTGACATTATAAATACCAGGTATATAAATCATAAAACAACGCTGTTTTCGAGCGAATATTCTCTTTCCTATATCACAAATAACATTGACGAAGCACTAGGCAGCCGGATAAAATCCATGCTTGGTGATTACGGACTAAAATGCATAGGCGCCAACGCCAGACTGGAAAAAGGAGCGTGACCGATGAATAACAGTATGAACCCATTCGGTTTTACGCTCTACGGACAGCCCGCGACAAAGAAAAACAGCTCAACCATCGTGAGAGACCATGCAGCGCTGCTGCCCAGTAAGGCATACAGGAAATACGAAAAACAATGCCGTGAAGCAATAAACCTGCTGCGCTATAAAATGCGTCTGCCACACTTTTCCGGACCCGTCCGGATGCAGGTGCATTATTACCTTGAGAGTGCCGCGCACTGGCCCGATCTGGTCGGACTTGAGCAGGCCACGGCAGATATTCTGAGCGACGAGTACAAAGTTATAGACCATAAAAAGCAACTTGTATGTCCGTGGCTGCTCAGCGATGACCGGATAATAAAAAACTGGGACGGCAGCTGCATCTCCGGTATCGATAAAGACAATCCCCGTACGGAAATTATTATAATCCCGCTCGCAACCAGCCTTGATGATGAGCTGGATCCTTTTATAAAAAAACAACTTGCAGCAAAAGCGCAGGGAGAATTATTCGGAGGACGCGATGTGTAGCCTGAAATACAACGATGAACACTACCGGGACGAGACAGCATACAAGGCAATCAGAACGATCGAAAAAGACGACACAAAGCGCCTTAAAGCTGCACTTAAGGCCGCACGAGCCGCATTGGACAAATTCGGTTTTGACACGGCTGGCAGGATAATACTGATCGATCGGCAGACCGGGAAAATATACAGATAGGAGCTGTAATATGAAAAAGCATACTGAGACAGCCAAAAACGGTCTGTGCCGCTCATGTAATGCAGCCTGTAAGGATAAATACACCCTTGGACCGCATGCCGTGCATCGGTACTGCTATTTCTTCCGGACAAGCGAATGCGATCCATCGCCGAATACGCCACAGCGCACTCCGGAAGCTGTGCTGGAGAAAATAAAGGAAAACAAACTTAAACGAGGAGAGTAAATATGGAAGTATTTGTAGCGGGACTTTCTGATAAAGAAAACACACGATATTGCCCTAAATGTGGCACAAAAATATATGAATGGTCAGGTGATGATGCGGGTAAATGCGATGAGTGTGATTTTAAATTTTATGTTATAGAGAAAGTAGAGAATAATGAATGAAACAGGGACTTGCAATAAAAAACGTAGGACGCAGCATAGACAGCAACCCTTATCGTCAGGCAGCAGCTATGCGCAGAAAGTTGACATCTGATGAGTTTAAAAGAAAAATGCTGCCAAGATTACCTATAGCATATAAAAGCTTCATACAGGCTAAATTTGAGAGGTGCGAGTGATGAAAAATAAAATAATGTTAATTAAGACAGACAAATGCTGTTTTATATCGGATTTGTACACTAATAAAAAAGATAGTTATGATTATAATTATCACCATTCGGCATTTGTAAATTGGCTATTTGACGATAAAAAGTGTACCCAAACTTGGGCAAAACATTGGTTTCGCATAGAAAAATACCCTGAAACCATTACTGTGGAGTGCGTTGAGACCATAAATAAGCGATATGAAATAAAAGATAAAAAATATATTACAGATAGTTTACCAGCAGTAATACTTTGTGCAAATAAAAATGATTACGATGAGGATGTGATTGACTCATTGTATGAATTTAAAAAGGATACTATCACTAGCCAGCAAAAGGTTGATGTAGAAATTGAAACAGTTTTAGAAGTTGAGAATTTCCATGAAGTGCCATTTGATTTTGTGGGTATCCATGAAATAAATTTTGGGGATAAGCCCTATCATATTACAAGTGCAGATGTACACCATCAGCTTATAGATGAAATAATGATACCCCAAGTGCTCTTAACAGAATACCCGTGCCGATTAACATCTAAGCAGATGTATGATATCACAAGACAATATGTTAGGGAACATATAGATAAAGAACAAGCATCAATAACTTCTGACTATGATTTTTGTTTTACAGTCAAAAAGATAATTCCGTTATATGAACCAGAAACATTAAGCTATCACTATATATTTGCCAGAACTAAAAAAGAAAGAGAAAAAGTACATTTCAGAGTAGCTAAACATAAAGAGTCAACAATATTTGAGATGACAGACGATATTAATCATTATAGTGGATACTCAATTATTGAAGGGTTGACTGCTAACAGTGAAAAAGAGCTAAAAGAAAAAGTTGACCTGTGGTTAACGGAATTGATGAAAAAGATAAATAAACCATTATGCACATGCGATAAATGTAAAGGAATAGGGATAATCGATAAGGCGTAACCGTGTCGAAATCGACCAGTTTAAACCTATTACTTTCGATAGGTTTAGAAATAACTAAAGGGCCATGCCGACACCTCAGTATGGCCAAATCTCATCACAGGAAGGAAAAGGGCATGAAGAAATACAACGATTATATCCAGACAGTAATACGCTACTTATCACGAAATGACGAGCTGCGTACATATTTGCAGAACCTTGAGGCTGATAAGGCCGCCAAGGAAGAAATGCTCAAGACCATCATGCACCCGATCACAGCGCAGTATTCGCTGACTGCTGGTTGTTCTAAGAGCAGCGACTCAAGCAAGGTTGAGCAGGAGACCGAGCGAAGAGAGAAGCTGCAGCATGAAATTGTCGAGCTCAATCTCAATATCACCGAAATCCGGACAAATCTGGATAGGGTGGATCGGGCAATGCAGCAGCTTGATGATGAGTCGCAAATTATCTTGAAAGGACGCTGGATCGAGAGGGATTCATGGGAGTTTATTTCAAGCCAGGTGCACTGCAATATAAAAACCAGCCGAAGAAAACATGATGAAGCTCTGCAAAGTATGGCAACAGCTGTATTCGGGCCGAAAGCGGTCCCTGAACAGCTGTCTTTCGTGTTTTTCAAGTAGTTGTGGATAAGTCGATTGTATGGATTTTACCTTTTCCTTACCCTTTCGATACCTTTTCGTTACCTTTTTCTTACCCTTTTAGTACCAAAAGAATACCTTTTTTGTCCTTTTTTTCTACGAAATCCGTAGTATACTAATAGCATAGAAATTTGACGATAGCCGCGCATCTGAATGTGCGGTTTTTGTGAGCATAGATATTTTCAAACGTATAATTAAAATAGGGAGCTTAATCTATATGGAAGATAAAAAACTAAATATTAATGAATATATTTTACACATATTCATTAATATCATATATGTTTTTATTATTTTGGGCCCAGGAATGTATTTTGGATATAAGAATCAATCAACAGAAATGATAACATCCATAGTCGGCGGAGCTATAGCAGTTGCTTTTTTGAATTTTGATAAAATAGCAGAAATAAGTGGGTTGGGATTTAAAGTAAAGAGAGTGGAAAAAATCATTGATGATGCAGATAATGCAGTTGAAAAGCTAAAAAATCTTGCTGCCCTTTATATAAACATTACTAGTAAGACATTTCTTTATCATGGCATAGTAGATGGTATTCCAGACAGAGATAGGGAGGATATTATTCGTGACTTAGAAACAATAATCACTGAATTTGAGGTTAATGACTCGAATGTAAAAAGAACACTATATGAGTGTAAATATAGTTTAGGGTGTTACTTATATAATGAATTAATTGGGATAGTAGATGATTTCGCAGTTAAGAACGCTCTTCGAAAATTAGGAACTAATAGGCATACTAGAAATTATGGTAATGCAAAGCTAGAAGATTTAATTCGCCCCGAAGAAATAACGGATAAATTAAATCACTATCCTGTAAACTTAAATGATCAAGAAAAAAAAGCTTTTGAAAAATATAAAAACTACATTTCTCATATACAATAAATAAAAAATAATCCTTATTCCGAGAATAACTACCCCATTTTATATGCTATACTATAGAAAAGTGAAGAGTAACACACAGCCGCTGCCGAAAGGTGGGCGGCTTTTGTGATATAATTATGTCATCTTATGGATGGGGTGATATTATGTTGGATACAAATAATTCCGCAATAACTGCAGCAGAAATTAGCATTATAGGAACAATATTATCTGGAGCAATTGCATGGCTAGTGGCTACTATCAAATGTAATAATGATCGGAGTATGAAATATAAGGAAATAATAACCGTTGAAAGAGTAAAATGGTTAAATAAAGTAAGAGAGAATATGGCAATGTGTACCGAAGCTGCTTATCAATTAAAAAGTGAATGCTGTAATAAGGAAAGTGATAGTCTCAAAATGGCCAAAGCTATGGATTTATTATGCCAAAATCTCGATTTACTTATTTTAATGTACACGCATTCTGAAGAAGACTTTGTAACAGATATTAAAAAATTTAAAAATACTATTGAAGATAAAGCAGATGAAATGTATGGGATATCTCACCTAAATAAACCTGGTTCATTAGAATCTATTGACATAAAAGAAGATATATCTACTTTCACTCAAAGATGTCAACAGATTTTAAAAAGAACATGGGAGCAAATAAAAGAAGAGGCAACCTAATATAAAAGCGTAGATACTGTACACCAAAATAACGGTGTTGAGCATTTGCGCTTATTTCTTTAACCTGCTAAGAAACTGATTGACTTTTCTTAGCGGTTTTTTAATGCCCAATTTCAATCAGGAGGTAAGATAGTATGCTGACAAAGGTATGCGGACGCTGTGGGCGAAAAATAAAAATCAATGAACAATGCGAATGCCAGAAGCAGCGACATAAGGAATATGACAGATACAGCCGCAATAAAGAGTCAGCAGCTATCTACCACAGCAAGATGTGGAAGCTGCTGTCAGATGACTGCAAGCGTAAATGTAACGGCCTGGATTTATACGCGCTGCATGTTAAGCATAAACTTGTAAAAGGCACGCTGAGTCATCACATCACTGAGATAGCAGAGGATAAGAACCGTGCTTATGACCAGTCCAATCTCATTTACCTGAGCGATAAAAGTCATGCAGAGATACATGAAGCCTATAAAAAATCAGAAATGTCAAAGAAGAAAATACAAGGGATTCTCTTTGATATCATTAAGGCCGGCGGGGGTACCTGAAAAAGTTTCAGAGATGAAAATATAGTACCGCGTATGGTCTTTTTTCGCGCAAAAATGCCAGAAATGAAAAATTCTAAAAAGGGGTGATAGCATGCCGGGAAGACCGCGAAAAGTTGTAGACATATCGACCGGAAAAATAGGGAAAAACAAACGCAGCGCCAGACGCCAGCAGGAAAAGAAAATAAAACTGCCGCGCGATGCGCTTTCACCGCCTGCCTGGCTTGATGAAGATGCCGCAGCCGAATTTACCCGCGTTGTTGCCGAGGCTGGACAGATCGATTTGCTGGATAATCTTGATCTGGCCATCCTTGCAATATATGCCAATGCCTGGAGTCGGTATATGAAACTTGTGCAGCATATCCATGACTATGGAGACACGGGTTACCGCAAAAATGGTTATGGGGAATATGAAACGGTGTCACCTTACCTGTCAGCGCAGGAACGCTATGTCAAACAGATCATGCAGTGCAGTACAAAGCTTGGCCTTGCCACGACAGACCGTCTCAAGCTGATCGTGCCTGTCAAAGAAGACAAAACCGTAAATAAATTCATCAAATTTCTGGATGCCTGATGACAGATCGGACGACTGCCTATGCAAAGCTGATTGTTTCGGGCGGGAAAATAGCTGGGCGCAGTGAATACCTTGCCTGCAGGCGGCATCTTGACGACATAGCAAATAAAGATTCGGCATATATCTTTGACAAAAAAGCTGCAGAAAAACATATAGATATCGCAAATACACTGACAATCGGCGAAGGTGAAGAGAAAAAGCCGCTAAAAACACGCGGCTTTCAGGATTTTATAATCGGCGCGTTATTTGGCTGGCGTAAAAAGCACAGCAAAGAGCGGAGATTCCGTGAAGCATATGTGCAGATGGGCCGGCAAAACGGCAAATCATTTATCGCCGGCGAACTAGGCAACGACTTTGCAGGATTTTCCGGTTATCAATTCGGGCGCATATTCTGCACGGCGACAAAGCAGGAACAGGCAAATATTGTCTGGGATGAAATAGATAAATTTATAGAGTCCGACGATGATTTAAAAGAGTTGTATAAAATCAGGACGCATGACCGCACGATTACAAGCCGAGTCACGGGTACTGTCATAAAGGCAATCGGGCGGGACACCAAAAGTGCGGATGGGTTCCGTAGTATTTTAGCTATAATTGATGAATATCATGCACACCCCACGAATCAGATGTACAAGCTCATGCTTGATGGGCAGATTACCGTTGACAATGCGCTCACAATTGCGATAACAACGGCAGGATTTGATTTAAACAGTCCCTGTTATAAACAGTATCAATTCTGCAAAAAGGTGTTGGCAGGGGCAATAAAAAAGGATTCCCTGTTTATTTTCATTGCCGAAATGGATAAAGATGATGATATATGGGACTCAAAAAACTGGGCAAAAGCAAATCCGCTGCATCTGTGGCATGCGGATAATACCCTAAATCAAAACATGCTGGCCCGCATGGCCGAAAAAGCAATAGATGCAAAAGAAAAACAAGGCGATGACCTTGTTAATTTTTTGACCAAATCGCTAAATGTCTGGGTGACATACGCGGGCGGCGCGCTGCTCAACCTCGATAAATGGAAAATGTGCGAAGCCGATCTGACATTGCAGGATATGAAAGGCCGGGAATGCTATCTTGGCATTGACCTATCTTCCGGCGGTGATTTAACCAGCATTGCGCTGGTGTTCCCGCTTGAGGGCGATAAAGTCTATATCTTCTCGCATAGCTTTATGCCAGAGCTGCGGCTGGCTGAACATGAAAAGACAGATGACGCACCGTACCGTGTTTGGGTTAATCAGGGACTTATTACCCTGACCAGCGGACTGTACGGCATAAAGACAGACTATAAAGCGATTATTGAGTATCTTAAGCAAGCGATCGCCGATTATAATCTAAAAATCATCGGCTGCGGTTATGACAATCACAATGCTGATACTTTTCTTGCTGATCTGGAAGATATCATGCCTTGCGATCTGACCGAAGTCGTGCAATCGGCAAGAAGTTTAAATGATGCAACAGTGGACTTTCAGCTGTCTGTCAAAGCATGTATGGTGCTCTATAATAAAAACAATGCGCTTTTAACATGGAGCATGGTCAACGCCATAACAACCAAAAACAGTTTTGGCGAAATAAAAGTCGATAAAATGACGCAGCCAGACCGCATTGATCCGGTTGACTGCGTGCTTGATTCTTGGAAACTGTATTTTATGAATAAGGATGACGGGCAGATATCAGCCGATGAAGCTTATGATATGTGGGAAAAAGCCATGCAGGCGGCAAAAAATATTGAATAGTGTCCACGTATAGAGGTAAGAATATATAACCAACAAAAAATTAAAAGAAAGGAGGCTAAAGAGTGTCATTTTTAAATAAAATGGTCGGTGCGTTTAGATCAAATATCAAAAATGATTCGGGCGGTTTTACTCTTTCTGATGTAAATGCTTTATTTTTTAATAATCGTATCGGCACCGACGGACCGGATATATCAGAGATAACCTATTTTATATGCATGAAAAAGCTGTCTGAATCGCTGGGAAAAATGCCTATTGCCTTAAAAGACAGCGACAAAAACAGGATAACGGACCATAACACTTATCAATATCTGAATGTGCAGCCAAATGCCGTTTTAACACCGGCACAGTTTTTCACATCCCTCGAATACTGTCGGAATCATTACGGTAACGGCTATGCTTACATTAACCGTAATCCGGACGGAAGTATGGAAGGGTTATATATCCTTGATCCGCGCATGGTGCAGATATGGGTTAACAATACAAGCCAGTTTACTCAAAGACAATATTATTATTTTTATACTGACAGCGTGAGCGGGCAAAGTTACTGGTTTTACCCGGATGATGTAATACATGTAAAAAGCTGGAAACTGGGCAGAAACGGGTTTGCCGGTAAAAGCGTCAGAGAAATATTGGCGTCATACATGCAAGGCAATAAAGCGTCGCAGCGTTTTTTAAATGACCTTTACCAAAAAGGATTGACGGCAAATGCCGTCGTTAAATATACTGGTGATTTAGATAAAAAAAGCATGCAAAATGTTATTGCCCAATTAACCGAATTAGCTGGACAACGCACAGACAGAATTATACCGCTGCCGCCAAATTGGGATATAGTGCCATTGGAATTAAAACTTACGGATAGCCAGTTTTACGAGTTAAAAAAGTTTTCGAGCCTGCAGGTGGCCGCAGCCTTTGGCATTATGCCAAACCACTTAAATAATTACGATAAGTCAAGTTATGCAAACAGCTCTATGCAGAACTTGACTTTTTACGTTGATACGCTGCTTTATAACATCACGCTTTATGAGCAGGAGCTAAACCGCAAGCTGCTGACGACAAAGGAACTACAGCAGGGACTCGGTTATGAATTTAATGTCAGCGTGATACTGCGCGGTGATCCGGCATCCCAGGCGGATATGCTTAATAAATATGTGGCCGGCAGCGTCTATTCAGTCAACGAAGCACGTCGCTATGCGGGCATGCCGCCGGATAAAGACGGCAATGTGATCATTGCCAACGGCAGCTATGTAAAGCTGCAGGATTTAGGCAGCGCTTATAAAAATAAGGCTATACCGAAAGGGGGTGAAGATGGCAAATGATGAAAGGTTTTGAAATTAAAAACGTGACTGATACATCGGCGGATTTATATGTCACCGGCCAGATAATGGATGATATGAGTAAGAATATGGTTAAGTTGTTTGGCGATGATGATACGGCAGGATTTGTGTTTCCAGTTGATGTAAAAAATCAACTGGATCAATTGAAGGGGAAAAGTCTTAATGTTTATATAAACAGCCCCGGAGGTACCGTATTTGCGGGTGTGGCCATAGCTAATATGTTAAAGCGCCATGATGGGGAAACCACTGCCATTGTTGATGGAGTCGCCGCAAGTATAGCAACGCAGATATTTTTTGCCTGCGATAATAAACAAATGCCTAAAAATGCCTATCTCATGATCCATAAACCAATGATGTCGACAGCCGGTAATGCTGATGAGCTTTTACAAGCAGCGGATACTCTCGATACTATCCAAAAAGGTATGGAATCTTTGTATGTTAGTAATGCCCAAAAAGGCATTACCGCTGATCAAATACATGAGATGGTTAATAAAACGACCTGGCTTACCGGTGAAGATGCAGCACAGATATTTAATATAAAAACGACAGATGCACTGCAGATGGTGGCCTGTGTCGGTAAACTCCCTGAAAATATCGGCAATATACCGGAAAATATCAAATTTGTAGCTGAAAATATGCCGAAAAAACCTGTAAAACAGCCGGAAAACAATGATAAAAGCATTGAAAAACTGGCAGAATATAAGCTCAAAAGGCAGAAAAATGACATAGCTGTTGCCCTGGCAATGGCTCAAATATTATAAAAAAGAGGTATAAAACATGAAAAAATCCGATGAAATCAAGAATCAGATCACACAGGTACGTGCTGAAATTGAAACATTGCAGTCAGCAGAGAAATTTGACGATGCCGCGGCTAAGGCAAAAGAGTTGACAGACCTTGTCCGGGAATATAATACCGTAAAAGCAATGGAGGACAGTGATTTCAGTAATTTCACGCAGGGCATGACACCGATAAACACAATTGCCGATAAAAACGACAAAAAGCTTATCAACCGCACATTTAACAAGCTCGTGTTTGGTCAGGTATTTAACCGGACTTTGACCGATGAAGAAAAAAGCGTAGTAGATAAAATTGTTAATGCCGCAGGAACTCCAGGACAGGTTGGTGCGACTCCGGCAAAAGGCGGCTATCTGATACCGACTGAACAGTTTGCCCAGCTTTTGGAATTCCGACGCTCCTATACTGCGCTGAAAAGCTTCTGCACGATAAGAGCTGCCGGCAGCCGCAACGGACAGCAGCCGACGATAGGTGAAGAAGACGGTACCCTGACTAACTTTGAAGAACTCAACGAAATAGCACAGAGCGATCTGGACTTTGCGCAAATAAAATATGCGGTGAAGGATTATGGCGATATTATCCCCATAGCAAACCAGCTGCTCGAAGATGTGGATATTGATCTTATGTCTGTTATCGGCCAGCGTTTCGCCAGAAAAGCGATCAATACGGAAAACGCGCAGATACTGGCCATTATCAATGCTCTTACTGCAACGGTACCGACAACCGGTTATAAGTCGATTCAGACAGCGTTAAACAAAACTTTAGATCCCGCGATATCCGCAGGTGCGACTATTTTTACAAACCAGACGGGATACGATTATCTTGACCAGCTGACAGACAGCAATAAACGTCCGCTGCTTACTGCCAGTCTTGCCGATCCCACGCAGTATCTTTTCAAAGGGCGCCGTATCGTCATGCTGAAGGATACGCTTTTAGCTAATGACACCACTACCGAAGCCGGCAAAACTCTTGCTCCGTTTGTTGTCGGTTCTATGTCTGACTTGATACACTTTTTTGACCGTGTGGGAATTGAAATTGCGGTGTCTACTGAAGCCGGATTTACTAAAAATGCAACTTTTGTCAGGGCAATAGAACGCTTTGACGTGCAGGAAGTGGATTCCGCGGCAATGACTTACCTAAAACTTGATGTTGGCGCTTAAGGTGACATTATGAGCGTGACACTTGATGAAGCAAAGCTTTATTTGCGTGTTGACAGCACTGTTGAGGATGATTTAATAAATAATCTTATTGCAGCGTCCGAGTCATATTTAAAGGACGCTGTGACAGATTATGCAACAAATATAACCGACAGCGGTTTTGCGGCAAAGGCAAAAATTGCACAATTGGCCATTATCACAGAAATGTATGAAAACCGTAATTCAACGCAGGACGGAGCAAAAGATTATGGTTATGCGATAAGAACACTAATTACGCAAATGCAGTATTGGAGCAGCTCATGAAAATAAATAAAATGTCGCATAGAATAAAAATTATGAAACCGGTATCGGGCGGAGCAGATGAAGGCTTTGGTGAGCCGATAAGCTTTACCTCTGACGGTGATATTTGGGCGGAGTTTTTACGAGTCAGGATTGTTCCAACGGCAATGATCGGCAGCGGTGAAACAGTCGAGACAACGCAGGGTATGCGCATACGTCCCCGTAATATTGAAAAAGGCTGGAAAATTATTGAAGGTGAGCATACCTATAAGGTGCTGCATGTCGATACATCAACCCCAGGGGAAATTATACTGACAACAAAGGAGGTCGATCCGTAATGCCGCGATTTATATATGCTAATATCGAAGAAGGTGTATTTAAGGCAACAGCTCAGATTGAAAAATACGATATCGCAACGCAGGGAAAAATCAAAGCAGCCATTAAAAATGGAACTACCGCGGTTTTTGAACAGGCGATCAGAAATGCCCCAATGTCGGCAACAGGTAATCTGAAAAAGGGCATCAAAATGGAAACGAATACCAATTACAGCTATGCAAGCGGTGTTGTAAAATCTACTGCACCGCATTCACATCTTGTCGAGTTTGGCAGTAGAAAACGTCTTGTATATCCAGTACGACGAAAGGCAATGCTGATAAACGGCCGTTTTGTAAGGGGCTATATAAATAATGGGGCAATGCCGAAAAAACCTTTCCTGCGTCCGGCAATGGATAAAGAACGTCCGGGCATTGAGGAAAGCATTAAGAAGGTACTGCAATGATTATTATTAAGGATATACCGCTTGTGCCGTTGCAAAAAGCGGTGTTTGCCCTTATCAAAACAGGACAGGATAAGCCTATATATGGTAATGTGTCGGAAAAAACGTCATTACCGTATATGACAATAGGTGCGATAAACTTCAAAAATGCCGGCGTAAAAAATGCCGTAATCTGGAATGCATCAATGCAGATAGATATATGGGCCGGCAATAATGACAAGGAAGTTGTAAATAGTATTCTGAATGATGTATCGGTGCTTATCACAGCAAAAGGACGGGAACTTGAAGTAGAAGGTTATACCGTTATTGACTGCGATGTTGATTTTGTTGAAACATTCCCGGAAGAGACGTATGGATATCATGGCGTA
Organism: Pectinatus haikarae; assembly: GCF_050916305.1. Classification (GTDB taxonomy): domain Bacteria; phylum Bacillota; class Negativicutes; order Selenomonadales; family Selenomonadaceae; genus Pectinatus; species Pectinatus haikarae. The sequence goes on from NZ_CP116940.1 coordinate 377,937, forward strand.
CTAACGGCGATCTTTAAATTGCAAAAGAAATGAAATGAGGAAAAAATATGTTAACAGATCAGGAATTGAATAATTTACCGGATAACCCGAACGTATCCGTAGCCGAGGCAGGCAAAGATACACTGCTCTATTTGAACAAGGGAGCTGTTGATGTTCCCGATTGGCTTATCATTGGCGGGCAGAGGAACACTCCACTTAGCAGAAAAGCAAATACACTTGACGCATCGCATAAAACCTCCGGCGGCTGGGGTTCAACCGTGCCGGGACTCAAAAGCTGGTCGATAGACTACAGCGGCTTGCAGATCATGAGTGATGAAGCCTTACAGATGATCGATTACTGCTTTATAAATGATAAACAAGCGCATGTAAAAATTGCTTATAAAAATGGTTCTTACCGTACAGGCTGGGCCTATATCACTGAGTACAATGACGACAATGCCCATGATGCGATAGGCACAGTGAAAATAACACTCGAAGGCAACGGACCGATCTCTGAACTTATCACGGCAGCGACTATTGATAAAACAACCGCTGCATTTAGCAAAGCTGCTCCTGCTGATGCTGTGTTTACTATTTCACCGTCGACAACAGCGGTAAGCACTGTTAAAAACGGCAGCACTACACTTACGGCTGGCACTGATTACAGCTATAGCAGCGGCACGCTGACAATTAAGCAGTCTTATCTCGATGCACAAAGCAACGGTGATGTAGTTCTTGCCGTGGCTACTGACACCACGGCATTTACCTTAACTATTACTATAAGTGCATAAAAAAGAGGAATAAATAATGAAAAACAGTGTAGATATTGTAATCGGTAAAGCCGATAAGCCAATCAAAAAATATGAGCTATGTTTTAATATAAAATCGCTTGCAAGAATGGAAAGGGCAATAGGTAAATCAATCACATCTTTGTTTGCAGCAGGTCCGAGGGGATTAGTACAGCAGCTTGATATCAATGTCACCACTGCGGCACTGCAAAACGGCATTGTGGACGATAAAGGGATAGACATAGAACAAGCCTATGATATTATTCAGGAATTTTGTGACAACGGTGGTACACTTGATCGCCTGAATGCAAAAATAATCACAGCAATAAATGAAACCGGGCTTTTTATTCCGGGGGTGAAGGAAACGCCCCCGGAAGTGGTGTACGAGAGCAAAAAATAAGATCATTTGCACATTGGATTGAGCGGTCTGAAAGAATAGCATACGGACCGCTTAATTTATTGCCGACTCAATTCGAAAACTTGCAGCCGCATGAATTTTATAAGCTTATTGATGGATATGAGGCAAGAGAAAAAGAAAATGATTTCAAACGTGCATATTTTACCTCATGGCTTATTGCTCCGCACCTGAAAGAACCGGTAACGGTGCAGCAAATAATGAAACCGCTTCATGAGAGTAAAGAAGATCAATTAAAAAAGGCTGCTGAAGACAGAAACATTCTGCTAAAAGAATTTGGTCTGCGGGAGCCGGAAAGGAAATAAATATGTCAGTAATATCCGAACTGATGGTAAAAATAGGCGCTGATTCGTCTGGACTGTCAAAAGAACTTGATAAATCCCAGACGGAAATAAAACAAGCCTTTAATGTCAATCCTGTCAATGAAATGCAAAATGCGCTAACCGGAACTACGAGCAGCGTCAGTGCACTTATAACAAAATTTGCCGGACTTGCGGCAGTTACCGCAGGTGGTTTTGGCTTATCAAGTATAGTACAAAGTGCAGTCGATGCAGGAGAAAATGTCTATCAATTGTCCAACAGACTGCATATAACAAATGCCGAAGCTGTTGAAATGTCAAGGATATTGAAACTTACCGGTGCTGACGTTCAGACAGCAGCAAGCGCTTTCCTGCGTTTTGATAAAAATCTTGTATCTAACAGTACAGAAGGGAAAAAGGCGCAGGCTACTTTAAAAGCCGTTGGTGTGTCAATGCAGGATTCAAGCGGCAAGCTCCTGCCGCTCAATGAGCAGCTTAAAAATCTTGCACAGGGCTATAAACTTGCCAGCGATGCAGGATACGGGCAGGAATTTATCATGAACACCCTTGGTGTTCGTGGTATGACACTTACGAAAACTCTGCAAAACTATACCGAAGCGGCTGAAAATGCTGCAAAGGTAAAGGGGATAGGTCTTGATGTTGAGCAGATGCACAAGATATCGCAGCAGTTGGACGTACTCAAAATGCAGGCAGGACAGTTAGAGCTTGTTGGCGGAGCTGTATTCGCACCGATTGCAGCAGAATTATTTCCCCCAATTATTGCGGGATTGGCTGAAACGGCGAAATATGTTGCAGCAAATAAAACAGAGATTATTGATTTATCAAAAGACTTACTGGAACTTGTTGCCATCTATAAAACATTCCAGGCTGTCAGCTCAATAAGCAGCAAGGTATCAGATGTCTGGGCGCAGACAAAACCTGCATCTACTGGTACCAGTGTGGCAGGTGACGCGGTAATAAGTGCATCTCAGCAAAAAAGTATTGATAAACGCACACGCTTACTTGATCAGGCTGCTGAAAAAGAAAAGAAAACTATGCAGCAAACGGTCATGGCGATGCAGATATCAGAGGAAGAAAAAGCGGCTCTGGTTACCAAAAGTTGCGTTGAGATAGAGCAGAGAACTGCCATCATGGCTGAAAAAATAACAACTGATATGACTGCAGCTTATCAGGCGATGAATACTGAAAATGCTGCAAGTGCAGAAAAACAGACAGCAGGATTTGCGAGCGTTCAGATCGCCGCTACTGAAGCCGCGGCAAAAGTAGCTGCGGTCAACGCGGGGACAGCTGAAAGTGCAAACCTTGTTATCAGTGCAAATGAACGTGTTGCTGAATCAGAAGCAGTAAAGGCGGATTCCGCAAAAATTGCCTCTGCAGCTGCAGTTGAAGCCAATGCAGCTATAGCAGAATCAGCTGAAGCGGCAAGAATAGTTGAGGTGGAATTAGGCGAATCAATTGATCTGGTAGGAATACAGGCAATAGCCGCAGGAGAAAAGGCAGTAGCGGCACAGACGGAAAGCACAGCCGCTACTCAGGCAGCAGCTATAGAACAGGAAGCTTTAGGTGCAAAAACGGCGCTTGCAGGTGATGCGGCTGTTGCTGCCGGGACAAAAACCGTTGTGGCAACAGACAGTGCTGCAACAGCTGTTACAAGACTGACATCATTAGTATGGGCGTTAGCCGGCGGCTGGTTAGGCGTAGCTGCCGCAATTGGTTATGCTATCTACAAAATGTATGAATGGAAACAACAAAAAGATACGGAAAATCGCAATAATACTTATGATCTCAATGATAAAAAATATTTCTGGAATAAGGATACAAATTCGTGGACTACACAGGAAGATGACAACGATGCCGGCTATACGGTTTATGATCCTAAAACAGGCGGTTATACTGCAAATGCACAAAAAACTGTAGAGGTGACGGATGAAGATACAGTTTCTCAGCTTGACCAGGCGGCTGGGGAAAGATGGCTTGATACTGATCAAGGCAAAGCGTGGGCAGCACAGCAAGAGGCAGAAAGAAAGCAGGCTGACATAGATGCTCAACAGCAAGCACTGGCATCGCAATTTGCAGATATTAACAATATTGGTGAAAAAACTCCAAAAGAAAAAAAGCAAAAAGCACCTGAGGTTTTACATTATTCGCTGCTTGAAACTGACCAATTAAAGCCATATGCAAATGAAATTGAATATGCGGCAAATACATATGGCATCGATCCTAATTTTTTAGCATCAATAATTTTAACGGAAAGTAACGGAGATCAAAACGCTGTATCATCAGCGGGTGCAATAGGACTCGGGCAGCTAATGCCGGACACTGCGGCAGGCCTTGGAGTCTCTAATCCATATGATCCAGATGAAAACATAATGGGTTCAGCGCAGTATGCAGCAGGTCTGTATCAAAAATATGGTGATTACAGATTAGCAGCGGCAGGATATAATGCCGGCGGCGGTGCTGTTGAAAAATATGGAGATGTTCCTCCTTACGAAGAAACGCAAAATTATGTTGCAAAAGTAATGGGGCTTTATAATTCATCGTCAACGTACTTTGCCAACGGGACAGAAAAAAATAATCAGCAAAATATTCAAAAAAAGCTTGAAGATTTAAAAAAGGCACAGCAGGAAGCAACGTCACTAATGAATTCTATGCAGGAGGGAATTTATGGCGAAACCGCAACGACTTATCAGCAGGGCATGAGTAAAGTTGTTGCAGACGTAGCGCAAAAAAGTGGTGAAATAGCAAAGCTGCAGGCCGCAGGTGTAAATGTCGACGGTCTGAAGACAGAACTCAATGAGTATGAAACCGTAATGAAAACAAAGGTCGTTGATGCCTGGAAAAAATCATGGTCCGAAGTCAAAGAAGATACTAAAAGCACATTGGCTGCCGTAAACGATGATTATGCTGCTGCCGCCGATGTCGAATATCAAACGGCACTACGTAAATTGGCAGATGAGCGTAAAGAAAAATTAAAAGCAATAGCCGAAGATCAGAATGATGCGGTTGCTAAAGTCGCTGTCGAAGAATGGGCAAATGCTCAACTTTTAGCAGCTCAGAAAAAATACGATGAAGCAATCAAGCAGTCACATGAAAAAAGGATGCAGGCGCTTGAGGATGAAGGCGATTACAGGAAAATAATTGAAGAACTTACAAATAATCCGCAGGCAGAAAAAAATGATCTTGATATTGATGGACAAAAAGCTCTTGCTAAAGAATATGTAACACTTTGGGATGATGCTCACAGTTCTATTTACAATAATTTAGCGAGTTCAGCAAGTTCATTTTACAGTTCGATGTCATCGTCTATGTCAGATTTTATAACTGGTACTCATTCAGCAATAGATGTTGTTCATGATTTCGAGAAATCAGTTCTTAATGCCATTGCAAACATAGTGGCACAAAGAGCTTCGGCACAAATAACGAACTCACTGCTGGGAGTGGTATCAACAGCTTTCGGTGTATCAACAGCTATGTCAGCATCGTGGACAACAGATGTCACTAACCCGGAAGACATGACCGACCTTATGACCTCTGTTCCTGCGTTGGCAAATGGTGGTATAGTGTCTGCCCCGACGCTGGCTTTAATTGGAGAAAAACCGGGCGTAAGCGAAGCTGTTGTGCCGCTTCCCAGTAATGGATTAATTGGCGGCGGGGGCGGTGTACAGGTAAATATCGTCAATAATACAAATTCAAACGTGCAGATGCAAAGCAGTTCTTATGACGACAGCCTGCAAAAAACAGTTTTGAATTTCGTTGTTGATGGTGTGCAGCGAAACGTAAATAATTCAGCGAGCAGTCTGAAAACGCTGCTGTCATCGAGGTGATAAAATGAATACTTTTCCTGAAATAGCCGCGCCTAATATATCATCTGCATCTAATTGCAGCGAAAGCTTTACCGAAAGCATGGCAGACAGCACGATCAGCACGACTACTGATGCAAATTATAAAATAACAAGGCCGCGTACAACAAAAATGATAAGTACGTGGTCTTTTTCATGGGTAGCTTTATCCGATGATGATTATGTGTTATTAAAAGCTTTTTGGCAACAGGTCGGGAAGTTTGCTTCTTTTTCGTGGATAAATCCGATTGACGGGCAATCCTACGTTGTAAGATTTTCGGGAGATTTTTCTTTTCAGCATAATCACCCCGCCGGCTGGCAGGGGACGCTTAAATTCGAAGAGGTGTAAAAAATGCAGATATGGTCACTTGCCGGCATAATAGAAAAAAACAAACTCGCCAACGATATGCCTTTTTTGCTGCTGGTACAGGTTGAGCATAGTTCACTGACAGAGCCGATCAGGCTTGCACGCAATACTGAAGACGTCAGCTGGAACGGCCAGGCATGGTATAAGTTCCCAATCGAGATAGACAGCATAACGCAGGATGGCAAAGAAGTTCCCTCTCTTAACCTTAAAGTAAGCAATATCAGCGGTGTCATACAGACATACATTCAAAAATACGGCGGCTTTGTTGATGCAACAGTAACTATATATATTATTCATGCAGCTCATTTAGGCAATACTACGCCGGAGTTTTCAATCACTTTGAGCAATAATATGACGCAGTATGATGAAAACTGGGTAACATTCGCTCTGACCAGCGACAAGGATTTTGCATGGCAGTATCCGCCGAACAAATATAATCGTGATTTTTGTCGCTGGAAGTTTAAATCCGTGCGTTGTGGTTATGCTGGGTCGGCAAGCGCTTGCAATGGCACTCTGTCGACATGCAGGATTGCGTCACGTTTTGGCGGAGAGCCGGGTGTTGAAAGTGGCAGCTAGGAGGGATAATAATGCAGTATGATGATCTTATCGGCATACCATTTAAAGACGGCGGGCGGGATAAAACGGGCCTTGACTGCTGGGGACTGGCAAAAGAAATATATTATCGCAAAGGTATAGACCTGCCGGAATTTAATATATCGGCAATGGCCACAAACCGAATAACCGATGCCCTGACGAAAAATAAACCGCTGTGGAAAAAATTAAATAAGCCGGAAGAATATGCACTTGTTGTCATAAAGCTTGTCTGTGGCGGCTGGGCAGATCATGTTGGAGTATGTATTGATAATAATAAATTTATCCATGCATACCGCAGAACTGGTGTTGTTATCGATCGATTGCCGAAATGGCAATCCCATATAGCCGGTTTCTATGTTCCGGGGTGGTTGCGATGATAGAAATAATAATTGTCAAAAATCCCTTTGAACCGCATTTCAAAGCAATACGACGGGAAGAATTTGTTGCAGGAAAAACGGTAAAAGAATATTATCCTGATGCAGATATTTTTGTCGTTAATGGAGAGCTTATAAAGCAGCCGGAAAAGCGTAAAATAATAAAAGATAATACCCAGATCATAGTTACTCAGCATATCGGCGGGGGCGGCGGACTCGGCAAAATATTAGGCTACGTGGCAACTATTGCACTTATCGCTTATACAGGCAATATAGCTGCTGGTGGTTGGGCCGTTGGTAACGTTGGCTTTTTTGCTGCTGGACATTTAGGCGCAATTTTAGCGTCTGGTGCCGTTATGTATCTGGGCGGCAGATTAATAAATTCAGTTTTCCCGCAGAAATCGGCAGCCGCAACAATAAATAACAGCGACACTACTCAAACATATGGTTGGGATATCCCAACGCCTACGGCGGCAGAAGGAAATGTCATGGGCATAACCTTCGGCGAATGCATTCCGCAGGCACAGGTTCTTACGCAGCATGTTGAAACTGTAAACAGCCAGCAATATCTTAATTTGCTTCTTTGCGGTGGAATAGGACCTGTTGATGAAATAAAAAATATCCGCATCGGAAATAATGATATTGGCAATTATACTGATGTCCAGATCGAGACAAAGCTCGGCACGAATGATCAGGATTCTATATCATTTTTTAACAATAATCCTATTGATCAGTCGGTAAGTCTCGAACTTGGCAGCAGCCCGCTTATTCAGACAACAAACAGTGAAAAAGCTGTATCGCTTGAAGTGACAATGGAATGGTCAGGCGGCTTATTTAAAATAAATGACGATGGCAGCTATACATCGACGACCGTGACAATTGCCCTTATGTACAGGCAAAAAGGTACAACTGCATGGAATAGCTGGAATGCTTCCTGGTCAATTACTGCGGCGCAGAGTTCACTTGTTGCTCAGTCAATTCGTATAGATGGACTGCCGGAAGCGCAATATGAAATCAGGGCCGAAATGATCAGCCGCGATACATCAAGCAGAGCGAGCACTATAACGCGCTGGGCGCTTTTAACGAGCTATGAAAATGGCAAATACTGCCGGCAGGGGAAAGTGCTTGTTGCGCTCAGAATACTTGCAACAAATCAATTGTCGGGCGGTGTACCGTCAGTTAATTGGCGGCAGGTACGCAATAATGTATGGGTCTTTAACCCAGATAGCGGGGTTTACGAACAAAGATCTGCTAAAAATCCTATCTGGGCGGCCTATGACATTCTGCATCAATGCTACTACCTGAAAAATATCAATACGGGCAGCTATGAATATGTCGTTGAGGGCATTGATAAAAGCCGGCTGATAAAATATTGGGACCAATGGGTGGATGCTGCTGCCTATGCTGATGAAATGATTTTAAATAACGATGGTGAACAGGAAAAACGCTTTGAATTCGATGCATTTTTCGATACATCCGAAAAAAGAATTACACAAGCACAAAAAGCCGCAACCGTGGGCCATGCGACTATATTATCACATGGCAATGATATTGGTATTGTTGTTGACAAACCGGGAACCGTATGCCAGATTTTCGGTGAAGGCAGGACGACTGTATCATCGGTGAAAGGCAGCTTTACATCTCTTGATGAACGCGCAAAAGAAATTAATGTCACCTATAACGATATCGATAATGATTTTAAAAATACTCAGTTTCTGACAAGGTCACAGACATGGAATGATTCTGACCAGGATAATACAACCGATCTGACGCTGTTTGGTGTGGCAAGACGTTCACAGGCATGGCGCGAAGCAATAAGATCATTGGCAACAAATGAACGGCAGCTGCAGGATATTGAATTCAGCGCAGATATAAATGCTATGGTATCAGAGTTTGGCGACATTATCGGATTTAATCATGCGGTCAGCCAGATCGGCATAGCATCAGGCAGAATAGTTGCTGTAAGTGATAATACTATTCAGCTTGATAAAGAAATAACTCTGTCATCTGCTTTATTATATGAAATAATAATACAGCGCTATGATGATACAATAGTCAAAAAAAGCATTGTTAGTCAGGATGCAACAACGAATTTGCTTGAAATTCAGGTTCCTTTCAGCTCTGACGAAAAACCGCAGCAATATGATGTGTATTGCCTAGGTGAAACGGAAAAAGCGGTAAAACCGTTCAGAGTTATCAATATCAGCCGTGACGGTGATCAACTGTGTAATATAAAGGCAGTCGAGTATGATGAAGCAGTATATAGCGACAGCCTTGATTACTCTAAGTATCCGGTGATTGACTATACGCCGCCTAATTCACAGCCGGAAGTAGACAGCCTTTCGGCCGCCGAAGAAACTTATATGCAGCGTGACGGTACTACAATATCAAACATAAACGTGTCGTGGTCACTGCAAAGAGGTCAGTCGGTAGATGAATTTGTTGTAGGTTTATCAGAAAATGGCGTATCCTACCAGACCGCCAAAACGACAAATGACATGAAATGCATAATAGAAAATGTTAAGACCTATATAACTTATTATGTGCATGTTTATACGGTAAAAGATGGCATTGTTTCAAAAGGCCAGACGGTTTCAGTATATATCACTGGCAAAGATGCTCCACCGCAGGATATAAGTAAGCTGTATATAATCCAATCAGGAGAATATCTGACAGCATCAATTATAGAAAATGATGATCCGGATATAAATTATTATGAACTGCGCACAGGAGTAACCTGGACGACATCGACAATAGTCGGAACCTTTACCGGAAACTCTTATAAATTTGAAGCTCTGAACGAAGGCACTCAAACTTTTTGGATTAAAGCGGTCGACAATAGCGGTAATTATTCCCTAAATGCCACAAAGGCAACTGTCAACGTGATTAATTTGCCGACTAAAAACATTATATTTCAGCGGACTGAAAATCTGGCAGACTGGAATATAACCAATATGTATATGGATCAATTCGGTGCTTTGAATGCATTCAGCGACAGTGTCCCGATAGGTTCTCTGGAATTTTTCTCGGATATATTCAAACAGCTTAGCTTTTCAAAAATTTGCACAGCATATGTACCTATTATTGATTTAGGCCCGAATATAGTAGATACAGCCTGTTTTTGGATTGATCAATGGGGCGTGCTGTACGTAAAAAGCAACGAGACAATCGAAACCTTAGCAAAATTCGGTGATATGTTCGGTAATGGCCCATGGACACCGATAGATGTAAAATACTTGGCAAGTACATTCATGTCAATAAAACTGAAAAGCAATGCTGGCGATGATATCGTAATTACACAGGATTACCGAACGAGTGTAGATGGCAAAGCATGGTCTGACTGGATATCATCCACACACAGGCAGTTTTATGGCAGATATATTCAAATACGCTTGGCTGGGCAGTCACTTTCGGGATTAAATCAGCTAAAAATATCTGGGGCTGAAACAGATATTGATGTTCCCGACACCGAAGAGATCATCGAAAATATTGAAGTGCCCGCGGCCATAAAACATATATCTTTTAAACAGAAATTCTTTACCGTGCCAAGCAGTGTAGCATTATTTACATCAGACTTGAACAGCAAACAGGCCACCTGGCGCATGTCAAATTTAGACGCAGATGGATTTGATCTTGAAATACTGGATGATAGCGGCAATAACATGGCAGGCATGCTCATAAGAGCGGATATAAGGGGGTATTAACTTGATAGATTTTAATATTGGTATGGGACCGGAGCAGGGCATCAGTAATTTAACTGCTCTGCTGGCAACACTCAATTTTTGGGAACCGGGTGCAATACCCGCCGTCGGCGATACGGTAAAAAGTCACAGCGTGACCGCAAACTGCATGCTTTACGCGGAATGTACTGTATCGGGTACAACGGGCAACAGCGAACCGGAATGGCCGGCTGCCGGACAAACGGTAGTAGACGGTACAGTTACTTGGACAATAAAAGATTTAAGAAAACCAGATATCCAAACGGTTCCTGTCGGAGCAGGACATGAATATTATGGCGACACAGCTCCTGCCGGATACCTGCTGTGCAATGGTTCTGCGGTGAGCCGGACAACATATGTAAATTTATTTGCGCTTTTAGGCACTAAATTTGGAACTGGCGACGGCTCAACAACTTTCAATCTGCCCGATCGACGAAGCAGGGTGGGCGTCGGCCTTAATTCTGCTGATTCTGATTTTGCTACCTTGGGCAAAAACGGCGGAGAAAAAACTCATATATTGACTACTGCCGAGATGCCATCCCATGGTCATACTGCAACCACTGATGCACAAGGCAACCATAGACATAGCCTTATCTATGCAGATAATGCAGGAACTGCTAGTGCGCAAGCTAAGGCGGGTATTGGTGGATCGGATTGGGAGGAAACTGGTTGTCAGTACGCTGGTACGCATACACACAATGTGACGATCGCAAACAATGGTTCAGGTGCAGCACATAATAATATGCCGCCTTATATAGTAGTCAACTACATTATTAAATATTGAAAGGTGATAATATGTCGCAAGAACTATTTCAGTTGGAAAACGGACAGATATCTATTGCAAAAAATAATATAGATTATATTGACACATTGGAGAATTTCAAGCTAGATTATGCTAATTGTCCTTCTTTTTCACATGAATTTGTTCTATATAATAGAACATTAGAACAATATGTCCTTGATTCTGAAATACAAGCATATACCGCACAGTCTAATCTTGATACCTGTATTGATTCAGTACAGACAATAATTGATGCTCAAAAAAAGAGGAATCCTGATACGACAGATACATCTACAGCAACAAATCCAACAAGTACCTGAGAGGAAAATGATTATGAAAATACGATCTTCCTGCCGCCATAGAGCGGCTATTTTTATGCAATAAATGAGGTGGTGATTGCTTGGAATGGTTACAAGTGATGGTACAGTCAACAATAGTCATGACTTTTATTGGCTGTGTATTTAGTTATTTTATCCTCAGGCCGCTTAATGTTTCTATCCAGAAACTTGATAAAAGTGTTGAAAAGCTCGGTGAAAGATCACAAATGATGGACCTGCGGCTTGTAAAAGTTGAAGAGAGTACGAAGTCGGCTCATCATCGTATTGATCATCTTGAGGAGTCGATTACGGAAAGGCGGTGATCTCAAAAATCGGTATCTAGGAAAGGAGTGAGAGCTTGAAAAATATACAAAAGTATATGATTGAAGCAATAACGGGGGCGTTCATGCTCCTGTTTTTGTTTTGGTCCGTTGGTTATTTTGCCAATGCTCTGTACGGGACAAAGTTTGATATAAAGTCATGTTGGGATGGCTTTACGACCTTGGGAGGTGCGGGAGTATTGGCTATGGTTAAATACATCATGGACAGCTGGAAAAACAGTAGTGACGGCGATAAACCGTATGAAAGGAAAGATAAAAATGATAATAACAGTAACTAAGGCCGGAGCAGATATCGCAGCAGATGAACTGGACAAAATACAGCAGATTTTTAAAGAAAGCCATAATCCTAACGAAAGTATTATCAACACGTTCCCTGGTGCAACTTTTGACGGGCATACCGTTGACTTAGGCGGTAACGGGGAAATTTTTAAAACGGAGGTAAATGTTGACTATGAAAATTATTGATCTGTCCGCATGGCAGGAAAATGTAAACTGGCAAGCGATTGCCGATGCCGGCATCGGCGGCGTCATCTTGAAAATAGGCGAGCGCTCAAAGCTTGATGATATGTTTATTGATCACGTCAACAATGCAGTCGCTCATGGCTTAAAATATGGCGTGTATTATTATGGTCATGCTGCTAATGTTGATACCGCAAAAGTCGAAGCAGCGCAGGTTGACGCGTGGATAAAAACTTATCTGGACGGTAAAAATCCGGAATTGGGCATCTGGTACGACGCGGAAGATGACAGCATGTTATCTGGTCCGCGAAATGTTGTATATCCAATTACTGCGTTTATCACAGCGCTAAACGCGGCTGGTTATGGCTATGTTGGGCTGTACAGTTCTTATAACTGGTTATCTAATCAGATTGATCTAACTTGTCTGCCGGATTATGTGCCGATCTGGCCAGCGCAATACGGCTATCATGAGAACAGCTTTCAGATTGAACATCCTGAACGCATCGTAAAGATATGGCAGTATACAGACCGTTACAGTGATGAATTGCCTTATGACGCAAGCGAATATTATGAGTAATTTTGAAAGGGAGTTTTAAAAATGGCAAACGAAACCACGACCACGCAAACGGTGACAGAAGATGAAGCAGCGATAAAGGCTGATATTACAAACATGCAGGCTGCAATTACGGACCTGAAAGCAAAGGGAGAAAATCTTTTCACCGCAGAAATAAATAACATTGAAGAAAAGATAAAGACTAAGGAAGCGCAGCTCAAAACTGAAGCTTCAGAAGCTATTACGACAGCAGAGACAGATGTTACAAGCTGGTGGGACGATCATAAGGCGGACATATTTAATTATGCCAAGATCGCAGCATTGATCTACATTGCGGTCCGACTGACTATGTAAGGAGTGGTGATATGGCTGGTATCAGCTTTATAAAAAATCATAAGAAGATCATCGTAGGTGCGCTGGCCGCTGTTATTTTAGGTATCAGCGCATATTTCATATATGAACATTTGCACCCGGCCAAGCCGGTGACAAATGAATCGCAACAGCAAGCGGAAACACCGGCTGGTGTCGAGCAGGCTGCCAGCAATGCACAGGTGCCTATATCTACTGGTCAAGCGCAGGAAGCCGCTAAAGAAATAAAATATATTGTATCGTCCGGTCAACAGCCGCAATACATTGTCTACACGACAGCAAGCGAAGCACCGGCAGCCGAAAAAACTGCACAGGAAAAAGCCGGAGCCGACTTTGCAATCGTGACAGAGCCATCCAACCCGACCGAAACGGTAGACACCTCCAAATTACCGCAGGACACGCAAATAAGCCTGAACCAGTATAATGTTCAAGCTTACAAAAAAATCCTTCATACGGTCAGCTACGCACCGAAAGCGATAGATAATCCGAGCCCGAAAGAAATTGGTTATTCTGTCGCAAAGAAAATTACGAAAGATGGCAAGTATCTCGGTGTTGGTGTTGATTATAATTTTGATGACAAGGCGACGATTGTGAAATTAGAATATACGTGGTAACGAAAAAGCCCTCAACATTGGCATAAAACCAGTGCTGAGGGCTTTTTTTATTTTTAAAATAATTTATAAAAAAAAATAAGCAATATCTTCGTATTAGATACTGCCTATCATTATTCTATGAAGTTGTGCCCGATTTGTGCCCATATTATACTTGAATGTCTGTGCCCAAATTGCCACAATCCTTTATTTACAATGGTGGAGACGAAGGGGATCGAACCCTCGACCTCTTGAATGCCATTCAAGCACTCTCCCAACTGAGCTACGTCCCCATATTAAATTTGGTGGAGATGAAGAGGATTGAACTCTCGACCTTACGGATGCGAACCGTACGCTCTCCCAGCTGAGCTACATCCCCACAGTTTGTCGAAGGCCTCTTGACACTGCATATTATTATATGGCATTTGAATATCAAATGCAAGAAAAATATGCAGAAAATAATAGCCGTCAGCATTTATACGTCATAGACGTTGACATTATATAGAAACAGACTTATTATTTTAACAACCATTTTACATTTTAAACTCAGGTGAATATAACAATGCACATCTTTCACAAAACTATTTATTTTTTCGCCGGTTTTTTTATTGGTATATTTATAATTATAAATATACTAGGTATAATCATCGGCAATACACTTTACTTAATGATGAATAAACAACAGGTTGATTATCTGGTACCTGCCCTGGCCGATTATTCACAGAATGTCGATAGGATAGAAACCGTAGAGGCAAAGAAAGGATGGGAACGGGCTGAAATAACCACAAAGGATGGGTATACACTTGCCGGTACATATATAAAAAATCCTGTTTCTTCAAAGAAAGCCGTCCTCATATTGCATGGCTTGTATCAAAACAGATCAATGTCGATAGATTATGTGCCGCTTTACCAAAGACTGGGCTTCAATGTTCTCTTAGTGGACCTGCGCGGTCATGGACAAAGCGGCGGTCAGATGACCTGGGGAAAAAATGAAGTTGGTGATATCGACGAATGGATTGGCTATCTCAGAGACAGAAAGGCCAATGATCAGATAGGCATACACGGCGTTTCTCTTGGCGGAGCTTATGCATTACTGCACAGTGGAGCGAACACACCTGTAAAAGCGGACTTTTATGTGGAAGACAGCGCCTATGACGATTTGGCCCTTGTTTACCGTGAAAAACTGCGGATGTTTCTTCAAATGCCGCAGGAAAATTTTATCATCAGTGCGTTATGGTTTTATTGTCAGCTCTCTATGTATTGGCACACAGGAGAAACTATGGCAGATCTATCACCCATAAAATCGGTTGTAAAAACCCAAAGCCCAATTTTATTCTTGCATGGCGGCGCTGATGCGCTCATACCGAAAACAGCTATGCAAAGCTTATACGATGCAGGTTCTTCCTATAAAGAGTTTCATATCTTTCCTAATGCGGCACATGCGGTCTCTCTAAACAGCGATCCCAGAGAATATTATGACGTGCTTCACAAATTTCTCAAGGATATAAATATTGTCAATTAGAGAGAAGATATTATTAGCAGTGTAATTATCAGAAAAATATAGTATAATAAAAATGCTGTGACTCATTTTTGCAAAACAGCTGATATTTTTCATGATTTTACAGGTGAAGGGATATAATATTTAATGCGTAATTGCTTTAGGCAGAACAAGATAGTTCTTATTTTCGCGATAGTTTTGCTGGCATTATATGCCAGTTTCGTGTTCTTTATGTACACTCCATGGTATACAGCAACGCAGCTGCGCTTTGCTTATCAAAATAATAATACCACCCTATTGATGCGCACAATAGATTTAGACTCGGTGGTATCATTCGGCTATGATGATGTAACCGGCGATTTATTTACATATAACAGTAACATGCCCCCGAAAATAAAACAGATTTTTGATCAATTCTATAAATTGATCAAAAAGAACGTCTGCGACGGGACATTAACAATGCTGGATACTTATTTAAAGGATGATGTATGGCACGACCCAACGGGAACATCTGTATTAAAAGGCAGAGAACTCGGAATAGACTATGATGAACTGCTGGAACGCTCTATGCTTCGCAACACGTCCGTGAGAAAAATAGGTTCATTGATAAAAGATGACAATGGCAATTACATTATTCCTGTGACCGTTGCAGACAGGTATACTGATACGGATTTTGTTCTTGAATTACAGCTGCAGAAAAATACTGAAGGCATATGGCAAATAACAAAAATTATCAATTACCGTGACTATCTTATTCATGTACGTGATTTGTGCAATGTTGATATAGCTTCATACATAAAAGATACAAAAGACAGGACAACGGAGTATAATCGTATATTCCAAGGATTGCAGACAAAATTTTTGACAATGACGAAAACCATAGGCTCTGATGTATCAGCCGATAAACGGACTCTAATACAAAACTTTATACTGTCAGAAATAATTCCGGCATATAAATCGCATGAGGAATATCTGCAAAATGTAAATGTACCCGCGGGCGCACTGCATCTGCATATATTACGATTGCAGAGCAATGCCAAAACGATGGAGGCATGGAAATATTTTGCTGCCGGTATAGGGAAAAATTCAAAAGCCAGTCTGGTAAAGGCTGAATACAGCCATCAATCGGCTTTGGTTCTCGAACAAAAAGTATCCGACATAATAAATAAAATGCCGGCACTATTTGTTCCCGAAATACCATAATTTACACAATTATAAATATCCTTTCTTATATGCTGCCCTTTATAATTTCACTAACGGATGTCAAATTTTTAATATGTTCGTTTTTATTCGCACGCTTTTCAACAGATTAGTGTGCGAATATTTATTAATATCACATAGAAAAAAGTATATGCCAGCAGGTATTACCAGTAAAGTTGTATAATATAAATATAGATCTTATTCATGCTATCTTGGGTACAGCAAACTTTAATCGCAAAAACAGCTTGATGATTTAAAGAATGAATAAGTATCACTATATATTATGATTACCTATAGGGAGGCCATTGAATGAAACAATATGAATTATTTATTGATGGAAAGAAAATTACCTCTGCATCGACAGATGAAGTTTACGATAAGGTCACCGGTGAAGCTTTTGCAACCATTTACACCGCCGGTGAGAAAGAGATAAAAATGGCTGTTGATGCCGCTCAAAAAGCATTCGATACCGTAAAACTGACACCTTATCAACGATATGATATATTGATGAAGGCCGCAGCCAACGTCATGCAGCGTCAGCGTGAATTTGCAGAAACCCTGTTGGCAGAAGCCGGCAAACCAATAAAGGATGCCATGGGGGAAATATCCCGCTCATATCAGACGCTTATCTTATCCGCAGAAGAGGCAAAACGCCTCACCGGAGAGATGGTTCCTATTCAGGGAGCCCCTGGCTGTGAAAATCGGTTGGCATATACCAAAAGAATGCCTCTCGGTGTCGTCTGTGCCATAACTCCTTTTAATTTCCCGGTTAATTTGGCATGCCACAAAATAGGTCCCGCCCTGGCAGCGGGCAATACGGTAGTATATAAACCTGCATCAGCGACTCCCCTGACAGCCTCGTTGCTCTGTGATGCTTTTGCCGATGCAGGATTGCCTGCCGGATTTTTGAATTTAGTCATGGGCAAAGGCTCTCTTGTAGGTGACTTACTGGTGAACGATCCGCGAATAAAAATGTTTTCCTTTACCGGAAGTGTTCCTGTCGGCAAGGAATTGCAGAAAGCTGCCGGCTTCAGAAAAATCGCTTTGGAATTGGGTTCCAATTCAGCAAATATTGTGCATAATGATATTGAAAATATAAAAATGACTGCTCAACTATGTGCAAAGTATGCCTTTGTAAACGCAGGACAGGTGTGCATATCTTGTCAGCGTGTCTATGTACAAAAAAATATTTTTGAAGAATTTTGCACTGCAGCCGTAGAATATACAAAAACGTTGAAAGTCGGCAATCCTATAGAAGAAAATACTGATATTGGCCCGATGATTGCCGAAAAGGAAGCCGTCCGTATTGAAAAATGGGTAAACGATGCCGTTAAGGGCGGCGCAAGGCTATTGATCGGCGGCAAGAGAAATGGTTCTTTCTTCAATCCGACCATTTTGACGAACACAAAAGAAAATATGAATGTTATTTGCAAAGAAACTTTCGCACCCGTATTTTCGATAATACCTTATGATACAATAGACGAGGCAATTGCAGCAGTGAACAATTCCACATACGGATTGCAGGCAGGTGTATTCACAAAATCCCTATCTGTAGCTCGACTTTGTGCTGAAAAAATAGAAACAGGCGGCGTTATCATAAATGACGGTTCTACATTCCGCATGGACAATATGCCCTACGGTGGTGTTAAAGACAGTGGAATCGGCAGAGAAGGTCCTGAATACGCCGTGCGTGAATTAACGGAAGAAAAATTGATTGTATTCAATTTTAGTTAAAAAAAGTTGCGCGAAGACTTACTTCTTCATATAATCACATTTCTTGAATCCAAATATCAGTATAAAATCAAGTTGAATTTTATACTGATATTTTGACACGGTCACCAAAGTAATCATGAGGTTATCGAGTATAATCTCCCCAATTACGAATTGGCATTGTCTATTTATCCACGATGCTGATCGTTGTTAAATATAGCAATTTCATTAAAGCGTTATCCGAAACAAAAGCATTTTTTGTCTTGGTTGCTTTTCGTAATTGACGGTTGAAATTTTCAATAGCATTAGTTGTATAAATTAATTTGCGTATTTCAGGGGAATATTTGAACATGGTAGAGATTTCATTCCAATTAGCCCTCCAAAATTTTACACCTAACGAATATTTACAGTTCTATTTAGTCTCAAATTCATCTAAGGCAAATAAGGCAGTTTCTTCCATTGTTGCTTTATAAATTGGCTTTAGATCAATGATAAATCTTCATTTTACGAATTTTTCCCAAAAGCATAAACTATTTTACACCACTACATAAAACTTGAAGAACTCTCATTGCACGCTAGTATCAAAATGTACTTTTATCTCAATGCTATTACACCACCGTACGTACCGTTCGGTATACGGCGGTTCAATAACTTAACGTAAATGGAATACCTCGTATTTCTTCGCTATGTTCATATAGCCAAGAGATTCGAGGTATTTGTCTGTTAGTGTCCTTTTCAAAATAACACTTCCAGCCACGCGCCAATAGCCTAGTCGGGTATTGGCATACTGCCAAGCTTTATTTCTATCTAAACCTAGTTTCTGCAGATTCATAAACCGAGTGGATATTTTCTTCCACTGCTTCCATAGATACATCCGCAACCTGCGCCGTATCCACTTATTTATCTCCTGCATCTGCGTCCGCATATTCGCTATAGAAAAGTAGCTTAACCAGCCTGTGGTATATTTCTCAATTCTTGCAGTATGTCTTGAATCGATCGTCCACGACTTCGGCTCGTTATTTCTTTAATCTTCTTTTTAAAGCGTTTCAGCACTTTTCCATGCGGACGTATTCCAATTTTTCTCACCACTTTGTGCAATGAGAATCCCAGAAATTTCACCTTCAATGGGCTACCAACTCGGCTTTTCCTTCTGTTTACCTGTAACTTCAGTTTTCCTTCTAGGAACTTTACGCAATTTTCCATTACCCGCTTTGCTGCACGTTCTGTTCGAACATAGATATTGCAGTCATCTGATATCTCACGAACTTACGTCTGCGCTTCTCCAACAGTTGGCCAAACTTTGTCAGATAGATATTCGACAACAGGGGTGATAGATTTTCCTCCCTGCGGGGTTCCCGATCTGTTAGGACTGACTATGCCACCTTCCATAACTCCACTTTTCAGGTATCTTCGGATGAGCGCAATCACTCGTTCATCCTTGATTTCTTCTCGGACCATGTTGATAAGCATGTCATGATTTACCGTATCGAAATATTGTGCTAAGTCGATACCTACTACCTTCGTGTATCCCTCCCGGTAGTACGCTTCGGCTTGTTTAATTGCCTGCTGCGTATTTCTTCCCGGTCGAAATCCATAGCTTCTTGCTGAAAATATCTTCTCGAAGATAGGCGTCATCACTTGCGCAATTGCCTGCCGAATGAGTCGATCAAGCACGGTGGGTATTCCTAGTTTTCGGATTCCTCCATCCGGTTTCGGAATTTCAACCCTTTTCACGGGTTGAGGAATGTATTTCCCTTTTCGCAAGGATTCAAGCAATTTTTCTTTGTTTTCCTTCAGCCACTGCTTTAAGTCGCCTACTTGCATCCCATCTACTCCGCCTGTACCTTTCTTGCGTAGTACTTGGGCATACGCCCCATTGAGATTGTTTCGGTCTAGTATTTCTTCTAACAAGTTTACGCGGTTCTCTTTTGCAAGTTCCAGTGTTGCCACGCTCCGCGCTCCCTTGTTACTCTCTGCTTCCAGCATACCCTGGCAAGGCAGCCCATTTACCCAGTTTTCACTGCCTTCTATGTGATTTCTGTTCGTCAGACCAGAGATTTGCCGCCGACTTCCTTCAGATTCCACCTCACGATGGACACCCTTGTCTTAAGCTATGTGCTTTGGCACTATCTACCCGCACTCGGGACTTTCACCCGTTAGATTGCGCCCATGCCGGGCGCACCACATAAGAAAGTCTGTACATAATTTTCATATTTATGTACAGACTTTTTTTATTCCAATATAGCACCATAATTGGCAGATAAAACATTTTTTGAATATCTTGATAAGTAGCCTTTTCTCTTTTTCCGCGGCTTTATCTCATTATTTTTGAGGCGTTCTTCCAATTCACTATCTGATATTAAAAGATTTAGTTTTCTTGCAGGAATATCTATTTCTATTATATCATCATTGCGAATTACACCAATAGGTCCCCCAGATGCAGCTTCAGGTGATATGTGCCCAATGCAGGCACCATGTGTTGCCCCACTGAACCTACCATCTGTAATCAACGCAACTTCTTTATCTAAACCTGAAGCCACTACGGCAGCAGTTGCCATTAACATCTCTCGCATGCCAGGCCCTCCTTTTGGGCCTTCATATAAAATTACAATTACGTCCCCTTTTTTTATATTTCTTTTAACAATAGCACTTACAGCGTCATCTTCTGAATAAAAAACCTTTGCAGGTCCCTTATGTTTTAGCATACTTACGTTCACCGTACCAGCTTTTACCACTGCACTGGAGGGTGCAATATTTCCCCATAAAATTGCAATTCCCCCTTCTTTATAATACGGATTTTGAGCTGATGTTATAACCTTTTTATTTTTTATTTGGGAATAAGTTATATTTTCACCTATAGTATGCCCGGTTACTGTCAATGCTGACTCATGAATCATGTTAATTCTTGAAATTTCTTTAATTACGGCTTGCAGACCACCTGCATGGAACAAATCTTCCATATGATATTTTCCGCTAGGACTAAAATTGCACAGCTTAGGTACTTTTTTACTTATTTCATCAAATTTATTAACGGATAAATCTATTCCTACTTCATGGGCAATGGCTATTAAATGCAGTACCGTATTAGTAGAACCTCCAATTGCCATATCAGTGGCAATTGCATTTTCAAATGATTTCTGAGATAAAATATCATGAGGACAAATATTATGCTTTACCAAATACATAAGTTGTTCTCCTGTCCTGCGAGCCAATACATTACGCTTCGAATAAACTGCTGGAATAACAGAATTCCAAGGCAATGTCATACCTAAAGCCTCAGCCATGCAGTTCATTGAATTTGCTGTCCCCAAATGTGAACATGATCCACAGGTAGGACAGGATGTATCTTCCCACTCACTCATTTCATCTACAGTCAGCCTGCCAGTGGCTACTTTTCCTGAAGTTTCACATCCCACACTATTGTCTGTAATTTCCCCTTGAAAAGTTCCAGCCAACATAGGTCCTCCCGAAATCATTATTGAAGGTATATTAGTTCGCGCTGCAGCCATTAACATTCCCGGAGTAATTTTATCACAATTTGTTATTAGCACAAGACCGTCTAATTGATGTCCAATGGTCATTGCTTCAATTGAGTCTGCGATAAGTTCTCTACTAGCCAAAGAATATCGCATCCCTTCATGATTCATTGCCATACCATCACAAATGGCAATAGATGGAAATTCCAGTGGAGTACCTCCTTTGGCTGCTATTCCTAGTTTTACATATTTTGCAATTTCTCTCAAATGTGTATGCCCAGGTACTATTTCATTAAATGAATTTACCACACCAATTAACGGTTTTTGTATATCTTCTTCCCCGAGGCCAGCAGCTTTCAGTAAAGAACGTTGATTAGCTCTATATATTCCTTTTTTCAGTTCATCACTATGCAAGGTGTACACATCCTTTGTTAATATTTAAAATTAATTTTTTATTTAGAATATTTATTCTTCAATAAATTATTTCCAAGTTTCAAAGGAACTGTTAACCATAACAATATAGCAGAAATAAACGCAAAACCTGCCATTGCATATAATCCAGCCGTAGAAGATGCCCACGTAATTTCGGCCCACGTTTTTAAATTAGGTGCTACAAATCCACCTAAATTCCCCATGGAGTTTATAAGTGCAATACCACTGGCAGCACCCGCACCGCTGAGAAAACGACTAGGCATTGTCCAATAAATAGGTTGGCATGCAACATTACATGCTGCTACCACACACATAGCAACTATTCCTAAAACCACCATATGAGTCCCAGAAATTATATACCCAATCCCAGATGTTAAAATAATAAAACCAGCTAATATTCCCCTGCTTCCTGTTTTATCAGATAATTTAGGTAGTGATACCATTGCTATTGCACAACAAATCCATGGTATAGCACTGACAAATCCAACCAGCGTCCCCACTTTCACGCCTAGTAAAGAAGCTACTAATGTAGGAAAGTAAAAATTAAATCCATTGTTGGCCACTTGCACCGTGAAACTTATTAAACACATATACCAAACTTTGGGATTATATAATGCAGACACTGCATTATTCGTCTCTATTTTCTGAGATTCTTTTTCTCTAAGCAAAGCTGCTGTTAATGCTTCTTTTTCTTCTTTTGTAAGCCAGTTTACATCATTAGGAGCATCACTTAGGTTTTCATAAATTAATATGCCTGAAAGCGAAGCTAAAAGTCCTTCTACCGCAAATAACCATTGCCATCCCTTTAATCCTAAAATACCATGCATATCTAATAACAATCCAGAAATAGGTGATCCAAAAACAAATGCCAACGGCACCCCTAACCAAAATAATCCCATCATTGAACTGCGTTGTTCCTCTGTAAACCAGAAAGTAAGGTAATATACAATTGCTGGTATAAAACCCGCTTCTGCAATACCAAGTAAAACGCGCAATACGAGAAATTGTGTTTCGCTAGTTACAAAGGCAAAACTGGCTGCAATTAATCCCCATGTTACCATAATGCGCATAAGCCAAAACTTTGCACCCACACGATTCATTATAATATTACTCGGAACTTCAAAAACTGCATAGCCAATAAAGAATATTCCTGCACCTAATGCAAAAGCAGCGTCGCTAATACCTGTATCCATTTGAAATGCCTGTTTAGCAAACCCTATATTTGACCGGTCCAAAAAACACATTATATACATCAAAATGATACAAGGAATAATTTTATTCCTTGCTTTTTGCATAGCAATATTTGCTAACATTTCATTTTGCATATATATCATCTCCCTTCATTATGATATTTTATACATTACCTTGACAGCACCACTCATTGGTGTTGTTAACAATTCGAATCCTTTTGCTCCATCTTCTAACGGTAATTTATGAGTAATAATTTTTCCGTAATCTTTTTCCTTCTGCACAAGGTCTGTTGCTATTGCAAAATCTTTATAACGATATACTCTTGTAAATAATATGCATGTTTCTTTAAACATCCCCATTATTAAAGATAATGAAGCAGGTTTTTTATATGCAGCAATTATCACAATATGTCCTTTTACTTTTACTGAATCAAATAAAGCACTAGCAACTGCCTGAACACCTGCACAATCAAACACCCAATCAAATCCTACCCCATCAGTAACATCTTTAGATAAGTCCTGCATATTTTCATTTATAGGATTAATCACTTTAAAATGCATTTCACGTGCGATCTTTGCTCTGCTTTCATCTGTTTCTACCAAAATAATTTTACCTGCTCCGAAATTACGTAATGTAAGAGCCGTAGCCAATCCAATAGTGCCACAGCCAAAAACAATAGCATTATCCCCTGACTTAAAACTATTTTCGCGTAGTGCATGTACCGTAACAGCGACAGGTTCAACAAAGGCCCCCATTTCATCTGATATTGTGTCAGGTAATTCAACTAATTTTTCTTCATCTACAGAAATATATTCTGCCATAGCTCCACTACAATCAATACCCAGCAGTCCTAAATGATCACATACATGTGCATTACCCGTTTTACAGGGCTCACAATGCCCACAAGAAATCAACGGATATGCCGCAACCCTATCACCTTTTTTGTATTTTTTCCCATCTGAAACAACAACACCTGAAAATTCATGACCTGGAATAAGAGGTGCCTTTGCACGAGGATGTGTTCCTGCAAATATATTTAAATCTGTACCACAAATTCCAGCATAACTAACTTTTATTAACACTTCACCATCTTTGGTTTTTGGTATGTCCACATTTTTTACACTCACTTTTTTTGGTCCTTCATATACTATAGCTTTCATAAAATAACCCTCCTAAAATAATTATACAAAAATATATAGCAATCATATTTTTGTATTTTAATATAATTAAGAATATTTTAAATACATCAGATGATATTAAAATAATACATCAGATAAATTTCTAAGTCAATAGGTAAGTAAAAAAGTTTTTCAGTGGTATATATTTATTAATTGGTCTATTTTCTGCCATTATACCTTGAAATAAAAAAAATATGTGATAAAATTAGATAAATACATCAGATGTTTAAAAAATATTATCAGAAATGAGGTAAGATGTTTGA
The DNA here is from genome assembly GCF_050916305.1 of Pectinatus haikarae. GTDB lineage: Bacteria > Bacillota > Negativicutes > Selenomonadales > Selenomonadaceae > Pectinatus > Pectinatus haikarae. Next base: position 402,690 of record NZ_CP116940.1, read on the forward strand.
ATACTCCATTATCCGAATTAGCACAGCAGAATATTATAAAATTGATAACCACAAATAAATTAGACCCGGGTGACAAACTTCCTACCGAATACGAATTAGCCGACAGACTGAACGTTGGTCGCAGTACTATCCGTGAGGCAGTAAAGGCATTGGCATCGCGCAATATATTGAAAATAAAGCAAGGAGCAGGCACTTTTGTTTCTTCAGAAAGGGGAATGATAAAAGACCCCTTGGGGCTTTCGCTTATCAACGATGATGTCAATCTGGCTTTTGACATGATAAATGTGCGGCTTATATTTGAACCGGAAATGGCAGCGCTGGCTGCCACAAATGCCACGGAAGACGACTGTGCAGTAATAGGTGAAGCCTGCACCGTGGTAGAAAAACTGATAGAAAATAGCAATGAGTACAGCAGAGAAGACAGCGCCTTTCACGAAGCAATCGCCCGTGCCAGCGGAAATAAGATAATTGATAGAATAGTAAAAGTTATTCATTCATCTGTCCAAAAAAATATTTTTGTAACGGAAGACTCATTAAAGCACGATACACTTATTTATCACAGACAGATATTTCAAGCTATAAAAGATAATGATATAGTGGGTGCACGTTGCGGCATGATCATGCATTTGAACAATTTACGTAATTTCATATTGAAAAAGCGTAAGCCATAATTAAGAAAATGCTTCACCGCATATTTTTTATACCGCAAAGAAAAGGAGAAAAAAGTATGTCTATATTAAATATGTTTGACTTGAGCGGGAAGAAAGCTATTGTTACAGGCGGCGGCCGCGGATTGGGTAAAGGAATGGCCGAAGGGCTTTGTGAAGCCGGCGCTGAAGTGGTACTGATCGGTTCAAGTGACAGTGTACTTAAAACAGCAGATGAATTTGTCGGCAAAAGCTACAAGGCTTTTGGTCTGCAGGGAAATTTATCTGAAGAAGACCGTATCCCGCTCATATTCGAAAGAGCACTGACCCTTCTCAACGGGAAAATAGATATCTTAATCAATAATGCCGGACTGCAAAGCAGGCACAAATGCGAAGAATTTCCTCTGTCTGACTGGCACAGTGTCATGCAGGTAAATTTAAATGCCGTATTCAGTCTGTGTCAGCTGGCAGGGAAAAAAATGATTGAGGAAGGTTATGGAAAAATCATCAACATGGCCTCTATGCTCAGCTTTTTCGGAGGCTTTACCGTACCGGCATACGCTGCCAGCAAAGGCGGTGTAGCACAGCTCACTAAAGCCTTGGCTAATGAATGGTCAAAAAAAAATGTGCATGTAAATGCAATAGCTCCCGGATATATGGACACAGAAATGAATATCAACCTTGTTAATGATGCTGAACGAAACGGGGAAATTTTAAATCGCATTCCGATCGGACGCTGGGGAACCCCTGAAGACATGAAAGGATTGGCCGTATTTTTGGCCTCGCCGGCCTCTGATTATATAAACGGTGCCATAATCCCTATAGACGGCGGCTACTTAGGAAAATAGAAGAAGGCGTGCTCGATTTTGAGCACACCTTCTTTTTTTTGGCGAAAACAAGACATCATACATTTTCTAACGATAATTGACAATTTATATATTTTCAAGTCTGCAAATCATAGTTTTTTAACAAAAATTCCCTTTGAGCATTCAAATGTATAATCATACCATTCTTTGCTCCGGCAGAATCCCCATTTGCTATGGCTCTCGCAATCTGGCGATGTGTCAGCATTGTTTCCTCACAAAGGGAATTGTCCGTTATGAAAATATTCTTCTTTATCGATGTGTGAATAATCTGCGTTATTTTATAAATAATTTTATTTCCGCTTGCATTGCCGATAGCTGAATGGAAAAGATTATCTTCATCATCATAATTTTTTTCCGCCTTAATCAGTTCTTCCACCATTAAACACAATTCATTGATTTGCCTGATATTTTTTAAAGTGGCCTTTTGTGCCGCTATAGCTGCTATTTCCGGTTCAAATATAAGTCTTACCGTAAGCATATCAAAAATAGTAGACACGTCTTCCCCCATCATGCCTATGCCAAGCGGATCATTACTTATACCATTCTTTTGAGAAACAAAAGTGCCAGACCCCTGCCTTATTGCTAATATGTTTTGAGCAGAGAGAGCTTTCAGTGCCTCACGCACAGTACTATGCCCCACTTTAAATTTTACCGCCAAATTATCTACTGTCGGTAATTTATCTCCAGGCTGCATATTATTGTTTTTTAAAAGATCCAAAATATTATTTATTATTGTATTAACAAGCAAAGTTCCCATGTAATCCCATCCTGCCTAAGTATTTAAAAAATCCGTATTAATGTCAATGTAACTTGATTATATAGTCATCGAGAACATTCATCACATGTATATATAATCATATCAACAGAATATTTATCATGATATCATAAATTTGTTTCTTTCACAAGTAATTCAAAATGTAGGAAGCAGTCAGAATCACAGCTTTGCAATAATAGCAGCAGCCAAGAGAGCTCTCATTAAAAGATTTTCAGCAGATTCATATTATTGACTTTTATATTTATAGGATGTATTATAATATTCATCTGATGATTATATGATCTATTCAATAAAATTCAATAGGAGTGAAGTTTAATGTCTGACGGATTGATTTTAGCCGGTGAACCTATGGGGCTTCTTATAGCTCAAAATGAAGGTCCTCTGGACAGTGTATCTGGTTATTCACTGGCTGTAGCCGGAGCAGAGTTCAATGTAGCTGTCGGAACAGCGCGATTGCATCATCATGTGACCTATATGACCAAACTTGGAAACGATCCTTTCGGTAAACGTATAATAAGGGTACTGAACGAAAATAAAATAGGCGATGAATTTGTCAGTTTTTCCGATACTCATAAGACCGGTTTTATGCTAAAAGGCAGAATAAGCAACGGTGATCCCGATATTTTTTATTTTCGTGCAGGATCAGCAGCATCTACACTTTCTCCCGCCGATGTAGAAAAAATTGATATGAGGAGTTATTCTTATATTCATTTAACAGGAATTTTACCAGCTTTATCCGAAGATACACGTAAAGCTGTCAATATGATGTTTGATAAAGCGCGTGATGCAGGACTGACTATAAGCTTTGATCCAAATTTACGTCCTCAGCTTTGGCCGTCAGAAAAAATAATGCGTGAAACGATTAATAACTTAGCTTCACGTGCCGATATTGTCCTGCCTGGTACCGCAGAAGGAAAAATACTTATGGGCAGCGACGATCCTAAAAAAATAAATGATTTTTATCGTCGTAACGGAGCAAAAATTGTTGTCACTAAATGTGGTGCCAGCGGTGCGTTTGTAACGGACGGCAGTGAAGAATACACCGTTGAAGGTTATAAAGTCGACAGGGTCATTGATACAGTCGGTGCAGGGGATGGCTTTGCCGTGGGAATTATTACAGGACTGATGGAAAATTTATCTTTAAGAGATGCTGTTAAAAGAGGCAATGCCATCGGTGCTATTCAAGTCACGAGCAGAGGTGACAATGAGGGTCTGCCTTCACCGGATGAACTGGCAAGTTTTATGGCGCAAAAATAATTATTATAGGAGAAAAAATAAATGACCAGTAAAAACATGCAGGATATTTTTGATATTGGACTAGTTCCGCTTATATCGCTCGATGATGCGAATGATGCCGTACCGCTTGCACAAGCCCTCGTAAAAGGAGGCATTCCCGTTGCTGAGGTTACTTTTCGCACAGCTGCCGGTCTGGATTCCATCAGAGAAATGGCCGCAAAAGTACCGGATATTATTGTCGGGGCCGGTACTGTACACGATATAGCACATGCCGAACAAGCAATAGATGCAGGAGCAAAATTCATTGTCACTCCCGGTTTCAACCCGTCAGTGGTAAAATGGTGTCTTGACAATAATATTGATGTTGTTCCGGGAACAGCATCCCCTGCGGATATCGAAGCCGCTATGGCAATGGGACTCAACACATGTAAATTTTTTCCCGCAGAAGCTTATGGCGGAACAAAAACTTTAAAAGCTCTTTTGGGTCCTTTTTCGGGTATAAGTTTCATGCCGACAGGCGGTGTGAATGAAGAAAACATGCTTGATTATCTTTCATTGCCCAATGTCGTGGCAGTGGGCGGCAGTTTTATGACACCTTCTTCGGCAATCAAAGCAAAAAACTGGGATAATATCGTAGAAACCTGTCAACAAATATTAAGCCGCTTGCTGGGATTCAGCTTAGCGCACGTTGGCATAAACTGTGAAAATGCAAAACAAGCTGATTCAGTGACAAGCAGATTGGCTGAATTGTTTTTACAGGAAAAAATAGAGCATGACGGTGCCTATTTCGCAGGAAGCATGGCAGAAGTTATCAAATCCCCCTTTCTAGGAAAAAAAGGACATTTATGCATCGATACCAATGATATGATCCGAACAGTGGCTTATTTCAGACGCAAAGGAATAAAATTCAACGATGACACTTGGATAAATGATGAAAAAGGAAATCCCAAAGTTGTTTATTTGGCGGAAGAGGTCGGCGGTTTCTGTATACATCTGCGTCAAAAAGCGAAATAAAAGCATAATTTATATAATTGGAGGCTGATATGATGAAAGCAATTATAACGGACTGCGACCATGAGAATATAGACATTGAAATCAATATTTTTCAAAAAGCGGGAATACCGCTTGAATTGAAACAATGCCGTACAGAAGATGATGTAATACGCGAGTGCCAAAGCGCACAGGCGTTAATCGTGCAGTATGCGCATATAACAAAAAAGGTAATGGAAAATCTTCCTGAATTGAAAATGATCGTACGCTATGGCGTAGGTGTTGATACTGTCGATATAAAAGAAGCAACAACGCGTAATATCCAAGTCTGCAATGTTCCTGATTATGGAATGAACGAAGTCGCTGATCACGCGATTGCACTGATGATGGCATTTACACGCAAAATCGTGTTAATGAATGATTTCACAAAAAAATCAAAGTGGGATTACGTACGGAGCATTCCTGTGCACAGAGCTTCAAATCAAAGGGTCGGGGTTATTGGTCTTGGACGTATAGGCAGAAATTTTGCAATTAAGGCACATGCCTTGGGATATAACATTATCGGTTTTGATCCTTATTATAAAGAAAACGATGAAACCCGATTCATCAAGGTGGTATCTTTGGATGAGATTATTACTGAGGCGGATATTATTTCACTGCATATTCCCGCAGAAGGCAACAAAAATTTATTTAACAAAGATGTATTCACAAAAATGAAGAAAACAGCTGTTCTGCTGAATGTAGCACGCGGAGGAATCATCAACGAAGATGACCTTTATGAAGCACTAAAAGATGGTGAAATCGGCGGCGCAGGTATCGACTGTGTGGTAACTGAACCTATGAATCCCGGCAGCAGGCTCTTTGAATTGGAAAATTATATAGCTACACCGCATATGGCATGGTACTCTGAGGAAGCCGCTCAGGAACTTAAGCGCAAAGCCGCAGAAGAAGCCGTACGTTTTTTGACAAATAAAAAAGTTCATTATCCCATAAATAATCTTTAAGAATAGAATATATAAAAAAGCTCTTTTTCATCAAACAACTATTTTGTCTGATGAAAAAGAGCTTTTATATTAGGACTTTATTTTGCTATCACGACCGGGCACTTAGCATTTTCTACAACATACTGACTTACACTGCCGAGGAGAACTCCCTTAACAACGCCTAACCCACGGCTGCCCATTACGATCATATCATTTTTATTTTCCTGAACAAACTCAAGAATAGTAACTGCGGGAGACCCTGTTTCAGAGAACGCTTCCGCCTGTATATCGTGAGGAACTTTTTCCAATGCTTTATCCAAAACGGCATCGCCAGCTTTTGTGACCGCATCTAAAATAGCATCAGACAGACACGCGTTGATAGCTAATTGATTAATATTAGCTATATACAGGAAATTTATTTTTGCATTATATACTTGAGCCAAACTAAGAGCAAAATCAATTGCCTTATCGGAACCTTCTGAGCCATCTACAGGAACAAGAATTGTTTTTATATCCTTCATATAAATCCCTCCACATCTTTTTCTTACTACGATTATAATATAATTAATGGTGCTTGTCTATAACAGCTCATTTTCTAAAACCATCATAAAAATTACGATTTATTGAATAAAGGGACAGCTGTCATATACAAAAAGCAGAGAAACCTCTTTCATCATAAAGAAAAGGGTTCTCTGCTTTTATATCCCGTTCGCTTTACAGCAAAGAATTTGCGCAAAATCAGTTTGCATTCATCCTCAAGGACACCACCGCGTATTTCAATATTATTTTTTATGGCGGGATGCGATAAAACAGAAAATATAGACTCGACAGCTCCCATCCGGCTGTCAGGCGCCCCGTAAACGAGTCTGCCGATATGACTGAGGAGAATGGCACCTGCACACATCGGACATGGCTCAAGGGTAACATAAAGAGTCATATTAACAAGACGGCGGCAGGATAATTTTGCGCAAGCAATTCTTATCGCTGTCACTTCCGCATGCCCTGTAGCATCTTTTGAGTGCTCCTGCTCGTTATGCGCAGAAGCTATTATTTGTCCCTTATCATCAACTATAACAGCCCCGACAGGAACTTCATCTGAAAAAAAAGCCTTATCTGCTTCGCTCAATGCCAATTTCATCATTTTCTGGTCAACGGATCTGGGCATTTATTTCTACCTTATAAGCATCATTTTCTGTTTTTTCCATAGCCGTATGCAGCATTTTCTTGAAAGAAGGGGGATTTTTCTTTTTTTTTCTATTTAGGTCATTCCCCTGCATGTCAGTCTGAGTATATGCATAATTCGTCATTACACCAGCAGTTCTTGCAATTTTTTCAATACGTGGTACCATGGGAACCCCTCCTTTTGCAGATCAGTTTATCTGATAAAACATACCAGATATAATTTTGCATAGAGTCCTGAAAAGAAAATGACTCCTATATATATTATATCGTAATTTTTATAAGCATGCTAAAGTTTTTTTATTTTCAAGCAATGTTCAGCTTGCTAAATTTGTTAAATTTCAAGAAAATCATATAAAAAATATTTAATTCACCAATATGCACTGATAAATTTTTTGTCCAATTTCCGAAAAAACAATATTCTCATATATACCGATACCGCTAAAGGACAGACTGTAAATCACCAATGATAAGGTTCACCGCGGTTTATCTTAAAGGAACGATATATCTGCTCAACAAGCAGTAATTTTACCATCTGGTGTGTGAAGGTCATTTTTGAAAAGCTTATAAGTGAATCTGCCGTTTTCCGCAATTCATCGGACAGACCAAACGCGCCGCCTATAATAAAAGTCAGACTGCTTTTTCCTGTCACTGTCAGAAGAGATATTTTTTCTGCCAGCTCTTCTGAGGAAAAGAATTTTCCATATACATCAAGAACAAACAAGAAGCTGTCAGAAGGGACTTGTTTAAGTAATCTTTTTCCCTCAATATCGAGAATTTTTTCTTTTTCCTTAGCAGAAGGTGCGTCAGGCATCTTTTCTTCAGCAATTTCAATAATGTCAAGCTGTGTGAAAGGACGCAGGCGCTTTGTGAACTCACTTATTCCCTCACGCAGATAATTTTCTTTCAATTTACCCGCACTGATTATTGTTATCCTCATTGACTCTGGCTCGGCATTTCATTCAAAACCGCTGATACTGACAGCTCTTTGCCATCCCTGACAATATCCAAGGAAATTTTATCATCTATCTTATGTGCAGAAATAGCATCGCGCAGATCATTTACACTATTTATTTCTTTATCGTCTATTTTGGCTATGACATCACCGCGCTGTATGCCAGCCGAGGCAGCCGGTCCATTTGGAGCCACCTGAGCAACATAAACGCCCTTATCTATATTTAACAGATAACCATTTTTAGCCGCCGAATTTTTATCAAATATTCCCACACCTAAATAAGGTCTGGCCACTCGTCCATTAGCTATCAATTGATCTATTATCGGCTGAACTGTGTTTATAGGTATGGCAAATCCCATCCCCTCAACACCATTAGCTGCCAGTTTAGCGCTGTTTATGCCAATTATAAGACCGTCAGCATTCACCAGTGCTCCGCCTGAATTGCCGGGGTTGATAGCAGCATCCGTCTGCAAGAGTTTCACTCGTCCCTCGCCGATATCAAGGGTGCGATTCAAGGCACTGATAACACCTGCTGTAACACTGCCTTGGAATTCTAAGCCCATAGGATTGCCTATGGCTATTGCAGGCTCTCCTACCATTATATCATCTGAATTGCCAAACTTCGCCACCGGCAGATCAGCGGCATCCACTTTTACCACAGCTATATCAGTTACAGAATCCGCACCTACCAGTTTACCAGGCAAAGTACGTCCGTCTGCCAATGAAACCGTTATTTCCCTGGCACCGTCTATAACATGGTTATTGGTTACGATATAGCCATCACTTTTAAAAATTACACCCGAGCCGACCCCTTGACTGACTTCTACCTGATTATTAAACCAATCTCGTGCAACAGCTTTATTTGTTATCCCAACAACAGCAGGTCCTACTGCCTTAGCAGCGCGGACAATTGGTGTATTTCTGGCATCAGACACGGGACCGGACGGTACTTTTTCAGCCTGTGTCGTATTATTGTCAGTTGATGTAGTATTATTATCCTTTGGACCCGTTGAACAGCCTGCAGTGACAATCATCAAAATTACAGATACAATCATTAAAAAAGCAGTTAAACGAGAAAAACGCATTTTGTATTTTGAAATGCCAATCATGATCCTCACCCTTTCGACAGGACTTTCATTATCTAAAAGCAATTATCAAAGAAAAATATCACAAAAAATTTTATCAAATAGTAAAATCCGATTTTTCTACGGCAGCGTGACAGTCTCATTTTGTTTTGCCAGCTGAATAGTTATATCCGTTCCTAACTTTATGCCCTGGCGCTGGATAATTTCTGTGATGGTTTGCTTGGCAACAGACGGACAGTTATTTTCCTCACTCATATGTGCAAGAAAAACATATGGATTATGTTTTTTCATTCGTACCAGTGCCCACGCAGCATCATCATTTGACAAGTGTCCCTTATTTCCCATAATGCGCTGCTTCAATGCCCACGGATAAGCTCCCTCACGCAGCATTCTCTGATCATGATTAGCTTCGAGCACAAGAACATCAGACTCATCAATGGCTTCCTGAACTGTGCTGGTAACAAAGCCTAAATCAGTTGCCACCGTACATTTTTCATGGCTGCTGCGTATGCTGTAGCCTACCGGATCTGCGGCATCATGCGAGATACTGAATGCATCAACAGACAGGCCGCCTACTTGAAAATTTTCTTTTATAGGATGCAGACAATCAAGAGGAAGCTTCTCAAGACAATACATCGCTTTAAAAGTAGCAGCACGTGAATAAACAGGCAGATGATATTTTTTGCAGAGAGTTGGCAGCCCGTTTATATGATCACGATGCTCATGGGTGATTATCACGCCGCAGATATCACGTATATCGACACCTATATCCGTCAATGATTTATTGATTCTCCGTGCACTTATCCCTGCATCTATTAAAAGAAGTGTATTATCTATTTCAACAAAAATAGTATTGCCCTTACTGCCGCTGGCTAAAACAGAAACATGCAAATTTTTTCGTCCTTTCATGGAAACCTGTCATAATAATAAAATAGAAATCACCAATAAAACTAAATTTCATCGAAGCCGGAAATTATTCCGCTGAAAATTTGATCAATCAGTAAATCTGTCTGAATTATTATAGCACCTGAAAAGGTCGTACGGCAATCAAAGAAGAAGCAATATATCTTTGTCTCCTTTAAATTGTCTAAATAATATCAGCAATTTATGGCAAATTCATGGCAATTACTTGCTATATTTTCAACAATTAGACAAAAAAATATCACCCCTGCCATTATGGCATGGGTGATACGCGATTGTATCCTATATATAATTAGGCAACGCAAACATTAACAGCACGCATTTTGCTGCTGTCACGGCTATCGGGTTCAGCGTCGAAGGTTACTTTCTGGCCTTCTTCAAGGGTTTTATAGCCATCAGCCTGGATTGCGGAAAAATGTACGAATAAATCTCCACTTCCATCATCATTAGTAATGAAGCCATAGCCTTTACCTGCGTTAAACCATTTAACTGTTCCTGTCATTATATGAGTCCTCCTGAGAATTAAAAAAATATTTTATTCAATAGAATCAAACAAAAAACACATGCTCTTGTAAAACATCGAATGAACCAATCAATGACTTACAAGAGCATGTGAGTCCATTGCCAATCTCTGAATACTTTTTTACTATATCATGCAAAGTGAAAATTGTCAAATAAATATTTGCTTTTAAGCATCATTTTTATTCTATATTTTACAAACCATTAAAATATATTGTATATTTTATATTTAACACATTTTCGGTAGTCATAAACACTATATCACAGAAATAATAATAAACAGCGAATCTTCGGATATCCAATGATTCGCTGTTTTGAAAACATCAGTTTTTAAGATATTTATCAAAAAAACAACTGTGATTTTTGTTTTTATTGTCCGCTCCACAGAAGAGCCCACTCAGAAAATAATCATAGAGTCAATAAATATAGAGAAAAAGCAAACATAAAAAATGGACTGCCCCCCTATGCACTGGCAGCTGATTTTCATAAAACTATACCAAGCCATTTCCAATAAGTTGCGGCCATCAGCAATATCAGCAGATATGCAGCTATAGTAATAGGAATACCTGTGCGGATAAAATCACGGGCCGTTACAGTTTCCGTACTGAAAACTATCATATTTTGCGGGGCATTGACAGGAAGAATAAAGCCAAAGCATATCACATATTGCAAAACCATAGTCATGCCGACGATATTAAGCGAATTGTACTGCGACGCCCCTTGAAGAACTGATATTATAATCGGGATCATGGCGGCTGATAGGGCGGTAGCGCTGGCAAAACCGAGATGGATAACTATGAGGAATATACTCAGCACTGCCAATATACCAAATGCCGACATAGTATATAAGTCAAATTTACCGACGATATATGAAGCTACCCAATCGGCTGCTTTTGTGGACAAAATAGTCGATCCGAGGCTGATGCCTGTGCCGAAAAGCATCAGCGTCCCCCAGCTTACACGATTTTGGACATATTTCCAATCCATAATTCCTATTTTAGGCAGAAGCATAATTGTTATGGCTGACAAAGTCGTTGTCGTAGTATCAAGCGGGTGAACAATTTTTTCTGTGGCCCATAAAAATAAGAGAATCACAGAAATGATCATCAATTTTTTTTCTGCCACAGACATAGGACCAAGTTCCTTTAATGCTTTAGCCACAGCCTCTTTGCCGCCGGCTATTTCATCCGTTTCAGGCGGTATCATCTTCAACAGAATAAAGTAAAGGACCACTGACATAATCGCCGCAAACGGAGCGGCTGCAATGAACCATTCTCCCCAGCTTATATAGTAGCCAAGTTGTTTTTCGATGAAAGTAAGCGCGATCATATTCTGAGCTGCCGCTGTTTTTATGCCCACATTCCATATGCTGTCAGCTTGCGCGACAGCGATCATCATTACTGCTGCGAATCTGCTTTTCATTGAAACACCAAAAGAATTAATAATACCTAATATTATCGGCACCATGCAGGAAACTCTTGCTGTCGTACTCGGAACAAAAAAACTGAGAATAAAACCGACTGCTATAACACCGATCAGTACACGATTTGTTTTTGTGCCTATCTTGGATAAAATCATGAGAGCAATACGAGCATCAAGCTTTGTTTTAACCATGGCTACCGCAATAAACATGGCCCCTCCTACCAAGGCCAGCGCACTTGTACTGAAACCAGAAAGCGCATACTTTAAAGCTTCGGCTGTACCAAGCAATTTTTCAGGATGCACCGGATCAGGGGCAAGCCCCAGTAAAAGTGCCATAAGCGATACGATCAACACAGAACTCACCGAATACGCCACAGCTTCTGTCATCCATATTATTACAGAAAACACAAGGATGCCCAGCATACGCTGTCCGGATACGGAAAGGCCCTCCGGCGTCGGCAGCATGATTATAATCAGCAGGACGAGAATGCTCAAAATAAGACCATATTTTTTTCCCATATGAATCCCTCCCTAAACAATTATTAGAACATATTAATGGATAAATATAAAAAATACATAATCTTGCAGTGACAACCGTGCAAAATTGTCTATTGGAACATAAAAAGCTTCAAAACATTATGTTTTGAAGCTTCACTGCTCTCAATTTCATTTAATTATAGTATAATTTTTGCATAGTTTCAACATTACTTACTTCTATTTATAAAAAATATTAAATTTTATGCGTCCAGTGTATCTATATAGTAATTTTATTGTGCTGTCTGCTTATCTATGCTATTATAAATCCGTAACAAACATTTGAATGAACAGTATCATATTGAACTGTATCACGATATAAGCTGTTTTGTTATATTATTTATATCGCTTGGATCACTATGACCGAGACGGGGGCAATAGGCTTTCTATGCGCATTCCTTGTCGGAGTGCGCTTTTTTATTGCAATCCCTTTTCTTTTTTTGTTTGTTGCAAAAAAAATGAGGAGAGTTTTAAAATGATTTTATGTACTGATGTTAAGGGCTTACGCAAACTTGTGAAAGACACCGGCAAAAAGGGAAAAACGATCGGACTTGTTCCAACAATGGGTGCGCTGCATGAAGGACACATTTCATTGATCACTGCGTGCAGCAGGGAAAATGACCTGACAATTGTGAGTATATTTGTCAATCCTGTCCAATTTGGCCCCAATGAAGATTTCGACCAGTATCCGCGTGATTTATCAGGAGACTGCCAGAAAGCCGAAGCTGCCGGTGCAGATATTATATTTACGCCTGATGCCGGCTCGCTATATCCCGGCAAGGATATGACCTGGGTTGAGACAACAGGTGACATTGTAAAAGTATTATGCGGGCGCACACGTCCCATACATTTTCGTGGTGTTACAACAATTATTGCAAAACTATTCAACATAACCATGCCGGACAAAGCATATTTTGGTCAAAAAGATGCCCAGCAGGTGGAAGTTATAAGAAAAATGGTCAATGATCTATTTTTTGATGTAGAGCTGCACATTATGCCGATAGTACGAGAACAAGACGGTTTGGCAAAAAGTTCCCGCAATATTTATCTGAATAAAGAGGAACGACAGTCAGCATTGGTTCTTTATAAAAGTTTAAAATGTGCCCAGTCTTTGTTCCTGCAAGGTGAAAAAAATCTGCAAACAATATGCAGCGCAGTGCATGACATGATCGCGGCAGAACCCTTGGGCAGTATCGAATATGTAGAAGCATATTTACTGCCGGGGCTGATTCCGGCAAATGAAGAATTTAATGGCAGAGCATTAGTTGCTGTGGCGGTGAGATTCGGAACTACGCGCCTGATAGATAATGTGATTTTGGGGGAATAAATATGCTGTACAATATATTTCATGGAAAGATTCACCGCGCCGTTGTAACCGAAGCCAATTTATCATATATGGGGAGCATCACTATTGATACTGCCCTTTTGGAAGCAGCCGGAATTCTTCCCGGCGAACGGGTGCAGGTCGTAAATAATAACAATGGCAGCCGACTTGAAACATATGTAATAGCCGGGGAAAAAAACAGCGGGGTCATATGTTTGAACGGTGCGGCTGCAAGAAAAGCCGTCGTAGGAGATACTGTCATCATTATCGGTTATGCGCTGATGGACAAAAAAGAGGCTCAGACCTTTATGCCCAAAATAGTTACAGTCGATGAAAAAAATCATCTTCTGCAGACAATCGGCAGAGAAAAACCATTTCAAACATTCGAGGCTCAAACAAAATGATCAGACAAATGAACCGCCTGCTTGCCGGAGGTATGCCGTTTGGTGTTATAATTGCCGGTATAATTGGTATTATGCAGCCGTCATTATTTATCTGGTTTACTGACAAAATTGCTTATTTTCTCGGCGTGGTAATGCTCGGAATGGGAATGAATCTGTCTGCAGACGATTTCAAAACGGTCATAGAAAAACACCGCAGCATTCTGACAGGAATATTGCTTCAATTCATATTTATGCCGGCCGCAGCATATTTTATTGCTTTTGTTTTTAATCTTGCACCGGATGCGGCAGCAGGCATGATCCTGCTGGGAGCATGTCCAGGTGCCACCGCTTCGACCGTAATCACATACATGGCAAAAGGAGATATAGCATTGTCTGTTTCTTTGACTATGCTGTCGACATTTTTGGCTCCGATCCTGACACCACTGCTTCTTCTGTTTTTTGCCGGAAAATGGATCAGTATTGATTTTTTTGCCGTTTTGCTGAGTATTATGGAAATGGTATTTTTACCCGTGGCCGCCGGTATCTTATTTAACCGTTTTTGCGGTGCGGCTGCTGAGAAAGTCAGATATATTATGCCTGTTGTATCAGCTATGACAGTTATTATATTAGTCGGCACTGTAGTGTCGCTCAGTGCCGGTACTTTAGCTGACATGGGATTAAAAATATTAGCTGCAGTCGTACTTTATAACACCTGCGGTTTGGCAGCAGGATATTTTTCTGCCCGATTTTTTATTGTTGAAGAAGCCTCTGTGCGGACTTTAGCAATAAGTACGGGCATGAAAAATTCAGGGCTTGCCGCTTCACTCGCGATAATGCATTTTACAGCGGCAGCGGGGATCCCCGCTGCTATATTCAGCGTGTGGCATAACGTTTCCGGTTCTCTGCTGGCGGCATACATTAAAAACCGAAAAAAACAGCAGCTCCGATAAAGAATATCAAAGCCTGCAGCTGATATATTTTTCAAAAAACCTCAGCAGAACAAACGGGACAGCTTTTCACATAAACCTATGTGCTGCTGTCCCGTTTGTCATTTATTAATTAAAATATTAATCTTCTGCTCAAACCATCTCATTTTCAAATATTTTTTAAGAAATTTTCGATGCGATTCAACGCACCGGATATTTTGTCTATAGACGTAGCATAAGAGCAGCGGATAAACCCCTCACCGCATTCACCAAAAGCATTCCCCGGAATAACAGCCACATGTTCACGCTCAAGAAGATTTTCTACAAACTCTTCCGAAGTCATGCCGGTACTTTCGATATTCGGGAATATATAAAAGGCACCTTTAGGTTCAAAGGTCTTCAACCCCATACGACAAAATCCTTCATAAATCAGATGACGGCGCCGGTCATATTCATGAATCATTTTATGCATGTTGGCATCACCGTTCTGCAATGCTTCTATCCCTGCGACCTGAGCTGTTACAGGAGCGCAAAGCATTGTGTACTGATGGATTTTATTCATAGCTTCAATAAACACAGGATTGGCAAGTGCATATCCCAGCCTCCAGCCTGTCATCGCGTAAGCTTTGGAAAAACCGTTAAACAAGATCGTCCTGTCCTTCATCCCCGGCAGAGAGGAAAAGCATATATGCTCAAGTCCGCCGTAGGTAAGATCTCCATATATTTCATCAGAAAGAACGATAAGATCGTGTTTCTGGGCAAATGCAGCGATGCCTTTTAATTCTTCAGCAGTCAGAACCGTTCCTGTCGGGTTATTCGGATACCCTATCAAAAGAACTTTCGTCTTTGGTGTAACATATTTTTCCAGTGCATCCGCTGTAACACGAAATTCGTTTTCAATGCCGGTCGCAACAGGAACAGGTATGCCGCCGGCCAATATGACACACGCTTTATAAGAAACATAACAGGGTTCAGGGATCAGCACTTCATCACCTTGATCAAGAACAGCACGCAAAGCCAGATCCACAGCCTCACTTACCCCCACTGTGACAATGATTTCTTCCTCAGGATCATATTCAAGAGCATGGCTTCTTTTATAAAGAGCAGCAATTTCTTTACGCAGAAGGGGCATCCCTTTGTTTGTGGAATAGGATGTGTACCCTTTTTCAAGACCATAGACACAACTTTCACGGATATGCCACGGCGTTACAAAATCAGGCTCACCAATACCGAGTGTTATAACATCGTCCATTTTTGCTGCCACATCAAAAAATTTTCTGATGCCGGAAGGAGGGACCTGTTTGACGGCAGCCGATAAATTTTCTTCCCACTTATTCACGGAGTCATCACCAGCCTGCGGTCGTTTTCTTTATCATCCATTATAGTCCCGTCCTTCTTATATGCCTTCAGCATAAAATGACTGCGTGTAGAGGTGACTCCCTCAATGGTAGAAAGTCTGCGCGCAACAAAATCCGCTACTTTATTGAGCGATTGTCCTTCGATAATAACTAGGAGATCAAAGCTGCCCGACATCAGATAGACCGATTTTACCTCATCAAATCTATAAATACGTTCAGCAATGGCATCAAACCCTACTTCTCTTTGTGGTGCGACATTGACTTCTATAACAGAGGTAACATTATGATCGCCGAATCTTTCCCAATCGATAAGTGTATTGTAACTCATGATCACTTTATTGGCTTCAAGCTTTTTCAGTGCATCTTCAATTTCAAATTCAGATTTATTAAGCATTGCTGCCAGTTCTTTAACAGGACGGCGGGCATCATGCTCCAAAAGCTCAAGTAATTCTCTCATAAAAATTCTCCTTTAATCTTACTTCTTAAAAATAGATAAAAAAAAGCCCCGTCCGAAAAGGACGAGGACATTGTTCCCGTGGTACCACCTTAGTTAGCATATGCTCACTTCATGTCCGATATCGCAGACAAAACGGTCAATTTTCATTGACAGCTCACAAGTAGCTTTCTGCTGAATTGCTTTTGCGGCTCACACCACCCGCCGTTTCTCTGAAAAAGCAACACAACATACTGTCTTGTTCATTGCTCAGCTTCTATTTGAACTTTATAATAACACATACAAATATATTTTTGCAAGGAAAATTTATATTACTGCCGAAATGAACATTTTTCATTGCAGCTAAATATTATATCAGGCAATAGACAACACCATATTTCTAATGTAAAATGTTAATATGTAAGATTATACATGCATTTCCCGTATGTATTTATTTCATTATGGAGGCTGGATAATGTCAGTTAAGAGAATTTATGTGGAAAAACGTCCTGGATTTTTTGATACTCCGGCACAAAAGCTTTGTGCCGATCTAAGAAGCATGTTCACCGTGCCGGATTTAAGAGTTGTCCGTATTTTTCGTCGCTATGATATAGAAAATATAACCGATGACGAATTTGCCCGGGCGAAGAACGTGGTTTTCGCGGAAGCGCCTGTGGATGTCATTTTTGATGAAGAATTGCCTCAGATGAAAAAAGCCCGTATTTTTGCGGTGGAATTTCTGCCCGGACAGTTTGATCAAACAGCCGATTCAGCAGCACAATGTGTCCAGCTCATAACCCAAAAAGAACGCCCGCTTGTACGGACTGCAAAAATAATAGTGCTCATCGGCGACATTGATGATGAGTCTCTTGCTGAAATAAAAAATTATTGCATAAATGAAGTAGAATGCCGTGAAGCTTCTATGGAAAAACCACTGACACTTGCATTGCAGATGCAGGAGCCTGCTGATGTCGCAGTCATTGAAGAATTCCTTACAATGGCAGACAGTGAAATAAATACACTTCATGACAAATTAGGATTGGCTATGAGTTATGAGGATTTTTTATTTTGCCGCAATTATTTCCGTGAAAAGGAAAGACGCAATCCTACCATAACTGAAATACGCGTAATTGACACATATTGGTCTGACCATTGCAGACACACCACATTCACCACTGCCATAGACAGTGTAGAAATAGAAAACAGCAGCTATACGGCTGATATAAAGACATCTTACGCCCTATATAAAAATGACAGAGCTGATATTTATACAAAGGAACGGCCAATGACGCTGATGGACCTTGCCGTCATCGGTATGAAGAAGCTGAAAAAACTCGGCAAATTGGATGATTTGGATATATCGGAAGAAATAAATGCCTGCAGCATCGTTGTACCTGCCATGATCAACGGAAAAAAAGAAAACTGGCTTGTTATGTTCAAGAATGAAACACATAATCATCCCACGGAGATAGAACCGTTTGGCGGGGCTGCGACCTGTCTTGGCGGCGCAATAAGAGATCCTCTTTCAGGGAGATCTTACGTTTATCAGGCTATGCGTGTCACCGGTGCAGCTGATCCCCGCCGCAATCTTGAAAATACAATAAAAGGCAAGCTGCCCCAGCGAAAAATCACACGTGACGCAGCATCCGGATACAGCTCATATGGCAATCAGATCGGACTTGCCACCGGACAGGTGCGTGAAATATACCATGAAGGATTCATGGCAAAACGTCTGGAAGTTGGTGCTGTTATAGGAGCAGCACCGCAGAAAAATGTGGTAAGACAACAGCCGCAGACGGGGAATCTGATAATTTTAGTTGGCGGACGCACCGGACGTGACGGCATCGGCGGCGCCACAGGATCTTCCAAGGAGCATACCGTAGAGTCGCTCGAAACCTGCGGCGCAGAAGTACAAAAAGGCAATGCTCCGACTGAGCGCAAGCTGCAAAGGTTATTTCGCAAGGAAGAGGTCACACGCCTGATAAAACGCTGTAATGATTTTGGCGCCGGTGGAGTGGCAGTAGCCATAGGTGAACTGGCAGACGGACTGTACATTGATCTGGACAAGGTAAAGAAAAAATATGCGGGGCTTGACGGAACAGAATTGGCCATTTCCGAATCTCAAGAAAGAATGGCTGTAGTGGTTGATGAAAATGACGCTCAAAAATTTATTCATTATGCTGATGAAGAAAACCTTGAAGCTGCTATTGTTGCCGTAGTGACCGATGACAACAGACTGCGTATGATCTGGAAAGACAAAACTATCGTCGACATAAGCCGCGCTTTTCTGCAGACAAACGGTATTCAGCAGCATGTGACGGTAAAAGTAGCTGCTCCGGACAAAAATAACACATACTTTTCACGGCTGCCAAAACTTAATTGCGGCAAAGACGCTGTTGAAAAATTATGGCTGGACAATCTGCAGGATCTCAATGTCTGCAATCAAAGGGGCCTTGTAGAACAATTTGATTCTACTGTAGGTTCCGGCAGTATTCTGATGCCTTACGGTGGATACACACAAAGAACTCCTGCTGAGGGGATGGCAGCCAAGTTGCCCGTAATAGGAGGAAATACAGATACCGGTACATTGATGGCCTTTGGTTTTGATCCGCATTTAATGGAATGGAGTCCTTACCACGGAGCTATTTATGCTGTAGTAGCCGCGTTGGCAAAAATCACAGCTATGGGCGGTGATTATACACGTGCCCGGCTTACATTACAGGAGTATTTTGAAAGCCTTGGCAAAGATCCTGTCAAATGGGGCAAACCATTTGCCGCACTTTTAGGAGCATTGCGGGCACAGCATGAATTCGGTACTGCGGCAATAGGCGGTAAGGATTCTATGTCCGGCACATTCATGGATCTGACTGTACCTCCGTCATTGATTGCTTTTGCGGTTAGCCCTGTACTCACTAAAAACATAGTATCATCTGAATTTAAATTAGCCGGCAATAAAGTATATATGCTCTCAGCAGAACGAGATAAAAATGATCTTCCCATGTTTGAAGGTTTGAAAAAGAATTTTGCAGTGGTCCGCTCTCTATCGGAAAAACGTAAGATATTTTCAGCTATGAGTGTCGGAAAAGGCGGTATAGCCGCAACCGTCAGCAAAATGTGCCTGGGTGAAAATATTGGTTTCAAATTCAGCAGTGATATAGCTTATGATGTTCCTAAAATATTTGGCAGCTCTTATGGTTCTTTGATCATTGAAGTATCTCAGAATATCGATCTTTCCGAGCTTCGCGGCGCCAATTTCTGTCTGTTGGGAGAAACCAACAGCATGCCGCGTATAATATATGGCGATGTAGTTATTTCACTTGACAATATAGC
Source organism: Pectinatus haikarae (assembly GCF_050916305.1). Lineage (GTDB taxonomy): Bacteria > Bacillota > Negativicutes > Selenomonadales > Selenomonadaceae > Pectinatus > Pectinatus haikarae. Next base: position 422,556 of record NZ_CP116940.1, read on the forward strand.
TAAGTCTTATGATGCGCCATTAGAAAGCATCTTCCCCACACAAATAAAAACTCTCCTGAAACGTGATGAAAGTAAGCTTGCAAAATTTGATACATCAATCGGTTTTGAAGCAGAAAAAATATTTGCCAGCACAAGTGCCAATGTCTCCTTATCCAGCAATCGGAATTTCTCCAAAACAGTCAGCCTTATCTATAAGGCAAAAAATATAATACACCGTTCTGTACCTGTTGCCAGACCAAAAGTTTTTATCCCTGTTTTTCCGGGGACCAACTGTGAATATGAATCGGAGGCAGCATTTAGGCGTGCTGGTGCTGAGGTTCAGACTTTTGTAGTTCGCAACCTGACTCCCTCGGCTGTTGAAGAATCAGTTTTGGCAATAGAAAAAGCTATACAAACATCGCAGATAGTATTTCTGCCCGGTGGCTTTTCCGGTGGAGACGAACCTGACGGCAGCGGCAAATTTATAGCTGCCGCATTTAGAAATCCGCGCATTGCCGACGCGATAAACAAATTGCTTTATCAGAGGGACGGGCTGATGCTCGGCATCTGCAACGGTTTTCAGGCACTTATAAAGCTTGGTCTTCTGCCATACGGGGAAATCCGCGAGCTTGATATTGATACACCAACACTTACCTATAACCAGATAGGCCGCCATGTATCCAGAATGGTACAGACAAAAGTCGTTTCCGATTTATCTCCATGGTTCGTTAAAACAACCTTGGGTGCTATACATACAATGGCGGTTTCTCATGGCGAAGGCAAATTTTTCGCCTCTAAGCAGGTGATAGGACAACTTCGCAAAAAAGGCCAGATAGCTACCCAATATATAGATTATGAAGGAAACACATCGACAGAAATAGTGTATAACCCCAATGGATCTATTGATGCCGTTGAAGGTATTACCAGTCCTGACGGTCGCATTTTGGGGAAAATGGGGCATTCTGAAAGAACCACGGATGACTTGGCTATAAACGTACCCGGAGAAAAAAATCAGCTTATATTTGAATCAGGCGTCGCATATTATAAATAATATAAATCAAAAAGAGTGCAGCTGCGAAAAAGCAGCTGCACTCTTTTTGATTTATATAAAACATTGATATTTCAGCAATAGTGGTCCGCGATTTTTTCAAAAAACAATATCAACAAAAATAAGTATCATCCAACAGACTTATTATCTAACATTTTTTCCAGAATTGTCACGGTATCTTCTATACAGCCATCACATGACCGCAGCATAATTTTTGTATCCATACCTTTTAAATCGCGACAGATAGTTGCTCCATTTTTAACGCGAAAATCTGCTGTCAGTGCCTTTACAGCCTTGTAGGTATCTGCTTTCGAATATGGCCCGTCCAAATTTCCCTTACTGCTCAAAAGGCTGAATACCGCCACTGCCCCGGAAATGGCCCCACAGGTACCATATGTATCACCCATACCAAATCCATAACCTTCCATGAGCATAAACATGGTTTTTTCATCTATCTGTATCCTATCACAAAAACTGCAGGCAACGGCCTGAGCACAATTATAGCCTTTATGATGAAGACTGGCTGCTTTTTCTTGTCTGTTCATTTTTTCTCCTCTATACTATATAAATTCCGGGAAAGATGTGCACTAACAGCGCCGCATCATAACAAAACAATCAAAACAGCGCATAATAAATTATCGGTACCACAACTGCCGGAAGCATATTGCCCACACGTATATGCATATTTTTACCAAATATAAGATTAATTCCCACAACAAATATAAGTACCGAGCCGACAGCTGATAATCCATCCACCATGTTGTCATCCAAATAAGGTGCTATTGCTGCCGCAGCAAGAGAAAGTCCCGCCTGATAAATAAAGAGCGGTGCAGCGGAAAATATGGCACCGATCCCCATTGTCGAAGCAAAAATCATGACTATCACACCGTCCAAAATAGACTTGGTAAAAAGAATCGTCGAATCATTATGTATCCCGTCTTCAAATGAACCTATTATCGCCATCGCACCAACACACACGACAATTGTAACAGTTACAAAGGTTTCCGTAAAATTTTTATTTTGCTTCACATTCAAAAGCACTCTTACTTTTTCGCCGGCAGATACCAAAGCATGCTCAATATTTATCAATTCACCGCCAATAGTCCCGATTATAAGAGAAAAAACCAAAAGCATGAGTCCTGCAGTTTGAAGCCGGCCGTCATCAATGATCAATAACTTGCACATGGCTCCGCTGAGGCCAATAAACAAAGTGGCTATGCCAAGTGCCTTCATCAAGGTTTCCTGCATGTTCTCAGTAAGCCCTTTCCTTATAGTCAGTCCTATAAGACCGCCGCCGATTATCGCGGCTGTGTTTACTATTGTTCCAGTAAGAATAATTATTGCCCCCCAAGATTTTTTTGCATTTCAGCACTTTATATAACAGCTTTTTCCTTTGTTAATTGTACCATATTTATTCTCGTTGGAAAAAATATACTGTGAAATATTTTAAACTAAGATAAAAACTGTATTTTTTAAACTCCATATTGATAAGAATCAGCCTTATCTCTTCATATCAACTTAGAAAGACATTTAGTAAAAGATATTTGGATATAATATTTTTCAATGTAAAAATTTAAATTCTTATTGACAAACATAATGTTTTATTATATATTTGTATTGTAATCAACTGAAGATATTAATTATTACGTATGAAAGTAACGAGGAGGTATTCGATAATGTATAGCATTGTTGCAGTTATGGCAAATTCTCAAAACGAACTGGAGCTGTATAGAGCCGTTAATTCTCTGGAAAAGGCTGCTGAAACAAAAAACATCGAGATAAAAGTGGAAATACAGGAATATCCGCTGACATACGGCCGTCTTTCGAAGGAAGATGTATCGGCCAGTACAGTAGCAATCCTGACCGGAGATATGCCTATAGCCGATGCCGAACGTTTTGCGGATATCCCTGTTTTCCGAACACTCACCACTGCCATAGCATCTGATCCCCACTCAGTGATTGCTGCTGCTATGGAAAAAGCTTCTTTATATGCCGAACCGACTGCAGTATTTTAATATTTTTTACTTTCCCTTTTATTTGCCCACTCTTTTTTCTAATATAAATATATATTATCCCCCCAAAGTAAAAAGCTCGCTTTTAAATAAGCGGGCTTTTTATTTCATATGAATAATAAAGACTTTGAATAGTAAATTTAAACTTATATACAAATAATGTTTTTGCATACGAAAGCAGCGTGTGTTATACTTGTAAAAGGGGGTAGTTATATGAATGATAGACACGCTCAAATTCTTGATGTCGTAAATGAATATAAAAAAATTGAAGTTAACCGCCTGGCAGAAATGCTTGATGTATCCCAGGTCACTATTCGCAAGGACTTGGATATTCTGGCAGAAAGAGGTCTTTTAGCCAGAGAACACGGTTACGCTTTATGCCGCAATGTTGATGATGTCAACAATAAATTGGCCGTACGGTATGAAAGTAAGATGAAGATAGCTATTGCTGCTGCCGAAATGGTTGCAGATGGCGAAACAATAATGGTTGAGTCGGGATCAAGCTGTACGCTTTTAGCAGAACAAGTAGCAAAAACAAAAAAAGACGTCACTATTATAACAAATTCTGCATTTATAGCATCTTATATAAAAGATAAAGGAAATGTGCGGATCATATTGCTCGGCGGCGAATATCAAAAAGAGACACAGGCGATGGTCGGTCCTTTGCTGAAAAAATTTGCCAGTGAATTTTTTGTGGATAAGCTTTTTATCGGTATAGATGGTTTTATCCCCAAGGTTGGTTTTACCAGCGGGGAAATGATGCGTATGGAAGCTGTACACAATATGTCTGAATCAGCACGGCATGTTATAATTCTGACGGATTCCAGTAAATTCCAAAAACAGGGCGTGGTTTTGCAATTCAGATTTTCTGAAATAAGTAAAATTATAACTGACAATAAGACCAGTGATGATATAAAAAAATTGTTGGAAAAAAATCACATTGATGTCACAATAGCCTGACGAAATAAAAAAACCCTTAGCCATAAAAGCTAAGGGGATAAGTAAGATAATAAGTTCTTGCAAGTATCTATTCTAAATACATAAGGCTACTTTGTCAACAAATATAGTTTTTATTTCAGATGAAAATTTTTTATGTGATATATATAATTATTATGGCGGCGGATAAAACCCAATTTTTTCAGTGAAAGTTCAATGAAAAGGGTTATCCGCCGCATTTTATTGCGGCGGCGACAGTTGTTCACGCGACAGATTGCCAAAACGGGTAAATTCTTTTTGGAAGTAAAGCTGTACAGTATCAACAGGTCCATTACGATGTTTTGCAATAATAATATCTGTTATATTTTTATTCTCTGTGTCGGGATCATAGTAATCTTCGCGATATATAAACATTACTATATCGGCATCCTGCTCAAGAGAACCTGATTCACGTAAATCACTGAGCATAGGTTTTTTTATTTGACGGGCTTCAACACTGCGGCTAAGCTGCGACAATGCCACTACAGGAACATTAAGCTCACGTGCCAAAGCTTTTAGAGAGCGTGATATTTCCGAAATTTCCTGCTGGCGATTATCCCCTTTGCCGCCAATTCTGCCCTGCATTAACTGAAGATAATCGATAATTATAAGAGAAAGCCCCTTCTCAAGTTTTAAGCGGCGGGCTTTTGAACGCAGTTCCATTATAGTTATGCCTGGTGTATCGTCAATAAAGATGGGAGATGAGGAAAGCCTGTCAGCTGCACTGATAAGACGCTGCCAGTCATCATCAACAAGACCGCCTGTGCGCATACGCTGTGAATCAATAGCTCCTTCAGAGCACAGCATACGCTGTACCAGTTGTTCTTTTGACATTTCCAGAGAAAAAAAAGCAACAGCTTCCTTTTTCCTCACAGCAGCATGTGTGGCAATATTAAGCGTAAACGCTGTTTTCCCCATACTTGGTCTGGCAGCAATCAAAATCAAATCAGAAGGTTGAAAACCTGATGTCAGTTTATCAAGATCCTTAAACCCCGTAGAAAGACCGGTTATACCTCCCTTTGCTTCATGCATTTGTTCAATTTTACTGAAGGTATCCAAAAGAATAGTTTTTATCGGCATAAAATCACCGACAGTTCGATTGGCAGCAACATCCAGAATCAGTTTTTCTGATTTATCCAATACGGCATCAACATCTTCATTGTCCTCATACCCCATAGCCGCTATAGTTGTAGCTGTATTTATAAGAGAGCGCAGTTGTGCTTTTTCCTTTACTATTTTGGCATGATAGATTATATTGGCAGCAGTGGGCATACTATTGGCCAATGCCGTTAAAAAAGTAATGCCGCCAACCTTTTCCAGCTGGTTTGTTTTTCGAAGCTGCTCCGTTACTGTTATAAGATCGACAGGATCATTACGGTTAAAAATATCTGTCATTACAGCAAAGGTGATGCGGTGCGCCTCCCTGTAAAAATCCGCAGCAATAAGAATTTGTTCAGCTTCGGCAATTGCATCGCGGGATATTATCATTGCACCGAGTACCGATTGTTCTGCTTCAATATTCTGCGGGGGAACTCTGTCAATCAAAGTTTGCAGCTCCTCTCTAAAAAATAATTACATGCTGTGCGCACGCAATAGATGAAATAGGCAGACTGATATTACATTATTTATAATAAAAATAATTTTCGTAAATTGCAATAGCAAATTGAACACTTTGGTAAAATGCCGATGATCTCAGGCAATATAAAGTTTATCGAGAAAAGCGTCGAACAATTCTTCCGGTGTCTGGTAGGCAAGTCGCTTGCGCGGACGGCTATTCAATTCATCGGCAAAGTGTAATATATCTTCATAAGTATATTTCTCAATCGAAACGCCCTTTGGAATATATTGACGCAAGAAGCCGTTGTGCCGTTCATTTACTGGTCGCTCCCAAGAGGAGTAAGGATGTGCATAATAAACACTGGAACCCCAGGCTTCAATCTTGGAAAATTCCTCGAATTCAGAGCCATTATCGGTTGTAATGGTTTTGAAAACAGAACTGAAACGCTCACCATATTCAGCGTGTAGTTCTTTCATCGCAGCCATGACAGACTCACTGTTTTTACCAGGAATGCGAATAGCCAGGTAATTGTTTGTAACACGCTCAATCAGAGTTAAAACAGCAGCTTCTCTGACTTTTTTTCTGCCAATCACCGTGTCAGCTTCCCAATGGCCGAATTCCGTGCGTAAATCTACGATGTCAGGACGTTCGTCAATGCTGCGACCTTTCAGACGTTTATGCTTTCGGGTTCCTTTTTTGTTTTGCTTTCGCTTTAGAATTTCAGGCAGCTCGAACAGCGATAGCGGCAAATTACCAGCAGCCATTTCGTTATATAGGGTCTTCGTGCATACCATTTCTTTATCAGCAAAGAGCTGGTGCAGGCGCGCATGACCGACGCAAGCGTCTAACGACCACTTTTTTGCCCTGACTTGCGCAACCACCCACTTAACAAAATCTGAGCAATGTGTGATATAATGCGGCCTTTTGCACTTCATTCGATTCATTTCATATACTGCAAGACCTCGTTTGGCGCTGTACTCCGGTGCACGTCCTCTATGGCTTTTGCGCAGCGGTGTACCGCGGCGCAATTCATACATGATAGTACTTGGCGAACAGTTGATTTCTCGGGCGATTGCCCGCAGAGAGTATCCTTGCTTGTTTAGTTGCTGGATCGCTCCGCGTTCTTCCCGTCCCAAGTGCTGACCACGTTTTCGTTCAGGGAATACTGTGATATAATTATGGCAGTCCATAGTGATTGTCTCCTCTTTGGTTAATGGTGCTGTGAGAACTCCATTTTACCATTTAAAGGAAAGTCACTGTGGACTTTTTGCAACTGTTCATTTTCATTTTACAATCAACCTAATAAAAATAATTTTATACAGAATCATTCGTAAAAAGGAGCTCCAATGCCTCCTGAGCGTCTTCTACTGTAAAAATTTTTAATCCCAGTAAATCAGGCGGGATATCTTTTTCATTTTCTTTTGGGATAACAAGTCTTGTTATTCCGGCCTGCCGTGCACCATAAGCTTTTTCAAAAACGCCGCCGACAGGTCTCACTTTTCCTTGAATTGATATTTCACCTGTAATGGCAGTATCCTGCCTGATCTTTCGTTGATCAATCACAGAAAGCAGCACCGTTAAAATTGCCGCACCGGCAGACGGACCGTCTATATTACCGCCACCGATGATATTTATATGGATATCATAATCATGAATATCCTTCCCCGTTAATTTACGTACGACGGCCGCTGCATTAAAAACAGAATCTTTAGCCATACTGCCAGCCGTATCGTTGAACCTCACCGTCCCACGGCCTTTACGGGTGGTCGGAAAAGCGACTGCTTCGATTTCGATTACCGAACCGATAAAGCCTGCTACTCCAAGCCCAAAAATCCTTCCTGTCTGAGGAACATCGGATGCTTTTTTTGTTATAAACGGAGACAAGCGGCTTACCTGCGCGACATGATAAATATCCTGCAAAGTAATAGCAGCATTTTCTATCGAAGAATCTTTATTTTGCAGAGAAAGACTATATGCATCAGCAAGTATATTGATCGCCTTGCGTCCTTCAATAGTATATTCGCTGATAGTTTTCGCCACACCGTCAGCAAGGCTTACTTTGAGCTTATCAGCTGCATTCTGCACGATTTTTTCTATATGCCTGGGCGTAAGCGGTTCAAAATATATTTCGGCACAGCGCGAACGAAGAGCCGGATTAATATAAGCAGCATCGCGTGTTGTAGCTCCGATCAAAACGAAATCGGCAGGAGCTCCCTTTTCAAAAAGACGGCGTACATATTTTGGCACAGCAGGATCACTGGGATCATAATAGGCCGACTCAAAATAAGCTCTTTTATCTTCCAAAACCTTTAATAATTTATTTTGCAGCATTTCATCCATCTCGCCGATTTCATCTATGAACAAAATCCCTCCGTGTGCATCCGTAACCAGTCCCGGCTTCGGTTCAGGAATACCGCCATCAGCAAGATCTTTACGCGCCCCCTGATAAATGGGATCATGGACAGAACCGAGGAGCGGATTCGTCATATCACGCGGATCCCAGCGCAGCGTTGTTCCGTCTGTTTCAACAAAAGGTGCATTTTCGCCAAACGGAGTATACTTTTCCCTGCAGGCAGCATCAAGGACAAGCCTGGCAGCTGTGGTTTTGCCAACACCGGGCGGTCCGTATAAAATAAGATGCTGCGGATATGGAGACGTGAGTTTAGCTTTTAAAGCATGAACAGCCCGTTCCTGCCCAACTATTTCTTCAAGCGTCTGCGGTCGCAAAAGTTCCATAACAGACTGCGTAAGATTTATTTTTTCCAAATCTTCCAGCTCTTGCAGCTTTGATTTTGCCTGCGGTGAATCTTCTTCGGGCTGTTCATCCCGCAATACCTGCATGCGAATATCTTCAACATAATCCTGATGATTTTCTTCCATCTTCTCTGCTATGCGTTTTTCAATTTTTTCTTCCATATTGCGTCTGGCCACTATGTCGGCAATTTTCTCAGTCATTGCAGCCAAAACAGCCGGAATATCCTTATCGGCAGGCATTTCATCAATAGTAGGATCTTCATAGATTATTTTTTGAAGAGCAAGAACTCTTTCCGGATATTCAGCCGAACGGAGCAGATTAATAGCATCAAGCTTTCCCGCTTTTAAAACCAGTTTTTCCGAACCGATAACATCGACCAGAATATTGTAAACCGCATCCACATCCTTAGCGATAGGGTTTTGTGAATCTGTATGATTTAGCGGCAAAGGCAGCTTATTTTCATGAGATGCCTGTATATTATTTTTTTTGGGCAAATATTTTTGCAGAAAGTTTTTGAATGACATAATAGTTCCTTTACAAAAGTATAGTTGCAGAAAAATGTGCACGATTTATTCTCATCGATTGAGAATTTATATGATGAGTAACCCGCTCGGAACTTAGTGCTTTTACAAGCGCGGGCTCCAGAGCGGGTCATTATGTCAGAAAATATGCCAGAATTATTCGCTGAGAATGTGAACCCTTATCTTTGCCGTTATAGCAGGGTGAACCTTTATCACGGCATCATAATCACCAATACCTTTTACTTCGCCTCTTATATCGATCTTTCTCTTATCTATATCGATATTAAAATCTTTTTTCAGCGCATCTGCAACATCCTTGCCTGTCACCGAACCGAATAATTTACCGCCGTCACCGATGCGAACCAAAATACTGACTTCTACTTTTTCAAGCTGTGCAGCCATCAGCCGTGCTTCATCAGTAGCCTGCTGCTGTTTTCTTTCAGCAGAGCCCTTTTTTGCTTTAGCTACGTTTATATTATTGCTCGTTGCTTCAATAGCTATATTTTTAGGGAAAAGGAAATTTCTCGCATATCCTTCTGATACTTCAATAATATCACCTTTTTTCCCTACCTTTTTCTGATCCTGTACGAGGATTACTTTCATTATTATCAACCTCTTTTATAATTTTTTTTGCTAACTCAACGGCCCTGTCTTCTATTTCCTGCAGATTGCCATTTTTTACCTGAGCACCTGCAACATTAAGATGTCCGCCACCGCCGAAAGCTTCCATAAGGATCTGAACATTAAGTTCACCGAGTGAACGAGCGCATATGCCTATCGAGTTTGGCAGCAAATGAAAAAATACCAGGCTCATCCGTGCTTGATCAATACTGAGCAGAAAATCGGCTATTTGTGCCGAGACTATCTGAATATTTGGAGCATCATCAGGGCAAATCGAAACAACCAATCCGCCTTCAAAAAATTTGGAATTTGATATAGCCTTGGCTCTGACGAGATTTGTCGCATAATCCGTACGGAATAACTGGCTGACAAGTTGAGGATCAGCGCCATTACGCCGCAAATAAGCGACTGCATCAAAAGTACGCACACCTGTCTGAACCTGAAAATTTTTCGTGTCAACAATAATTCCAGCATATAATGCCGTTGCATCGATACGTGAGATCAAGGGATCTTCGCTGAAATACATAAGCAGCTCTGTAACAAGCTCACTTGTAGATGATGACGAAGGTTCTATATAGATCAAAAGAGAATTCTGAATTACATTCTCAGAACGGCGATGATGATCAATAACAACTACATCCTTGGTATTTTGCAGCAATGATTGTCCGGCTACAAGATGAGGAATATGTGTGTCGACAACAAAAAGGGCCGGATTTATCGCTGTCAAATTAAGGGCTTCCTCTTCGGTGATAAACATACCTGCATAATCAGGGCTGTCCTTGATGAGTTCGGCAAATTTATCAATGCCCTCATTCATATCACTCAGAATAATATGGACTTCTTTTTCCATGAATTTTGCCATAGCAGCTACACCGATGGCAGCACCCAAACTGTCAAAATCTTCATTGTGGTGCCCCATAACAAAAACGATGTCGGCCTTTTCGATTATTTCCCCTATGGCATGGGCAACAACACGTGATTTCACACGAGTATGCTTTTCCACAGCCTTGGTCTTGCCGCCAAAAAATTTGACCTTACTGTCAATATTTATAGCTACCTGGTCACCGCCGCGGCCAAGAACCAAATCAAGATTTGATTGTGCAAGTGCTCCCAGTTCCTCCATCGACATCCCTTCGCGAGTCTGTACTAGGCTGATACTCAATGTTATAGGGAATTTATTAGGACCGCGCATGGCTCGGATACGATCAAGCACATCAAATTTATCCGCTATAGCCAGATCAAGAGACTGATGCTCAAGAATTACTATATAAAGATCATCATCAAGACGACGCAATAGTGCCCTAAGTGAATGAGCCCATTTATCGAGTATACTGTTTGCCTCAAACAAAATAGATGTACGCTGTGCTTCACTGAGACCCTGCATAGCATCGTCATAATTATCTATCTGAATATACCCGAAAAGTATAGCATGAGCCGCCGTATTACGTTTAAACTCTTCTACTTTTGTCACATCAGAAATATAAAGTGCCATAAGACCGTTAAGATCAGTATTAGTGGATACAGGTCTATACTTCAGCAGGTAGAATTTATTATTATTGCTGAATATAGTTTCCCCGGTCTGCCCCCAAAAAGGATCAAGATTAAGACTGGGCCAGAATTTATGAATGACAATTCCCAGCTCAGGTTCCCTGCCCAGCCATCTTATCAGCTCATCATTGTGCCATTCAAGACGACTGTCGCGATCCACAATGAGAATAACCTGAGGCAGCTGATCAAGCGCCAGATTAGATAACTCATTCACATTTTTTATCACATTATGATAATAATCGGCCAATGCATTTTGCCGGTCATGATTACGTTCCCGCAAAAACAGTAAAAGACATATCAACAATAAAAGCCCGGCCACTGCCAAGTATATATTGTAGCACAAAAGCGTTAAAAGAAGTCCGGCAATAATGACAAGTGTAATGCAAATGTCAATCCATGATGATAATCTGCGCGGCATATTCATACTCCTTAACTAATTACTGCCTCTTTTGGAAAGGCGGGCCCTATAATCAAAAATCATATCGAACAGCCCTGCATACATAAGAATTTCCATAAAGGGAGTAAAAACAACAAAAACCATTATCAAAATCTTGGGGAGCGCAGGCAGCTTAAAATGCTGCAAGCCGCAATATAAAAGCGAAAGTCCCTGCAGACGGCAGAACATGGATGCAAAATAGTTGATATTAAAGGACACATTGTACAGCATTTCAACGCCGCGAGTATTACCCCAATACATGCCAATCAGGGAAAAACCAAACAAAAATAAGAACACTATCGGCATCCGCCAGTTTGCAAACGGCGGCAGTCCCTCAAGATTTTTTTCACCAAGCCGCTTTAAAAGCCGATGTGTCAAAAGAAAATTTATTAAAGCACTGCCAACAGCTGAAAGTGCTATTCCGGCAGGCAATGACAGTGCTATAAGCTTCATCACTGCTCTAATCTGTTCGGTACGGGACTGAATATCGGCATCAGCCAGCCCCATCGACTTGTACATTTCAATCGATGACTCTGTTGCAGAATTAAGTATCGTCTGCATATCCTGAAAAAAATCCACTTTCATCAAAAAAAACGCAGCCCCAAGCGCTATCAGCACAGAAAGCACAGATGCAATCATCGCAAAAATAAGATTCTTCGTAGGTGAAAAACGGTTGAAACCCATCCCCAGAGCGGGACTGACAAACAGCGTCACGGTCAGCACAGACAAAAAAGAATAAATACCAAAAACCATGCCTGCTATCAAGCTGGAAGCAACAATAGAAATAACTCCCCAACGCAGACCATGTCTGAAAATATTTATCGCTATGGGAACAGGTAAAATATAAACGAGAAAGAAAAACATAGGCAGAGCTGTTCCCATTATTGCCATAATAACGGTAACAGCTGTAAGCATCGCACCTTCAATAAGCGGACGAGTCGTGTAATTTGCCATTATCTGAGCCTTTCGGATGAAAATTTTCGATCTGGAGTTGTCAGCAGCTGTACTTTTTATAACAAGGCAGAATCACCTGAAAATGCAAGCAACCAGTTTACAAATAAAAATCGCAAAGATAAGCATTCATATTCAAATATTTATTATAATATACTTTTTAAACTTATGCAAAATAATATAATTTTTAAGATTTCATATCTACAAAATTAACACTTTCTATCCATAATAAAAAGCTTCACTAGTTATGTTTTTCACTTTATTTACAATTTTTTATGAACTTGTTACAATTGCGATAGATAAAGAAATAGCATTACAGTAAGGTAAAATTCATTTATGGAGAGAAGAAAAATGAAAATACTAGTATGCATAAAGCAAGTACCGGGAACGAACAAGGTGGAAGTGGATGAAAAAACAGGAGTGCTGAAAAGGAACGGGACGGACAGCAAGATGAATCCGTATGATCTGTACGCGCTGGAGACGGGGCTGAGACTCAAGGAGAAGTACGGCGGTACAGTAAGCGTTATCACAATGGGTCCGCCGCAGGCGAAGGCTGTTTTGTACGAGGCTTTTGCGATGGGTGCGGATAACGGGGCGCTCATAACGGACAGGAAGTTTGGCGGAGCGGATGTGCTGGCAACGAGCCGGACGCTGTCCCAGGGTATAAGGAGGTTCGGCAGTTTTGATGTTATTTTGTGCGGGCTGCAGACGACAGACGGAGATACGGCACAGGTAGGACCGGAAGTGGCAGAGCTGCTGGATATACCGAGTGTCTGCAATGTCCAGAGGATCGAAAAGGCCGAACAAGGCAGTATCATAGTGGATATGGATATGCCGCATGATATAGAAACGATAAAGGCAGCTTTTCCCTGTCTGCTGACAGTAAAGAAGGATATCTGTCAGCCGCGGCTTCCTTCTTATCTTCGCAAGCAGCAGACAATGAAAAAGGATATAGATATATATACTTTCAGTGATATGGAAGATAAGGATGAAGAAAAGTACGGTCTGACGGGTTCGCCGACGAGTGTGCAGCGGATCTTTCCTCCGATAAGCGATAAGGTGCAGGAGCATTTGGAGGGAACAAGCAGGGAACTGGCGCAGAAGATATACGCCACCTTAAAGCAGAAAAAATTCATAGCGGGATAGAGGGAAAAACCATGGCAAAACTATTGATTCATCAGGAAAAGATAACGGATGCCAAAGCACTGGCAATGATCTGTCCGTTCGGCGCTATGCAGGAAAAAGACGGCCGGCTGAGCATAAATGCAGGCTGCCGCATGTGCAGGCTGTGTGAAAAGAAGGGCCCCAAAGGGGCAATAGAATATGTAGAAGATAAAAAGGCACCGCAGATCGATAAAACAAAATGGCGGGGCATAGCCGTCTACGTGGACCATGTGGACGGATCGATCCATCCCGTAACATATGAATTGCTGGGAAAAGCAAAAGAACTGGCAGGAAAAATAAAACAGCCTGTTTACGCGCTTTTCATAGGAAGCGGTATAAAGCATAAGGCCGAAGAGCTTCTGCACTACGGAGCGGATAAAGTATATATCTGTGATAAACCACAGCTGGAATACTTTAAAATCGAAGCATATACCAGTGTCTTTGAAGAATTCATCACCAAAATAAAACCCGCAGCCATTCTCGTGGGTGCCACACCGGTGGGAAGACAGCTGGCTCCGCGCGTAGCGGCACGTTTCGGCACAGGTCTTACAGCGGACTGCACCATCCTTGACATAAAAGAAAACACCGATCTTGTTCAGATACGTCCGGCCTTCGGCGGCAATATTATGGCCGAGATACTCACCCCGAACACAAGACCGCAGATGGCTACCGTGCGCTATAAGATAATGGACGCTCCCAAATGGAGCGACACGGCAACGGGAACGGTACATGAGCTTGCCATAAGCGACGAAAAACTGAAAAGCCGCATTCAGGTGCTCGGCGTCACCAAAAAACCAAAAGAAAAAACAATAGACGGAGCAGATGTCATTGTCGTTGCCGGACGCGGCATCAAAAAAAAGGACGACCTGAAAATGCTCGAAGAACTGGCCGACCTGCTGGGAGGACAGACAGCCTCCACAAGACCGCTGGTAGAGGCGGGCTGGATGGACCCCAAAAAGCAAATAGGACTCAGCGGACGCACAGTAAGACCAAAACTTATCATTACCTGCGGAGTATCCGGTTCAGTCCAGTTTGTGGCGGGCATGAACCATGCCGACACCATCTTTGCCATAAACAATGACCCTAAAGCTGCCATCTTCAAGACGGCAAACTATGCGGTAAAGGCAGATATTTACGACGTGATCCCCGAGCTGATCCAAAAAATAAAGACAGGGGGAAAAGCACTATGACACCTTATAAACAAATAACCGAAGAAGACCTCCGGAACCTGAGCGAAATAACGGGCAGAGAAAGAATCCTCTGGCAAAAAGAAATCAATGAAGAATACAGCCATGACGAACTGAGTGCGGGACGCCATTATCCGGAACTGGTCATAAAAGCCGCGGCTGCGGAAGAAATATCCAAGATCCTCGCCTACGCAAATAAAAACAACATCCCCGTGACCCCGAGAGGTGCCGGCACAGGACTTGTAGGCGCCGCGGTGGCTGTCGAGCAGGGTATCCTGCTCGACACCACCCTCATGAACCACTTCATAGAACTTGATGAGCAAAACCTCACCCTCACCGTAGAACCGGGAGTACTGCTCATGGAACTTGCCGAATACGTAGAAAAAAGAGGCTATTTCTACCCGCCGGACCCGGGAGAAAAATCAGCAACTATAGGCGGCAACATCAGCACCAATGCCGGAGGAATGCGAGCCGTCAAATTCGGCGTCACCCGCGACTATATCCGCGGCCTTGAAATAGTCCTTGCCGACGGAACAATAATGACACTGGGCGGCAAAACAGTAAAAAACAGCTCCGGCTATGCCTTAAAAGACCTTATAGTAGGCTCGGAAGGAACACTGGCGATCATCACCAAAGCGATCCTGCGGCTTTTGCCCCTGCCCAAAAAAAACGTCAGCCTGCTCGTCCCCTTCCCGACACTTGAACAAGCAATAAGCGCCGTCCCCCCCATCATAAAATCCAAAGCCATCCCCACCGCAATAGAATTCATGGAAAAAGAAGTAATAAAAGACGCCGAAGAATACCTCGGCAGAAAATTCCCGGACAACCAGGCGGACGCCTACCTGCTGCTCAAATTCGACGGAGGCACGATGGAAGAAATAGCCTCCTACTATGACTCTGTGGCACACATCTGCCTTGAACAGGGAGCGACCGACCTGCTCATAGCCGACACCGACGAAAGAGCCGAAGCCATCTGGAAAGCAAGAGGAGCATTCCTTGAAGCAATAAAAAGCTCCACCACAGCCATGGATGAAGTAGACGTAGTAGTACCGCGCAGCAGCGTCAACGACCTCGTCGAATACATCCACCAGCTGCAAAAACAAACAGGCACAAGAATAAAATGCTTCGGGCACGCAGGAGATGGCAACCTGCACGCCTACATCCTCAAAGATGACATGACAGAAGAACAATGGAAAAAAACCCTGGAAATGACAATGGGAAAAATGTACCAGAAAGCCCACAGCCTTAAAGGAAGCGTTTCAGGAGAACACGGCATAGGCTACGCAAAAAAAGAATACCTGAAAAAATCCATGCCGGAAGAAGCCATACAGATCATGAAAGGGATCAAAAAAGCTTTTGATCCGCTCAATATTTTGAATCCCTGCAAGGTTTGTCAGTAAAAAGTATTATAAAAATGCCACCCATGAGTCAGTTTTTGAACCCGACTCATGGGTGGTATTTCGGCACAAAAATATATTTATCTATTCGCTCCCGCCTGCGATGAGATCCAACTTACCAGTCGCCGGATGTATTATAAAACCATGCACCGGTATATCAGCAGGCAAATATTTGCAGTTCCTTATATTATTTACGGAATCTATCACATTCTGCTCAGGACGGCAGAACAAATCTGCCCAATTTTTAAGTGTCGGTTTTATATCTGCGATGATATCTTCGTTTATGCCCCGCTCACGCATATGTTCTGCCATACTTTCAGAAGAAGTTTTTTCCATGCCGCATTCATAGTGACCAATGACAATTATTTCCCGCACCTGCAGTTCATAAACACACACCATCAAACTTTTTATTACGTCATTTAATCCCCTGCCGACGACATTGCCCGCTATTTTTATCATTTTCACATCGCCGCGCTCAATGCCCGCAGCCGACTCCAGTAAATTAACAAGACGTGTATCCATGCAGGTAACTATTGCTGTTTTCCATCTGGGAATTTTATCCAACTTTACAGGATGATTTTTCTGCAGAAAGCTTACATTGGCCCGAATGATTTCGTCAACAATATTCATAAGATAACCTCCCTATTTGCTTTTCACTGACAGCCGCGTCTTGATGAATTCATTGAATTCATCCATTGATCCTTTTGCAAAGCCGGCTTTTTCAATGATAAACGCACCTCTGTTTCTGGTGAAAAATAAATAAAAATACTTATCGCGCTCCACAATTTTATTAAGTGTGTCATAGGTAACTTTCTCACGTTTATTTTCCGTTTCGACAAACATATGATGTTCATAAAAACGGATTTTCAAAAATTTACCGTTTCTTTTCGCCAGGACAAAAGCACTGATATAGCCCGATATGAAATACATTGTTACCATTACGATAATAAACATGCCTACGCGCTCTACCGAACGATTATTGGCATATTCCAGAACACTGATAAGAATAAGCACTGCAATATACAGCCAAAGCTGTCTGTGCAGGTTTATATAATTGACAAAATCACGGCAGAGTGATCTATTAAAATTAGTTTGGGTTATAAATTTTTCATTCATATGTCTAAATCCTATCCGCTAAATTTTTAAATTTTCTCATTTAAAAAAGATAAAAAATCGGGGAAACTTACATCTGTAAAATTAGCTTTCGGCAAAACATACATCACTGCATCAGGCCCTTTTGTAAAAACAAACAGATATTTCTCGTTGTGAGCGTATTTCTTTATCTCACCGTAAGGCAGCTGTATTCGTTTTTCACCGGCTTCAATACCGACCTGCATATCATCAAAAGTCATTTTTATACGCTGTCCGCCGTCTTTTTGGTACATATTCTTACCTATATACCACGGTGCGCATAAAATAACGGCAGTAAGTGCCAACCCGGGAAGAAACCCAGCATTGGCAGTAAATGCGCCGCCGGCAGAATACCCCGCAGCAATAAATATCGGCACTGTCAGTGTCAGAAGTATTCCTATACATAAAAAAAATATAAAAACAGCATTATGCCATACCATATGCTTTGCCGCGGCCATGCAGAGTTCTCTAGTCAAAGTAGATTCAATAATGATTTTGGTTTTCATGTTGAGAAACCTTGTAAAAAACGGCATATGCCAAAAAGCAGCACTGCCGTTTTTATCCTTAAAATATATTTTGGGCACAAACGATAGTCTGATTGCGATTGGGACCGACAGAAACAAAACCGATTTTGACATCTGCTACCTCTGAAATACGTTTCAGATAAACTTTTGCCTGCTCAGGCAGGTCATCGTATTTTTTGATAGACGATGTATCTGTGTTCCAACCCTTGAACGTTTCATATACCGGTTCGACTTTACCGAAAATACGAAGATTAGCCGGCATTTCATCAATTATTTTACCATTGTATTTATAGGCAACACACATTTTTATTTCATCAAAATGATCTAAAATATCAAGACGGGTAATGGCAAGATAATCCAAGCTGCCTATATACCCGGCATATTTGACCACGCAACCGTCAAGCCAGCCGGTACGCCGGGGTCTGCCGGTAACTGTGCCAAACTCATGCCCGACATTACGGATCTGATTGCCGGTTTCATTCAGCTGTTCTGTAGGAAACGGTCCTTCGCCCACACGAGTACAGTAAGCTTTAACCACACCCACTGTCATATCAATCTTCTTTGGGCCAATGCCGGCGCCGACGCAAACACCGCCGGAAATAGGGTGTGAAGCAGTAACGTAAGGATACGTACCGTAATCGATGTCCAGCATAGTCGCCTGCGCACCTTCAAACAGTATTTTCTCGCCGTTCTTCACCGCATTGTTCAAATAAGAAGGTGTGTCAAGTACAAACGGGCGGAGTCGATCCGCATAACCGCGATATTCCGCAAGAATTTTTTCATAATCAAGCGGCGGATGATTATACAGCACTTCAAGTTCTCTGTTTTTTATCTCCAGTATAATTTTCAGCTTTTCAGCAAAAGTTTCATCATCAATAAGATCGCACATACGAATGCCTATGCGTCTGTCACGATCCATGTAGCACGGACCGATACCTCTTTTTGTTGTCCCGATTTTCAGCTGCCCGCGGCTATCTTCTTCAAGTCCGTCCATGAGACGATGATAAGGCATAACGACCTGCGCACGATTAGAGATAAGATAATCGGCAATTTCCACGCCCTCTTTTTTCAATCCGGCAACTTCATTCAAAAGCACTTCCGGATCAAAAACGACACCGTCACCTACGACACATCTTTTTCCTTTATATAAAATACCGGATGGCATCAGACGCAGTTTAAATTCTTTGCCTTCAACACTTACAGTATGTCCGGCGTTGCTGCCGCCCTGATAGCGGACAACAATATCAGCCTGTTCAGCAAGATAATCAACGATTTTTCCTTTTCCTTCATCGCCCCACTGCGTTCCTGTAACAACAACTGTCGACATATAGTATCCCTCTTTCTGTGACGAAAATCGTCACGGTAAATTACATTTAGATGTCAGACCCCAGTCTGTTTTATCCGATGACTAACCCATCTAATACTCCCGCTTCTGCAAGCGGTGAGTAAAGAGCGGCTAACTCCCTGGATAAATTTGGCTACTATTCAGGCGGTGTCAAAACGCCGTCTGAATTAAGTCTCCATTTATCGCATCAAATGCCAAAACGGGCCAATATCATGTCGACATTGCGCAGAAACCACTTATACTCGAAGCAATTATCGACTTCTTCCTTGCTGAGATATTGCATAATATCCGGATCTTTTTCTATATTTGTACGGAAATCTTCGCCTGCCATCCAGCGTTTCATAGCATTGCGCTGTACCCATTTATAGGCATCCTCGCGCAGAACACCTTTGCTTACAATAGCAAGCATAATGCGCTGGCTGTAGATCAGGCCCCCCGTCTTATTCATATTTTCGATCATGGCATCAGGATAGACAAGTAATTTATCGATTATATTTGTAAACTTGCGCAGACAATAATCAACTGTTATCGTGCTGTCCGGCAAGATTACACGTTCAACGGAAGAGTGAGATATATCACGTTCATGCCAAAGCGTGATGTCTTCGAGTGAGGCCAAAGCATTGCCGCGGACAAGACGCGCAAGACCTGATATTCGTTCACAGGTTATTGGATTTCTTTTATGCGGCATAGCGGAAGAACCTTTTTGCCCGGGGCTGAAATATTCCTCAGCTTCACGTATGTCGGTACGCTGCCAGTTGCGCACTTCCGTGGCAAATCTTTCCAGAGAACTCGCTGTTATGGCAAGCATTGTCATATATTCAGCATGGCGGTCACGCTGCACTACCTGCGTAGCCAACGGCACGGGAGTGAGTCCCAATTTTTTACAGACCAATTCTTCAATACGAGGATCTATATTAGAATATGTGCCTACAGCTCCCGACAGCTTGCCGACTGCAACATTTTCGCGTGCGTTTTCTATGCGTTTTAAATCACGGCCAAGCTCCGAATACCAAAGAGCAAACTTCAATCCCAGCGTCATAGGTTCGGCATGTATTCCGTGAGTGCGACCGATACACGGTGTATGACGAAACTCATCGGCCCGGCGCAGCAGAACATCACGCAAGCCCTTGATATCTTTAATGATTATGTCAGCAGATTTTTTCATCATGATGCCGAGAGCAGTATCCTTGACATCACTTGAGGTCAGGCCTTTATGTATATATTTAGAATCATCACCGACGTATTCGGCAACGTTCGTAAGGAATGCAATAATATCATGATTGGTGACTTTTTCGATTTCTTTGACGCGCGGCAGATCAAATTTTGCTTTGGAGCGGATGTTATCGGCAGCTTCCTTCGGAATCTGACCAAGTTCGGCCATAGCTTCACACGCAGCTATTTCTACATCAAGAATAACTTCGAATTCGTGCTGGAGTGTCCATATATTACCCATTTCAGGATTTGTATAACGTTCAATCATCTGGCTGTGTCCTCCTAGACAAAAAAAATATACGGGGGTACTTTTTACCCCCGTATATCATAGCATCGACCAGCTGTCATGTCAATTTAAACTACTGTTCATATATTAAAATTAAATGGTGCCTCAGAGCGGAATCGAACCACTGACACGGGGATTTTCAGTCCCCTGCTCTACCGACTGAGCTACCGAGGCATCAACAGATAAAAAAATAACATGGCATCCCATGTTATTATAAGCAAATGGCGACCCGAAGGGGATTTGAACCCCTGACCTCCGCCGTGACAGGGCGGCATTCTAACCAGCTAAACTACCGGGCCATTGGTGGGCGATAACAGGATCGAACTGCTGACATCTTGCTTGTAAGGCAAGCGCTCTCCCAGCTGAGCTAATCGCCCATATATTGGTGACGCCTATGGGATTCGAACCCATGAACCCGCCGTGAAAGGGCGGTGTCTTAACCGCTTGACGAAGGCGCCACATGCACATGTATGCTTTATTTCTCATTCATGAGCAAAGATATTCTATCATATTTTAAAATTAAATGCAAGCATTCTTTTAATTTTATAGAACACTACATACTTTCTTCCCAATAAATCTCTGATATCTCTCGGCAAAATCCTGAAATAATATTAATTTTTCCCTATTGCCTGATTGCCCCGCGAAGGTGCGGTATTTGCAGGAGCAGACTGGGCTGCCTGACCCTGAGAATTATCCTGCGGTGCAGCAGACGGCTCCTTCAACTCACTTTTAGGTACAGTGGAAGCATCAGGTTTTGTCTTATCGATGCTTTTATCCTTGCCCGACTCCTTATCCGAGACCGGTTTCGATGTTGTAATATGCATGCGTCCTATCGCAGGATCATCTGCGGGAACCTCTCTTGCTGTTGAAGGAATGGCATTTTTATATTCAGCGGCAGCCCTTTCCATAGCAGTACGCATAGATGCCGTCATATCAATACCAAGAGTATCAGACATAGACTGCCGTAATTTGGTAATATCTGGAATCCAATAGCTTATTCCGTCTATATACATAGGTATCCCCGGAACCATATCTGTTTTCAGCCCATTATTATGAGCTTCCTGCAATGAACCAAAAAAGGCCAGAAGCTGCCTGATCGACATATCAGTTTTCACTGTATCAAATACTTCCGCTATTATAGAAGGAATGCGGGGAATAATTGACGGCGACAACACTTTATCCATAACAGCTTTCATAAACTTCTGCTGTCTGCCTATGCGCCCTATATCTCCCTCTTCATCACGATAACGCACATAAGTTACAGCTGTTTTACCGTCCATATGCTGCATGCCGGGATGAAGATTTATGTCGAGACCGCCCTCATCATCCCACGGATCACTGTAAACCATACGCTTTTCTACATCAATATCAACCCCGCCTATGGCATCGATAATTTTTTGAAAACCTTCCATGTTTATTATAATATAATGATCCATGGGAACACCAAGAAACTGTTCTACGGTCTGACGTGTCAGATCATGTCCGCCGTAAGCATACGCGGCATTGATCTTATCCCAGCCATATCCTTTTATTTTTACGCGTGTATCACGCGGAACCGATAAAAGAGCAGCCTGATTTTTTTTGGGATCGATGGTCGCAACCATCAGGGTATCACTTCTACCAACGTCGTCATGGCGTGAATCGACCCCCATTATCATAACCGTAGCTTTGTCTGCCGCTACCAGCATCCCGCTGTCCTGTTTGGTTTTATCCGGTGTACTGTCCCAAAATCCGGCAAATAAGGCTCCGCAGCCGGCAGCAATCAAAAAAACAAACAACAATATTATGACGGGAAAATATTTTCTTTTCTTTTTATGCATAGTAAAGACTCCAATAACCATATAGTATTAATAACATATAAACGCTATTTTATATTATAAATTCTGTTCTCGTTCAGTGCAATCTTTTTATATACAGATTCATTTATGCTATATTCAGGACATGGAAAAATGATTTACAATATGACATTCATTCAGAATTGACATATTTTTTTATACGATGGTATAATTATCAGCATGTTGGTATCCTTCTCTGCGAAGCGGCTGACTGTTTTTAATCCCGGGCGGATAAATTCCTTCTTGAACAGAAGCTTTATCAATCGGAAATAGATTACTTGGAGGAATAACTTAATGTCAAAGAAAATTTTCCCATTGAATGCCGATAAACTTGAAAAAATCATTGAAAAATATCCTACGCCTTTTCATATCTATGATGAAAAAGCTATCAGAGCAAATATGCGGCGATTGTTTAAAGCCTTTTCATGGGCACCGGGATTTCGTGAGTACTACGCCGTTAAGGCAGCACCTAATCCGCGTCTGCTGCAAATATTAGCTGAGGAAGGAGCAGGCGCCGACTGCAGCTCTCTGCCGGAACTTATTCTTTCTGAGAAATCGGGAATAATCGGTGAAAAAATAATGCTCACATCAAATGATACTCCAGCCGATGAATTTCAAAAAGCTATAGCATTGGGCGCTATAATAAATCTGGATGATATCTCACATATCGCATATTTGGAAAAAAATGCAGGATTGCCGGAAATAGTTTCTTTTCGTTATAATCCGGGACCTGTACTTGAAGGCAATGACATAATCGGTAAACCGGAAGAAGCAAAATACGGTTTGACCCGTGAGCAGATATTTGAAGCTTATACTATTATGAAGGAAAAAGGTATAAAACGTTTTGGACTGCATACCATGGTAATATCCAATGAACTTTCCGAAAATGCTTTTTCAGCTACCGCAGAAATGATGTTTACTCTGGCAGTAGAGCTAAAAGAAAAACTCGGTATTTCAATGGAATTTATAAATCTGGGCGGTGGTATCGGTATTCCTTACAAACCCGAAGATAATGAAGTGAATCTGGAAATAATGGGTGAAAACATAAAGAAAATTTATGAAAAAATCATGCTGCCGGCAGGTTTGAATAAAACAGAAATAGCCTTTGAATCCGGAAGAGCCATAACCGGTCCATACGGCTACCTCGTTTCCACTGTGCTGCATGAAAAGAAAACCTACAAGGATTATATAGGTCTTGATGCGTCTATGGCCAATCTGATGCGTCCCGGCATGTATGGCGCATATCATCATATTGTTGTGGCCGGCAAAGAAAATGAACAACCGGTAAATACTTATGATGTGACGGGTTCGCTTTGCGAAAATTGCGATAAATTTGCTGTTGACCGTAAGCTTCCGGAAATTGCTATCGGTGACAAAGTCATTATTTTTGACACGGGAGCGCATGGTCATTCAATGGGTTTCAATTACAACGGTAAATTACGCAGTGCCGAGTTATTACTGAAAGAAGACGGTTCAATAGAACTCATTCGCAGGGCAGAAACCATTGATGATTATTTTGCCACACTCGGCGGATTTGCGGGAAGTATCATGCAGGAGTAAGAAAATGAAGATTGCAGCAAGTGACTTTGATCGTACTTTATTTTTTTCCGAACATTATTCCACCAGCGGCGGTATCGCAGAAACTGATCTTGAATCCATCGACAGATGGCGTGCAGCGGGACACCAATTTGGTATTGTCACAGGCAGAAGCTACAGAATGCTCCAGCATGGTATAAAAGACAGCAGTCTTTCTCTCGATTTTGCAGTCTGCCTCACAGGAGCTACTATTTATAATAAAGACGGCAGCCTGCTTTTTCAGGATGTATTAAATAACGTCAGCAGCAGAGAGCTCATTTCGCTGCCGGTTGTGGGACAAAGCAGGCATATTGCCTGCCTTACGGCATATGGTGAATACATTTATGTGCAATCAGAGCTTTCGTGGTTTAAAATTATAGATGATCTTCCCGAATTTACACAAATTGATCTTTTCACGGCACAATGCCTAAAAGGTATATGTCAGATAAGTTTACAATATGAAAGCGAAGAAAAAGCTGCAGCTGCTGTTAATGAGATAAATAAAATGAACCTGGGTGTGCACGCCTATCGCAATGCTCAGGCAGTGGATATAGTAAACAATTCTGTCAACAAGGCTGTCGGTCTTGACAATCTTCTTGCGGAAAACGGTTGGAGGCAATGGGATGTATTGACCATTGGCGACGGGGCAAATGACCTGCCCATGATAGACATGTTTGCCGGCTTCACCCTCGTTTCTGCCGATGCAGAAATTCAAAAACACGCAGCCAAAGTATACAGTAGCGTCGCCGAGATGCTGTCCGATAATATTTAAAAAACCCTCTTATCTACGAACGATAAGAGGGTAAAAGAAAAGCTGTCATAAAGACAGCTTATTTTCATAAATTGGTCGGAGCAGCAGGATTCGAACCTGCGACCCCCTGGTCCCAAGCCAGGTGCTCTACCAAGCTGAGCCATGCCCCGAACGATAAATATTATATACAATATAAAACGTTTTGTCAAATCTTTTAACAAAAAGACTTTTTTATAAACGATTATTTATTTTTTAACTAAAACACTTTTATTTTCAAAAAGTATTTATTACAATATAAAGAAAAACCATATTGGAGGCCTGTATTTCTTTGGATGATATTACTACAATAATTTTTTTGATCTGCGGCGGTTTTATATCCGGATTCGTGGATTCTATAGCCGGCGGCGGAGGGATAATATCCCTGCCCGTTATTCTTTTGACCGGAATGAATCCTGTGGCGGCATTAGCGACCAATAAAATGGCTGCTGTGATGGGTTCCTTTACCAGTGCGGTGACTTTCATAAGGAACGGAAAAGTTGATATCAGCCTCATAAAATATCTATTTCCCCTGTCATTGGCAGGCTCTCTGGCAGGAGTGCTTGTTGTCCGTCTGATACCGGCGGACTTTCTGCGTCCGCTCGTAGTCATTCTTCTGGTTTTGATCACTATTTACACATTATGCAGAAAAAACTGGGGTCAGTCGGCCACATATCATGGAACGACAAAAAAAATTCTTATAAGCAGTATTTTTGTAGCACTTATAATAGGTTTTTACGATGGATTTTTCGGACCGGGAACAGGATCCTTCCTGATGTTTGCCTTCTTGTGCATGGGACTTGATTTCGTGGGTGCCGCCGCAAATGCCAGAGTTTTAAACTTTGCCAGTAACTTTTCTGCCGTGGTGGCCTTCGCTTATTTGGGACAGATTTATTTTCATTATGCTATACCCATGGGCTTAGCCATGGTGATAGGAGCCTATTGTGGAACAAAAGCGGCATTATCACATGGCGCAGCTTATGTAAAACCGCTTTTTGTTCTAATGACAGTTCTGCTCATTGGCAAGCAAGTTTGGGATTTATTTAAATGAACGTGCAGCATATTTAGTGGCAAATACTGCGTTCGGAAAATTGGAGGGATGAGTGCATATGCTTTACGCAATAATTGATATTGGTTCAAGTACAGTGCGAATGGCTGTATATAACATAAACTATGGAAAAATAGAAATGCTTATGAAAAAAAAGCATACACTTGGTTTGGCAGCATATGTAAAGGATGGCAAATTGCAGCAGTCCGGAATAGATAAGCTCTGCAATATTTTAAATGAATTCAGGGACTTTCTGAACGATTTCAGGATAGAAAATGTATCAGCCTTCACTACCGCAGCTGTTCGTAATGCAAAAAACAGCAGTGCTGTCATCGATGAATTGCAAAGCCGTACGCATATTCCTGTACGAATAATAACAGGCGATGAAGAAGCGGAATTTGATTTCATCGGCGTAATGCGCGAGATCAGCGCCAAAACAGGGATCATTATTGATGCAGGCGGCGCCAGCACGGAAGTGATCTACTATAAAAACTCAGCCATTGAAAAAAAGACCAGTATCCCTTTGGGCGCTCTTTTGCTGCACACAAAATATGTAGAAGATTTTCTTCCGAGCAGTGACGAAATAAGCGATATGCAGAAAGAAACGATAGCGGCCTTACTCCCGCTGAAAGATTTCACCGGCATCAAGATAACAAATATATGCGGTATAGGCGGTACAGCAAAAAGCATGCGTCTTTTATACAACAATATATTTACTCTTCCCGATGCTAACGCATGCATGGAGGTAAAAAACTTCGATGAGATTATAAATCGTTACACGCGCGATCAGCAAATGACGCAAGAACATATAGTCACTTTGCTCAAGACAGCTCCTGATCGGCTGCAGACAATAATCCCAGGCATAGTTTTGATCAATACTGTCTGCCATCATTTTGGGGCTGATCACTTTATTTACAGCGATACCGGCATGCGTGAAGGGTTTATTTATGACCAAATCATCAATAAAAATAAACTATGACATACCTGAGGGAGATTTTACAGTTTGGAAAAAAATAAAAATTTGCAGCGCAGTCTAAAAGATCGCCATATCCAAATGATAGCGCTTGGCTGTGCCATCGGTACAGGTCTGTTTTATGGATCTGCCAGTACAATTCAGCTGGTAGGTCCCGCTGTCATGCTCTCATATTTGATAGGCGGTGTATTCATCTATTTAGTTGTCAGAGCCTTGGGTGAAATGTCAGTCCACAATCCTGTTTCAGGTTCATTCAGTGCATATGCTTATGATTATTGGGGAGAATTTCCCGGCTTCCTGTCAGGATGGAACTACTGGTTCAATTATGTGGCGGTATCTATGGTTGAAGTATCCGTTGTCGGCATTTATATGCAATATTGGTTTCCTGATCTGCCGGCTTGGATTGCGGGACTGGCCTTGTTCCTTCTTGTAAATGCCATAAATCTCATGGATGTCCGCTCATTCGGTGAAATAGAATTTTGGGGAGCTTTGATAAAAGTAACTGCTATCTTACTTATGATAATCTTTGGACTGCTTATGATTTTCGTCGGTATAGGCGCTTCTGCTCCTGTGGGTCTGGATAATCTGCTTAATAACGGCGGTTTTTTCCCTAAAGGGATCATCGGAATGATGTTGTCCTTTGTCGTGGTGACTTTTTCCTTTGGCGGAACCGAGCTTATAGGAATAACGGCAGGTGAAGCAGAAAATCCGAAAGAAACTATACCTAAAGCGATAAATCTGATCATCGGGCGAATTCTTTTGTTTTACGTAGGCTCAATGTTCGTACTTGTCACCTTGTATCCCTGGGACAAAGTCGGCATGAATGGCAACCCGTTTGTCCAAATCTTTTCGGCCATAGGCTTTCCGTCTGCAGCATCTGTATTGAATATCATTGTTTTGACCGGGGTATTTTCCGCCTATAACAGCTGCCTGTACAGTAACGCACGTATGCTTCACGGGCTTGCCTTGCAGCATAATGCACCGTCGTTTCTGGGAAAGCTTTCCAAAAACGGTGTTCCCCGAGCGGCTGTTCTCTTCTCTTCTTTTTTTGTCGGCATTGTTGTCATAATCACTTATGCCGCGCCAAAGGAAGTTTTTAATTACGTGATGTCCATTGCAACTACTGCTGCTTTGATGAATTGGATAATGATTTTGTATACACAGATAAAATTTCGGCAGAAAATAGGATCTGACGCCAAAAATTTATCATATAAGATGCCCTGGTGTCCCATATTAAACTATATCGGCATAATTTATTTTCTGTCCATCGGTGTAACCATGGCAATAATGCCTGACTATCGATCAGCCATTTATTTATGTCCTATATGGATATTGATCATTTACACTGGCTACAGATTGAAAAAGACCAGAAGTTGAGCTTCTGGTCTTTTTCATCCGGACCCGCATCACAATATAGTACCTCAGTCCATATTCTCTGAAATAAACACAAAATTCAAGTATGCCTGTTTTACCGAAAAATTTTTATCTGTCATAAAAATTTCATATTATGCATGTATTCTGTAACTATACTTTATAATGAGGAGAATTTAGTATCAGATGCTGAAAAACAAAAAAATATATATAGCACTGCTTTTTCTTTTGATATGCGGAGCTTTCGCCGTCAAAATAATTAATAAAAGAGAAATTCCCGTATTGAATTATCATGAAATAGATGACGACAAGCATACAGCACTGGCTTTAAGCACCTATGAATTCAAGGCCCAGATGAGATATCTCAAGGATAATAATTACAATGCGATCACGCTTGATCAACTGCTTGATTATATGCAGGAAGGGAAACCACTTCCTGAAAAACCTGTAGTAATCACCCTTGATGATGGTTATGAGGACAATTATACGAACGCATATCCCATATTAAAACAATATGGTCTCACCGCTACCATTTTTTTAATTTCTCATTATATCAATTGGCCGAATTATCTTACATGGAAAGAAATTGACACGATGAAAGATAATGATATCGTGTTTGAGGGCCATACATATGACCATCCGAATCTGAGCCAGATAAAAGACGATAATGAATTGAAAAAGCAGCTGCTGGATTCCAAAATCGCTTTGCAGGAACATTTGGGATACCAAATAAAATATCTTGCATATCCATGCGGAGACTACAATCAGCATGTGATTTCGCAGGTTAAAAAATACGGCTATCGTGCTGCCTTTACAGTCAATCTGGGTGATGATGCCGCAAATGACAACTTATATACTTTAAACAGAGTACCTATTTTTCAAATGTATCGGCACACGTTTTTCAAATTTTGGCTTAATCTGCATTTTCCTTATCTGATGCGAATGATACAACAGGCGCGCAGTTAATAAATCACGGAATTGGACTTTTAAACCGAAAAATGTTAATATATAGCTATATATCTATGCTTTCAGGCGGTTTTATGCCGCTTATTATATATTTGAGGTGAGAAAGTGGCAGACGATTTTGATAAAAAGGACGATGCTCAAAATTCCGGGCAGAACGGTTCGTGGAAGCTTGGCAATTTAGGCAAGGTCGTGCCGGTCAAGCTGGAAGAGGAAATGAAGAATTCTTATATTGATTACGCAATGAGCGTCATTGTTATGAGAGCTCTGCCGGATGTCCGCGACGGGCTGAAACCTGTGCATCGCCGTATACTGTATGCAATGCAGGAAGCAGGAATGGCATCGAACAAGCCATATAAAAAATCAGCACGTATCGTCGGGGAAGTTTTAGGTAAGTATCATCCTCACGGGGATACTTCCGTATATGACACTATAGTGCGTATGGCACAAAGCTTCTCTTACCGTCATATGCTTGCCGATGGTCACGGAAATTTTGGTTCTGTCGACGGTGACTCGGCCGCGGCAATGCGTTATACAGAAGTGCGTATGTCCAAGATTGCGGAAATAATGCTTTCCGACATAGATAAAGACACTGTGGAATTTATGCCTAACTATGATGAATCTTTAAAGGAACCGACTGTGTTGCCGGCAAAAATGCCGAATCTTCTGGTCAACGGTTCTGCAGGCATAGCGGTAGGTATGGCAACAAATATTCCGCCGCATAATCTGGGCGAAGTTATTGACGGCATTTTGATGATGATCGATAATCCTGAAGTCACGATAGCCGAATTAATGACAGCCATAAAAGGACCCGACTTCCCGACCGGGGGGCTTATTATGGGCAGGGAAGGTATTCTTTCGGCATATACTACCGGCCGTGGTGCTGTGAAAATGAGAGCCTGTGCACACGTAGAAGAAAAAGCAAACGGCAGATCGCGCATTGTCGTTACTGAACTGCCTTATCAGGTAAATAAAGCCCGTTTAGTGGAAAAAATAGCACAGCTTGTCCGTGACAAGACTATTGAAGGTATTACCGGGCTGAATGATGAATCTGACCGCAAAGGCATGAGTGTCGTGATAGATTTGCGCAGAGATGTCAATCCTGATGTTATTTTAAATCAACTCTACCAGCATACTCAGCTGCAGGACACTTTTGGCGTGATCATGCTTGCCTTAGTTGACGGGCAGCCGCGAATTCTGACACTGCCGCAAATGCTCAGTTATTATATCAAGCATCAGGAAGATGTCGTAACACGCCGCACCAGATATGACCTTGACAAAGCCAAGGCACGCGCACATATTCTGGAAGGACTCACCATTGCTCTTGAAAATCTGGATGCAGTCATTGCCGCAATCAGAGGTTCACGCACAGCAGACATCGCCAAAGAGGCTTTGACTACAGGCTACGGGCTGACTGACAAACAGGCTCAGGCAATTTTAGATCTGCGTCTGCAGCGTTTAACGGGCTTGGAACAGGAAAAAATTGAAAGTGAATACCAACAAGTTTTACAGACAATCAAGGATCTGGCAGATATTCTGACTGATGAAAAAAGGATACTTGAAATAATAAAAGAAGAACTTACGGAAGTAAAAAGAAAATTCAATGATGACAGACGTACACAGATAACGCAGGATACATCTGCGCTCAATATAGCAGATCTGATCGATGAAGAAGACATCGTAGTGACAATGACGCACAACAACTATGTAAAACGCCAGCCGGTCGGTGTTTACAGAAGTCAAAAGCGCGGCGGGCGCGGTATCACCGGAATGGGTACTAAAGAAGAAGACTTTGTGGAAAATATGATAATTACCACCACCCATAAAACAATTCTTTTCTTCACAAATCGCGGACGCGTCTATCAGCTGATCGGCTACGAGATCCCCGAATCGGGCCGTACGGCAAAAGGAACCGCCGTCATTAATCTTCTGCCTGTGGAACCTGGTGAAAAAATTACTGCCGTAATCCCGATCGACAAATTTGACGACAGCAAGTACCTTTTCATGACCACCAAAAAAGGTGTAGTGAAAAAAACCGCTTTGCATGAATACGATACCGCACGCAAAAAGACAGGCCTTATCGCACTGTCACTTGATGACGATGATGATCTGATTGCTGTAAAGCTCACCGATGGTGACAGACAGGTGATCATCGGCACAAAGAAAGGTCTGGCAATCTCTTTTAAGGAAAGTGATGTACGCTCAATGGGCCGCAACACAAGAGGTGTCAGAGGGATTTTACTACGTAACGGAGATGCTGTGGTCGGCATGGATAACCTGCACAGCGGCTTGACTGTACTCACCGCAACACAAAATGGTTTTGGCAAGCGCACTTCTGTCGACGAATACCGCAGTCAGACACGTGGCGGCAAGGGTATAATAAATATCAAAGTCACACCGAAAACCGGTGAAGTAGTCGGTATAAAAGTTGTCAGCGAAGATCAGGAATTTATGCTTATCACTACTGATGGTATTGTAATCCGATCCGACATCAGCGGCATTTCCATTATCAGCCGCAACACCCAAGGTGTAAAGCTTATGAAAACGGAAATAAATGACATTGTCGCCGCTATGGCCGTCTTTGACCGCGACGATACCGAAGAATAAATTTCCAAAAATCAACTGCATAGTATTTATGGTCATTTTAAATATATTTTCTGATGTTAGCATATATCTCTATCCCCTATCCCCCCACCATATGATATGGTGAAAGCTTTCAATAAAAAAGCCTGCCGTTGCATCCCCTGGGGCAGGCTTTTTTATTGCGCGGCATGATGTTATAATGGACAAATTATAACAAGGGGGGCATTTTATGCATATTCCAGATAATTATTTGAGTCCGTCAACCTGCGCTGTGTTTGCGGCAGCAATGGTTCCCGTTTGGTATTATTCATTAAAAAAAATAAAAGAAGATCTGCCCAAAGACAAAATTCCGCTCATCGGTGTGGGCGCAGCCTTTTCTTTTCTGCTGATGATGTTTAATCTTCCTATTCCCGGAGGTACTACTGCCCATGCTGTCGGCGGAACACTTATAGCCGTTTTGCTGGGCCCTTATACCGCCTGTATAGCCATAAGTGTGGCCTTGCTTATACAGGCAGTTATTTTCGGCGACGGCGGTATTTTAGCATTTGGTGCAAATTCTTTTAATATGGCATTTGTCTTACCGTTCACCGGTTATTATATATTCAGGCTCATAAAGAAAATATGGCCATCGCCGTTTGGCAAAAAAGCAGCCATATTTATCGGGGCATATACCGGCATTAACATGGCTGCCTTTATCGCTGCTATTGAATTTGGCCTGCAGCCCTTACTTTTTGCTGACAGTATGGGACATGCGTTATATTCACCATACCCCCTGTCAGTTGCAATACCGGCTATGGTGCTCCCGCATATTCTGATCGCGGGAATAGCGGAGGCTGTTTTTACCATAGCTATTTACGAATTTATTCTCAAGGTATCGCCGGGCATGGTCTACAGTGATCAAAAAACGAAACTTAACCCTGTTTTTGCTCTTATAGTGACCCTTATCGTACTTTCACCGCTTGGCCTTCTGGCAGACGGCACGGCATGGGGAGAATGGGGCGCCGATGAAATAGCCGCCGATACCTCTTTTGGTACAACATTAGGCTATATTCCGGATAAGATGATCAACGGTTTTAATTATGAAGCATTTTTCCCTGATTATACCGTAACCGGGATGCCGGATCTTGCCGGTTATATATTGTCAGCTGTCATTGGATCAGCCGCACTGATAATAATATTCAAGCTTTTGGGAAATATAAAGGGTGGAGCAAATAAAACAGCATAAATTTTTACTGCCGGAAAAAAATAACAAACTCCCGGTATGGCTCACGCAAAACGATAATTATAACCCCTGCCGGGATCGGGACCATTTTATAGACAAGACGCTGTTAGCATTGACAGGTAAGCTTACTTTGCTGAAAAATCAACCAGCTATGGCAACGGACAGCTTTTTCAGCGCATCATTCAAGCTGATCTGCACCATCCTCTTGATATTGTTAATTTCACTGTCACACCGCTTCATGTTCCCGCTTATAGTCCTGGCCGTCTTTTTAACATATCTTGCCTGCCTGGACAGCAGACGTATCTCGTCAATTTTGAAACCAGTTTCAGCGGCAATGTTTTTTTCATTATGCATTGTATTGCCGGCATTTATCAGCGGACAGCAAAATACGCTCATGCTGCCGCTGAAAGTTTTCCTGACAACTATGTCCGCCGCTTTTTTAGCTCAGAGAACGGCCTTTTCAGCACTGACAAAAGCATTAGGCGGGTTGCATGTTCCGGGCTTATTTATAATGGTGCTTGATCTTACTTTAAAATATATTATTTTATTAGGAAATACAGCTGCTGATCTGCTTATTGCGCTCAGACTGCGTTCAATAGGAAAAAATGACCGAAAATATAAAAGCATGGGCAGTATAATGGGAATGGTCTTTTTAAAAGCCAATGAATATTCTATAGATACGCATAACGCTATGCTGTGCAGATGCTTTACAGGTGATTATCATGTATCGCAGAAGCATCGGCTGGAATCGCGGTATTTTATTTATATGGCAATTATATTGACAATGATCGTTGTGTTTTTATATGCAGAGGAGTATTTATGAATACGCTGGTGGAACTATCTTCAGTCAGTTATAAATATGATAATATCATAGCACTTGAAAATATCTCGCTCACAATAAAAGAGGGAGAATTGATCTTGCTGACGGGACCCAACGGCTGCGGCAAATCAACGTTATTTAAGCTGCTCAATGGACTTGTTTTTCCTTCTTCCGGAAAATATTTTTTTGCGGGTCAGGAAATTACCCCAAAATTACTAAAAGATAATTTGTCCGCCAAAAAATTTCATCAGCAAATAGGGTACGTATTTCAAAATCCTGATTTGCAGCTTTTTAACCCTACTGTTTACGATGAAATAGCTTTCGGTCCGAGACAGATGCAATTTGACGAAGACAAGATCAGGGAAAGAACTGACTCACTGCTTTGTTTTTTACATATAGAACATTTGCGCGACAGAGTACCTTATCATCTTAGCGGCGGTGAGAAGAAAAAAGTTTCCATTGCCGCTGTTTTAGCTCTTAATCCAGATATCATAATGATGGATGAACCGCTGAATGGTCTTGATAAAAAAGCGAGAAAATGGGTAGAGAACTTTATAATTGATTTTTCAGCAGCCGGAAAAACAATGCTCATAGCCAGTCATGAAGAAGAAATATTCACTATGCAAAATCGCAGAACAGTACAGCTTGACGAAAATCATCAATTAGTTTTATAATATATTTTCAGGTTACAGAAAAATATATCATATGAAGGGAACGTGAAAGCATGGAAAGAGTTTTAAAATATGCGGCGGTTCAGCCGCATCCGGGGTTTATTCCGGAAAAAGCTCGGCGCATTCAGCAAAGAGCTGAAGAGCTGCTTAATATGCAGACATTTTCCTGCACAGCAAGTGAGCTGCATCCCGCAAAACCGGCATTGGCCTATTCTGATACGGGAAAACTGCAAAAATTTATAACCTGGTATAAAAATAGAAATAGCTGAATCTAAAATTCCCCCCTACAGATTTTTTTAGGGGGATTTTTTTTATTTAAGGATTTAATATTAAATGATAAACACTCAGAAACAGTATATGTTTATTTTGATAGGAAATTATTTGTAAATATAGAATATTAATATAATAAAAAATCATGAGAGGGAGCATATAATATGCGGAAGAGAAAAAGCCTCATGAGCCTGCAAATGACAATAGCTGTTTTCGCCTGCATGATAGTAGCGGCCGCGCTGATGTTTACTGATCTCATGATCGGTAATAATTTATCTGAGCGGGCAGAAAATGACGCCAAAGAGGAATCTCTGGAAATAGCCCGTGTCGTGGCCAATACACCACTGATAATTGCTGCACTAAATGGCAGCGAAGATCAAAATGACATTCAGCCATTCATTGAAAAAATTTTGCAGGTAAGCAATGTACGCTTTATCACAGTGCTCGATATGCACCGCATCAGAAAATCACATCCCAACAGAGAAATGATAAATACCTATTATGAGGAAAATGATATAGCTCCATCATTAGAAGGAAAAGAAACTGTTTCTGTCAATAAGGGGTCTCTGGGCACTTCTTTACGGGTATTTGTTCCTGTATTTACTGCTGATCAGCGGCAGGTAGGCGCAGTAATGGTAGGGATAATGATCGAGCATGTGCAAGAAGAGATCGCAAACAGCAGAGCCGGTATTTATGCGGGAGTGGGCGTCGGTATGTTGGTCGGGATACTTGGTTCTCTGGTTCTAGCCAGAAAAATCAAGAAAATTTTGTTTGGGTTGGAGCCTGAAGAGATCGCAAAACTATATGAAGAACGCAGTGCAATGCTCCATTCGGTGAGGGAAGGCATCTTAGCGGTTGATAAAGATTCATATGTAACAATGGTAAATGATGAAGCACTGAGACTGTTTGGTCAAGCCGGTATTTACGGTGAACCAGAAGGCTTAAAGGTAGATGAATATATTCCGAATACAAGGCTGCAGAATGTTCTCGATACGGGAAATGCCGAATTGGATCAGGAACAAGATATCAACGGCATTATCATTTTGACCAATCGTGTACCGGTAATAGTAAACAATCAAATTGTCGGCGCTATCGCTACCTTTCGCGATAAAACAGAAATGAAAAATATGGCTGAAAAGATAATAGGTGTCAGTATTTATGCTGAAGCACTCCGGGCACAAACACATGAATTCATGAATAAACTGCATGTCATTCAGGGAATGGTATGTATGAAATATTATGATCAATTGAGCCATTATATAAATGAGGTAGCAAAAAATTATCAGTCTGAAGTCGGTGCGGTTATCCGCAAAATAAGAGATCCTGTATTGGCTGGCTTTATCTTTGGCAAGCTCAGTATGGCAAGAGCAGCCGGAGTAACAATGACGATCAAGCAGGACAGCTTTTTACCGGAGGCCGCCGAAGATGAAGCAGTTCATGAATTGATCACGATTATAGGCAACCTATTGAATAACGCTTTGGAAGCATTGAAGGATTCTTCCATAAAGGAAATAAAGCTGGGAATTTTTTGGGAAAATGATATTTTGACCGTAGAAATCAATGATACAGGACCCGGAATAGAAAAGGAAAGACAGGCAGACATATTTTTACGAGGTTATTCCACAAAAGGCCTTGAAAGAGGTATGGGGCTTTTTTTGGTAAAACAGAATCTGGAACGATTGGGCGGACAGATAGCGGTAATTTCTGAAAAAGGAAACGGTACATTATTCCGTGTGATCGTTCCTTACTGGAGCAAGGAGGAAAATTTTGATTAAAGTTATGATAGTGGAAGATGACCCTATGGTCGCGGAAATCAATCGCCGTTATGTGGAAATGGTCGGCGGATTCAGCGTGATGGCGATAGCTCATTGCTCAGATGAAGCATTTTCCTTATTGCGGAAAGATGAATTTGATCTTATTCTGCTTGATATTTTTATGCCTGGAATGAATGGCATTGAATTGTTAATGCGCCTGAGACGAATAGGCAAAGGTGCTGATGTTATTATTATTTCTGCGGCATGTGAC
The DNA here is from genome assembly GCF_050916305.1 of Pectinatus haikarae. Taxonomy (GTDB): domain Bacteria; phylum Bacillota; class Negativicutes; order Selenomonadales; family Selenomonadaceae; genus Pectinatus; species Pectinatus haikarae. The sequence goes on from NZ_CP116940.1 coordinate 459,349, forward strand.
AGACAGAACATAAAAAAAGCTCTTCAATTCGGGGCTGTGGATTATATAATAAAACCTTTTGAATTTGAAAGATTGAATACAGCACTTTTAGCATACAAGGGATTAGCAGGATTAATGGACGGCCAGGATCACCTCAGTCAGGCTGAATTGGACAAATGTATATTACGCAAAAAGGAACCTGTGTCAGCGCATTTGCCGAAGGGGATTGATAAGAATACATTGAAAAAAGTGTGCGATCAGATAAATACATTGGATCAAAAACTTTTTTCCACAGAAGAAATGGCCGGGTACATAGGCATTTCCAGAGTGTCCATGAGAAAATATTTAGAATTTCTCAGACAAAAAAACTTCTTGAAGCTGGAATTGATCTACGGAGCGGTGGGCAGACCCGTATACAAATACCGCTGTAATAGTGCTGAAAGCAAAATCATCAGGCAATACCTGGATCAATAGGTAATTGACCGGCAGCGACCAAACATATTTATCCGATGATTTAGTCGCTCTACTACTATTCAGGCGGCGTCAAAATGCCATCTGAATTAAGTCTCCATTTATATCTGAAAATGCTTTCTTAAAGCTGTTTCCCATAAGCTGGATTTTATCTTAACTTATGGGGAACAGCTTATTTATGTTCGATCTTATTGATTCATTCTTTAGATTACTTTAGTTACATAACCTTTTTTAAAATTACATAAACTGGATATTTACATGATTATTCCGTATTATATCATTAATCAAATAATTATACAGCTGTACTTCTTTATTCCAGCAGGGAGGTGTGAAAATGGGATTATTTTCATTTCTTTTTGGCTTTAAAAAACCAAAAAAAACAGAAAGATTTTTTAAACCAGAGGACTCTGTACCAGTGAACAGAATATCTCCGAATGTTGTAGCTGCCATCACTGCGGTCATTTATACAGTGATGAGGGAAAGAAACCCTAACGGATATTTTAAAATCACACATATCAGCAAAATATGGACTGCAGCAGGTCGGGAAAATCTTGCAAACTCCGGTGATTTATCGGCAAAAAAGAAAAGGTGATTTATTTATGGATGATATATATCTAAAAATCACTGTAAACGGTCTGCCCTATGCCGTAAAAATCGAAGAAATGGTTTATGGAAAAAATACCGTTAAAAAAGATATTCCCCCAAAAAAGGAGGTTATATATTCAGAAAAAAAACCTGTACCGGTAAAAGCCAGTGACACAATCATCAAAGCATGTGTCCAGGGCATATTGATCTCGATAATGAAAAGGGAAGGAGATAATGTGCGAGAGGGAGATTTGCTGCTGACAATTAAAACTATGAAAGAGAGAAAAGAAATTGCTGTTCCTGTTGACGGACGAATAAAAATGATCACCGGCAGTATCGGCGATAAGATAATTTGGCATCAGGTATTGGCAATAATAGGTACTGAAGAGGAAGAGTATTTATAGAGAAAAGGCTTTGTTAAGTAAAAATGAAAAGATAGCTAATGTTTCTGTAGAAAAGCACTAAATTTTATCAACTTGCTAAAGAAAACAAGTTTTTCATATTGGGATTATAGTTAGCTCCGGCAACTTGAGCAGGAGTTAAATGATTAAGACCAGTATGAGGGCGCATGAAGTTGAAAAAGAAGACAAAAACAGAAATAGTAGCATTAGCAGAGTGAAAAGAATGAAAGCCACGTTTGGTTTTATACCAAGCCTTGAAACGGTTGTTAAAAGCTTCGATAAGATTGTTGCTAATATCGTCCTTAAAGCTCTCGACACGAATGTGTTTAGCATGAGGAAAGTAGCACTTAGTAGGAATCTTGTAGGCACTATAGCGATCGCTAACAATGGCATTGGGATTACCTAAAGGGGAAACATGCTGAAATAAAGCATGTGCCTGAGGAGAAGAACGATGTGGTGAAAGATGAAAACCAAGAACAAAGCGGGTTTCACTATCGATGATGAACCAGATGTAGTATTTCTTTCCAGCAATTTTAACCACTGTTTCGTCAGCATGCCATTCATCAGAATTGAAATTCATAGAAGGTATGAGCTTTAAAGAAATATTATCAAAAAGCGGAGCGAATTTTTTGCACCACTCAGCAACACTAACATGAGAAAGCTTGATGCTGTAGAGCTGATAAAGCATGAGAGAAATGTTACGAGTAGAGCTTTTGCCTATGAAAAAAAGAGTTAAAACAGTGATGATTAAATGAACTGGATGACGCATGCGTGATAAATTGGATTTACCAAAAAGTTTAGAAACAGAAGGTGGCAAAGTAGCAGTTGATTTTGGTTGAAAAAATGAATGATTACATTTTTTATCAGAGCAACGAAAGTTAGAATAATCACGATAATCGTGATGCAAGAAAGACGATTTTCCACACATAGGGCAAGGAGGATACTTTTTACCTCTGACACTGGGGAGAGCATCTGGTGCAAATTGATGTTTACAAGCAAGGCAGCGATATTTTTGATTACCGAATTTATCTTTGCCAAACTTATGGAAATGGTGATTATTGTTGCATTTAGGGCATACAATCGGTATAATTTTCTGCATGAGGCATCGTCCTTTCGATTGGTGTGTTTTCTAGCAGAAACATTGTACCATTGAAAGGTTCGGTGCCTCAATTTTCATTTAAGTTAACAAAACGAGAGAAAATATGAGGAGGAATAATAATGGAATCTTTATTCTTGCAATATCCATGGCTGGATGAACTTTTAATGGGATTTATCGGATTGAGCTGGAAAAATATTGTTATGTGGGGAATAAGTGCTGTCCTTATTTATCTTGCCGTGAAAAAGGACTATGAGCCTGCACTTTTGCTGCCGATAGGGTTTGGCGCATTATTAGCAAATATTCCTCATTCTTCAGCTATTTCCCAGGTTGTCGGGGAAGAAGGTTTTTTATGGGTCTTATACAAAGCGGGCATTTCCAATGAATTGTTTCCCGTGTTGATTTTTATTGCTATAGGCGCTATGTGTGATTTTACACCTCTTATTCGCCGCCCTTCTGTCATGCTGTTTGCAGCGGCAGCTCAGTTCGGTATTTTTGCCACAGCTGTTTTTGCGACAATGCTGGGATTTTCTTTTGAGCAGGCAGCATCTATAGGTATCATCGGTGCTGCCGATGGCCCCACAACAATTTATGTGGCAAGCAGATTTGCCCAGGACCTGCTTGGACCTCTGTCCGTGGCGGCTTACTCCTATATGTCACTGGTACCTGTAATACAACCGCCGGTGATCAAGGCTATCACCACTAAAGCCGAACGCAGAATAAAAATGGGTTATGAAAATGAAGAACCTGTTTCAAAAACGACGTTATTTCTGTTTCCTGTGATGGTCGTCATTATTTCCGGTATAGTCGCACCGATTTCTGTGGCCCTTATAGGCAGTCTGATGTTTGGAAACTTATTGAGAGTATGCGGCGTAGTGGACAATCTTTCAAATTGTGCGCAAAATGAACTGGCAAACTTAGTGACCCTTCTGCTTGGCATTACAATAGGCGGTACAATGTCTGCCGAATCTTTCCTGACATCTCAGGTTGCAATGATCATGCTTTTGGGCGCCATTGCCTTTGTATTTGATACAGCAGGCGGTGTTCTTTTCGCCAAGATCCTGAATTTATTCAGCAAGAAAAAAATAAATCCAATGATAGGTGCATGCGGCATATCGGCTTTTCCCATGTCCGGCAGAGTAATAGCCAAGATGGCCCTGAAAGAAGATCCGTCGAATTTTATAATTCAGCATGCTATAGGTGTAAATGTGGCCGGCCAAGTGGCTTCGGTAGTAGCAGGAGGCCTGGTGCTGGCGCTCATTCCGGCACTCGCCAAATAAGGAGGAAATAAAATGGACGCAACAGTAATGAAAGCTCTCACGATGATGTTGATCGCTCTGCCGACAATGTTCTTTGTCATAGCGGTTTTTATAGCCGCCACAAAACTGCTGCACAAAACATTCCCCGGCTCACAAGAGGATGAATAGACTGGCAATACAAAAATCATATCTGTATTAAAAAATAATAATGCAAGGAGGGAGTCATATGTTTGAAATGTCTGCTGCAGCTGTTGCTTCGCTGGTTGGTGTTGTTGTTGTAGTCGGAATATCCATGTACAATGAAGATATAAATGTCGGCATTATAGCAATTGCCTTTGCAATCGGAGTAGGTGCATTATTTGCAAACTTATCGGCGGTGGATATCATGCGGGCATGGCCGATAGACCTGTTTATGGTTTTGACAGGAGTTACTTTTCTTTTTGGTATAGCGACGACAAACGGAACAATGGAAAAATTGACGGCAAATGCTATCAGACTGGCGAAGGGAAACACTGCATTAATTCCCTTTATAATTTTTATGCTGATCACAATAATAACCACTATCGGTCCCGGTAACATAGCTACAGTAACACTTATGGCACCGGTGGTCATGGCTATCGCCAGCCGTATAGGCATGAGCGCCTTTCTGATGACACTGCTTGTTGTCGGTGCGGCAAACGGCGCGGCCTTTTCACCTATTTCACCGACGGGAATCATTGCCAATTCTTTAGTAGCAAAAATGGTGCCGCAGTTGGAAGCTCTGGGGCAGCATGTGGGGGATCTGAATATTTTAGCCTGGAGAATTCATTTGAATTCTGAAATTGCACAGCTTGCCGGCAATATAGGCGGTTTTTTACTGCTGGGAGGCTGGTCTTGGATAAAAAATCAACGTCATTCCACTTTGAGTATCGATGATATTGCGCCGAAGCCGGAACCCCTGAATAAAAATCAATGGCTGACAATAGCCTGTATAGGCATACTGGTACTGCTCGTTATTCTGCCAAGTCTTTCTATTACGAAAGATTTTTTCCCGCACGAAATCATGAATCTTATCGGTACGGGAAAAACGGCGAATGTCGGAGCTATAGCCTTCTTATTATCAAGTGTTTTACTTATTGCCAATGCTGGCGACAGTAAGGCAGCCGTTGAGTCAATACCATGGACTGTCATCATCATGGTCGGCGGTATGGGCGTTTTGATAGATGTTATGGACAAAGCAGGCGGGCTTAATGCCCTTGTTGGATTGATTGCCTCAATATCAAATCCTGTAAGCGTCAACGGAATATTGGCTCTGGTAACAGGTGTAATCTCTGCTTATTCAAGCTCATCAGGTGTTGTCATGCCTATGTTCCTGCCGTTGGTGCCGGGATTGATCGATCAGCTTGGCGGCGGCAACGCTTTATCAATGATTTCATCTATCAATGTTGGTTCACACATGGTGGATACATCGCCGCTGTCCCTGTTTGGCGCTATCTGTATTGCGTGCGCCGATGACAAAGAGGACAAAGGAAAATTATTTCGCCGCTTGCTTATATGGGGATTTTCAATGTCAGTTGTTGGCGCGATACTCTGCTATATATTTTTTGGACTGCTCGGTTTATGAACTGTCAGTGGCAAAACAACGCATCATCTACAGGATTCAGTTTTGAATGATTTGCTTTGCGGAGGTGAAACATTATGGAAAAAATAAGCACAGAAACTATTGTAATGAAAAAAAATATGCTGATCATGTTTGCAAGTATAATTTTTTTCACTTTCCTCTTGGCTTTGGATATTATCAAATTCTGGAAGCTGCACATATTTAGTACGACCGGTATTGCCGTAGATATAGGATTTCTTGTTGTCCTATTTAGTCGGATACAGGCAAAATATACCTGCTGTCTTAGTGAAAAACTGTTGATTTTTCAGTGTACTGGTTTATTGGGAAAAAAGAGTTGCAGTATCCCCCTGGCTTCCATCATGGGAGTTTATCATTATCAGCCTGAGCTGGTGGGAATTATGCGTTTCAGACACAGCAGCAGATTTCATTCGGCGCTCGACGGCAGGGATGTCTGGACCGCTGCCTATGTGCAAATAAATAAAAAAGGGAAGGAGGAAAACTGCCGCATATTTTTTAAACCCGATGCGTCATTTCTCAAAGAACTGAACCGGCTTCTTCCCGGAAAAGTAACTATGGATAATAAAAAAGTGATTCTTGCCGATATGAGAAAAGCGAATTAATTATACGGCAGAATTCACCGTCCGCAGTTTAAGGCTTCGCATTACGCGAGGCCTTTTTTATTTGCCATACGCAGTATTAGCGATGAAGACGATTTTTTCTGGGTCGGTATTAGAAAGTATCTATTGTTCTTCTTTTTTTCTTCAATATGAATACAGAATGTTACAAAAATATTATCAATAAAAGCAGTCCCAAAAATATAGACTTTTGTCCCAAAATAATTTATAATCAAGATGAGAACTATAGGAGGTATTATGCTATGAAAAAGCAAAATGTTTTGAACTTAATTAAATATCATGTTGAGAAAAACGAAATTGCTTTTAGAAATGAAGCAATTGAAATAGCTAAAAGTTTTGATAGTGTCGGAGATTATGAATTAGCGGAATATATTATGGGCTTGATTACTGAATCTAATTTATATGCTCCACAAGCTAGTGATTTTGAGAGTGATTTTTTAAAGACACTTGATATAAGCACTATTGTATCATTAAATTTACCTTCTGAGATAACTGAAGATATTAAAGGAATAATTAATGCTGTTCACCATAACATAGGAATTAATAAATTTTTGTTTGAAGGTTTTCCTGGAAGTGGTAAAACGGAAGCTGTAAAGCACGTAGCCAGACTACTTGATAGAGCCTTATACTATGTGAATTTTGATAACCTAATTGATAGTAAACTTGGACAAACAAACAAGAATATTACCACTGTGTTTAGTGAGATTAATAAGATTCCTTATCCGGAAAAAACGGTAATTTTATTTGACGAAATAGATATTATCGCGTTAGATCGAATAAATAACAATGATGTTCGTGAGATGGGACGTGTAACCTCAACTATTTTAAGAGAATTAGATAGATTAACAGATTTAAATAAAGAAATTGTGATTATAGCAACAACAAATTTATATCAGAATTTTGATAAAGCATTAACCAGACGTTTTGATGCAGTGATTAATTTCAATAGATATAGCAAACAGGACTTAATAGATATTGCTGAATTTATTTTTTCTTCTTTTGTAAAAAATTTCAAAAATGTTTCGAAGGATGTAAGGTTGTTTAAAAAGATATTAAACCTTTCGGATGATTTACCCTATCCTGGTGAACTAAAAAACATTATAAAAACATCTTTGGCATTTAGTGATATAAATAATAGTTTTGATTATTTAAAGAGATTATACAGCAGCTTGATTGGAAACCTTGAGAAGACTACGGTTAAACAGTTACACAAACAGGGTTTTACAGTGAGAGAAATAGAAAAGTTAACTGGGGAGTCAAAAAGTACAGTAGCACGAAAGTTAAATGAAGGAGAATAATTCATGGCGAATAATGTGTTGGAATTGAGGGGAAAAAGATTTGTTCAAGCTGCTAGAAATGTTACTGGTGGCGGCGCTAGTATGAATAGTAAAAAAATAGTTACCACTAAAGAGATTTTAAGATTGCAAAATAAAATAGAACAAATTCGAAATTTTTGGTTACAAGAGTCCAGACCATTTACTGGTGTATTAATTAGTGTTCATTACAATAAAATTGTAGCTAAAAGCAATCGAATTAAAGGCTTGTTAAAAGGAAAAAAATCTGATTTAGCGGTCGTCGGAGCAAAATTTAATGATACTAAAACTAAGCATATAATAACTTACTATGTCAGCGATAACGATTTAGAAAAAAGCATTAAATCTCTTCAAAATGTAATTGGTATCTTAAATAATAATTTTAATGGACAATTGAATAAAACTGTGTTTGATGACTATAAAAAAATGAATAGTCTTTCTTTTAACAATACAATTATGAGTAAATCTATTTTTAAGCAAATTATAGCAGATATCTCCTATATTGAAGATTTTGAAATAGAATTAGCCTCACAACAGAGCCAAGAAAGTATTATTACACTTTATGATACTAAAATAGAAACAAAAGCGTTACTAAAAAAATTAGGCATAGATATTCTGTCCGGTAGAATTATAGACGCCCAGACTATATTTTTAAACGAAAGTGAATTAGAACTTTTATTTGAAAAAGCACCATATCTTGTTTCGATGGCAACAACTGACTTATCAGAATTGTCACCATCAGATTTTAATCATGTAGAGTCTCAAAGTAGAATGTTTATTCCTGATCCTACAATCGAACCAACTATAGGAGTTATAGATACTTTATTTGATAGTCACGTTTATTTTAATAAGTGGGTTGATTATCACGAGATGATTAATCGGAATTATCTAAGAGATTCCAATGATTCTAGACATGGTACAGCTGTGTCGTCGATTATTGTAGACGGTCCTCGTTTAAATCCTTGGCTCGAAGATAATTGTGGACGGTTTAAAGTACGTCACTTTGGAGTTGCAGCTGGAAAGAATTTTTCTTCATTTACAATTATAAAAAGAATAAAAGAAATTGTTAAGTCAAATAGAGATATAAAGGTGTGGAATATTTCTCTAGGTAGTAATCAAGAAATTAACGATAATTTTATATCAGCCGAAGCTGCAGTACTGGATCAGATACAGTATCAATATGATGTGATTTTCGTTATTGCTGGAACAAATAAACCAAATGAAAAAATTAATAGAATAGGTTCTCCAGCAGACTCAATAAACAGTATGGTAGTTAATTCTGTCACTAAAGATGGTCTTTCGACAAGATATGCCAGAAGAGGTATTGCTCTGTCATTTTTTGCTAAACCAGATGTAAGTTACTATGGTGGAAGTAAAGAACGGTATATTAGAGTTTGCGAGCCTTTGGGAGAAGCGAATGTTGCAGGAACATCTTTTGCAGCTCCTTGGATTTCAAGAAAGTTATCTTATCTTATTGACATATTAGGATTAAATAGAGAAATTGCTAAAGCGCTAATAATTGATGCGGCAAAAGGCTGGAATGATAAACCAACCCCAGAAGAAATTTCTTTGTATGGTCACGGAACAGTTCCCATCAAAATAGAAGACATTATCAAATCGGGTGATGAGGAAATTAAATTTTTAGTGACTGATATCAGTGAAAAATGGAATACATATAATTATAGTTTTCCAATACCTCTTCAAGATGATAAGTACCCTTATATTGCAAGAGCAACTATGTGTTATTTTCCTGTATGTAATCGAACTCAAGGTGTAGATTATACAAATACGGAGTTAAATATTCATTTTGGAAGAATAAAAAATGACGGAAAAATAAATGATATTAAAGGTGACAAGCAAAACCAAGAGGATGATTTGAGTACAGAAAAATATTATCTTTTAGAAGGAGAAGCTCGATTGAATTTTCGAAAATGGGATAATGTTAAATATGTTGCTGAAAAGCTCAAAAATAGAATGATACCTAAAAAGGCATATAAAATGAGCAAAAATTGGGGCATGGAGATCAAAACAAATAACAGATTGGATTCCAAGGATGGCTCTGGACTACGTTTTGGAGTGGTTGTAACAATAAAAGAGATAAACGGTGTCAATAGGATTGATGAGTTTGTTAAAAATTGTTATTTAAATGGTTGGATTGTTAACGAATTAGATATTCAGGTTAAGCAAGATATAAATAAAAAGTTAAATGAAGATATCGATTTTCAATAAATGTAGTTACTTTAAAGAAATTAAGTGAAACTCATCAACTGTTGTGATTTTGTTGAAATATCAATTTTTTGAGAGCTTTTCAAGTTTTGTGTAAACACTAAAAGCTAATATAAAATTAATAGTAATATAATTTAAGGGTATTGCTTGTAAAAGTGATGCCCTTTAAACATCTCTTTCTAAAAGGCGTTCTTCAAAATAGATATCTAGCTGTGCCCTTATTTGACTCCAGTCTTGTCGCCGTCCAGTCCATTTTTTAGTAATGTCCATCATTGCTAAATACAACATTTTTAGGAGGCTGTCGTCTGAAGGGAAAATGGTCCTGGATTTAGTGACTTTTCTAAGCTGCCTGTTAAAGCCCTCTATGGTATTTGTAGTATAAATGAGTCGCCTAACGGCGAGTGGATATTTAAAATATGTTGCTAAAACAGCCCATTTTTCATGCCAGGATTTATAAATTTTAGGATATTTACTATCCATGTTTCTTTAAAATGATCAAGCTCAGCTAATGCTGTTTCTTCTGTTGGAGCAGCATATACCAGTTTTAAGTCTGCCATCAGGGCTTTTATGTCTTTGTAAGATACATATTTTGTTGAACTGCGTATTTGATGAATTATACATTGCTGTATTTCTGTTTGAGGGTACACTGCTTCAATAGCTTGTGGGAAGCCACTGAGACCGTCAACACAAGCTATTAGAATATCTTCTGCCCCACGGTTTTTCAACCCGTTCATTATGGACAGCCAGTATTTTGCACTTTCATTTTCGCCAACATACATGCCTAAAACATCTTTATGCCCGTCCATATCTATGCCAAGAGCAATATAAACAGCTCGTTTTACAATATGCCCATCACAACGAACATGGTAATGAATGGCATCCATAAAAACAACGGCATATACCTCTGCTAATGGCCTTTCCTGCCATTCTTTAACTAAGGGCATTATCTTGTCTGTTATACGACTGATAGTGCTGTCAGATATTTCCAGGCCATATAAATTTTGCATATGCGATTCTATATCACTGGTAGTCATTCCTTTGGCATACATAGAAATAATTTTTTCTTCCATATCCTGAGTGACAGTGTTCTGATATTTCTTTACAATCTGTGGTTCATATTCGCCATTACGATCTTGTGGAACAGCAAGATTCATATCTCCATAACTCGTATGCATTGTTTTATTGGAATGTCCATTTCTGGAATTGTCAGTTTCTTTATTTTTATAGTCATATTTACTGTAGCCAAGAGATTCATCCAATTCACCATCAAGAGCACCTTCCAATAAAACAGACATCATATCCCTCATGACATTTTTAACATCTGTACCATCACGAACATTGGTATTAGTATCCTTTAAATAATTTTTCATCATTTCCCGCATTGCTGCTTTTTGGGTACTTTCATTTTTCCTGCTCATAAATAAAACCTCCAAACTGATTTTATATTACATCAGCTTGAAGGTTTACACAATCTATGAAGAAGTCCCAATTTTTTCTAAATCAAATCATCCTCATTTTACGAATTTCTCCCAAAAGCACAAACTATTTTACACTACCCCCAGAAATTAATCTGAAAATATATGCTTTACTTTATCGACTGAAGTATTAACGACCAGTTCTTCAGGAAAATCGGCCTGTTCCAAGATATCATATATGTACTTGTGATTTCCCACATCTGCATCGATATGAGCATCACTGTCCAGTATGACGGACACTCTGCACTTTTTACACCAAGCCAGCATCAGCAACGCATTTTCTCTTGATTTTATTCGTCCGCTCTGAGGAGCATAGGAGCTGTTATTAAGTTCCAGTAAAACATTATATTGTCTGGCAGCTTTTACTACTGCCTCAAAATCAACAGGATAAGCGCCGTTGTCAGGATGGCCGATTATTTTTATATAGGGGTTTTCCATCGCCTTGATAAGTGCGGTGGTATTTTCTCGCTCACTGCCGGGTGCTATACATTGATCATGCAGGCTTGCTATTGCATAGTCAAGCTTTTTTAATGTATTTTCAGGCATATCAAGGACACCGTTATAATCCATTATATTTACCTCGGCACCCATCATTAACTCAATATTCCCGGGATGACGATCAATAACTTTAAAATTGTGAAAATACATGTCATGGCACGTACCCGGCAACGCAGGTGCGTGTTCTGTTACACCTATCAGATGAAGTTTCCCGCTCTTTCCCGCTGCTATCATTTCGGACAGAGTACTGTAGGCATGACCGCTGACAATGGTATGCATATGCATATCCAGAATATCCTTCATATATATCGCCTCGTATTATTATTTGGCAAAATCGACCCACTGGATTGATCCCGCAGAATAAGCGGCTTTACTGCATACAGCTGCAAAGTAACCGTTGATATCATATTCTGTAAAAGTATATGGCAAAGCGTTCCCGTTTGCGCGGGCAGCAACAGTCTGTTCTGATATATCAATAGAAAAAGAAGAAAGTTCCCTTGCCAGGCTGCTGCCGAGCATTTTTACACAGCTTTCCTTAAATGTCCACAGGCGGAAAAATTCTCTTGATTGTTGGCTCTGTGGTAAGGAAAAGATATAAGCCTGTTCCTCCTGATGAAAAAATCTTTTGATTATATGCGCATTATAACGGACATTTTTTTGAATATCGGCACCGACTTCTTCACTGCCGGCTGCACAAAAAACATAATGGCCGGAGTGAGATAAACTAAAATATATATTATAATCAGACAAAAAAGGCTTGCCATATTCATTATGCCAAAATTTCACCATTCTTCCATTGATTCCGTACTTTTGCAAAGCATGATTCAGCAGAAGACCTGCCCCGACAGACAGGCGGCGGTTCTGGACTGCGGCAGCAGCGGCAGACTTTCTTCTTTCTGCAGACAAACGGAGAAGGCTCGCAGCAAACAATCTTTCATTTTCCAAGCAGCGTATATCCGCCGCATAAACATCGATCGATTCAGGCATTTTGCTCAATATAAGCAGCCAAAAGATTAAGATAATCATTGCTGAATGATTCTATACCATCTTTATCGCATTCGGCGGAAAGTTTTGGATCAAGCGGTATCTGAGCCATTTCCCTGATATTGTAAAAACCAGCCAGTGAAGCTATATTGCTTTCACCGAAAATACTGTGTTTCTCTTTGCAGCTAGGACACTGAAAATAAGCCATATTTTCGACTATTCCCAATACCGGCTTATTCATCATCGCTGCCATTTTTACAGCTTTTTCCACAATCATGGACACCAGATCCTGAGGCGAAGTAACGACAACAAGACCATTGACAGGCAAAGATTGGAATACTGTCAACGGCACATCACCTGTACCCGGAGGCATATCCACAAACATATAATCAAGATCGCCCCATTCCACTTCATTCCAGAACTGTTTTACAACACCGCTTATAACAGGTCCGCGCCAAACAACAGGGTCGGTGTCATTTTCCAGCAGAAGATTCACTGACATAAGCCTTATCCCCGTTTTTGTGATAACGGGCAGAATACTGCCTTCTGCATTGCAGTCAGCCTTATCTGTAATACCAAAGGTTTTTGGAATAGAAGGCCCGGTTATGTCAGCATCAAGCACACCGACGTTGAATCCCCTTCTTTTCATTATGACTGCCAGCATAGAGGTAACGAGTGTTTTGCCAACGCCGCCCTTACCGCTGACAACGCCTATTACTTTCTTTATATGAGAATTGGCGTTCCCTTTTTCTATAGCAATTTGCGGTGCGCGCTGACCGCAGTCCGAGCTGGAGCAGCTGCCGCATGCATGTGAACATTCTTCACTCATGATATTTCATCCTTTCAAATGCGTATATTATATTTCTATATGAGAGATAATGAATAGTAACCGTTAAATAAAAGGAAATTGAATCAATTGTCTTTTATCGCCTTCATTATATCATAATATGTTGCAATATGCATTGGACTTATATATGCCTGCAGTCTGAGTACAAACAATAAATAATCCTCTTTTATCTGATGACTAACCCGCTCTGATACTCCCGCTTCTGCAAGCGGTGAGTATCAGAGCGGGTTACCCTGAATAGTATTCTCCATTTATATCATCAATCAGCTATATAAAAACCCGGGGAAACTCACAATGAGATTTTCCCCGGGTTTTTATTACATTGTATAAGATAAAATGATATTTATATATCAAGCAAGAACGGCACCTGTACTTGCTGAAGTCGTAAGTTTGGCATAGCGTGACAAATAACCTGTTTTTACTTTTGGCTCTGGTTTTGTCCATGCGGCCTTGCGCTTGTCCATTTCAGCATCATCAATGAGCAGCTCTAATTTACGTCCGGGGATATCAATGCTGATCGTGTCACCATCTTTGACCATGGCTATAGTCCCTCCAGCCATGGCTTCCGGTGATACATGCCCTATACATGCGCCGCGTGTAGCCCCGGAAAATCTGCCGTCGGTGATCAGAGCAACCTTCAGCCCCATACCGGTGATAACAGCTGTAGGATTAAGCATTTCACGCATTCCCGGACCACCTTTCGGTCCTTCGTAACGGATGACTACAACATCGCCGTTTTTAATCTTTTTACCGATTATAGCTGCTATGGCGTCCTCTTCCGAATTGAATACTCTTGCTGTTCCTTTATAATGAAGCATATCCTCGGTAACCGCACTTTCCTTGACAACTGCATAGTCCGGTGCCAGATTTCCCTTTAAAATAGCAATACCGCCCGTTTTACGATAAGGAGCATCCACTGTTTTTATGACATCCTGCCGCTTTATGCAAGCATTTTTAATCCTGCTGCCGATAGTGCCGTCAACAGTCAAAGCATCGAGATGAAGAATATTCTTTTTGGCCAATTCATTCATTACGGCGCATATTCCGCCGGCTTCGTTAAGATCCTGCATATGATGCGTGCCGCCCGGGCTCAGCTTCGTTATATATGGCGTATGTGCGCTTATTTCATCAAAGAGCGGTGCCGGCAGCGTAATACCGGCTTCATGTGCGATGGCGGTAATATGCAGCACAGTATTTGATGAACCGCCTATCCCCATATCTACGGTTATGGCATTTTCAAAAGCTTTTTTTGTCATTATATCGCGCGGTTTGATATCTTTTTTCACCAAATCAAGAATGATTTCTCCCGCTCTTTTTGCCAAAAGACGGCGCTGTCCGAAATATGCGGCGGGAACCGTGCCGTTTCCCGGAAGACCCATACCAAGAACCTCTGTCAGGCAATTCATCGTATTTGCTGTAAAAAGACCGGAACAGGAACCGCAGCCGGGACAGGCATCAGCCTCCAGAGAAGCCATTTCGGCAGCATCCATTTTACCCGCGGCAAATTTACCGGCAGCTTCAAAGGTAGTACTGACACTGACGTCCTGCCCATTGTGGCGTCCTGCGAGCATAGGTCCTCCGCTTACGACAACACAGGGGATATTCAGTCTGGCTGCCGCCATCAGCATTCCCGGAACTACTTTATCACAGTTGGGGATCATCACAAGTCCGTCGAAAGCATGTCCGGATGCCACAGCCTCGATGGAATCAGCGATCAATTCACGGCTGGCAAGCGAAAATTTCATTCCCTGGTGTCCCATTGCTATACCGTCACAAACAGCAATTGCAGGAAACTCCACAGGCATACCGCCGGCCGCCGCAACTCCCAGCTTTGCCGCTTCGGCAATAGTGCGCAAATGAATATGTCCGGGAACGATTTCATTGAATGAATTGACGATGCCGATCATCGGTTTCTTTAAATCCTCCGGACCATACCCCATAGCGTAGAATAATGCTCTGTGTGCTGCACGTTCAGGTCCTTTTTTTGCTAAATCACTTCTCATAAACTTAACTCTCCTTTACAATTCCAAATAATATATATATATTCAGACGATGACGATCATGCGTTAATAGTGTTTTTTCGCGCTTTGGAAATATCCGTTTTTACTTCGTCTTCCGCCTTTGAGGCCAAACGATTTGCCAGCAGTGAGCCGGAAATATTATGCCATACACTGAAAATGGCACCCGGGATCGCCGCTGCTGCACTGAAATGCATAAGAGCCAAGGAAGTTGCCAACCCGCTGTTTTGCATACCGACTTCAAACATAACGGCTTTCTGTTTTGCAAAATCGAAACCGGCGATTCTGGCGGCGCAATAACCGAGTGTATAACCGCATAAGTTATGAATTATTACAATGCCTATGATCAACAGTCCCGTTTGAATGATTTTTTGTGCACTCACAGCAACAACAGCGCCAACTATCAGCATAATAGCCAGTACAGAAATAAGCGGCAGCACTTTCACTGCGTTCTGCACGAATCCGCCGAAAAGCCTGTTGACTACAATACCCAATGCGATAGGTACGACAACTACCTGAAAAATGGACAAAAACATAGCACCGAGAGAAATAGATACCCATGCACCTACAAGATACCACGTAAGCAGCGGAGTAATAAATGGCGCCAAGACCGTCGTGGCAATACCTATGGCCACAGACAGCGCAACGTCCCCCCTCGCAAGAAAAGTCATTACATTCGAAGATGTGCCGCTCGGACAGGTCCCGACCAGAATGACACCGACAGCCAGTTCCGGCGGAAGCCCAAAAGCTTTGGCAAGACCCCAGGCCAGCGCCGGCATTATGGTAAAATGAGCCAGTGAGCCTATAAAAACATCCCGCGGACGCTTAAAAACCAAAGAAAAATCCTCCCAGCGCAGTGTCATCCCCATACCGAACATTACGATTCCTAAAAGATATGTCACATATTGGGCAGCCCATTTAAATGTCCAAGGCTGCAGTAATGCTATAATGGCAATGAGCAGAACAAGCGCTGACATATATTTAGTCATAAAATTGCTGAACAAACTGAAAGCCTTCATTATTATAGTCCCCCTAAAATTATATGGATGATCCAAAAGAACAGAAAAACCGATATCAACTGCCGCTGCGTTTACTTTCCTATACAACAAAATCCGTCCCCCAAAGAAAGGGACGGATTTTTCCGCGATACCACCCTGATTCATTTATCACTGACGATAAATGCACTCACAACGTACTGACATACGCGTTCCCTGTAACGTGGGAAAGACGTCTTTGCTTACTTTTTTCAGCATTGCTTTTCAGAGATGATTTTCTGTAAAAATTCGTTTATCAGCTTGCACCGGCCGCTGACTCTCTGGGAAACGAATGAGCACATACTCTTTCTCTTCATAAAATTTATTGTGGATATATTTTATTGTTCTATAAGCACTAAAATGCTATGCCATTCATTCTATTATTTTAAAAATAATTTGTCAAGATGCATTTTTAAATAATTAAAAGAATATGCTCTTAGTTTTATAGTAAACCGCATGTAAAATTGTAATCCGAAAATTATAATAACAAGCAGTATATGATGTCCAATAAAATATGTTATTTGGAAAAATATCCCTTAGAATAAAAATTTAACTGCACAATTTTCCGCTTACAGCAATTTATTGACTGCGCTTATCAGCGCTTTGACTGACGCTGTTATTATGTCAGTATCCATACCTGCACCCCATACATTTTTGCCGTTTTCTCCAGTTATGCCTATATACGCCATTGCCCTTGAACTTGAACCGATCTCCATGGCATGCTCACTGTAGATCAAATTGCTGTAATTGATTTTAAGCTCTTTCTGTAA
Organism: Pectinatus haikarae; assembly: GCF_050916305.1. Lineage (GTDB taxonomy): Bacteria > Bacillota > Negativicutes > Selenomonadales > Selenomonadaceae > Pectinatus > Pectinatus haikarae. Next base: position 476,540 of record NZ_CP116940.1, read on the forward strand.
GGCGTTGCTGACAGCATCAAGCCTGCCGTTGCCTTGCGCAGACAGACGTTTTTCATTGCCGTTGATATATAAGTGTACTGTTCCGTTCCGCATTCCATCCGCTGTTTTATTGAGTTTAAAATCAATAAGAGAAAGCGGGGCTTCGATGTTAACGTAAAAATCATGAAATATTTTATAAATTTCATCCGGCAGAAGCTCCTTATGCTTTCGATCCGAAATATCCTTAACACAGTAACCGAAATCCTCGCGCATCTTTTTCGGCATATCAAGACCGTACTTCTGTTCCATTATATAAGCCACGCCGCCTTTACCGGACTGACTATTGATCCGGATAACATCTCCGTCGTATTCCCTGCCGATATCCTTTGGATCTATCAGCAGATAAGGAACCGTCCAATGAGCCGGTTTTTCTTTTTCCCGCCATTTCATTCCCTTGGCTATGGCATCCTGATGTGAACCGGAAAATGCGGCAAAAACAAGACTCCCTGAATAAGGCTGCCGGTCATATACGTGCATGCGTGTCACGCTTTCATACAGATTTATTATTTCCGGCATATTGCTGAAATCAAGCTGCGGATCTATCCCCAGCGCCGCCATATTCATCGCAATGGTGACAATATCGGCATTGCCGGTGCGTTCACCATTGCCGAAAAGCGTACCTTCTATTCTGTCAGCACCCGCCAAAAGTCCCATTTCCGAATCCGCCACACCGGTGCCTCGGTCATTATGCGGATGCAGAGATAAAACTACATTATCACGATATTTAAGATTTTGTGACATATAAGCGATCTGAGCCGCATAAATATGAGGCATGGACATTTGCACAGTAGACGGAAGATTTATGATGGATTTTTTGTCAGCTGTGGGCTGCCATATATCTAAAACAGCATTGCAGACCTCGCAGGCATAATCCACTTCCGTTCCTGTGAAACTTTCGGGAGAGTATTCAAAGCGATAGCTCTGTCCCGCTGCTTCAGTAAGTTCTTTAAGCATTACAGCACCATTGACAGCTATTTTTTTTATATTTTCTCTGGATTTCTTAAAAACTTGTTCCCGCTGAGCCACGGAGGTAGAATTATAAACATGAACAACGGCATTCTTCACACCATCCAATGCCTCAAAAGTCCTCTTTATTATATGCTCGCGTGCCTGTGTCAATACCTGCACTGTGACATCGTCGGGGATAAGGTCTTTTTCGACAAGTGTACGAAGAAATTCATACTCTGTTTCTGAAGCCGCAGGAAAACCTACTTCAATTTCCTTAAATCCAATTTTTAAAAGCATTTTGTAAAATTCTATCTTTTCATCAAGACTCATAGGAATCACAAGTGCCTGATTGCCATCGCGCAAATCAACACTGCACCAGACAGGTGCCTTGCCGGGATGTTCTTTAAAAGCCCAGCTCATATCAATTTGCGGAGGCATAAAATAGTTTTTTGTATACTTTTCGACGTTCATTTTCGACATGATTAGATCCTCCTAAAATATTTCTGAAAAATGCACCGTCTTGTGATTCCAGCAGGAATTTATTACGAAAAATTTCTGATCAACAGGTGCAGACAGGCATTTGAATACACGGATGCTACACCTCTGGCGGGGGTGTATACGCATATGCAAAACAGGCTTGGCTAAAGTTGTGCAGCGATGGTGAGGTTTCGGCTGCACTCTTTGGCAAAAGAAATTTTTACAAATAAAAAAGCCTTTCGTCTCTTTGCAAGAGACGAAAGGCTATGCTTTCGCGGTACCACTCAAATTCACACCGTAAAAAAACGGTATGCACTTTTACAGATACGCATCACTAAAAACGTGATGTTATATCTTTCCGTTTTAACGGCCGGATCCCCGTCTGCACCTACTCTGTATCATTTCAGCCAGCTGCTTCAAGGCGAGTTCATACCTGGTCAGACTATTGCTTTTCACCGCACAGCAACTCTCTGGTAGTTTTTGCAGGTATTACTATTCCTTTGCAACGCATTTTTCGTATGCTTTATACAATAGCACATGAAAATAACTTTGGCAAGTAATTTTGTATACAAAATTACAAAAAAATTCATTTATATGCGTATCTTAAAATTAAAAACAATTTAAAACTTTTTATGATATTATTTCTAAAGCTTTTTTTAAATGTTGTTTTATGATCGAAAATTACAATATTGATCTATATAGATTTTCTATTTCTTTAAGTGAAGCGTCCCGAGGATTGCCTGGTGTACAGGCATCCGCCATTGCCGATTCTGCAAGGAACTTTATGTCTTTCTCCTTGATTCCCAGCTCACTCAGTTTTTGCGGGATACCGACATCGGCGCTGAGTTTTTCCACTGCGGCGATACACTCTTTGCGGGCCTCTTTTATACTCATATCCTTCGTTTTTTTCACGCCCATAGCTTTCGCCACTGCACGATATTTTTCACCGGTCGCCTCAGCATTGAATTTAAGAACAGGTGTGAGCAGCATCGCACAGGCAACACCATGCGGTGTATCGTAAACAGCACTCAGGGGGTGGGCCATCGAGTGCACTATCCCGAGTCCGACATTGGAAAAACCCATGCCTGCTATATATTGGCCAAGTGCCATATCCGCCCGTCCTTTTGGTTCCCCTTTTACTGAGCCGCGCAGAGAGCGGGAAATTATTTCAATGGCTTTTAAATGCATCATGTCAGTAAGTTCCCAAGCTCCTTTTGTTATATAACCCTCGATAGCATGCACCAGAGCATCCATGCCCGTTGCAGCGCAAAGCTTTGCAGGCATGGATGCTGTCATATCCGGATCTATTATGGCAACAACTGGAATATCATGGGGATCGGTACAGACAAATTTACGATTTTTTTCCTCATCTGTGATAACATAATTTATCGTTACTTCAGCGGCTGTTCCTGAAGTTGTGGAAACAGCTATAATAGGCAGGCACTTATGTTTCGTAGGAGAAGCTCCCTCAAGACTTCTGACATCGGCGAATTCAGGATTTTTTATAATAACAGCAACCGCTTTGCTCGTATCTATTGCACTGCCGCCGCCCACAGCCACAATGGCATCCGCCCTGCAGTCTCTGCAAAATTCAACACCTTCAGTAACGTTTTTGATAGTCGGGTTTGCCTTTATCTTATCATATATTTCATATGCGATATCCGCATCATCCATAACAAAGCATACTTTAGTGGCAACTTTGAATTCCAGCAGATCCTTATCAGTAACAAGCATGATTTTTTTCAAGCCGCGGCTCTTTATTTCATCGGCTATTTTTGTTATAGCACCCTCCCCGAAATAAGACGTTTCATTTAATATTGTTCTGCATATCATTACAAGTTCTCCTCTCTAAAATAAAAAAAATATACAATTTTCTTAAAAATCTTAATACAACATAAAAAAATATAAATAAAGTTTAATTAAAGATAGTATAACGCAAATAAATTTACTTATCAAGCTAATAAATGAATTTAAGAAACTCCGGTATTTCTTCTTTTTATCTGTCTTGTCACATGTAAAATTATCTGTTATACTGCATGTTAATATCTGAAAAGCAGATAAATAATTTCTGCCAAACTTTTGACAGGCAAATTGGAGAGAAGCCGATGATTAATGATGAAGATCTAACAGCACTGAAAAAACAAAGGAACGCCGTTATCCTGGCACATTATTATGCAGCACCCGAAGTGCAGGATGTGGCCGATTATGTTGGTGATTCCTTTTACCTAAGCAAAATTGCCGCCGGTATAAAATGCAGCACGATAGTCTTCGCCGGCGTAAAATTCATGGGTGAATGCGCCAAAATACTTAATCCGCAAAAAGACGTACTGATGCCGGACGATCGTGCCGACTGTTTTATGGCACATATGATTGACAATGAATTTATAAAAGAGTGCAGGAATAAATTTGAAGATCTTGCTGTCGTCTGCTATATCAACTCGACAACAGAGACAAAAGTATGCTCTGATGTATGCGTCACTTCATCCAATGCCGTAAATATAGTACAAAAATTGCCAAATAAAAATATTTTATTTATTCCTGATAAAAATCTTGGCCGTCATGTAGCAATGCAGGTACCAGAAAAAAACTTTATCTTCAATGACGGATTTTGTCCGATCCATGAACATATGCGTATACAGGAAATCCTTGCCCTGAAAAAAGCTCATCCGAATGCAGCTGTGCTTGCACATCCCGAGTGCAACGAAGAAATTATAAACACTGCCGATTATATAGGTTCGACAAGCGGCATTTTAAATTATGCGGCGCAGAACCATAACACGGAATTTATTATAGCCACAGAGATCGGCATAATGCATAAACTGAAACTGGCAAATGCGAAAAAAAACTATTACTTTCCCGACACCGTTCCCAAATGCCTGAACATGAAACTAAATACTTTGGACAGTGTTGTCAAAGTGTTAAAAAACGGCAGTAATTCTGTTCATGTCGCTGAAGAGCTGATCGAACCAGCACGCAGGACATTGGTCAGAATGCTGGAATTGGCATAAGGAGAAAAACAACAATGAAAAAAACAGCATATGATGTTGCAATAGCAGGCTGCGGTGTTGGCGGACTTTATACTGCCTTAAACATGCCGCACAATAAAAATATACTTATAATAACAAAAAGTGATGTTGCGAGCAGTGATTCGATGCTTGCACAGGGCGGCATATGCGTTCTTCATGACGAAAATGATTATGATGCTTATTTTGAAGATACGATGAAGGCCGGACATTATGAAAACCGTAAAGAAAGTGTCGGTATTATGATCAGCTCAAGCCGAAGCATCATCAATGATCTGCTGGAACTTGGCGTGCGTTTCGAAAAAAACAATGACGGCTCGCTCAAGTATACTCGCGAGGGTGCTCATTCACGTCCGCGTATTTGCTTTCATGAAGATGTCACCGGCAAAGAAATCACTACGGTCCTTTTAGAAAAGGTAAAAGAGCTGCCCAACGTGGATATTCTTGAATACACTACTATGACCGATATTCAGGAAAAAAAGGGCATATGTACCGGCATAAAAGCCATGCAGGATGATGAAGAACTTATTATATCCTCTCCATATGTAGTCATGGCCACAGGAGGGATAGGCGGCCTTTATGAACATTCGACCAATTTTCCTCACCTGACAGGAGACGGCTGCCGTATAGCAAAAGAGCACGGCGTTGCGCTCGAGCATATGGATTATGTACAGATACATCCGACCAGTTTGTATAGTAAAAACAACGGACGCAGTTTTCTTATATCCGAATCGGCACGTGGGGAAAATGCTGTATTGCTCAACAGCCGCGGTGAACGTTTCGTAGATGAGCTTCTGCCCCGTGATGTGGTTTCGGCAGCGATTTACAAGGAAATGCAAAAAGAAGGTTCCCAGCATGTCTGGATGTCCTTTGCAAAAGTACCGGAAAAAGTGATCAAAGAACACTTTCCGCATATTTATGAAAAATGTCTGGAAGAAGGCTATAACATCCTGAAAGAGCCTATCCCCATAGTGCCCGCCCAGCACTATTTCATGGGTGGCGTGCATGTAGACAGCAACTCTGAAACAACTATGCCAAATCTTTTTGCAGTGGGAGAAACAAGCTGCAACGGAGTGCATGGGAAAAACAGACTGGCGAGCAACAGCCTGCTTGAAAGTCTTGTTTTTGCCAAACGTGCCGCTAAGGAAATCAGTCAGAGAATAAACCAGGGGAAATGTATATAATGAATGATATTACAATGCGTACCGTTGCCGACAAATATATAAAATTAGCGCTGGAAGAAGACATAAGCAGCGAAGATGTATCTACCAACGCAGTCATGCCCGTATACAAAAAAGCTTCTGCACAATTGATTTGCAAAGAGGACGGTATACTCGCGGGGCTTTGTGTTTTTGAACGTGTTTTTCATTTGCTTGATCCGTTGACACAAATAATTTTTTATGCAGAAGACGGCTGCCGTGCAGTCAAGGGAAGTAAAATCGCCGATATAACCGGTGATGCGCGTGTGCTCCTTTCCGGTGAAAGAACAGCCCTTAATTATCTCCAGCGAATGAGCGGCATTGCCACATATACGGCTTCAGTGGCTGCCCTTTTTAAAGGAAGCCGGACAAAACTGCTGGATACGAGAAAAACTACACCGTGTATGCGTATCTTTGAAAAATACGCTGTCAGAGTGGGCGGCGGCTTCAATCACCGTTATAATTTATCGGACGGTGTTCTGATCAAGGATAACCATATAGGCGCAGCCGGCAGTGTATCCGCTGTTGTTGCCGCGGCAAGAAAATACGCGCCGTTTGTCCGTAAGATAGAAATAGAGACGGAAAATATGGAAATGGTAAAAGAAGCGGTAAGGGCGGGAGCCGACATAATAATGCTTGATAATATGCCCGCCGAGGAAATGAAAAAAGCTGTAGATTTTATCGCAGGACGGGCCGAAACGGAATGTTCGGGCAACATAACAAGAGAAAATATTGAAAAAATACTGTCTGTTGGTGTAGACTATATATCAAGCGGCGCGCTGACGCATTCCGCCCCCATTTTAGATTTGAGCCTGAAAAATCTGCACATTCTTTGAAACTTTCGGATCGTCAGCCTATGCTTGCGTAATTCACTGATCAAAGAGGGAGGAAAAATAATGACTGGAGAAGAACGCAGAAAAATCATTATAGATGCTATCAAAAATTCCAATGAACCTTTGTCCGGAGGTGCGCTGGGCAAGCTGACCGGTGTCAGCAGACAAGTAGTCGTACAGGATATTGCTCTTTTAAGAGCACAGGAATATCCTGTGCTGGCAACAAACAGAGGGTATATCTTCAGCACTGCACACAAGTTCACACGTATTCTAAAAATGCAGCACAGCAATGAGCAGACCGAGGACGAGCTGAAAACCATAGTTGATCTGGGCGGAACCGTAGTTGATGTTATGATCAACCACAGAGTATACGGTAAAATGCTCGCCCGGCTTAATATCCACAGCCGGCGTGACGTGAATAATTTCATGCAGGATATAAAGATGGGAAAATCCACACCGCTGATGAATATAACCTCAGGATATCACTTTCACACTGTATCTGCAGATTCACAGGAAGCGCTGGCAGAAATAGAATCAGCTCTGCACAAAAAAGGATATCTGGCGGAAATACTTCCCTATGAACAGATATGATCATCGGCATTGCCGCTCTGTCTGTGAAACATTTTTACAAAATATATATAAAAATCCTGCTGTCAGTATTTCCTCAAAAACAATTTAGCATTTAAAAATTATATTTATTATATATTAATGGCATATCAGCTAAATATATTAGTTCATTGTGCTAGAATACCAAAATTTTATTCAAAAATTGTGCTTATATACATTGACTTGTTTAGGCGGCACATGATAGAATAGACCCAATAATTGAGAATATACAGAGCAAGGGCGCTCATTCCCTGTACCAGGGGATGAGTGCTCTTTTTTTATAAATTTCAGGCTGCTGCCGAAATATGATTCTGTCTATCTCCTATTGTAAAGAGGTGGTTGTTTATGTTCAATATATTTGATCTAAAAAAGAACTATGGCAAGACAGAAGTGTTGAAAAGCATAACAATGCGGATTGATGACGGTGAAGTCATTTGCATCATCGGCCCATCCGGTTCCGGCAAAAGCACCTTTTTACGCTGCCTGAATCTGTTGGAAGAACCCACAGGAGGACAGATTTACTATAATGGAACTATACTTGACAATAAGCTTGACAGCAAACGCCTGCGCAGAGAAGTCGGCATGGTTTTTCAGAAATTCAATCTGTTTCCCATGTTTACCGTTCTAAAGAATGTTATGTATGCACCGATGCATGTCAAACATACGGCGCGGAAAGATGCTGAAGAGATCGCACGTAATCTTTTAGAAAAAGTCGGACTTGCCGACAAAGCAGACTCTTATCCATCGCAGCTTTCCGGCGGGCAGCAGCAGCGTGTGGCCATAGCCAGAGCGCTTGCCATGCAGCCAAAGATGCTGCTTTTCGATGAGCCTACATCCGCCCTTGATCCGGAGCTTGTCAGCGAGGTGCTTACCGTAATGAAAAATCTTAGAAAAGACGGTATGTCTATGGTCGTGGTAACGCATGAAATGGGCTTTGCAAGAGATGTCTCAGACAGAGTCGTATTCATGGATAAGGGATATATTGTTGAAGAAGGACTTCCTGCCGAGATATTCAACCATCCCAAGCAGGAACGTACACAGCAATTTTTAAACAGAGTACTTGGAGGTGTAAGCTATGAATAACTTACTTTCGCAGCTGCATTTTGCTGCAGCGGCAGAATATCTTGTACCATCACTGATTCACGGTATCGGTGTTGTTTTGGAAGCTACGATCTTCGGTTTTATACTGGCCACTATTGTCGGTATTTTCATTGCTATCGGCCGCCTTTTTGCCTGGAAGCCGGTAAAAGCCTTTTTGTATGTTTTTCTGGAAATTATACGCGGTACCCCTTTGCTTGTGCAGCTCGTATATATTTATTATGTAGTCCCGCTTATTATCAATCTTCTTGCCGCCATGCTGGGTTATAAAACAGATGTCCAAATAGATCCGCTCACTGCCGGCATAGCAGGGCTGGCTGTCAATTATGGCTGCTACATGTCGGAAGTTATACGTGCCGGTATAGTATCCATCGACAAGGGACAGACAGAAGCCGCTCTCGTTTTGGGTTTTGGACGTTATGAAGCTCTGTTCCGCATAATAATGCCGCAGGCTCTGCGCAGCATAATACCCTCACTGGGAAATTATCTTGTCATGATGATCAAGGATACTTCGCTGCTGGCCTATGTTGCCGTGAATGAACTGCTGCTGCGTACACAGACTTTTGCCTCGCAAACCTTTTATACTATCGAAGCATACACTTATCTGGCATTGTTCTATCTTATTTTAAGTGTTCCGTTGTCACATTGTGTAAAATTCATTGAGTACAAACTGTCTTCTTCAAACAGGTAGTTATTATTTAATCATTTAAATGAATATGAAAGGCTGGTTTATCATGAAAAATTCCTGTAAAAAGCTTTTTATCCTTACTGTCCTGGTATTATCTTCACTTTTCCTTCTCGCAGGCTGCGGTTCCGAAGATGCAAAGCCTGCTCCCGGCTCATCCGCCTCAAGTTCTTCCGGAGACGGGAACACACTTGCCAAAATACGCGAAAAAGGCGTATTGGTAGTGGGGTCCTCCAATGATGCACCATTTGCTTACATGGATACTAAAACAAATAAGTTTTCCGGTGTAGACTCTGAAATAATCGAAGAAATAGCAAAGAGACTAAACATCCCAAAGGTAGAAATGAAACAGGTTCCTTTTGAAAATCTGCTGGTGGAACTTGACAACGGCTCTATAGATATGGTTACTGATGCCATGTATATCAAACCCGAACGTCTGCAGAAAGCATCGTTCACCAATATCTGGTATACAGAAGGCGAAGCTGTCGTTATAAAAAAAGATTCACCGATAAAAAGCAAGGCTGATCTTAAAGACAAAGTTATAGGCGGACAAAAGGGCGTGACATTCCTTGAACTTGCCAACAAATGGAAAGATGCCGGCGAGGTCAAAGATGTTAAAGTATTCAACAGTCAAGCTGAATTGATGATGGCAGTTAATACAGGCAAAATCGATGCATGCATAACGGACGGTATAGTTGCCGGTTATACACTCAAGCAAAACGCATCACTTGATTTGCAGATCTTGAGTCCATATACACCGGAAGCATCAGGGAAAATCGGTGCTGCAATACGTTTCGGCGATAAGGATCTGCTTGATGCCGTGAACGGTGAACTGGAAAAAATGCGCAGTGACGGCACGCTCAAAACAATTCTTGAAAAATACGGACTTCCCGAAAATTATATGGTACTGTCAGCCGATGAAGCTAAAACACAGAACGTAAAATAATAGGGAATAAACCGTACAAATAAAAACACGCTTGCGATCATTCAGAAAAAATCCTGTATTATTAAAGAAAATATAGAACTATAATTAAAATATCATCAACCGATGATATTTTGATTGACAATATATTAACTGCGTGATAATATGTTGTCAATCAAAAGCATATATGTCGGCTGATCAAAAAAATTGAAGGCCGGACACGGTATTTACTTATCGTGTCCGGCCTTTTTTATTGAATACGGAAAGAAGTTGATGCATTTGGATTTATTGTTTATCCAAAAATTTGCTCCCATGTATGCCAAGGCAGCCGTCATTACAGTACAGCTGGCCTGTACGGGAATAGTAATGGCAATACTGACCGGTCTTTTAGTCAGTATTGTACGTTACAGAAAAATCCCGGTACTATCTCAGCTGTTTTTTGCTTATGTGCAACTCTTTCGCAACACACCTCTTCTGGTTCAACTGTTTTTCCTCTATTTCGGTCTGCCTAAGCTGGGGATTCATATTTCCGGTCCCGCATGTGCCATTGCAGGTCTCACCCTTTTGGGCGGCAGCTATATGGCCGAAGCATTCAGAGCAGGTCTGAGTTCCGTTTCTAAAAGCCAGATAGAGGCAGCAGAGGCGCTGGGCTTTTCCCATATGCAGATAATGCGTTATGTAATAGTGCCGCAGGCATTGGCTGTATCGATCCCACCGCTGTGCGCCAACGTGATTTTTCTTATCAAGGAAACTTCTGTTTTCAGTGTTGTGGCTCTGTCAGACCTTGTCTATGTAGCAAAAGATCTTATCGGGTTGTACTATAAAACAGATGAAGCCCTTTTGCTACTGGTTATTTCTTATTTGATTATTTTACTGCCCGTTTCCTTGCTGGCATCGTTACTGGAAAGGAGAATCCGTTATGCAGGATTTGGGAATACGGGTATTGTTTGAAGGTGAAAACGGCATTCGTCTTCTGCTGGGGCTGCTGGTCACCATAAAACTATCAGTCATTACTATCATTGCTTCCTGCATATTGGGAACTATTATGGGAATGCTTATGACCCTGCGCCACCCTGCCGTCCATTTTATTACCCGCATTTATTTGGAATTTATCCGCATTATGCCTCAGCTGGTTCTCTTATTTATAGCCTATTTCGGCTTGACGAGAGCAGCCGGCATAAACTTATCAGGCTTTACAGCAGCTGTGATCGTATTTATTCTGTGGGGTACCGCGGAAATGGGAGATCTGGTACGCAGCGCACTTATTTCTATACCCAGGAATCAATACGAAAGCGGTGCGGCACTGGGATTTTCCAAAATTCAACTGTATCGATTCATTATCCTGCCGCAGGCACTGCGCCGTCTGATACCGCCGGCGATGAATCTGGCTACACGCATGATCATGACTACCTCTCTTGTTGTATTGATCGGTGTTGTCGAGATGCTTAAGGTGGGCCAGCAGATCATTGAAGCAAACCGCTATACCGCACCGACAGCAGCTCTTTGGATTTACGGCGCAATATTTTTTTTGTACTTTTTTTCCTGCTGGCCGCTGACACTGGCGGCAAACTGCCTGGAAAAAAGGTGGAAGGAGTAATATGGAAAATAAAACGCTGCTGAGAATAGAGCACCTGAAAAAGACATTCGGTGATCATACCATCTTAAAGGATATTTCCATGGAAGTGAAAAAAGGGGAGGTTATCGTGATCATCGGCCCTTCCGGCTGCGGCAAGTCAACTTTTCTGCGATGTCTCAACCATCTGGAAACAATTGACGGCGGCGCCGTTTATTTTAAAGACGAATGCATCAGCGGCAAAAATATATCAAGAGCGGTCATCTGCCAGCATATCGGTATGGTTTTTCAGAGCTATGATCTTTTTAATCATCTGACGGTCATAGACAATATTACTTTGGCTGCCATACAGGTGCAGCACAGGAAGAAAGCCGAAGTAGAACAGGCTGCACGCAGACTGCTGGCAAGAGTAGGACTCGCGGATAAGGAAACTGCCTACCCCCGTCAGCTGTCCGGCGGCCAAAAACAGCGTATTGCCATGATCCGGGCACTTATTCTCAATCCCGAAGTAATGCTTTTTGATGAAGTAACCGCATCACTGGATCCAGAAATGGTGCGTGAAGTCCTTGATGTGATAATCGGGCTTACCAGACAGGGAATGACAATGCTGATCGTCACACATGAAATGTCATTTGCCCGTGCGGTAGCAGACCGTATTTTTTTCTTTGACGACGGTCAAATCATAGAGGAAAATGTTCCGGAACGGTTTTTCGATAAACCGGGAACCGAACGGGCCGGCCAATTTTTAAATAGCTTTAAGTTTAATTCTGTAAAGGTAAAATAGGTATTTACAATAGACAAAGGAAAAGAGGTAAATTAACATGAGAATCAGGAAATTATATCTACTGCTGGCCGCACTTGCAATTATTGCCGCTGCTGTTTTTGCGGGCGGCTGCAAGAATGAAGCTGCCACAGACAGTCAGCAGAGTACGGGTTCGGGAGAAACTGCATTCCGTTCGCTGGACGAAATCAAGAAAAGCGGTGAGGTCATTGTCGGCGTATTCAGCGATAAAGCTCCTTTCGGTTATATCGACAAAGAGGGGAATTATCAGGGCTATGACGTATATTTCGGCAACAGGCTGGCAAAGGATCTGGGAGTAAAGGTCAAGTATGTCTCCGTCGAACCGGCTAATCGTGTCGAGTATCTGAAGACCGGCAAAGTGGACATAATCCTGGCTAACTTCACGGTTACGCCGGAACGTGCCGAACAGGTAGATTTTGCACTGCCATATATGAAAGTGGCTCTTGGTGTGGTATCGCCTGACGGCGCACTTATAACCAGTCCTGACCAGCTTAAAGGAAAGACACTTATTGTCGCCAAGGGAACTACTGCCGAAACTTATTTCACAAAACATTATCCTGATGTGAATCTCCTGAAATTTGACCAATATACCGAAACCTACAATGCACTTGTCGATGGACGCGGTGACGCATTTTCGACCGATAATACAGAAGTTCTGGCCTGGGCTTTAAAAAACAAGGGCTTTACTGTTGGCATAACATCGCTGGGTGACACCGATACCATAGCTGCGGCTGTGCATAAGGGTAATAAAGAACTGCTTGATTTTATCAATGACGACATCAAAAAACTGGCCGGTGAAAATTTCTTCCACAAGGATTATGAAGAAACGCTGGCTCCGGTGTACGGTACTGCGGTCAGCCCCGATGATCTTGTTGTTGAAGGCGGAGAAGTAAAAAAATAATTTTCATAAATAATAAAATTTACATTTAATCGTTTTTGCTTTATAATAAACATATATTATCTCTTATTTAGAGTGGTGGAGGGACTGGCCCGATGACACCCAGCAACCGGCGTTTACGCAAGGTGCTAATTCCTGCAGGAGAAATCCTGAAAAATGAGAGGATGCGTCGAAAAGACCCTTCTTCTTTTGGAAGGGTCTTTTTTAGTATATTTTAGGAGGGTTATACATGGATTTAGAATCCAAAATTGTCCATATAGGAATAAATTCTGACGAAAAAACCGGAGCGATAAGCACACCTATCTACAATACTGCTTCTTTTGCCCATCCGGCTCTGGGAAAAAGTACGGGTTTTGACTACACCAGAAGCAAAAATCCAACGCGTCAAGTAGCAGAGGACGGACTGGCCCTTTTAGAAAACGGCAGTGACGGATTTGCTTTTTCTTCCGGAATGGCTGCTGCCACAGCTGTATTGATGCTATATAAGCCAGGCGATCACATTATCCTGACAGATGACTGCTATGGCGGGACATACAGACTATTCAGCCAGATTTTTATCAATTACGGTATAAGTTTTTCCATAGCCGATACCAGTTCACAGCAATCGGTAATGTCAGCAATAAAGGAAAATACAAAAGCCATATTCATAGAAACGCCTACTAATCCGATGATGAAAATCACAGATATAGCTTCACTTGCGGCTATATGCCAAAAACGTGGAATACAGCTTATCGTAGACAATACTTTTTTGACACCGTATTTTCAACGTCCTATTGAACTTGGCGCAGATATTGTCCTTCACAGCGGGACCAAATATCTGGCCGGACATAATGACCTTTTGTGCGGGATAGTCGTAACACGTGAAAAAACTATCGGTGAAAAAATACGTTTTATCCAGAATGCTACAGGGAATATACTCAGTCCAAGTGACAGCTGGCTTCTGATAAGAGGCTTGAAAACCTTAGGTCTGCGTATGGAAAAACACAATGAAAATGCGAAAAAAATAGCCTATTGGCTTAACGGTCAACCGCATATAGAACATGTATATTACCCCGGACTGGAAGATCATCCGGGAAGGGAAATCCATAATAAACAAGCTTCAGGCTGCGGCGGAATAATTTCTTTTGCAGTCGATAATCCTGATCTGGTACCCAGAATACTAAGCAGTGTCAAATTCATTCAATTTGCGGAAAGCCTGGGCGGTGTGGAAAGTCTGATAACATTTCCTTCATGTCAAACCCATACGGATATTCCTGAGGAAATACGTCATAAACTGGGCATTACGGATAAGTTGCTGCGGCTTTCAGTCGGAATAGAAAATTATCAGGATATAATCAGCGACCTGGAACAAGCGTTAGAATAAAAACGGAGAGACAAATATATGAATTTTGATGAAATAATAGATAGAAAAAATAATTTTGCAGCAAAATATGACGAACTTAAACAAAAATTCGGGCGCAGTGATTTAATACCGCTTTGGATAGCCGATATGGATTTCAGAACAGCAGAGCCAATCATTGAAGCGATAAAGCAACGTGCGGACCAGGGCATATTCGGTTATACGTCACGACCTGATTCATATTATGAAGCAGTTTGCGACTGGCTCGAAAAATATCATGGTTGGCGACCGGAAAAGCAGCTCATGCTGCACAATCTTGGTGTGGTTGTCTCGCTCAGTATGCTTATTCAGAATTTTACGCAGCCGGGCGATAAGATAATTATTCAGACACCCGTTTATTATCCGTTTTTTGATGTTATCAAAAATAATGATCGCAGCTTAGTGGAAAATCCGCTCAAACAAGTAAACGGACATTATGAAATGGATTACGCTGATTTTGAGCAGCAGGCCCAAAACGGTGCTAAATGGTTTTTGCTGTGCAGTCCGCATAATCCCGTAGGCAGAGTTTGGACCAGAGAAGAACTTCAGCGCATAGGCGAAATATGCCTGAAATACAAGGTACGCATCATAGCCGATGAAATACATGCAGACATTGTATTTCCCGGGCATAAGCATGTGCCTATCGCAAGCATCTCACCTCTGTTGTCTCGGATTACGATTACCTGCCTGGCACCGAGCAAAACATTCAATCTGGCAGGACTGCAGGCTTCAATAATAATTTTCCCTACCAAAGAAGAACGTGATAAATTTGATGACATTCTCGGTGTGCTGGACATAAAAAGAAACAGCTGCTTTAATCTCGTGGCCGTTGAGGCAGCCTACAGACAGGGAAGAGCCTGGCTCGAAAATGTTTTAAAATATATTGAGGGCAATTTTAAATATATAAACGATTATTGCAAAAATAATATTCCGGCTATAAAACCTAATTATCCGGAGGGGACATATCTTGTTCTTCTGGATTGCAGGCAATTAGGTCTTGATCAAAAACAGCTGCATGATTTTATGGTAAATAAGGCCCGAGTGGCACTTGATGATGGTTTTTGGTTCAGTAATACACTTGAACAATACATGCGCCTCAATGCAGCTTGTCCCCGGCATACGCTGCAAAAAGCGCTGCAGCAGATAGCAGAAGCTGTACACACACTGCAAACTGAAAATATATAAATATAAAAACACCATAAAGAAGCTAAACGGCCTCTCTCAAGTCAGTTCTAAAGCACTGACTTAAGAGAGGCCATTTCTATACTCTGCCCTTTTTTAGTATGCTGCGTATCTTAAACTAAGCAACAATTCCTGAGCAAAAAATTAAAAATCATATTTTTTCTGCAGCCGCTTGAGAACATCAACCAGGCGGTCAATTTGATCCTGCGTATGATGAGCATTCAGCATGATTCGTATAAGTGCATGATCAGGTTTCACTGCGGGATAACGGAACATCGGTACGATCATTTTTTCTTGCAGAAATTCATTATATACACTCACGGCTTTTTCATCATTGCCGATAATAACGGAAATAATATAAGATGATGCATCATTCAAGACAAATTGGAGCTTGGTCAGCCGTTTACGCAGATCCAATGACCGTTCAAGATAACTGTCCATAATTGACGGACATGCCGATAATTTATCCATTATATAACAAATAGTACTGGCTGTAGGCGGCTGAATGGCAACAGTAAATAAAGAAGTGCCCGAAAGAACTTCAAAAGCATGTATATAATTTTCCGGTCCGGCAATAGCGCCGCCTTCCATTCCAACAGCCTTGGAAAAAGACACCATGACGAAAGTAGCACGTCTGAGCTGCGCAAATTCCTCCGCAAAAAGACGGTTTTGAGGACCGTATATCATAAAACCGTTCGCGTCATCAACATAGCTCAGCGCATGATAACGTTCGCACACATCAAACAATTCCCGCATAGGTGCAACAGACCCATCGGCAGAATATACACTTTCAAATATCACAATTATTTTAGTGTGTGAAACCGACAATTTTCTCAATAATTTATCCAGATCTTGCGGATTATTATGTCGAAAAGAAAAAAGCTGCTTTCCGAATTTTAAATGCGATGCTGCCTTCCACAAGCTCCAGTGACAATCACGGTCCAATATAAAAACTGCATCGCTGTTACTGATATTGCAGCTTTCACTGAAGTGAAAATTACAAGACATAGCATTAATAAATCCTACATTTGCCAACAGTCCGCTGGCAAATGAAATGGCGCGCTGCTTTCCCACATACCGACAAAGTTTTGTTTCCATCTCTTTGTGTGCTTTGCAGACACCCTGTGTAACGCGCGAACCGCCTGTTGTCAGTCCATAAGTATCAGCAGCCTCATGAAAATGCCCAAGCACATCTTTTTCCTGATGCAAATCAAGAATATTGATACTGGCAAAATTAATGAAATCTTTATTGTCATATGTTATTGTCGGACCTACCGGTCTGGTTGTCGTTAAAATATCATGAAAAAAACCTTCCTGTAAGGCAGACGTTGTAAAACTTTCAAACCCCCATGAATCTTCCTGCTTTTGAAATATCTTCTTCGCGGGTACAGCCATTTTTTCCATAAGCACCATCCTTAAACATTAGTAATATATAAGCGGTGTTCAGCCGCCAATGTTGATTTTAAGTCCCACAACTCCTGCAATGATAAGGAAAATACAAAAAAACCGCCATAGTTCATGAGATTCTCCAAATAGAATAATTCCCGCCACAGCAGTACCCGCTGCACCGATCCCTGTCCATACGGCATAGGCAGTACCTATGGGAATCTCCTTCGTGGCCAGATCAAGCAGATACACACTGCCCAGCATCGCCGCTGCCGTAAACAGCGACGGCAGCAGAACAGTAAAACCGGCTGTATATTTAAGCGATACCGCCCAAGATATTTCTAAAAAACCAGCTGTTATGAGATAGATCCATTCTAATTGCATACATATTCCCTCTGAAATGTATTCGTGAATATTACTATTATATTCTGTTAAAATGAAATTAATATGAAAAAAAAAATTTTTAACAAAAAGATAAAATGTATTAAAATCCAAATAAATTCATGTTGCAAAATTCATGAAACAAAAATTTCTTATACCAAAAAGCTGACTGCACGAAAACATACAGTCAGCTTTGGTATAAGAAAAAATTTTCTGAAAAACACGTTGCAAATTAAAATAGACATACTTTTAAAAAAGTTTTTGATAGATACCCAATACTTTATCCCTATTGAGCGGCACATAATTATTAGACATAAGACGTCCCTGCTTTTCCATGACAATACCAGTATAACGCGGCAGCTCTTCTTCTATTACACCGTATTCATGCAAAGTTTTTCGTTGGATGATATTTTCCAGCAATGTTTCCAGCTCCGCCAAAACATTATTCGGCGTACAGGCAAGCAGTTTTGCCAAAAATTGTTTTAAAAGCTCAAAGGAACCATCCTGACGAATACTGGCATAAGTCTTATATACTTCAATAAAAAACGCGTAGTTTGCCTCGCCGTGCGGTACGTGCCGCGCCGCCCCCAACGGGTAAGAAAGCGCATGTACCGCAGCGCAGCCGGCATTGCCAAAAGCAATCCCGGCGTAAGTGCTGGCCGTGAGAAAATCCCTGAGCAGCGATGGGATCACTTTTTTACCCTCAGAGGTAATTAATTTGTAGCCCGATATTATTTTCTCTATAGCCGCAGCAGAAAAAATACGTGTAAATTCGGTGGCTTTAGGTGAAGTATAAGATTCTACCGCATGAATGAGCGCGTCCATGGAACTGGCAGCGAAAAATTTGTACGGAAGATTTTGCAGCAGCTCAGGAATAAGAATCGCTTCATCGGCAAAAAGCGCTTCATTGGCAAGACCCAGTTTCGTCTTATTTTTAGTTAGTTCCAAAATCGATATGTCAGTCACTTCGCTGCCTGTACCGCAGGTGGTAGGTATGAGAAAAAGTTTTTTATCCTTTTGCGGCAATATTTCCCCATTAAATAATTTGTCCACAGGAATATTTTGCTTTAACGCAAAAAGTTTGGCGGCGTCAAGAATCGTACCGCCCCCTATGGCAAAAATCCTGCTGATTTTTTGACTGCCTATGATCCTGCTGATGTCTTCGATCATTATGTCAGTTGGTTCACCAACGACATATTTTCTGTAGTCTACTACCAATGCACCTGCAAAAGCGTTGGCAAAGTTTCGTCGGCGGGTACCTTCACTCACAAAAACAAGATCTCCGCTGCCTATATTATAAGAAAGGCAAAATTCTTCTGCGGAAGTACAGACAGTAATTTTGGGCCTGATAAAAAAATTATTCATTTTCGCTCCAAAGAATTTATCCGATGCTTGTTTCTCATATCAATGAAATAAGCATCGGATAATTATTTTCAATCATTATAGTTCAAACAGCCTCTAACAAGCCTGACTGGTTATTTTACTTCCCGTGCATTTTTTTATAGCTGATTCGAATATATCAAGCCCCGCATCCAGCTGCCGGTCACTTATTACCAGCGGAGCAAGAAAACGAATAACATTTCCATGAATGCCGGCATTTTCCAATAACAGCCCATGTTGTGCGGCTTCAGCTATAAGCTGGCCCACAAGCTGCGCATCTGGTTCTTTTGTCGTTCTGTCCTTGACAAATTCGATACCGATCATGCCGCCCATACCGCGTGCATCAC
This sequence comes from Pectinatus haikarae, assembly GCF_050916305.1. Classification (GTDB taxonomy): domain Bacteria; phylum Bacillota; class Negativicutes; order Selenomonadales; family Selenomonadaceae; genus Pectinatus; species Pectinatus haikarae. The sequence goes on from NZ_CP116940.1 coordinate 495,697, forward strand.
CGATGATGTCATACTTTTCCATCCAGTCACGGTAACGTGCCATGACTTTTTTTCCTATTTCGACGGAGCGTTCGGCAAGTTTATCGCGCTGCATTATTTCTATGACCTTCAAAGCTGCCGCACATGCCAGCGGATTACCGCAGTAGGTACCGCCAATAACTCCTCCGGGTACGGACTGCATTATTTCGTCACGCGCCGTGATTCCGCTGAGCGGCACACCGCCCGCGATAGATTTTGCCATTGTTATGATATCCGGCTGCACGCCGGCATCCTGCCAATATTCTGTGGCAAACATACGTCCTGTACGGCAAAAACCGCATTGCACTTCATCCGCTATCAACAAAATCCCATGTGCATCACAAATTTTGCGGACAGCCTTTACCCATTCCAGCGGTGCCGGTATAAAACCACCTTCGCCCTGCAGCGGTTCAACAACAATTGCTGCCACATGCTCTGGATCAGAACAGTCATTGAATGTTTCGTAAAGCTTTTCTATGTAATAGCCTATCGCTTTTTCCTCCGGCATACCTTCCGGTCTGCGGTATGTATAGGGAAATTCGGCGCGATACACTCCGTCCGGAAAAGGCCCCATCCCTTTGGCATAAGCTTTTTTTGCTGTCATAGACATAGTCAGAAGTGTCCGCCCATGAAATGCACCCGAAAAAACAATGATATTGGGGCGTTTTGTAAATGCCTTGGCAATCTTTACAGCATTTTCGTCTGCTTCTGCGCCGCTGTTCGCAAAAAATGTACGTTTTTTATCGCCTTTGACAGGAGCAAGGGCGTTGATAGTTTCTGCCAGCTTCACATAGCCTTCATGCGTGACAACATTGAACATACCATGAAAATATTTATCGGCCTGCGCCTTCACAGCTTCCACCACTTCAGGATGGCTAAAACCGATATTCAGAACACCCACACCGCCAATGAAATCCAAAAACCGATTACCGTCAAGATCTTCAATAACAGCACCTGCGCCTTGTTTTATAACCACGGGATAACCGCAGCGTATAGCACTCGGAACAGCTTCATTTCTTCTCTTTATAACCTGCGCCGATTTTGGGCCCGGCAAACAATTTGTAATTATTTCAGGCATTGCATCTTTCAACATAGACGTACCCTCCTTGAAAAACCAGCATAGTAAAAAACTGCACGCATCAAAGCACACTATTATCCGGTCAGCTTAACTGCGGATAAACAGGCTTCATTGCCGTACAGTTACATGTTTGATATACCTATATAGTAGTCCAGAGACAAGGGCTGTGCAACGGTATGAGAAACTAATTTTTCGCCGATCATTTGTACTTTACGCACAAATGATTTTACTGTATCATGTAAATAAAAACGGAGGATAAAAATGTCCATTCAATTAAAAAAACTTTTTGATGAAACGGCTGAAGTCTATCAACTGAAGCTGCTTGCAGGTTATTTGGGACTGGACAGTGAAATAGTGTGGGTACAATATACAGAGGATATAGCCACCTCTAATTTTCTAAGAGGCAGTGAATTGATCATCACAACGGGACTTTGCAGCAATGATAAAACATGGGTGGGCAGCTTTATCGAAGAACTTATAGCGAGAAGAGCGGCAGGCCTTATTATCAATACAGGAAAATATATTCAACCGCAGGAACTTGACGAAAAAATAATCAATATGTGCAATAAAAATAATTTTCCTCTATTTATAATGCCATGGCGTATACATCTTGCTGATATTATGCAGGATTATTTGAACAGATTATTTTTGGCTACTCAGGAAGAAAATGATATAACTGAACTTGTCCGCATGGCTGTTTTTGAACCAGAAAAAGTCAAACGCTGCGAAAAAGAATTTGAACTGCATGATTTACTGGGAAAACCTTTTTATATGTCTGTATTCAATTTTGAAAATACTGCCCTGGCTAAAAGAATAAAGATCTCGCTTCTCCTGCAAACTAAGAATATGTTAAATCAAATGAAATTGGATTACATTATTTTTTGGCAAAAAAATATGCTTATAATGGTAATCTTTTCAGTGGAAAAGAACGAACTGCAAAAAATAATAACACAAAATATTGCTCTCTATGATAAATCCGTCACTCAGGACAAAGCTCATTGCGGCATCAGCTCATATTATGAAGATGTTCTCAAAATTTATAATGCTTTTCGCGAAGCGGCAATGGCTGCTGCCGTACCTGAAACTGTCCTGCAGAAAAGGACAGCTTTTTTTGATGAACTCGGAGCTTATAGACTGCTTTTCGCTGCCTCGGACAAAGAATTGCTGAAAAAAATACATGACTCGCTGCTCGCTTCGCTTCTTGAATATGATAAAAAACATCACTCCCAATTATACGACACACTTCACATATATCTTTTCCATAATAATAGCTTGAAAATAACTGCCGATATTGCCTTTACTCATAGAAACACAATAAATTATCGTATGGCGAAGGTGCGCAGAATACTCGAATGCGATCTCGGCGATGCCGTTACATGCTTTAATTTAATGATGGCTTTCTATATTGCTGATTATCTGAAAATAATGGCCTAGAAATATAAGGAAAAAGTTACATTCGCTGCTATTAATGCAGCATGCAATCTTGACAAAACGATTATCAATGTACTATCATAGCATACAGGCTTGTTTACATTTTTACAAAAAATACTCTGGCGAAAAGTATTGGTAAAATTATATCTTTTGATGATTTTCATAAAATATGAAACAGAAAATATATTGGTGAGGACAATAGAATATTGCAGAAATAATTGGAGGAATATTTATGGGAATGAATATGACGGAAAAAATTCTTGCCGCGCATGCAGGATTGAAAGAAGCATCCGCCGGACAATTGGTGACATGTAAACTTGATATGGTTCTGGCGAATGATGTTACCGCGCCACCCTCTTTCAAAGAATTTGAAAAAATAGGCGGACCCGTTTTTGATAATACCAAAATTGCTCTTGTACCGGATCACTTCACACCAAATAAGGATATCAAATCAGCCGGTCTTTCCAAGGCAGTGCGTGATTTTGCCAATAAATATAATATCATAAATTATTTTGAAGTAGGCAGAGGCGGAATCGAACATGTTATTCTGCCGGAAAAAGGTATTGTCGCACCGGGTATGCTCACAATCGGTGCCGACTCACATACCTGCACATATGGTGCTCTTGGCGGTTTCTCCACAGGAGTGGGAACGACGGATCTGGCTGTGGCACTTGCCACGGGAGAAGCATGGTTCAAAGTTCCTGAGGCAATAAAGGTCGAATTGACAGGCGATAAACCTGCCGATATAACCGGCAAGGACGTAATGCTCACTTTGATCGGTATGATCGGCGTGGACGGAGCCCTATACAAAACATTGGAATTTTCCGGTGAAGGAGTGCATTCCCTTTCCATGGATGATCGTTTTACCATTGCCAATATGGCTATAGAAGCCGGCGGCAAAAATGGGATATTCCCCGTTGACGAACTGACAATGGAATATATCAAAGACAGAGTAAAAAAACCGTATACCATAGTTGAAGCTGATGCAGATGCAAAATATTGCGATACAGTAAAAATAAATTTAAATGACCTTGTACCCGTTGTCGCTTTTCCTCATCTGCCCGGCAATACAAAAAAAGTGGCTGAAATAGACGATATAAAAATAGATCAGGTCGTTATCGGCTCCTGTACAAACGGACGTATTGAGGATATGCGGATTGCCGCACAGGTAATGAAAGGACACACGGTGCATAAAGATGTACGATGCATCGTTATTCCGGGCAGTCAGCAGGTATATAAGGAAGCTGTCAAAAGCGGCTATATAGATATTTTTATCGACGCGGGCGCATCCGTCAGCACACCTACATGCGGACCATGTCTCGGCGCACATATGGGCATCCTTGCCTCCGGCGAACGCTGCGTTTCAACAACGAACCGCAATTTCCGGGGCAGAATGGGACACGTAGACAGCGAAGTCTATCTGGCCGGCCCACAGGTCGCTGCCGCAAGTGCCATATTGGGAAAAATAGCTCAGCCCGAAGATCTGCGCTGAAATATCAGTAATAGCCGATCGGCAGGATAACTAAAAAAACGGGGTTTATATATATAAGAGAAAGGTTCGATGAATATGGCATTAACAGGGAAAGTATGGCGGTACGGCGATAATATAGATACAGATGTAATAATACCGGCACGTTATCTGATTTCATTTGATCCTCAGGAACTGGCATCGCATTGCATGGTGGATATAGACGAAAGTTTTGCCCAAAACGTAAAAGCGGGAGACATTATGGTGGGTGGCAGAAATTTTGGCTGCGGCTCTTCACGCGAACATGCTCCCGTCGCCATAAAAGCGAGCGGAATACCCGTAGTAATAGCGGCAAGTTTTGCGCGTATCTTTTACCGCAATGGCATCAATATAGGCCTGCCGCTGTTGGAAATAGGCGATGATGTAGAAAAAATAAGCGCAGGTGACCGGCTTAGTGCAGATACTTCCACAGGAGAAATCAAAAACCTCACGACGGGAGATATTTTTCATGCACGGCCTCTGCCGGGTTTTGTTGAGGATATAGCAAAAGCGGGCGGACTTATTAACTACATCAAGGAGAAAAAGATAAATGCCTAAAAATATTGTCGTTATACCGGGAGACGGGATAGGTAAAGAAATAACCGACGCTGCCGTTGACGTTTTAAAAAAAATAGACAAAAAATACGGGATTGATCTGACCTTTTCCTTTTATGATGCAGGCGGTACCGCCTATGATAAATTTGGGGTTCCACTGCCGGATGATACGCTGAACGCAGCTAAAGCCGCGGATGCAGTACTTTTCGGCGCAGTCGGCGGCGACAAATGGGATAATGTCGAACCTCAGCTGAGGCCGGAAAGAGCTATTCTCGGTCTCAGAAAGGGACTGGGGTTATACGCTAACCTCAGGCCGGTGCAGACGATGGATGAACTCATTGATTATTCACCGCTGCGGCCTGATATTGTCCGCGGCACAGATGTTCTGATCGTCAGAGAGCTTATCGGCGGCATTTATTTTGGCGACAAATGCGAACGGGAAGAATATAACGGCACAATAAGAGCATGGGATTTAGAAAATTACAGTATTCCTGAAGTGGAAAGAATCGTTGAACTTGCCATGCAAGCTGCTTTAAAACGCAAAGGCAGCGTAACTTCCGTTGATAAATCCAATGTTTTAGCCACTTCACGTCTTTGGCGAAAAACAGCCGCTAAAGTAGCGGAAAAATATCCTGAAGTAAAGCTGGATCATATGTATGTCGACAATTGTGCAATGCAGCTGGCTATAAAGCCTACGCGCTTCGACGTTATCGTCACCGGGAATCTGTTCGGCGACATTTTAAGCGATGAAGCTGCCGTTTTAGGAGGCTCCATCGGTCTTATGCCGTCAGCAAGTATCGGTGAGAAGACCAGTCTTTATGAACCTATCCACGGATCAGCGCCTGACATTGCGGGTAAGGGCATCGCCAATCCATTAGGGACCATCTTATCAGCGGCATTACTTTTGCGTTATTCACTCGACGCATCAGCCGCAGCTGACGATATAGAAAGTGCCGTCAAAAAAACTTTGTCAGATGGGTACCGGACAGCCGACCTTTTCAGTGCCGGTTCTAAAAAAGTCGATACCGCCGGAATGACAGAAGCCGTTTTAGCAAATATCAAATAAATTATTTCTATCCCAAAACCACATAACTGCGAAAAGGACCTGCCGTCAGCGGCAGGTTCCAGAGTGTAGACAATTCCTAAATCCACCCCCGTATGTTGAAATCATATGGGGGTGGATTTTTTGATACATGTTTTGTAAACGGAAAATAAATTAGTTGTTCAGCTTGTATTTTTACATTAATAATGGTAACATAATCGTATAATTGTTTAAGCAATTATACGATTATGAGAGGAAGATGCATACGTGGAAAAGCTGGTAGAGGTTTTAAAAGCGCTGTCGGATGAAACTCGGCTAAGAATACTAAATCTATTATATGAGCGGGAATTATGCGTTTGCGATGTTATGGAAACTTTACAGATTACGCAGGCAAAAGCATCCAGACATTTGATTTACATGAAAAATGCCGGACTGGTAAAAGATAGAAGGCAAGCACAATGGTCATATTACACTATGCAAAAAGGTAAACATTTGAATTTCATTGACAGTCTGGTTTATGACAATTTGAGAGGTATGAAATTATATCAGGGCGATTTGGAAAATTTAAATAAATGGCTAGAGCAAAAAAACAGTTATTGTGATGAAAATGTAGAGGAGAGATTCTAAATGAAAAAAATGGAAATTTTTGATCCGGCGATGTGTTGTCCTACCGGTGTATGTGGTCCGTCGATTGATTCGGAGCTTCTGCGGATGGCAACGGTAATTAATTCATTAAAAGAAAAAGACATATTTATCAAGAGGCATGGTCTGTCTGGCGAACCGCAGGATTTTGTTGAGAACAAGGTAATCAATGACATTCTTCAAAAAGAAGGAGCCAACGTTTTGCCGGTAACGCTTATTGATGGTGAGATTGCTAAAACGAAGGAATATCCTACAAATAAGGAATTATCTGCATGGCTTGGGGTAGAAGTTGAGACAAAGCAGCCAGAAAAGACAGGCGGATGCTGCTGTGATTCTGATGGGTGTTGCTGATATGATAAATCTTATATACGAACCATTTGCATTAGACAAAATAAATCTCACGAAGTATTTGTTTTTCACCGGTAAAGGTGGTGTCGGAAAAACCTCTACGGCCTGTGCTGTTGCTGTGAATTTAGCGGATCAGGGCAAAAAGGTTCTTTTGGTCAGTACCGATCCGGCATCCAATCTGCAGGATGTTTTTCATACCGAGCTTGACGGCAAGGGCGTTGCGATTGACGGTGTTCCGGAACTTCTTGTTGCCAATCTGAATCCAGAGGAAGCAGCAAGAGCATACAGGGAGTCAGTCATTGGGCCTTATCGGGGAAAATTGCCGGAAAGCGTTCTTATTAATATGGAGGAACAGCTTTCCGGGTCCTGTACCGTCGAGATTGCTGCATTTGACCAATTTTCACATTTCATCACGGATAAGGCAGCTGCCAGTCAGTATGATCATATCATCTTTGATACAGCACCGACCGGGCATACGCTGCGCATGCTGCAACTTCCTTCGGCCTGGAGTGATTTTATCAGTGAAAGTACACACGGGGCTTCTTGTTTAGGGCAATTGGCAGGTCTTGAAGAGAAAAAAGGCATGTATAAGGATGCAGTCAGCAATTTGTCCGATTCAACGAAAACAACGCTGCTTTTAGTTTCACGGCCAGAAAAAACACCACTTCTGGAAGCAGAGCGTTCCAGTATTGAATTGCGTGAACTGGGAATATGCAATCAGCTTTTACTTATCAATGGTGTCTTAGGGGAAGCTTCGGACGATGTTTCGCAAAAAATCCTGAATAAACAGCGTGCAGCCATGGAAAATATACCGCATGGTCTGAAACAACTTAGAACCTTTTCTCTGCCGCTGCGCTCCTATAATATTTTAGGGCTGGATAAGATTCGGGCCTTTTTTCAGAGTGATGCATATGAAAAGATTGCCTCAAAGATAAAAGCAGAAGAGTATCTTTCCATAGATACGTTAATTGAAGATTTGCACAGAACGGGGAAAAAAGTTATCTTCACGATGGGCAAGGGAGGCGTTGGCAAAACAGCGATGGCTGCCGTGCTTGCTTTAGCTCTTGCCGAAAAAGGGGCAAAGGTACATTTAACCTCAACCGATCCAGCTGATCATCTACGCTATATCATTGCGGGAAAAGAAAATATCACACTCAGCCACATTGATGAGGCGCAGGAACTACAGAACTACCAAGATGAAGTATTGCGTAAAGCGCGCGAAACCATGACGGATGAGGATATTGCTTATATTGAAGAGGATTTAAGATCACCCTGTACGCAGGAAATTGCGATATTTAGAGCGTTTGCAGAGATTGTCGATAAAGCAGAAAATGAAGTCGTGGTAATTGATACCGCTCCCACGGGCCACACACTTTTATTATTAGATTCAACGCAGAGTTATCATAAGGAAGTACAGAGAACGAAAGGCGAAACGCCGATTTCGGTGCAGCGTCTTTTGCCGAGACTTCGTGATGCACAGCAGACGGAAGTCATTATTGTTACACTGCCGGAGGCAACGCCGGTCTTTGAAGCGGCAAGATTGCGTGATGATTTATTGCGAGCGGGCATCCAAAACAAATGGTGGGTGGTCAATCAATGTCTTTCTATGACAAAAACGGAGAATCCGATGCTGGTGACACGTGCCAATACGGAAAAACAGTGGATGGAGAAAGTAAGTGAAATCAGCAGTGGTAATCTTGTTGCGATCCCCTGGCTGCAAGAGGCATCAATTGAAAATATCCGCAAATGATTTAAGTCAGGAGGTGAAAAGCAATGCCAATTCAAGTAACCTTGAGTTTAAATTCGAGTAATCCGCAGATGCAAACGAATATGCCTGATATCTATGCTTGTGGCGATTGCATAGAACAATACCACCTTATTACTGGTAAACCGGTGTATCGACCGCTGGAATCAACGGCACAGTCACCGGAGGAAACTTATATTTTAAGGGGATTTTAGAAATCGATATTTTTAAGATTTTCGAGCTGACAGTAGCGTAACCCAGGTTATCAGAGCGCGAGGCAATTAGTCAAGGCTATGAAGATCGTTGTTTCTAACAATATCAAATAAACAGACTTATTATGAGGAAAATGCCATTATTGTTTTTGATGGGAAAAATTTTTCTGGATAATTATAGCAAAAGCACCTGCTACATAGATACAGGTGCTTTTGTCTTCGAGCCGGAATCTACCATCAGCGGCAGGTCCTTTTCGCAGTTATTATTTTTTATCATCAGAAGCAAGGCCGAACCGTGTTATCCCCGCACCCTTCAGTTTATCCAGAAATGACATCAGCTGCGCATAGTCGATATCTTTATCAGCACGTATAACGACTGCAAAATTTGGATTTCTTTTGTTTTCTGCCTGTGCCTGAGTCAGCAGTGTCCCTTCGTCAATCGCCTTATCTTCCAGATACAAGGTACCATCTCTGCGCATGGATACCAGATAATTAACCCGTGCCTGCATTTGGGCATTTTGTGTTTTAGGCATATTTACGGGAATTGTTTTAATGTTTACCATATATAAGGTGCTGAGCATAAAAAATACAAGGAGAAAAAACATGATATCTATCATCGGAATAATCATTACTTCCGGTTTTTGAAAAGAACGGCGGTCACGCAGACGCATTAGTATCACCTCTGCTGTCGCTGCTTTCTATCAGGGAAAAAGTCTGCTCCATATCAGTCACTATATTATCTATTCGCTGCATAAAATAAGCGTGTATGGCAAGTGCCGCGATCGCAACGCATAATCCCATGGCAGTGGCAATAAGAGCTTCTCCCACACCGCCTGTTATCGTGCTGGCCTGGCCTTCCTGCAGATTAAAGACACTGAAAGAGGATATCATGCCGCTGATCGTGCCCAAAAGACCGAGTAGTGGTGCCATCGTTACAATCACGCTGAGATAATAAAGACGGGCGCGCAATTTAGATAATGCAATGCCGGATTGTATTTCAAAAAAGTGCACAGGACTTATGCCTTTACGCATTTTATCCATACCAAGATGCAACAGCAGTGCAAGATCTCCTTTAGTCTGAGCGGTAAGAGTTTTTGCTTCGTCTGTTTTTCCGTTGGACATAAGATGATAAAATTTTTCGGTAAATTTACGCCCCGAATCTGCCTTAGAGAAATAAAGAGCACGTTCTATACCTATAGAAACAACAAAAACAGAGCATAAGAGCAAAATATACATTACAAAACCGCCCTTATGAAAATACTCCAGACCTTGTGCGACGAAATCCATAGAAGCTCCTCCTAATTACTGCCAGATGAACACTGGGTTTTATTAATCATAAAGATTGAAATGAAAATTTTGTTTAATGGTACAGCGTACCGCCCTCCCGTGGGCATTGCGGGCCGGAGAAAAGGTCCACTGACGCGCTGCGGACAACGCCGCCTGATCAAAAGCAGCCTGTCCTGAAGGCGCATCTACAGACACATCTTCAATATTGCCTCCGGCATCTATCGAAAAAAGCACTCTGACAGATCCTTCTGCACCGGATGATCTCATGCTGCCCGGATACGACGGATAAGGAGCATTTAACGCAGACGGCGGTATAACGGCAACAAGCGCATCAGCATCTTCATCTGCGCTGTCAGATGTGCTTCCAGCGTTATTGCCGCTACTGCCGCCCACACCGCCGCTGCCACCATTTTTTGTGACAGCAGAGCCTGATGATCTATTACTATCGTCAGTACCGCTTCCCGACTGCCCTTTCGGTGCAGCCTGACTTGAACCCTTCTCTTTATACTCGGCAGTATCATACTTGAAGCCACCATTCTGCAACGGCGATGTTTTGTAATTCAAGCGTTCACTGTCCTCACCGGTGAGTACAATATCACTCACCGCCGGTGCCGTTTGGTCCGAAGCACTCCCTGACTCCCCTTCTGAACCGCTGTTGCTGTCAGCAACATAAACAACGTTGGCAATATCATTTTGCTGTGGATCATAGATGCGGGAGAAAAATCCAGTAAAGATCAAAAGCAAAAACAAGATAAAATGAAGAAGCATGGAAAGAAACCATCCGGTCCTGCGATAGGATGATGACAGTAACATTATTCCTCCTATATAAAACACATTATTATTTCATTAAAGAACAAAAGCTATAATACATGATATAAAGCTTTGTTTTTTTTGTCAAGGAGAGAAATTTATACTGACTTTTCATACATAAAAGTATTGCATTAGTAAAAGTAATACATAAGCGGCACTATCATATGTATCATTTCTGAAAGCTTTCAGCCTGTAAAAGTATATGTTTCCCTTCTGCCGGTCCTGTTTTTATATAAAACATTTATCCGAGAATAAAGAGAAAATCAATTAGCTGTACAAAAGAAGAAAAAAGATCTAAGCAGAATAATTTTATTTTCTTTCAATATAAATAGTTTCTGTAGAAAGAAGCTATGCCGTTTTGAACATACACACGCGGCAGGCGGCGGGCCATCATGCATACTATTTCATAGTTGATGGTACCCAGTTTCCGGGCAAGTTCATCAGCGGAAATGGCACTGCTTCCCTGTGAACCGAAAAGCACCGCTTCATCGCCTTTTTTCACATTTTGGATTTGGCTGATATCAACCATGCACTGATCCATGCATATGTTCCCCACTACGCTTGCCCGCTGCCCCCCTATCAGCACCTGTGCTTTACCGGAAAGCATACGTGTATATCCGTCGGCATAGCCCACAGGCAATGTGGCAATAGTGCATTCCCTGTCAGCTATAAATTTACGTCCATAACTTACACTATCACCTTTTTGCAGTTTTTTTATGTGCGTTATCCTGCACTTAAAAGCCATTGCCGGTTTCAGCGCCGTCCCTGCAATATCCACTTCGCCTGATGGAGCCAGTCCATAAAGAATTACACCGGCCCGGACCATATCCCAATGGTATTCAGGCAGATCCAAAATTGCGGCGCTGTTGGCACAATGATGTGTGCGGACAGTTACCTTTTCCTCTTCAAGCCGCGCGCATACATAACTGAAACGCTTATATTGTTCTCTCGCGAAACTTTTATCAGTACAGTCGGCCGTAGCAAAATGAGTAAAAATACCTTCCATGACAACATTAGGCAGTTTACTGATTTTTTTTATTTCGGCAATGCTCTCCTCGGCAGGACGATAACCTATCCGCCCCATTCCGCTGTCTATTTTTATATGTAAACGCACATCACGCCGCTGCCGTACCGCCTCATCGGAAAAGGCTTTCGCTGTATTATAATCAAATATAGGTACATCTATCCCATAAAGGACAGCGGGGCGGGCCTGTTCGGCAAACAGCGGCCCCAATACGAGAATAGGTGCAGTAATATCGGCACGACGCAGCTCGATTGCTTCATCGAGTTCCGCTACAGCAAAACGATCAGCACCGTTTTGCAGCAGCAGCTCTGCTACCGCACAAGAACCATGTCCGTAAGCATTGGCTTTAATAACAGCGGTTATTTCCGCATTCTTATCTGTCAGACGGCGGATTTCCCGCATGTTGTTCGCAAGTATATCAAGATCTACCTCCACCCATGCCGGACGTATTTTAGTGATATCCACAAGGATCCCTTCTTCATTTATATTTTCAAGCTACAATTTGAGCAGTACAAAAATCTGATTTGTACTGCTCAAATTGTAGCAGATATGCTGACAAAACAAAAGATTGACAAACAAACAAATTTATAATATATTATTAGGGCAACAATTATTAACGGGGTTATAGCTCAGTTGGTTAGAGTGTTACGTTGACATCGTAAAGGTCACAGATTCGAATTCTGTTAACCCCACCAGTAATTCATGACTTCGCTCCTGCGGAGTCTTTTTTTGTTCAGCCGGATGATCATGAAGCAGCAAACCGTCAGCGATATTTTTCTGACGGTTTTTTTTATTGCTTTTGTTGTTAAATAAACGATATATCCCCATAACATCCCGGTGCCCACTTCTCATGTCATGAACCGAAAAGAAATATGCTATAATTAAGAAAAAAGATAGCAGGATGATTAATTATGATTTTAACAGCGGAAAATTTGGCAAAAAGCTACGGAGAAAAAATATTATTTGAAAATGTCAGTTTCTCTGTGGACACGGGAGACAAAATCGGCATAGTAGGAATAAACGGAACAGGGAAATCCACGCTCATGCGTACTATTGCCAAACTTGTGCAGACAGACAGCGGAAATTTCATCACCATGAAAAACATCCGTATAGAATATCTAGATCAAGACAAAAATCTCAATTTGGAAAACACCGTTCTTACGGAAGCTTTTCATGGTTCTCAGGATATAATGAAGGCTCTCCGTGAATATGAAATGACTCTTTGCGCCCCGGAAAGCACATCTGAAGAAACGCAGCAAAAATTAGTGCGTTTCTCAGAAAAGATTGATGAACTTGACGGCTGGCAGCTTGAAAGCGATGCCAAAGCCATTCTCACCAAGCTCGGCATCACTGATTTTTCTAAAAAAGCAGGTGAACTTTCGGGTGGTCAGCAAAAACGCCTTGCGCTGGCAGCTGCGTTAATACAGCCATGTGATCTGCTGTTATTGGACGAACCTACCAATCATCTCGACATGGAAACTATCGAATGGCTTGAAACCTATTTATCGGGGCTGAAATGTGCAGTTATATTGATTACTCATGATCGTTATTTTCTTGATTCGTCTGTTTCTAAGATACTGGAGCTTGACAGAGGCAGCGCATATATCTACACGGGAAACTACAGTGATTTTCTGGAACAAAAAATCGCACGGACAGAACGGGAAAATGCTTCTGAGCAAAAAAGACAGAATTTCCTGCGCAATGAATTGAAATGGATACGCCGTGGTGCGCAGGCCAGATCGACCAAGCAAAAAGCACGGCTTCAGCATTTTGAACAAGTCAATGCCCAGGAAACTGTTTCTCAGAACGATAAAGTTCAAATTGCTCTGGGAACCAGCCGTCTGGGGAGAAAAATCATCGAATTAGACAATATTTCTTACCAAAGAAATGGCAATATAATACTGAAGAATTTCTCATACACAATACTGCGTAGTGACCGAGTCGGAATTTTAGGTCCAAATGGTTCCGGCAAATCCACTCTGCTTAATCTTATTTCCGGAAAACTCACTCCTCAAACCGGCAGTATAAAAATCGGACAAACTGTAAAAATAGGTTATTTTACCCAAAAAAATACTGAAATGGACGAAGATCTGCGTGCCATAGAATATATAAAACAAGCCGCTAATTATATCACGCTTATAGACAACACACGTATAACTGCATCTCAGCTTATGGAATTATTCTTATTTGACGGGAATTTGCAGTGGACGCCTATCGCCCGACTGTCAGGCGGAGAAAAGAGGAGGCTGTATCTGCTGCGCATATTGATGACAGCACCCAATGTGCTGTTGCTGGATGAGCCGACAAATGATCTTGATCTGCAGACTATGGCCATTTTAGAATCATTTATCGATAAATTCAATGGAGCGATAATTTTCGTCTCCCATGACCGTTTTTTTGTTGACCGACTTGCTGATAAAGTTTTCGCATATGAAGAAGATGGTTCTTTACGGCAATATGCAGGTGGATATTCTTATTACTCAAGAATAAAACTGCAGGAAGACGAAAAAAAAGAAATGAAACTTGAGCCGGAAAACAAAACTGCCTTCGTGAAGAAAGAGAAGCCCGTTTTAGTCCAAAAAAAATTCACTTATAAAGAAAAATGCGAATATGAACAGATCGAAAATATTATCGCACAGACAGAGATCGAATTAAAGGCTGTAGAAAAACAAATGCAGGCAAATGCGGCTGATTATGCGCAAATAAGAGAACTGAATATACAGTTGGACGGCTTGAAAGATAAATTGGATAAATTGCTTGCCCGTTGGGCATATCTGGAAGAAATAGCTGAAAACAGCTGAACTGATTGACCAATATTAAATTTATCCGTCAATTTATTTTTTGTCCACGAATAAAAACAAAGGAGTAAAGAATCTTCAAGGCGAAGTTATACAATAAAAGTCAGGTGCTTTTTTTAAGTGTAAAATGTTTATATGGCTCACAGAAACATTACCGCCGGGAAAATGGCACATAAATCATTTGTTGGGAGGAGTTTTTTTGAAACAGAAAAAGACTGTGGATAATGAAAACGTATGCCTTGAAATCGTAAAAATGGCCAATAGTGCCAAAACAGGCTATTTGCAGAGTATCCAGCTGGCAAAACAGAAAGAATTTGAAAAGGCTGTCGAAAAAATCAACGAATCTGATGAATATTTCAATCAGGCTCATGATGTTCATACACAGATGCTGCAATCTGAAGCTGATGGCGGGAAAACAGATATTGACCTGCTGCTTGTACATGCCGAAGACATAATGATGAATGCGGAAATGAGTAAAATATTCGCTATGGAGATAATGGATTTATATTTGAGATTGTCTGAGAAATAAGTAAAATAATTATAGCGTTTATAAAAAAGCTTATGCAAAATTTGCATAGGTTTTTTTTTGGCAAATTTTCCGCAATGAATTTTGTTTTGCGGAAAATTTATTTAATAAAGAATTTTTGTTAAATATTTTAGGTGTTATAAGGAAAAAACTTAAACTATGTAAAACCATGTCCATTTGTTAGAATTGGTTCATAAAGGAGAGAAAAAATGGATAAGCAAAAAAGGTTGAGAAAAGTATTCGAAATACTGCGAGCATATCCTGACGGTGTCAGCGGAGAAGTAATTTCCGGTCAATTAGGTGTATCTTCAAGAACTATACGCTCTGATATGAAGATACTGGAGAAAATGATACAAGGATATCCAATTTTCATAAATTCTGCGCCGCGTAAAGGATATATGATGGTGTGCGAACAAGCTTTTTTTGCTGATAAGTTTATCAACGATACTTTGGGCCGGAATGCAGTAAATATAAAATGCAGCCATGAACCGGCTGATTATATTGTATGCCGGCTGCTGACCAACAGTTACACCGATACGACCGTGACGCAAACATATCTGGCAGATGAAATGTATATAAGCCTGTCCTCATTAAAATCAAATTTTATTGAATGCAAACAAATCTTAAGCAAATACAATATAAAAATAATGCATTACAAAAAAGATGGCATCCAAATAGACGGAGATGAAAAT
Organism: Pectinatus haikarae; assembly: GCF_050916305.1. Lineage (GTDB taxonomy): Bacteria > Bacillota > Negativicutes > Selenomonadales > Selenomonadaceae > Pectinatus > Pectinatus haikarae. The sequence continues at coordinate 511,411 of NZ_CP116940.1, forward strand.
CAGGTAAGAAACTGCATATTTGACTATATTGACAAAAGCGATTGCTTCGCTGAAAAAATATTTGCAGAAACAGATATGATCTCTATTGATGAAGTGATAAGCAAGGTCTTGAGAGAAAGAGAAATGCAGATTCCCGACACAGACAAGACAAGCCTGTGTATCCACGTGGCAATAGCAATTACACGAGCCCAATGCGGAAAAAGCATTTCTTATCCGATCAGTACAGTGAAAAAAATTGATCAGACCTTTGAATATAATGTCGCAAAGGATATTTTAGAATATTTATACGCCGTACTGGCAATAGATGTTGCTTATAGCGAAGTTTATTACATCACGCAATGTCTTTTGGCAAGCAAGAAATTTTTCAACACAGCTACCTCCGGAGAAAACCTGGAAGCAAAAAAAATTGTATATGCTGTATTGGAAAAAATCAAGCAAGAACTCCTCATTGATTTTATTGATGATGAATATTTAATAGACGGTCTTGTCCTTCATTTGAACATAGCTATAAATCGCATCCAGTTTCATATGAATATACGCAATGAACTCTTGGAAACAATAAAAAATGATTACCCCTTGGCATTTCAAATGGGCGTTATAGCCAGTAAAGTAGTCAAAAATTTAAATAAAATAGATGTGAATGAAAATGAAATTGGCTACATTGCTCTGCACTTTGGGGCGGCGTTAAGCAGAAAAGGAATAAATGAAAAGATCTGCTCTGCCAAAAAAATCATCATAGCCTGCGCGGCAGGGCTGAGTATAGCAGTCCTGTTAAAAGCAAAAATAAAAGAGCATTTTCAAAACCGTTTGGATATATTGGAAGTCATGCCCACCTACAGCATTACCACAGAAATTTTAAAAAAGGTAGATTATATATTTACTACGGTACCAATAGACAATATAAAATCCCCTAAGATAATCACCATAAACAACATATTGCAGGATGACGACATTGCGAAAATAGAAAAAATTGTTTTCGATAACACAAGCATAAATAAAGCATACTTGCAGGAATTTTTAAAGCCGCAGAATTTTTTTACGGATAGAGAATTTGCCAGTAAAGAAGATTGTATCGGTTTCTTGACCGAAAATGCCATCCAAAAAGGATTAATGAGTGAAAAGACAAGAGCCTCTGTCTATGAAAGAGAGGACATATCTTCCACTGCCATAGGAAATATGGTCGCCGTTCCGCATCCTATATATAACGATATGGAAGTTTCTTTCATATCGGTCCTGATTCTCAACAAACCTATACAATGGGGGAATTTTCTTGTTCAAGTGGTGTTTTTGTTAAGTATAAAAAAAGGCGACAACAAATTGTGGGAAACAATCTTCCTCAAGCTGAATGATTATATAAGATCTAAAAATGGCGTTGAGTCAATGCTGAAAAATAAATCATATGACATATTTTTGCATGAATTCAGCAGTATGTTTTGACGCCGTATTTATAAATAAAGGAGCAATATGAAAAAATGGATGTGGATTTAATAAAAATCAATTTGGATTCTGTGACCGACAAGGAAGTCATAAAAGAACTCGGCAGTTTAATGAAAAAGAAGAACTATGTAAAGCAAAGTTATATCGATGCCGTGCTGCACAGAGAAGAATCACTTCCCACAGGATTGAATATAGGGGATACATGTGTGGCCATACCGCATACTGATCCTATACATGTCAACATGCCGGCTATAGCGGTGGGCTGCCTGAAAAATCCTGTAAAATTCCGCAGCATGATCGATCCTGAGCGTAAACTCGATGTCAGAGTCGTTTTCCTGCTGGCAGTAAAGGATCCCAAAAAACAAGTAGAACTGCTCACTAAATTAATGGATCTTTTTAAAAACGTAGAAATATTAAAAGAAATAGAAACAGCAGACAAAACAGAAAGCATAGCTCAAATTATGGACAAAGCCATCTCCTGACAGACGGTACATTAAAGCTTTATAAAAAGCTGTCCCATTCAGACAATATTAAAAATATGTCTGAATATAATATAGCCCCCGTCTTATGCTTTTAATCTTGCAGGATTAATATATTATAATTTATGATTTGGAGGAATTATTATGAAAAAAGTAAGTATTTTATCAGTCTGTGGTTCCGGAACAGTTACATCTTCTATGGTAGCTGGTAAATTAAAAGAAAAATTAAAGGAAAAAGGCTATATCGTATCCACAACTGAATCAAGACCAACCGAAGCATTGAACCTAGCAAAATCAGGCCGATTTGATCTAATCACATTCACCAGTCCGCTGACCCCCGGTGATTACGGAATACCTGCGATAAATGCATTTGCCTGCCTGACAGGAATAGGCGAGGATGAATTTTTAGCAGAAGTTTTAAAAACAATTGAAAATATGCAGAAATAAAGGAGCAATAAATTATGGATGCTGTATTAGTTTTTATGAAGTCTATTATTGACACATTCGGTTCAGCCATAATAGTGCCGGTAATAATTTTTATAATTGCCAAAATATTTAAAGTATCTACACAAAAATCTTTTCTCTCCGCGGTTTACGCAGGTGTCGGTTTGCAGGGATTCACGCTGCTTTTAAATTCATTTACACCTATCATCACCCCCGTAATAAATCAAATGGTAAATTCATCGGGGGTTCATTTACCTGTATTTGATGTCGGCTGGCAGGCAACCGCACTCGTTGCTTTTTCCACCAGCGCAGGCATGATATATCTGGGACTGGGCATAGCGCTCCAAACGATACTTTTTCTGATAAAATGGACAAAAATCTTCCAGCCCTCCGACTTATGGAATAATTATTCTTATATGGTTTGGGGTGCAATGGTCATCGGTGTCACAGGAAGCTTTACTCTTGGCATTGCCTGTATGGTTCTGCTCAATCTGTATTCTCTGCTGATTTCTGAACTGGTAGCTAAGAGATGGTCCACCTATTATCAATACCCTAATTGCACTATTATTGCCATGCATAATGTCGAAGCCAGTATTTTTGCGGTAGTTGCAGACCCGATATACAATATGTTCGGTCTCAACAAAATCAAATTGAACCCTGTTTATTTACAGCAAAAATTCGGATTTTTAGGTGAACCAATGACACTGGGGCTTTTTCTTGGTGGATTCATCGGTATTCTGGGTAACATAAATGATATTTTGACCTTAGCCGCATGGGGCCAGATTTTAAAAGTAGCGGTAGCGACAAGTGCCGTTATGGCTATATTCCCTAAGATAGCCAGTATGTTTGCTCAGGCATTTGCTCCCATTACAGAGGGTGCCCGCAAATTTATGCAAAATAGCGGCAACAGGGAATGGTATATTGCCGTAAATGATGCCGTTGGCTATGGTGAACCGGCAACACTTATTTCAGGACTGCTGCTTATCCCAATAATGCTTGTAATAGCTATAATCCTGCCCGGCAACAGCACCTTGCCGGTGGTTGATCTGCTGGCACTGCCTTATATGGTGCAGGGACTTGTAGCCACGCATAACGGCAATATTGCTAAAATACTGATATCCGGGACTATTTGGTTCGGTCTTGGTCTTTATGTATGCACCTACACAGCACCGCTGTTTACTAATATGGCTCTGGGAGTCGGTGTTGCCATCCCTGCAGGGGCAATGCTCATAACAAGCTTCAATATTTTAGGAAAACCGCTGATGGCTCTCGTATTTTTGGCATTCCTTACAGCCAGCCCTCTTTTTATAGGCGCTGCTGTAATTCTGTACTTTGCCTTATGGATATTGTTCAGAAAAAATAATGACAGAATCAATGATTATCTGCAAAAACAGGCCATGAAAAACGCCGGTGCTGAAGGCAGCGAAGAAGCTGCCTGAATTATACGCTCATAAAATTTAGGAGGCAGATCTATGGACTGGAACAAGTACTTAAACAGGACGATAAACTGCGCATGCGGACATACACACGAATGTGATATACGGCATATTGACATTGGTAAAAATGCAATAACCAAGCTGACCGGATATGTAAAAGAAAAAAGCTATGCCCATATCTGTATCATTGCCGATGTGAATACTGAAAAAATAGCGGGCAAAAAAGTTTATGCCGCATTAGACAATGCTGATCTTGAATATGACAAGTTTATATTTGATGACAAAGACCTTGTCCCCGATGAAACGGCGATAGGCCGGATAATGACACAGGTTTCCGATGATTGTGATCTGATAATAGGCATAGGCTCCGGAACAATAAATGATTTGTGCAGATTCTGCTCGCATAAAATGGGAAAAGATTATTTCATTGTCGCCACAGCGCCTTCTATGGATGGATATGCTTCCGACGTAGCACCGCTCATCGTGAATAACTTAAAGACCACCTATGAAAAAGTTGGCCGACCCAAGGTAATCATAGGAGATACAGATATTTTAAAGGATGCGCCTCTGCGAATGATAACCGCAGGTGCCGGAGATATTTTCGGCAAATATATATGCCTTACTGACTGGCAGCTGTCACATATTGTAAATGACGAATATTATTGTCCTTTTATTGCAGAAATCATGAATGAAGCCGTGACTGCTGTTGCCAAAGCCGCCGATTCAGGTATTGCTCAACGCGATGCCGATGCCATGGGATCAGTCATGGAAGCTCTGGTATTGGCCGGAGTCGGTATGAGTTACAGCGGCAATTCACGCCCGGCCTCCGGCAGTGAACATCACATGTCGCATTATTGGGAAATGAAGTTTTTGCAACGTGGTGAACACGGTATCCTGCACGGCACCAAGGTCGGCGTCGGCACAATTGTAGCTCTGCATTTATACCGATATGCGGCAGAGATTCTGTCTTCAGGCAGCCTAAAAGATTTTCCTGTCCCTGAATTTGACAAGGCAGCTTGGGCTGAAAAAATGTCAGAGATATATGGTCCTGCCGGAAACGGTGTGATCCTGCTGGAAGAAAAGTTTGGCAAAAATAATTGCGCCAACATAAAAAAACGGCGTGAAAAAGTCATTGAAAACAAAGAAAAAATACAGGAATTAATAAAAAAACTGCCGTCTATCACTGAAACGATACAAAGAATGAAAAAAATAGAAGAACCCTACAGACCTGATCAGATAGGAATAACAGATGATATGCTGAAAATAGCAATATTATACGCAAAAGAACTGCGTAATCGTTATGGACTTTTACAGCTTCTTTATGATTTTGGGCAGCTTGAAAAAGCAGCAGAAGCTGTCAGCGGACAGGTCATGAAACTTAATTGAACACGAGAGGTTTGCATATATCTGCGGCAGTCAACATCCGCAGATAAATGCAAAATATTTTTGAAGATAAGGAAAGATGACAGCTTATGAAAATTGTAGTTGTGGGCGATGCGCTGGTAAAAAGCGATGATTTGGAAAAAGCTGCCAGAGAGATGAACTTTGGCGAAACGCTTGAAATAAAAAAGCTGGAATGGTTTTCTGATCTACCAAAGGATAAATTTCAAAAGAAGATAATGGAAATAGAAAAAAACGGCCCGGAGAATATAACCCTTCCCGCAGGCATGTCAGATGCCACCAAAGAAGCTCATGCTCTGTTTGTACATTTAGCTCCTGTCAACAGAAAAATAATAGAAGGAGCACCTCACTTGCGTTTGATCGGTGCATGCCGGGGCGGTGTCGAAAATATTGATATTGAAGCGGCAACAGAAGCCAAAATACCTGTTATTCATGTCATAAGGAATGCCGAACCTGTAGCCGACTTCACATTGGCCTTAATGTATACGGAAACGCGCAATATAGCACGAGCCCATCATGCGGTGAAAAATGGTATCTGGCAGAAATCGTTTGCCAACGATCCGTACAAAACAACACTGAAAAGAATGAAAATCGGTTTGGTGGGTGCAGGCTATATAGGCCGGCTAGTATTGAAAAGATTAAATGCCCTGAAAATTGAAAGCGCTTTTTATGATCCCTACGTAAAAAAAAGCGATTTGGCAAAAGAAGGCCTGAACGCCGAATCTTTACCGCTTGAAAAATTATTTGAAACATGCGATATCATATCACTGCATATGCGCGTGACTGAACAGACCGCCGGAATGATAAATAAATCCCTTATATCCTTGATGAAGCCCAGTGCCTATCTTATCAATACGGCACGTGCCGAAATATTGGATCGCAGTGCCGTGGTGGATGCTCTGTCAAATAAAAAAATTGCAGGAGCAGCTTTGGATGTATTTTGGCATGAACCTTTGGAAAAAGACGATATTTTTCTCAAATTGGATAATGTGACGATTACACCGCATATTGCCGGTGATACCATCGATGCAATCACCTATGCGCCTTATTTACTGAAAGATGTGATAAATGATTATTTTACAAAAAAAATAAGTAAGATGCAGGTTAACAAATATTAATAAATGATATATAATGTATTACAATAATAAAATATGTCATACATATAGGAGGTACAGGAATGTTAAGTGAGTTGAAAAAAATTGTTTTTGAAGCAAACCTGTTGTTGCCAAAATATAAAATGGTAACATTCACGTGGGGAAACGTTTCAGGTATTGACCGAGAAAAAGGACTTGTTGTAATAAAACCATCCGGTGTGGACTACGAGAAAATGAAAGCAGAGGATATGGTGGTAGTCGATTTAGACGGGACCGTGGTTGAAGGAAATTATAACCCTTCTTCTGATACGGATACGCATATAGAATTGTACAAGGCCTGCCCTGATATAGGCGGTATAGTCCACACTCATTCCCGCTATGCCACTTCATGGGCTCAGGCATGTAAGGATATCCCGGCACTTGGTACAACGCACGCTGATGATTTTTATGGTTCCATCCCCTGCACAAGAGCCATGAAAGAAAATGAAATAGCAGGCAGCTATGAAAAAGAAACCGGAAAAGTCATAATAGAAACTTTTAAGGACAGGCAGCTGGATATGATGGCCGTTCCAGGAGTTTTAGTATATTCACACGGCCCATTCGCCTGGGAAAAAGATCCAATGAAGGCTGTAAAAAAAGCAGTCATTCTTGAAGAAATAGCTTTTATGGCATATCATACAACGACCCTGTCAGGAAAAACTTCTTTTATGCAGCAGGAACTTTTAGATAAGCACTATCTGCGAAAACACGGAGCAAATGCTTATTACGGGCAGAAAAAATAAGTTTTCGTTAATGCGGCTGGATATTTGATGAGATATCCAGCCGCATTTTTATCTGTCCGATGCTTATATATAATTTTATGCAAGAATACCAAACCCAAATCATACAATACATACACCCTATATTTTTTTCAGCGGAACACAGCCGCAGTAAAATATAAAGCCTAGACAAACTGCTGAAAATCATTCATAATTGTTAATAAATGATTTTGATTATAAAAATGGGGCATTTTACTGTATGAAAAACATTCCTAAATATGTAGAGATAATGAATTGGCTGGAAACAGAAATCGTGAATGGCGATCTGGCCTTTGGCGAAAAAATTCCTTCCGAAAATGAATTGGGGGAAAGATTTTCTATAAGCCGCCAAACTGTACGTCAGGCCACGAGTGTCCTGGAAAGCAAGGGTTTCCTGGAGCGGCGGCGCGGCTCAGGTACATACGTGAAATACTCTGTTGAAAATAAGAATCTTCCTGTTAGTAATGTGCGAACGATTGGCGTTGTAACAACATATCTTAATGAATATATTTTCCCTGCTATTATAAAGGGAATAGATGATGTGTTGATAAAAAAAAATTATTTTGTCCAAATGTCGCTCACATATAACAATATGGAGAGAGAGGCCGAAATTCTTAATAACCTGCTCGCAAAAAACCTCGACGGGCTGGTTATTGAACCTGCAAAAACTGGTTTGCCCAATATAAATCAAACTATATACGAGCAGATAATAAGCAGAAAAATTCCTTGCGTTCTTATAAATGCAATTTATCCAAACATGAGTATTCCCTGTGTAGCTATGGATGATTATGCCTGCGGAAAAGAAGCGGTTGAATGTTTGGTAAAGAACGGACACAGAAAGATCGGCGGTTTGTTCAAACTGGACGATATGCAGGGGAGATTGAGATACGCCGGCTGTGTGGAAGCCTTACGCAGAAACGGTATGAGTTTTGCCGAAGGTAATCTGATCTGGTATACCACAGAAGATAAAAATGAAGCATTTGCCCGGCATTTCAGTGACAGGATTTTAAAAACAGCTGAAAAATGCACAGCCATGATTTGCTACAATGATCAAATGTCCAGAGAGATAACAAGGATTTTATATAAGCACAGCAAAATAATACCAGAAGACATATCGCTGATCAGTTTTGATGATTCCAATCTTGATTTTCAAATGGAATTTGGTTTCAGCCTTACAACCTTCAGGCATCCTAAGGAAAAGCTCGGTCAGGTTGCTGCGGAGACCCTGCTCGATTTAATAAAAGGTGTTACAGCCGGTGATGTGAAATTCCCGCCTGAACTTATCGAAAGAACTTCAGTAAAAAAAATATGCTGAAAAACGGCTTGTCAGTTTCACTGGCAAGTCGTTTTTATTTGGTTTTTTTGTCGATAAGTGTCAATTTATTATCATTGCTTTAAATAATTTGTATTCTGATATGCTTAGAAAAGTGAAAGTGTTTTTAATAGTGAAAAAATTTTTAATAATATTTTCAATTATCTTATTTACATCCTGGTGCATAAGTTGTATTATATAAATAAAGTTGTATGATAATTATAAGGAGGTGTATATCTTCAATGAATTTGATTGAAACTTCTCGTGCGATAAAAGACGGGCACATTTCGTTGGGAATCGAGCTTGGCTCCACCCAAATCAAATCAGTTTTGATTACAGATGATTTTAACACTATAGCTTCAGGATATTATGTGTGGGAAAATCAGTATAAAGATGGTGTATGGACCTATCCGCTGCAGCAGGTTTGGGATGGAATAAGAGAGAGCTATAAGCAATTGGCGGCTGATGTCTACAGTAAATATCATCAGCCATTGATCAATATAGGTTCTATCGGAGTCAGTGCAATGATGCATGGTTACCTGGTTTTTTCAAACAGCGGTGATTTATTGACCCCTTTCAGGACATGGCGAAATAATTTGACGGAAGCTGCTACGGATGCACTTACGGATCTATTTGATTTTAATATCCCGCAGCGCTGGTGCATCGCACATTTATATCAGGCTATATTAAACAAGGAAGCTCATGTCGACAGCATCGATTTTATGACAACTTTAGCGGGTTATGTGCATTGGCGGCTTTCCGGTGAAAAATTTCTTGGCATCGGTGACGCCTCAGGTGCGTTTCCTATTGATGAACAGACCGGTGACTACGATGCAGTATTCTTAGGAATGTTCAGTCAATTGGAACAAGTGAAAACGTATACCTGGAATATAAGGAGTATTTTGCCCAAAGTGCTGAAAGCGGGCCAGCCCGCAGGTTATCTGACCGAAGAAGGTGCTCGTCTGCTGGATGAGAAGGGAACACTTACAGCCGGCAGTGTAATGGCTCCGCCCGAAGGAGATGCTGGTACAGGAATGGTAGCCACCAACAGCGTCCGCAAAAAAACAGGCAATATTTCAGTGGGTACTTCCGCTTTTTCAATGGTTGTTCTGGATAAACCACTTAAAAAAGTTCATCGGGATATTGATATTGTAATGACGCCGGATGGTTCGCCTGTAGCAATGGTTCATACTAACAATTGTTCCTCAGATATTAATGCATGGGCAGACATTTTTAAACAATTTGCCGGCAGATTAGGTATAGAACTTCAGGCCGATAAATTATATGAGGCATTATTTCTTGTGGCGGCTAAAGCCAGGCCTGACGCTGGCAGCCTTGTAAATTACAGTTATCTGTCCGGTGAAAATATTACGAAAATGCCATCTGGACGCCCCTTATTTGTCAGAACAGCCAATTGTGAATTTAATTTGGCTAATTTTATATTGGCACAGCTTTATGCCGCCTTCGCTCCCCTGAAAATAGGCATGGATATTTTGACAAACGAAGAACAGATTCGAACAGAAGTACTCATAGCACAGGGCGGTTTATTTAAAACGCCAATAATTGCCCAGCAGACATTGGCCAACGCACTTAACACCCCTATCACTGTCATGAAAACAGCGAGTCAGGGAGGCCCGTGGGGTATGGCAGTGCTCGCTGCCTATGTGAAAAAAAATGATTTGAGGTTAGAAGATTTCCTGGATCAAAAAGTTTTTGAAAACCCGGAAACGCTGACATTGAATCCCGAACCTATGGGTGTTGCAGGCTGTAAGCAATTTATCGATCTTTACAGAGCCGGCCTGTCCATAGAACACCATGCTGTTGATATGCTTACCGAAAAACAACAGAATCCTGTTTCATGAAAAATTTGCGTATTAATTGAGCAATGCAGGACATCAATTTTGTCTTAACCGGCCTGTCTTCATATATAGGCAGGTAACAGCATTGTCTCAAAAAATAATAAGTTGAAAATTTTTAATTTAAGAAATATTATCTAATATTTCTACAGAAGGAGTAATGAAAAATGTTATCAGTCAATAAGTATGAATTTTGGTTTGTTACCGGCAGTCAATTTCTTTATGGGGAAGAACAGTTAAGGCAGGTTGCTGAAGATGCTCAGGTTGTAGTGGATAAATTGAACGAAAGCGGTAAACTGCCTTATAAAATAGTTTTCAAGGATGTTATGACAACTGCTGATGGTATTACAGAATTTATGAAAGAAGTAAACTACAATGATGCCGTCGCGGGTGTCATTACCTGGATGCATACCTTTTCACCAGCCAAAAACTGGATTCGCGGTACAAAACTGCTTCAAAAACCATTACTGCATTTAGCCACCCAATATTTAAATAAAATCCCTTATGACACTATCGATTTTGACTATATGAATTTGAACCAGAGTGCCCACGGGGATCGTGAATATGGATATATTAATGCCCGGCTGCACAAAAATAATAAAATTGTTTATGGATATTGGGGTGATACGGATATTCAGGATGAAATAGCACGCTGGGAAGACGTTGCTGTTGCTTATAACGAAAGTTTCAAAATCAAAATATGCCGCTTCGGTGATACAATGCGTAATGTCGCCGTTACTGAGCTTGATAAAGTAGAAGCACAGATCGTACTGGGATGGACAGTTGATTATTATGGCGTGGGCGATCTGGTGGAAGAAATCGACAAAGTCGAGGACAGCGCGGTTGACAAAGAATACCACGATCTGCAAAAGCATTACACACTTGTGCAGGGCAATAACAGTGCAGCTGAATTTGAACATTCGGTACGTGTTCAACTAAAAGAATATCTGGGTATAAAAAGATTTTTGGAACGGGGCGGCTATACAGCTTTTACCACTAATTTTGAAGATTTACACGGACTGGCACAGCTGCCGGGTTTGGCTACTCAGCTGTTAATGCGCGATGGGTATGGATTCGGTGCTGAAGGAGACGGCAAGTCCGCAGGATTGAGCAGATTACTGAAAATCATGGCACATAACAAGAACACTGCCTTTATGGAAGACTACACGCTGGATCTGCGCAAGGGACATGAGGCAATTTTAGGAGCGCATATGCTGGAAGTAGATCCTTCCATAGCCAGCGAAAAACCACGTGTTGAGGTTCATCCGCTTGATATCGGCGGAAAAGAAGCTCCGGCACGTCTTGTATTCACAGGATCTGAAGGAGATGCTATTGATGTGACACTCTCCCACTTTGCCAATGGTTTTAAACTGCTCAGCTATCCGGTAAATGCCAATAAACCGGAAGCAGAAACACCCCATCTGCCAGTAGCAAAACAATTATGGACACCAAAGGCGGGTCTGAAAAAAGGTTCTATCAAATGGATCGAAAACGGCGGCGGACACCATTCTGTATTTTCCTTTGCCTTAACAGAAAATCAAATAGACGATTTGGCCAAAATGTTTGGGATTGAATCAATTGTAATTGAATAAAGTTTTCTGTCACCGTTACTATGCAGAAACATTATAAATGTGGTTTGGTATTTACAATTGAAGCCGTTATGCAGATATATCAAGGGATATTATTTTGATTTAAAATAATATCCCTGCTATTCTGATTTTTTCTTAATTAATAGAGAGGTGCAAAAATTTGGAAGAGAAGAAAATATCCAGCAGTTATATTTATTTCTTTGGGGCTTTTGGCGGGATTCTCTTTGGTTACGACATCGGCGTCATGACAGGAGCACTGCCTTTTCTGACCCATGATTGGCAGCTTACAAACGCGTCTACCATAGGATGGATCACTTCAGCTGTTATGTTTGGCGCAATTTTTGGCGGAGCTTTGGCAGGACAGCTTGCTGATAAACTCGGACGACGCAGAATGATTTTGATTTCAGCAATATTATTTGCTATTTTCGCATTACTGTCAGGTATCGCTCCTGATAACGGTCAAACTTATATGATAATAGTTCGCGCTTTCTTAGGACTTGGCGTAGGCGCCGCTTCAGCATTAGTACCAGCATATATTTCTGAACTGGCACCGGCAAAGCTGCGCGGCCGTCTTTCCGGTATCAATCAGACCATGATCGTTTCAGGGATGCTTGTTTCATATGTTGTGGATTTTTTATTGAAAGATCTCCCCGGGGAAATGTCATGGCGATTAATGCTTGGTTTTGCCTGCCTTCCCGCTATCATTTTATTTTTTGGTGTGCTGCGTTTGCCGGAATCACCGCGCTACTTGATTAAAAACGGCCATTATGATGAGGCCCGCAGAGTATTGAGTTATGTCCGTCCGCAAAATGAAATCGAAGCTGAACTGAATGACATAAAAGAAACCGCTGCAAAAGAAAATCAAGCAGCACATCAAGTCAGCTGGGCAAGCTTGCTAAACAGTAAATATCGCTATTTGATCATTGCCGGTGTCGGTGTCGCTGCCTTCCAGCAATTCCAAGGAGCTAATGCTATTTTTTACTATATTCCTCTGATTGTAGAAAAAGCTACCGGAAGCGCGGCAACCAACGAATTAATGTGGCCGATAATTCAAGGCTTGATCCTTGTGCTGGGTTCGTTAGTATATATATGGATCGCAGAAAAATTTAACAGACGCACACTTTTGATGGTAGCCGGTTTCATCATGGGGCTGTCTTTTATCCTGCCAGCAGTTATAAATTGGCTGATACCCGGCACCAGCTCTATGATGATAGTATTTTTTCTGTGCATCTACGTTGCTTTTTATTCCGCTACATGGGCTCCTATAACCTGGGTAATCGTCGGTGAGATATTCCCTCTGTCTGTTCGCGGACGAGCAGCAGGCCTGGCTTCATCTTTTAACTGGATCGGTTCATGGCTTGTAGGCTTATTATTCCCCATCATGACTGCGTCTATGCCACAGGAAGTCGTCTTCGCAATTTTCGGTGTCATATGCATGTTGGGAGTGCTTTTTGTGAAAATACGTGTGCCTGAAACACGAGGCCGTACTTTGGAGGAAATAGAAGCCGAAGAAACCGGCCGATGAATTGCCAAAATGCATTATTCCGACAGCCCCTTTAGGTTGCGGCACAGCAAACAAATAGTCCCTGTGTCAATTTAACGGCAGTAATATATTAAATGTCGTTCCCATGCCTATCGTACTGGTCACTTCTATTTTCCCGCCGTGATTTTCGATCAGTTGTCTGACTATTGCCAGTCCGAGACCGGAACCTCCGCTCTTTCTGTCTCTGGATTTATCGCCGCGATAAAAATGATCAAACACATGTGGCAGATCTTCTTTTGATATACCTGTTCCGTTATCAGCTATGGAAATTTTTACCCAACGGCCCTCCTGTTTATTCAGGAGAGCCGTTTTTATCTGTATAGTGCTGCATTCCGGTGAATATCTGACAGCGTTGACAATAACATTATAAAAGACCTGGCTGATACGATCCCGATCCACCAAAATATCAGGCAGCTTTTCCTTACCATTAGTAAAGTTGATTGTTATATTTTTTTTATTACTCAGCGGTTTCAGCGAAGCAATCAATCGGTTGATCAGATTATTTATATCAGCAGGAGATTTTTCCAGTGTCAGTTGATGAACTTCAGCAAGTGACAGATCCCGCAAATCCCTTATAAGACGATTCAAACGTATGGCTTCTTCATACAGCGAACGAAGCTGATCTTTACTGGGCTCAACAACACCGTCGAGCATTCCCTCAATATTTCCTTGAATAACTGCCAGAGGAGTCCTGAGCTCATGCGCAACATTAGCAAGCAGCTGCTTTTTAAGTCTGGTATTATCTGCCAGTGTCTGCGACATTTGATTAAAAATATCTGCCAATTCACCGACCTCATCATTAGTCCTGACTGATACGGTTTTGCCAAAAGTGCCTTTTTTTACTTCCTTGGCAGCCTGCCCGAGATTTTTAAGAGGAACAGTAATACTTCTTGCCAGCAGATAACTTACCAACAATCCAAGCAGCAGCATTATCAGCCCTACCCAGAACAATGAATTATGAACTGACATCAGAAAAGTTTTTTCAGTCGGTCCCATAACCAGCGCCATCGTATGCTCGCTGTCATACATATTTCCGCCCTGCATTTGTATTTGCTGCACTATCAAATATTCCTTGAACTGTTCCTCCATTTGCACATCCGCCAGATAAATAAGCACAAAAACGGTGACTGCAATGGCTACAAAGGTAAGTCCCGTAATCCGTACGGTGATACTATTAAACCTACTCATTACTGCCGCCATTAAACTTATAGCCAATACCATATACGGTCTGCAAATAGCGCGGATTTTTTGGATCAGCTTCCAGTTTACGACGCAGATTTTTAATATGAGTGTCAATAGTCCGCTCATATCCGTCAAACATATAACCTTGTGTTTGTTCGACAATTTGCAGTCTGGTAAAAACTTTCCCGGGATTGCCAGCCAACAACTCCAATAATTTAAATTCAGTGGGAGTGAGTTCTACCGGAAGACCCCCATTAAATACCTGATGGCGTTCAGGATCAATAGTAATATTATCCATCTTCAAAATTCTTCTGTTTACAACGCTATTGCCAACACGTCTTAAAATCGCCTTCACTCTGGCAACCACTTCACGCGGGCTGAACGGCTTAGTTACATAATCATCCGCGCCAATCTCCAGACCGATCAATCGATCACTTTCTTCATCTCTGGCAGTAAGCATGAGAATAGGAGTGTCATTATCACGCCTTACTTGTTTGCATACATCCCAGCCACTCATGCCCGGCAACATCAGATCAAGAATAATGACACTGGGGCTTTTATCCTTCACTGCCTGTAAAGCTGAAAGTCCGTCTTCGGCAGTATATGTAATAAAGTCTTCCCTGTCAAAATAAGCTTTCAGCAATTTGACCAATTTTTCATCATCATCAACAATCAATACAGAAAATATTGACATGATCCGTCTCCTTTGCAAACCTGTTCTATATTGCAGATAAAAATATTTACTGCGTAAATTGTATCATCCCAAGATACGGTCAACGTGAATTTTTAAAATTCATATTTCATTGTTTAAAAAACAGAGTTTTTTTCATGCTTACTTTTTGTGCAGCCAAATGAATATTGCCTTTTATATTTCCGCTGATAATATTTTTTGCCTTTTCTTCATCACTGACTACCAGACCTGACAGATCGTCAATCCCTCTTTCAAACAGCACCGGAGACAATGTCGTCGAACATCCCACCATAATTACATAAGCATTTTCAGCAAGTTCCAAATAACGCGGCAATGTTTTATAAGCAATTGACGAACAGGGAATTATCACAAAATCACTCTGCGGCAGAATATATTCGGCTGCCTCCAGCGGATAGTCTCCTTCCTGCTGTGTTCTCTCAATTATAGAAAGATCACATACTGGTGCAAATAATTTATCCAAATAATGGAAATGACCGATCACTGCTACTTTTTTGCCCTTTATGGCATTTTGGTAAGCAATAAAAGGATCCTTCAAGCGGTCTTCACTGTGGCGCCCGTTGCCGAAGTCTATCCCGTTCTTTCCGGCAACGGGAATTGCATTATAATATGCGTTTAATGCGGCATGTCCGATTGAAGCTTCTATAAAATTCCACGACTTAACTGCTTCGGCCAATTTTTTCAAGGGCATCCCTATTTCCCGCGGGTAACGTTCACTGCGCATATCTCCCGGCAGGAGCGGTGCCAGTCCCATTCCCAATTCGCTTCTGACACACACATGATACGTTCCTGCCACAACATACTCTACGGCTAAGCCGTCCGGTATCGCGTTTATCAATTGGTCATAAATTTCCCACATAAATTATTCCCGGTCCTCTCATAATAATCAACGTTTTTAAATATTGTTCCTTAATTCATCGATATTTTCTATCAGTTCTCCTCTGCGCAGACGGTTTCTGATATCCAATAATGTATCATCCAAATGTTTTATGGTATTCCTGCATTTTTTCTCTGTATCGGTCGTAGTTATGATTTTATCCATTCCGCCGTTCTTTATGACAATACGCTTATCGGCCCCCAATGCCAGCAGGGGATCATGTGTTGAAAGTATAACGATCTTTTCGCTTCGTGCCAGACATTTTATAGCTTCCTGACGGTCAACACCGGCATTTTCTATTTCATCTATCAATACGATGGGCGATGAACTTATATAGGCGGCATCAGCAATCATCAATGCTCTGGACTGACCGCCGGACAGCTGAGTCACCTTGGTATCATCTGAAAATTTCTCACCGGCGAGCTTATTGGCCGTATCAAAACATTTTTTCACCACCGCCTGCTCATCTTTGACCAAACGAATTTTGGCGTGCATCGAAAGAAAGTCCGCCACGCTCACATCCATAACAAAATTCATATTTTGTGACAATTGTGCTACCAGCCGATTCCCTAAATCAAACCGCTCCTCATCACTAAGCCGTCCGCCATTGATCATGATACACCGTTTTGACGGAGTATCCCCCTGTGCCAGGCACTCAACATCTGCTAAAAGACAGCTTTTCCCCGAACCAGTAGGGCCGACTATACTGATAATTTCGCCTGCCTTAACAGTCAATGTTATTTTTTCCTTCTGTCTGTTTTTATTTTCACCGCCTATTATTGTCAGGTTTTTCACTTGTGTGCAAGTGCCCTTTATTTTTCTGATAGTATTGATAAATTCGATCAACTGCTCCGGCAGACTTTTTCTCGTCAGATCGAACTGGGCCAGATCATCTTCCGGCACTGTCAGCAATGCCTCATCCAAGGGCAGGTCTTCGGGCAGATTTTGCAGTCCTATATTTTCAAGAAAATCCTGCGCCTGGGGATATTGTTTTTTTACTTCGAGAATGCTGCTCTTTTTTATGAACTCTTCCTGCTCCATCAGTATCACCTGAATTCCATCGTTTTCATCATGCCCATCTGATAATTGTCGCCAATATGAGTTTCGCCCGTGCAATAAGAACATACTGCTGCCGGTGTTGTAAACCGCAGCCGATAATCCTGCAAGGATACTACTTCTCTTGCCGTCTGTACATGTTTCCTTAACATGAACGCCCCCTGGCCTGTGATTCCGTTTATGAAAATCACATGAGCTTTGGCATTGGCCTGAAGCACATTAAACATAAATACTTCCCGCTCTGCCTGTGAAACTATATCCCCCTTTGTTATCACTATAATATCAGCATATTTTAGCATCGGTCCGATTTTTCGGGGAGTATGTACTCCGGCAAGGCTGTCGATCACGCAAATCGCCAAAACCCCCTGCACATGGGGAGAACATCTGTTGCAAAGTCCCGCGCTTTCGGTAAACAAATAATCGAACTTATTTTTTATGCCCCATTGAACACATTTTTCTATATTGCTGATATAAAAATGGTCCGGACAGAATTTCCCCGACAACCCTATTTGTACAGGCACATCAGAAGAAACATAAGCCGCTTTATCAAAAGTGGTCAGACAGTCAAACTTGACTGCTCCCGCAGTTGACTCATCCTGTTTCAGTCTTTCTATCAATTGCAGAATGACTGCTGTTTTCCCTGAAGATGGCGGTCCCGAGACAGTTACAAGCTTCATTTTTACCTCACTTACAAATCAATACAGCATTAAACTATTGCCTGTATTTTTTATCATCATTTTCTTAATAATATATTTTGCCATTGATTATTGTCAAATCTAAAAAAAAATTTTGCAGCAATAGAATTGCTCTTTTGCCGGCTTTCCTTAAATAATTAAATATATTACACTTTATACCAATCGCCATTTAATTATATTCAATAATTTTTCTTATAAATTATCAAAAATATAATAGGCACATTTTTCTATTTATTGCCGCCGTCATTAATCAGCTTGGCTGCCTCCTTTGCTATTTCACTGTCATTATGCCCTGCTCCTCGCACTGTTAAGAGCTGCCATCGAAACGGCACTCCTATATTTTCTGCCGTCTCTTTTGCTCCGGTAAAAAAATTACTTCCCCGTGCGAAACGTGTTTTCCCCTGCATATCTGCCAAAGAAGTTTTGCGAAAAACCTCACTTCTGTTTACATCCTCATCTCCCAGCATAACAAAAACAGACCGGGAAAATATTTCTGCCATATTTTTTTTGCCAATATACATGTTTTTGACGCCGTAGGGAAATTCGACATCACTATTCGGCATTGTATACCATCCTGCTTCTGCAATAATAATATTGCGGACCTTTGGTATATCGCCGAAAAACAGGCAGCGATGCAAGAATTGCGCTCCCGCAGAATGTCCATAAAGAGTAAAGTTTTCTTCCTTCGCGCCTGTCAAAATTTTTACCTTAGCAATAATATCTTTGACGACAGGAAAAATCCATTTCTCTTTCGGCTGCAGCATTGCTGACGCATCATCCGAGTCGGCAACATTACCGATATTATAATAACGCACTCCGGGATATTTAGACTTAGAAAATTCCGGACATATTATCAGCATATTATACTGCTCAGCATATTTTATCCAGTCATCTCTATATTTATCGGCATTTCTGCGCACACCGTGGAATATTAAAACTACAGGTCTATCCGCCGTCCATGCTGTAGGTCGATAATAAAAAACAGGCATCGGATCTTCATTTGCACCTGTTGCCGATTCCTGTATGACAAATGAGCCGGCACCGTTTGGCAGGATTACATCTGCAGATACGTTTCCTGAAGCCACTGTCCCACCGCAAATCAAAATTAAAAAAATTGTGCTTAATATTTTTCTCATAATTTTCCTCCGAAATATTTGATCTTATATTACTGCTGTCAGCCACTTGATTGCAACCATACATACCTTTTTATGCATAAAAATCTATACATAAATAATTTTTATATTTGCTTACTGCAAATACCATATATTATATTTATAACAAACTGAAAATTTATAATATAATTATTAATATTGTTTAAAAAGGAATAATAATATTTTACATAGAATTAATATTAAGACAAAATAATTTTTATTTATGAAAGGGGTCTCATCACTATGAACTTTGTCACTAAAATGAAGGTAAGGGAAAAGCTTGTTTTACTAGTAACTATTTTACTGTTCTTTATAATTTTATTAAGCGGTGTTGGCTATTATTCTTTAGATAAAAGCCATTTAATAACGAATAAAATGTACAACGAAAATTTGCTTGCTATAGAATATATTTACGATGTAAGAACTATGATCCGCCGAACACAGGAAGATACGTACCGAATACTGCTTGAAGAGAATGATGCTGAACGGCAGCAGTATTTCAATGATATCACTGAAACTAAAAAGACCATAGAAAATGACATAAGTAAATTTCAAAACTTATCGCTCAATAAGGATATACTTGATTCTGCAAAAGATGCCGATAATAAATATCTTCAATATGTCAATATTCAAAATGAAATTATTCAGTTGGGGATGCACAATAGCAATGAACAGGGGCATACCCTATACAAGGAAAAAGGGGATTTTCTCCTGTCCCAATTTTATGATGACCAATATACTCTTATAAAAAAGCTCAGTGAAAGTGCTGATCAGATGAATATTCAAAATGAAGATTATTTTAAAGTAAGCAGCATTTTATTTATCATAATCACAATGGCAGCTATTCTTTTAAGTATATTGATAGGCTGGGTAATTATTAAACAAATTTCCAAAAATCTGAACAAAATAAACGAAATTGTCAAGGATATGGCCAATGGTGATTTTTCCAATATTATTGCCAATGATAATTTAAATGATAAAAGTGAATTCGGCGATCTATCAAGAAATATTGCTATTATGACAAAAAACATTGCCACTCTCCTAAAAAAAATAACTCATTCTTCGGATACATTAGCTGCATCATCGGAAGAGCTCACCGCCAGTGCCGAACAATCAGCACAAGCATCCAACCAAGTAGCCGCATCTGTCACCAGAGTGGCGGAGAGTGCAGACAAGCAGCTTCAGCTCAGTAATAAATCTGACAGTGCTGTAAAAAATATTTCTACATCCATGGAAAAGTTATCGGTCAATACAAATATATTGTCTGATTCTGTCGAAAAAACGACTAAGGCTGCTAATAAAGGCGACATTGCCATAAATAAGACTATAGAACAAATGCATATTATCAAGGAAAAAACAAATGCCACATCCAGTGTAATAACTGATCTGGAAAATAAATCTCAGCAAATCGGTAAAATTGTCGATGTTATTTCCAATATTGCAGGGCAAACTAATCTGTTGGCTTTAAATGCGGCTATAGAGGCTGCCAGAGCTGGTGATGCAGGAAAAGGATTCTCCGTGGTGGCAGAAGAAGTCAGAAAACTGGCCGAACAATCTCAGGATGCTGCTAAACAAATCACTGAATTGATTACTGATGTTCAGCACAAGACTGATAACGCTGTAACATTTATGACCGAAGGAAAAGCAGAGGTTGAAAAAGGAACAGAAGTTGTAAGTATGGCCGGGGAAAATTTCGAACAGATTATCAGCATGGTCAATACTATGTTGACACAAATTGGCAATAACGCTCATGCCGTAGACGAAATAACAAATTATATGGAAAATGTAGCCACATTAGTAAACGAAACCGATAAAGAAAGCAGAAAATCATCTGCAGAAACTCAAACAATTTCAGCAGCCGCAGAAGAACAATCCGCCTCCAGTGAAGAAATTGCGTCTGCAAGTCAAGCTCTTTCTAAAATGGCTGCTGAAGTACAAAATAATATTAGAACTTTTAAAGTATAGCTTGTATGATCCCGCTGTCTTACTTTTCTATTGGATAAGTATCCAAGAACTTATCCCCTTGTTTTTCTTATATATTGTTACATCATAATATGTAATCAATTTTTATTATAAAAATGTAGTTTATTATAATATATATATTATAATAGGTATAAAAAGAAGGTGATGATTTCATGAATGTATATGTAGCCCGCCAGCCTATACTAAACCAAAGCAAAGAAACCGTGGCATATGAGCTTCTCTTTCGTGACGGCCTGCAAAATTCAATGAATTACAAAATTAATGGATATGCTGCAACTCAAAAGATCCTATCAAACAGCATGGTTGCATTTGGTATTGGTAAATTAGCCAGCAATAAAAAAGTATTCGTAAATTTTACCGAACAGAATATAACAAATGGTGACGTAGAGCTTTTACCTCCTGAAATGGTGGTGATAGAAATCCTGGAAAATACAGAACCTACAGCACCCCTATTAGCCAAATGCAAAGAATTAAAGGATAACGGCTATACATTTGCCCTTGACGATTTTGTATTTGAGCCAAAGTATCAGCCATTCATCGACTTGGCGGATATAGTAAAAATTGATTTTTTGATTACTAATACTGCAGAGGAACGAGAAAAAATACGCTATATCATCCCGCAGCATATCAAACTCTTGGCTGAAAAAGTGGAAACCCAGCAAGAGTACACGCAAGCTTTATCATTTGGTTATGAATTATTTCAGGGATATTTTTTCTGCAAACCTGTGATTATTTCGGAGAAAACAGCACGTGTAGACATAACGGCGCAATTTATGCTGATGCGTGAAATGAATAGCGCTCATGTCGATATAAATCGTATAGAAGATATCATCAAAAATGATCTTTCTCTTATTCATAAGCTGTTGAAATATATAAATTCCCCATATATAGGCATTCCCAATGAGGTTCGCAATCTCAGACAGGCAATAGCGCTGCTGGGAATAAACGGTGTACGCAATTGGGTCAATCTGGTCTGTATTCGGGATTTATCATCAGAAAAGCCCAATGAATTATTTGTTATCTTGTTAATCCGTGCCAAATTTTGTGAACTTGCTGCCGAAAATATTCCCGCTAAAAATTCAGAAAAGGATACTGCCTTTTTAATAGGTATGTTATCATTGTCCGATGTAGTCCTTGACCAGCCTATAGAAAAAGTGATTGATGAGCTGGGACTTGCTCCGGAAATAAAAGCAGCTCTGCTGTTTCGGCAAAACGATTTGGGACAGCTCCTCAACATGGTCACTGATTATGAACACGGCGATTGGGAGAAGGTAAAAAACTGGTGCCATGAGAATAATTTTTCTGAAGAATTACTTGCCTCTCTTTATAATGAGGTGATCCATTGGGCGACAAAAATGAATGAAGATATAAATGGAAGTATTCAATAAAAATATTTTATTGGCATCATTGATCAACTGAATAATAAATTGAAAGTCAGGAAATAAATGCTTCCATTATTTTCCCGACTTTTAATTCGGCTGAGCGTATAATAAAACTCTAAGTGCGTATGGCATATATCAGCCTAAACTACACGGCAATTCAATATTAATAAATGTCCGTACATTATAATTTATGGACGAAGTTCATATTCTTACATATATTCAACTTGTTATTTTTATAATCATTTTATAATATTTTTACTTTTTATAAAAATTGTAATTTTTACTTTTTTGTTGTAATATATAATTGTATTGATTATATACTAATATATTTTTCATATTGTGGGAGGAAACAATTATGAGGGATCCAGATTGTGCTTACTGTGGCAATGATGATATATTATCAGGTTTCGGTATATTCATCTGTGAACTGTCATACAGTAAAATCTATTTATTTAAAGAACAAAGCCATCCGGGCAGATGCATTGCAGCCTACAAAGACCATATTGATAATATCACCGATCTCAGCAATACCGACATTGCCGGATATTATCGGGACATTGCTGTTTTGTCCCGTGCTTTGCATAAAATTTTCCATCCGGACAAAATAAATTATGGTGCATACGGTGATACGGCAAAACATCTCCATACACATCTCGTCCCAAAATATAAAGATAAATTTGAATGGGGCGGTGTTTTTGCCATGAATCCCAATAAAATACATCTCAATGACGGTGAATATAAAGAAATGCTGGAAAAAATAAAAGCGGCACTTTAAATCATCGTCAGTCTGCCGCAAATTAAAAAGAACGTTTATGATAATAATTTTATCATAAACGTTCTTTTTAATTCAACGGGTCACTTTGCAGAGCAACAGTCCCTGCTCTTCCCGGTAGATTTCCGGCATAAACACGGCATTTTTTTATATTGGGGAGGTTTTTGCCTTCTTTCAAAAGTACAAATTCAAAACCTTGAGCCTTAGCTCTGACAATAAAATCACCAAGAACAGCCAATTTTGACAAGCCTTCCATCTCTGCATGGATAGTAAACACATTCCATATGCTATCGCAATTTTTCAGCCAGTAGTCTACTATATTATTCTCAGTAACGCCCATTATACCGAGTACTTCATCCATCGTCAGCAAAGTACCGGGAATCTGCAGCGGAGAAAATTCTTTTCCTTCCATTATCGGATAAAAAGGATAATAGCCTCGCACATCCGAGCAGAAATCAAAGCCTAATTCCTGTTGGACTTTTAAACTTTTATAGGTCGTCTGCCAGCCCGGCGCACCGCAGAAACGCGGTTTTCTGTGGGCGATTTTTTCAAATAAATGGCAAGCTTTCGTCAAGTGCAGGCGTATTTTTTCTTCAGACAATCCGGGAAGTTTATCCTGCCAATATACATGATCCCAGCAATGAATCCCGCAGTCATGTCCGTCTGCCATTGCCCTGAGAAAAGGTGCCGTATTGGGTTCCACAATAAGCGGTGCAGGCAAAACTGTTCCATACATCATAGTTTTTAATCCATATGTAGACGGTGCTTTAGTACGAAGCATTTTTGCCAAAAACCCTTTGCGGAAAATTCGGCGTATAGCTTTTCCCGAATTATCAGGTCCCATCGAAAAGAAAAATGTCGCCTTTATGCCATTTTTTTGAAAGACATCCAGCATATTGGGTACGCCCTGTTCATATCCTCTTTTTGTGTCAACATCTATTTTAATGGCAATTTTTTTCGGCATATATCACAAACCCTTTTCCAACTGTGCAGCATGCCAATCCAATGTGAATTTAATAGCTTCACGCAATGATGTTTTTGGTTCCCAGCAGAGCAGATCCTTCATCTTTTGTATGGATGGCAGACGATCCTGCATATCATCATAATTTTTACCGTAATATTGGGCCGCCGGTATATCCACCAATTCAACAGATCTTGCCTTAGCGGCAAACTGAGGATAATTTTTCATTTCTTCTATTATCATCAAAGCCAATTCCTTAATAGAATAATGATTGGCGGGATTGCCTAAGTTAAATATTTCACCATTGGCTTTATTGTCTTCATTTTTTATTATGGCAATGAGTCCGTCGATCCCGTCTCCCACCCATATAAATGACCGTTTCTGTGCACCGCCGCCGACAAGGTTTATCTTGCCCGTATATAAAATATCATATATAAATTGTGTTATGGAACGAGCCTTATGTTCTGCGGCATCTTTGAACGTATCCAGTCCCGGTCCTACCCAGTTAAAGGGGCGGAAAATAGAGAACGGAAGATTTTTTTCCTGACCGAAAGCGAAAATTACACGATCCATCATCTGCTTGCTGCAGCTGTATATCCAGCGCGATTTTTTTATAGGTCCTAAAGTCAGTGTGCTTTCATCTTCGATCATTACTTTGCTGTTTTCTGTGGGCATCCCATATACTTCAGAGGTAGAAGGGAAAATAACTCTTTTTTTATACTTGGCACAGTGTCTTACTATCTTTAAATTTTGCTCAAAGTCGAGTTCAAAAGTCCACAAAGGATGCGTTATATAATAAGCAGGCCGTGCTATGCCGGCAAGAGGCAAAATAACATCATTTTCTTTAACAGCCTGTTCCAGCCAGCTTTCTTCTTCGAATATGTCGCCTGTTTTCATCGAAAACCGGGGATTGCCCGCAAACTCGCCCAGATTATTATTGTGCAGATCAAATCCCTGTATCTGCCAATCAGTTTTCTGCAATATGTCCCGCAAAAGGTGCGTTCCTATAAAACCGTTAATTCCGGTAATAAATATTTTCATTTATTCTGCTCCTTATATTTTTTTAGCGCCGAGACCTTCTCTGCTGCGGAGAAACGACCGGACAGCTTCCTGAGTAATTGACTGTCCGATTTATCAGCCAGCGATATATCTTTTAATAGTAAAAAACCGCGGCCACATTTTACAAGGACGTCTGTTCTCACAGTGATGATGCTTCCCGCAATAAGATCCGGCATATTTTCTCTATCTTTTATCCCATATTTTTGAAAAAACAATTCATCCGTCAGCGGCAATGCCTGCCATATGAATATCTTACGCTCTCTCAAAAAAGTGAATGCCCCGGGGAAGGGATGAGTTACTGATCTTATCAGATTATAGACAGCTTCGGCATTGTCCTGCCAGTCTATGATCCCATCTTCAGGACAGCGTCGGCCAAATTTTGTAGCCTGTGTTTCATCCTGTTTTCTATGCGGTGCTTTTCCGTTCTCGATAAGGGGCAAATATTCTTTCACTATATTTTTAACAGCCGTACTGGCCTTCAGAAAAATATCATATCCTGTATCCTGAAAATCGATCGGAAATATTTTCTGCGCTATTATATCCCCCTGATCGGCCTTTTCTGTCATAACATGCATAGTCACACCTGTCTGTTTTTCTCCGTTCAAAACAGCCCAATTGATGCAGGCTCTGCCCCGGTATTTGGGCAGCAGAGATCCGTGCAGATTATAGGCGCCCAGACGCGGCGCGCGCAAAAATTCACTTGGTATCATTGCCCTGTAATATGCCGATAAAACTATATCAGGTGCAGCCGCTGCAAAAAAAGGAAATGCCGCTTCATCTATTTTTACTGATCTATAAACAGGGATGTTTTCTTTCTTCGCCAGATCATATACTGAATTAAACCATATCTCTTCATCCGAAGAATCTGTGTGCGTAAATACAGCAGCCAGATTGGCATGTGCGGCAATCAGCTCCTCAAGACAGTCAAATCCCGGTTGACTGTAAGCAAATAAAGCGATAGAAGGGCGGGAATCAATTGCTTTATTCATCAATATCCTCTTCCCATATTTTTTTGATTACAAAACGAGGTCTTTTTTGAATCTGTTTATAAATACGCCCTATGTATTCACCAATTATTCCCAGGCTCATGATTGAAATGCCCGTCAAGAAAAATTGAATGGCCATAAGCGTAAATAAACCTTCCGCCTCAGAACCTATAACAAATCTTCTTATCAGCATATAAGCCACAAGCAGGAAACTAAGCACTGATATCCCCATCCCGCTCATCGTCACCCACTGAAGCGGCGACAAGGAAAAACTGGTCATAAGATCAAAATTCAGTCTTATCAAACGAAACATGCTGTATTTAGACATCCCATATTCACGCTCACGATGTTCTACAACAATCTCGACAGGATTAACCGCATATTTTTGACCCAGTGCGGGAATAAAGGTTGTTGATTCATTGCTGTTCGCTATGATGTCGATAATTCTGCGATCATAGCCTCTGAGCATGCAGCCATAGTCATTGATCTGCAGACCCGTTATACTGTTTGTTATCTTATTGACTACCCTTGATGCGGCTTTCCTGAAAAATGGATCTCGCCTGTTTTTCCGACAGGAACCGACTACGTCGTGCCCTTCATCCATTTTCTTTACAAGTTTGGGGATTTCAGAAGGAGGATTCTGCAGATCGGCATCAAGAGTGATTATAAACTTCCCGCATACATGTGAAAATGCTGCCATGATCGCCATATGCTGTCCAAAATTACCGTTGAAATCAATAAGCCGGACAGCATGCGGATGCATTTTCTGAAAATCATACAACATGGAAAAAGATTTATCCTTACTGCCGTCATTAACAAAAACTATCTCATATTTTCTGCCCAATTTCTCCATTACAGGATATAATTCCTCAAACAGACGGGGCAAAGATTCTTCCTCATTATACACAGGAATAACTATAGATATTTCAGGAACCATCATTTCACCTTTTCACGCTCTTATTTACAAACAGTCTGTACTGCTTCGATCACATCATCCACATCCTGATCCGTCATTGCCGGGAAAAGAGGCAGCGATACTATCTTTTCACCGATCGCTTCAGCCACCGGCATATCGCCTTTTTTCAGTCCGGTTATCTTTGCATAGCCGCTGAATAAGTGAACTGCCTGATAATGATATGCCGTACCTATATTATACTGCTTCATCTTTTCCATAAATTCGTCACGGGTAAAGCCTGTTTCACTGCTTTCTATAAGCGGCGTATAAATATGCCATGAATGAGTACAGTCCTCTTCGACCGCTGCCGGCAGCGTCAATCCCTGCACAGAGGCAAAAGCCTCATCATATCTGGCAACAATCTGAGCACGGCGCTTGTTGAATTCGTCCAGATATTTCAGCTGATCACGGCCTATAGCAGCCTGAATATCCATCATTTGATATTTAAGTCCCGGAACAAAAATATCATAATGACTTTTCCCTTTTGCGCCAAAACGATTCCATGCCCCTTTATCCATACCATTTTGCCGCTGTACAGACATACGGTCTGCTGCTTTTTCATCATCAGTCGTTATCATGCCGCCCTCGCCTGTTGTCATATTCTTAGTCGGATGAAAACTGAACACGGCAATATGCCTGGCCCCTCTGCCTGCTCCGATCTTCCTGCCATGGTACACAGACCCCATCGCATGGGCGCTGTCCTCAATTATCGCAATATCATGTTTCTTCGCAATTTGTTCAATAGCATCCATATCACAAGGGCGGCCTGCAAAATGGACCGGTATTACCGCCTTTGTCTTAGCCGTTATCTTTTCCTCCAGCCTTTTCGGATCTATATTAAGTGTCAGCGGATCGATATCAGCCAAAACCGGCACAGCTCCTGAATAAATGATAGCATTCAGCGTACTGGCAAAAGTCATCGGCGTGGTTATAACCTCATCGCCGGGTTCCACCAGTGCCATAACGGCCAAATGCAGTCCGGCAGTGGCAGAATTGACCGATATCGCAAATTTACTGCCTACGTATTGTGCAAACTTTGCTTCGAAATCAACGGTTTTCGGACCCATAGCCAGCCAGCCGGAACGTATGGAATCACAAACATCAGCTATGGCATCCTCACTGACAGACGGTTTGGAAAAAGGCAAAAAATCTTTTCTCATTATAATAAACTCCTTTGATTATAGGATTCATACTGCTTGCAAATCTGCCGGCATTTAAGCAGTTCTCAGAATCGGCAGCCGAATCGTTTTCTAAAAATACATAAAAGAATCGTTTTTATTTATTGACAATATAGTAATATCCACCTTTAGGCTGCATTTCTTTTACCGCCCCGGGCAAGATATTTTTTATCAGTTTTTTCTTGCTTTTATCAAATACTATAAATACCCTTTTGTCACTGTTCCATAAATCGGTGAGCTGGTCATCATCAATAAACCACCCCTGTCCTCCAGGGTGCCCTGCGCCAAATTCCAATTCACCGAGATATGATGCCACAACTATACGTTTCTGCAAATAAAACGCAAGTCCCTGCACATAATCGCCATATGAAACAACAATATCTCCTGGTTCCTGAATATTTCGTATATCATCAGCAACATATACTGCTGTCCTCTGAACTGCGACCTGTCCGTGAATAGACTGCAGCCCGCACGCAAAAAGGAATGCCACTGCCGCCATAGCCGAAACAGTACAGCGTATCTGCTTAGTCTTGAACCAGACAAAAAGGACTCCTGCCAGTCCGAAAGTCAAAGAAAGAAAAATGAGCCAGCCCTTGCGGAATATCTGCCATGCGCTCAGGTAATCAGCATGCAGCGAATATCCTATAAGCGCCGCTATAAAGATGAACCAGCCTATGCTGTTCAGCAAAAGGCCGCTGCCCATCCATCTGCCAAGCTGAGATGATCTTCTTATTGAAGCGGCAATCAAAATTGCCAGAGCGGAAAGACACGGCAATATATATGGCACCAGTTTTGAATCTGAAAGTGAATAAAACAGAAACACAACAAAAAACCATGTCAGCAGAAATATAATATCATGTTTATTTTTATTCGATTCTATGTGGCGGACAATACCTTTTTTTGCAAAAAGCGCGGGTAAAAAGCCCAGCCAGGGAAACATGCCCAATATTATCATGGGGATGAAAAACCAAAATGGCTGATATCGATCCGCCATTTTAGTAGCAAAGCGTAAAAAATGCTCACGTATAAAAAAGAAATAGAAAAAATCTGGATTGGCACGACATACCAGATAAAACCATGGTACACTTAATATCAGGAACAAAAAAATACCCGGCAGGTATATAATATCACGTACAATACTCCACTGCCTGGTAAAGATCATATACCAAAAAATTATCCCCAAAGGAAGCACTATGGAAATGAGTCCCTTTGTCAGCAGCCCCAATGCCATTGCCGCATAAAACAGAAGATACCATTTTCTGTTTTTGCTGAGACGGGCTTTATAAAATGACGCCAGTGAAAGTGTCATAAACATCGTTATCATCATATCAAGTATGTCAATCGAACCAACGACGATGTGCAGTGTCGATGTCGCCAAAATAACAGCTGTCAATAGACCAGTGCGCTTGGTAAACATCATTTTTCCCAGCCATGCAGTGAGAAAAACATTCATTATCCCCATTACTGCGGGAACAACACGGGTAGCACCCTCATTTTCCCCAAAAACATACATGGATGCCGCCGTCAGCCAGTACTGTAAAACCGGTTTTTCAAAGTACTCAACACCATTTAAACGCGGTGTTATAAAATCTCCGGTAGCCAGCATTTCTCGCGGAATCTCGCCATAGCGGCCTTCATCCGGTTCCATCAAGGGGTAATCATTAATGTGGACAATATACAGGGCAATAATAGAAAATACGATAACAAGCACCGCTATTTTTTTTTGCCGAGTGTTCAATGTATGCAATAAAATACTCCTTCCTAAAAATGCGTATAACTAGAATTATTATATCATTATACTGTCATTAAGCAAGTTTGACAGTATCCATCTCTCTTATTATTTTAATCAATAGATATGAAATATTTATGAAACATACTTTCACAGTCTTTCCTGACGCTCCTTTTATATCTGAAAATTTTCAGAATAAATTCAGACACGCACGCTAAAATAAAATAGATATTTTTTAGATGCCCCTGCTTTTGGAATATGGATACGGCCGCGTGCCGATAAAATATCCTGCTGATCATTAATTGCAGAACGTACCGGCATGATGAAACCACTTTTCTCTGTATATATAAGTTATTTACTATTTTTTAATAATCGGAGTGAAAACCATGAAAATATTATTGGCGGAAGACGACAGCAAGCTTTCAAAAATGCTTGGATTCCTATTAAAGAAGGAGGGTTACAATGTCGATATAGTTGACAACGGAGAAGATGCCATCGGCTATCTGTCCATTACAAACTATGACGTAGTTCTCTTGGATTGGATGATGCCGGGAAAGAGCGGTATTGACGTCTGTGTCAATATCCGTCAAAGCAATAAAAATTGCGGTATCATTATGCTTACAGCAAAGGATACTCTTGATGATCGGATCACCGGTCTTGACAATGGTGCTGACGACTATATCGTCAAACCCTTTGAATTTCCCGAACTGCTGGCACGGATAAGAGCCGTTTTACGCCGGCAGGATAAACAATATACAGACAATATTATTTCTCTTGATGGAGAATTGAAGATTGACAGAACAAAATTCACAGCATATCTTCATGAAAAGGACCTCCAACTGACGCGCAGAGAATTCCAGCTGCTGTCCGTTTTATTGCAGAATAAGGGAACAACACTGCCGCGGGAACAGATAATAAATAAGATATGGAATGATGAGGATGGAATCTCCTCCAATGCACTTGACGCATTAATAAAATTGTTGAGAAAGAAGCTGGCTGACGCAGGAAAACACGATCTGATCAAGACAGTGCACGGCATCGGCTATAAAATTGAGGAATAAGCATGAAATTATTCTCACAGTTCCGCAAAAAATTAGTCAAAAGATACATGCAGCTGACCGGTATAATCATTTTTATGTTAATAACGCTTATTTATGGTTTCATTGTTTCACTCGTCTACAACAATTTTATCAGTCAGGCGCATCTTCTGGCAATGGAAGAAGTTGAAGAGCTGAACTACATTGTCAGCGACGGAAAGCTGCTGCCCGATCTGCCGCTGGACAATAACAGCAGTCAGAAATATTTGAACAAAATATTTTATTATATGTATGATAAAAATGATCAGCTGCTTAAAATGTCCAATAAAATTGATTGGAGCAAGACAGATATAGAAACGCTGACCACTCAGGATCTGTTGCAGGACGGACAGTACGAAATGCATATTGTTTTTACCGCGCAAAAAGAATTTCGTTTTTTTGTGATCACACGGGAATCCATCTGGAATAACGGCCAATATGCCGGAAAAGTATATGCTGGTTTTGACATAAGCCATGACCTGATGCTGCTTGGCAGGCTGCTTCTTTGGATAACGCTCCTTTTGTTATGTACTCTTTTTGTTATCAATAAAGCCGCAAATTTTATGGCAAACAAAGCCATGAAACCGGTTGTCGAATCATTTGAAAAACAAGTTCTTTTTGCGGCAAATGCCTCTCATGAGCTGCGGACCCCCCTGAGTGTTCTCTTATCAGGGCTCGATATTCTAAAAGATGATGCCGACAATAAAATGTCTGCCTTTTCCAAAGAAATAATCGGCGATATGACAGGCGAAATTCTTAAAATGAAGGCTCTTATCAGTAATATGCTGCTTCTGGCCAGATGCGACAACAGTGCTGCTGGTCTGAAAAAAAATCGTGTCTGGCTTAATATCATCCTAAAAAATACCGCAGCTCGATTTCAGACCATAACCGCAGATAAAAATATCGCTTTATCTGTCATCGATGATGTCCCTGATCTATACGGCTGGGTCGACCGCAATCATCTTGAACAGATCATTTCCATATTGATTGACAATGCCGTAAAATACACGCCAAGAAACGGAAAAATCTTTTTACGGGCTCATTGTCATAATGGTATGTCCGCCATTTCTGTTTCCAACACAGGTCCCGGCATAGGAGAGAAAGACCTGCCATATGTATTTGACAGATTTTATCGATCATCTGAAGCCAAAAAGTACGAGGGAAGCGGCCTGGGTCTTTCCATAGCCAAGGCATTGGCAGAAAAAAACAATGGTATGCTTATTGTGCAGAGCGAAGAAAATATACGGACAATCTTTACCTTATATCTATCCCAAAAAGATTGATCAGTATCATACAGAAGATATTTTTCAGTTTATGTTTACATTCTCCTCAGTAAAGGTTATCATATTATAGATATTGATAAATGGAGACTTAATTCAGACGGCGTTTTAACGCCGCCTGAATAGTAGTCGAAATTATCCAGGGAGTTAGCCGCTCTTTACTCACCGCTTGCAGAAGCGGGAGTATCAGAGCGGGTTAGTCATCGGACAAATTAATATATGTATCTATAATTCTTATCACTTACTGATTAATTTGTCACATCCCGATAAATACTATCGACAAATAGGAGGATTTCCATGAAAAAATTGGTCGATGTAATGGCAAACGATGTAGCTTTACCCGAACTTACTTTCAGAGGAATGTTTTTAGGGATGCTGCTGACAGGAATTTTTACAGCATCAAATGTTTATCTTGGTCTGAAGGTGGGGCTGACCTTTTCTTCATCCATACCTGCAGCAGTTATTTCGATGGCCGTTCTGCGTATGTTTGCCGGCTCAAACATACTGGAAAACAACATGGTTCAGACACAGGTATCTGCCGCCGGAACCTTGTCGGCAGTTATCTTTATTATTCCGGGGCTGCTTATGAGCGGCTATTGGGCTGATTTTCCACTGTGGCAGACTTTTATGATCTGTCTGTGCGGCGGTGCCCTAGGTGTATTATTCACCATTCCGCTCAGAAGAGCTATGGTAGTTCACAGTGATCTTGCCTATCCCGAGGGAAAGGCTGCCGCTGAAATATTGAAAGCCGGCAGTTCTTCCAATGATGAATCGAGTAATTCCGACAATGGCCTCAAAGAAATAAGCATGGGGGCATTTCTCGCCGCGGCAGTAAATTTATGCACCGCCGGCTTTCGTCTGCTCGCTGATCAAATAAGCTGGGCCTTTGCTGTCGGTAAAGCTGTATTCAGCATCACTATGGGCTTTTCTCTGGCACTTTTTGGTGCCGGATACCTGATCGGTCTGGCAGGCGGCATAGCGATGCTTGTCGGTATAATTCTGGCTTGGGGTGTTTTTACCCCATATTTCACCACACTTGCTTCTCCTAAGGAAGGCATGGACCTCATAAGCTTTGCTTCATCTGTCTGGGTGAGCAAAGTACGTTTCATCGGTACAGGCACCATAGGGGTCGCTGCTTTATGGACTTTTCTCTTACTGATGAAGCCAGTGATAACCGGTATAAAAGAGCTTATGGCGGCTAATGCAGCAAATAACACTGTCAATAAAACCGCACACCGCATGGATACGGATCTGTCACTTAAGACTATGACGATCTTGTTTATCCTGATAACAATAGGTCTGTTGTTTACCGTGTACTCGTTTGCAGCCGCTGCAGCTTTTTCCACCGGTACCGTTATCATTTTTACTATTATAGGCACTTTACTCGTTCTGCTGATCGGTTTTCTGGTGGCGGCTGCCTGCGGTTATATGGCAGGTCTTGTCGGTTCATCCTCCAGCCCCGTATCAGGCATCGGCCTGCTCGGTATAATTATTTCTTCCTTAATCATTCTGGCAGTCGGCTCTTCTCAGGGAATATTCGCCGACCCCGCCGGAAGAAAGTTTGCTATAGCTTTTGCAATATTTATTACCAGTATAATCCTTGCTACGGCAACCATATCCAATGATAATCTACAGGATCTGAAGACCGGCCTTTTAGTTGGTGCGACGCCTTGGAAACAACAGATCGCACTTATCATTGGCTGTATTTTCGGTGCCTGCGTGATATCTCCTGTTTTAAATCTTCTCTATCAGGCTTACGGCTTTGCAGGCGCATTTCCCCGCTCTGATATGGACCCGTCTCAGGCAATGGCCGCTCCTCAGGCCAACCTCATGACAACAATAGCCCAGGGCATATTCAACAGCAATATTGATTGGACTCTCATCGGTATTGGCATCCTGCTTGGGATCATCGTGATTATCATTGATATATTTATAAAAAAGCTCAATCCGCTCTGGAGCCTGCCGCCGCTTGCTGTCGGCATGGGTATTTATCTGCCGCCTTCTGCCGATGAACCATTAGTAATTGGTGCTATAGCAGCTTATTTCGTTCATAAGCATCTGAAAAAACATGCGCAGAAAAATCCTGATTATATTGAAAAGCACGAACGGCGCGGTGTCCTTTTTGCCTCGGGCATGATTGTCGGCGAAAGCATTATGGGCGTGATCATCGCTGCCGCCATAGTTGCCTCTGTCACGTCCGGAGGCAGCGGCGATCCACTTTCTCTCGTAGGCAAAAATTTTGACACGGCTTCCCAAAGTTTTGGTCTTATTGTATGTATTCTGATGATGCTTTACTTCATTCGAAGGATCATTTCGAAAAAGATTTGATATTTTCTTAAGTTTTGTGCATACCGAATCTATCCCCTGAAGGTAACAGAAAATATATTACTCTGTCTCCTTTCAGGGATATTTTTATTTATAGGAATACTTCTGGCAGATTGCCACTTGCAGAAGATATTGTTTTTGCGTAAAATAGAGCACAGATACAATGAATGTAATATTTTTTTATCTATATCCACCCGGAAATAAAAGTAAACGAGGAAGCACTGATGTATATTATAAAAGAAGCCGATAATCCTGCTCTGCAAAAGTTAGCTGCCTCTCTCATAAGGGAGCTGGCTGTTTATGAATCTCTTGAAGATATTTGTACCGCAACTTCCGATGACATTGAAGAACTTTTTTCAGACGGATTGCTGCACGCTCTGCTGGCCTTTGATGAAGCGGGTGAGGCTGCCGGCATTTTGACATATTTTTACATGGTTTCCACTTTTTACGGCAAAAGAATTTCTTATATGGATGATCTTTTTATCCGCGAAAAATTTAGGGGCAATGGTCTTGGAAAAAAATTGATCACTGAATGGGAAGGCATCGGACGCAGCAAAAACTGCTGTAAATTAGAATGGAAATGCCTTACCTGGAATAAACCCGCACAAAATTTTTATAAAAATTTTGGCGGAATCATGGACGACAAAAATCTCACTTATTATAAAATACTTGCTGATGAATAAATAGCCGCAGCTGCACAACCGCTGGCATATTTTTCTATAAGGAGGCAATGCTGTGAAATGGATAAATCATATGATGGTGACAGGTACTATAGTATATGCCGTTACAGCTGACCCTCTGCTTGCTGTATACAGCATAGCAGGCAGTGTTCTTCCCGACAGACTTGAAGGAAAACCTCCGCAAAATAAAAAAGATTACTGGCGCTGGCGCAAAAAGCATCGTACTTGGACGCACTGGCCTGTTCCCTATCTGTTGCTGATAGTTCTGATCCTGCTCCTGCATCGTTTCGGCCTGATTGATTCTTCCTTATGGCACTTGGCGCTTATTCCGCTGTTCGTTCTCACGGGATCATTGCTGCACATTATTGAGGATGCCTTGTGCGGTAAAGTTCCTCTTATTTCGTATAATAAAAAAATCGGCTTGAAAATTTTTACGGTAGATTCTTTTGGTGAATATTTTTTTTCCATATCGCTGATTGTCATTTTACTGCTTTACCGCGGCGGCTCACAAATTTTAAATAATTGATTAAGAAGGCTGATTATGAACTTTATTTTGATTTTAATCGGAGTATTGCTGAATGCCGTAGCTCAGTTAGTACTGAAGAAGGGCATGTCTATCATAGGTACGGTACAGGTGGACATTGCTTCTATCACTGAAATGATCCTAAAAGCTTCCACAAACCTTTATATTTATCTGGGACTTCTATGCTATGTCTTAAGCTTTGTTGTCTGGCTCATGGTTTTATCACGCACTGAAGTAAGCTATGCCTATCCGTTTTTAAGCATAGGTTACGTTATAGCGGCATTTGTCGGCTATTTTTATTTTGGTGAGAGCATGACTTTATATAAGGTCGGCGGTATTGCTCTTATCTGTTTTGGTGTATTTTTATTATATCGTTCTTAACCATATTCCACAAAGGCATATGGTTTTCAGCTCGTCGATAAAGGAGTTTCTACCATGAATGGTAAAAAGCGCTGGCAGACAGCTATTATTTTTTCGATAATTATTCATATACTATTACTTATATTTATTTCTCATCAAATCCCCCAATGGCTGCCGCCTTCAATCCTGCCTCCTGAAGAAAACACTGCCGTTTTCATTGATGATAAGCCATTACCTGCTGATGACAATACAGGCAATGAAGAGAACTCAGCAGCACCTGCACCGGAAGATACGACCATAACTATACCGTCAAAAAATATTCTTCCGCAAACAGCAGAATCCGAATCTGCTCCGGCAGAGCAGATTTCACCCCGTTCAGAAAAGGAAAACAGTGCAGTTGACACAGACAGCCGCAAAAACAAACCCAAACGTTACCGCATTACGTCTTTAAAAGGTGTAAATCTGGCATCACTTATTGACCCTGCTCATCCGCCAGCTCCGCCTCAGCTTATCAAGGAGGTTCCTTTTGTACCGCCTGATGAACTGCTTGCTTCTCCGCATCCTGTCGAAGTAGAGGTAAAATACATGATCGAAGCTGACGGCAGCGTACACGCTGATATCTCAAAATCATCAGGCAGCGACGCAGTGGATGATGCCGCTATAAAAGCAATTTCAGCCTGGCGCTACGCACCAATGGATAACCCCTACCCCATTCCGCTGCCGCATATGTTTCGCTGGCCGGAAGAATAATTATATAATTTCTGGAAGGAGTGTCAGTATTGCCTAAATACAGCAACGCAGACAATAGGCCCAGCCCGCGTCAGGCACAATCGCGCATAATCTTAATAGTAGTTTCGCTGATTTTAGCCTTTGTACTGCTGTCTCTGCGCTATATTTGGGTGCAAACCATCCTCCATCCCGAGCTTTTAGCCAGAGTTCAATATCAGGCCGAAGACCAATACACCGTGCATCTTCCGCGAGGCTCTATCTACGATCGCAACAACCATGAACTGGCAGTTAGCAATATGACAAAATCTCTTTATGTTGATCCCAATCATGTTGATGATCCGCAGACATTGGCGAATGATTTAGCACCGCTCATCAACATGCCGGCAGCTGATATATTGAAAAAAATTTCTATCGGCGGCGGTTTTGTGTGGCTGAAAAGGCAGATGGAGCCAGCTGAATCCGATGCAGCGGCAAAGCTCATAAAAGAAAAATCTTACGGTACTTGTCTTGGTTTCAGAGAAGAAAGCAAACGCTATTATCCCAATAAAATGCTTGCGGCAAATGTCCTGGGATTTGTCGGTAC
This sequence comes from Pectinatus haikarae, assembly GCF_050916305.1. Taxonomy (GTDB): domain Bacteria; phylum Bacillota; class Negativicutes; order Selenomonadales; family Selenomonadaceae; genus Pectinatus; species Pectinatus haikarae. The sequence continues at coordinate 549,030 of NZ_CP116940.1, forward strand.
TGACGATAAAGGCCTTGACGGCATAGAACAGTCAATGGACAAAGTCATACAGGGACAGGCAGTAAATACCGCACTGTTTACCGACACATTGGCTCGTCCTATCCTTGATTCCGTTCTCAGCAACGTCGAACCGCAGGGCAATTCCAGAAAAAGCGTTGAATTGACAATCGACAGTACAATCCAATATATTACTGAGCAGGCATTGGATAAGGCCATGGCAGAATACGCGCCCGCAGCCGCGACCGCAGTTGTAATGGACCCGAAAACAGCAGAAATCTTAGCCATGGCCTCCAGGCCATCCTATGATCCCAATAATTTTGCGGCATATTCATCTGCAAGCTGGAAAAACAAAGCCGTCTCCTTTGTTTATGAACCCGGTTCCACTTTTAAAGCTATTGTTGCCGCAGCTGCTCTGCAGGAAAAAATCGTCGGTCCAAATGATATTTTTGTCGACCCGGGTTATTTGATGATAGATGGACGACGCATCCAGAATTGGAGCGAAGGCAGTTTCGGTACAGTATCCTTTACTAAAATAATAGAAGAATCCATTAACACAGGATTTGTCCATATAGGGCTCGGCCTCGGGGGCGACAGGCTTATGGAATACGCCAGAAAATTCGGTTTCGGTAAAAAAACCGGTGTTGAACTTCCCGGTGAAGAACAGGGAATTTTGTTTGATCCCAAGGATATGTCTCAAATAAATATTGCTACCACTTCTATAGGACAAAGCATAGCAGTAACGCCTCTGCAGATGGTAACTGCCATGTCGGCTATCGCCAACAAGGGCGTTCTTATGAAACCTCATATCATAAAGAAGATTTCTAATCCTGACGAGAGTGTCTATGAAGAAACCAAACCGCAGGAAGTTCGCCGAGCCATAGATGTCCAAACGGATCAGGTCCTGACATCGCTGCTTGAAAAAGTTGTATCTGAAGGCGGCGGCAGCAAAGCATCCGTTTCCGGATACCGCATCGCCGGAAAAACAGGTACTGCTCAAAAATTAGATACTGTTAACGGTGGATATCTGTCCGGCCGCTATATCGCTTCCTTCTGCGGTTTTGCTCCGGTTGAAGACCCCCAGTTTGTTGTGCTGGTCATACTCGACGATCCTCACAAGGTCAACTACTATGGCGGACAGATAGCAGCCCCTATAGCTCATGATATTTTTTCTGCCATTTTCCGCTATCTTCATATAGAACCTTCTGTACCAATAAAGGATGACAATGCTGCTGTCAGTGCTCCGAAAATGCAAACCAGTCAGCAGACATCTGCAGCCAATATTCCCAAGGGAATGACAGCTGTACCCGATCTGTCAGGAAAAACAATCAGAGATGCCACTCAAATTCTTAAAAATCTTCAGCTTGATATAACTATTATCGGCAGCGGCACTGCTGCCTCGCAATCCCCTGCATCGGGAACGCCTGTTGCTCCGCATACCAAAATAACCGTACATTTTTCTCCTTAAATGTGATAAAATAGTATGAGTATTGTGATCTTACTGGTCTCATTTCTGCATAATGATAAGCAGGCACAGAATTTTTCTGTGTCTGATAATTACTTTGTATAAAAAGGCAGGTCATTTAGTAATGCTTGATATTAAATTCGTCAGAGATAATACTGAAAAAGTGTTGGATATGCTAAAAAAACGCAATAATCCAATGAATCTCGACAGATTCAAAGTGCTGGAAGAAAAACGCCGTGTGATCATTGGCGAAACAGAAACGTTAAAGGGATCCCGCAATAATGTTTCCAAACAGATAAGTGAAATGAAAAAACGCAAAGAGAATACAGACCAGCTTGTCCTGGAAATGCGTACGGCAGGCGAAAAAATCAATCAGCTGGACAAGGAGCTTCATGCTATTGAAGATGAGCTGCGCAACATTCTGCTGCATATTCCCAATATGCTCAATCCGGCTGTGCCTGTGGGCAATGATGACAGCGACAACCCTGAAGTACGGCGTTTCGGTGAACCGCGTAAATTTGATTTTGAGCCAAAAGCTCATTGGGATATAGGTGCGCAGCTCGATATTCTTGATCCTGAGCGGGCAGCAAAAGTTTCGCAGTCCCGTTTTACTTTTTATAAGGGTATGGGTGCACGTCTTGAACGCGCTGTAATTAATTTTATGATGGACACCCACTCCAACGAACACGGTTATACTGAAATGCTGGCGCCTTATATAGTCAACAAGGAAAGTATGACAGGTACCGGCCAGCTGCCTAAATTTGCTGACGATATGTTTAAAATTCAGGATACCGATCTTTATCTCGTACCTACAGCAGAAGTTCCCGCGACGAATTATCATCGTGATGAAATACTTGACGGGGCTTCTCTGCCCGAACATTATTGCGTTTACACAGCCTGTTTCAGAGAAGAAGCCGGCTCCGCCGGCCGTGATACACGCGGTCTTATACGCCAGCATCAGTTCAATAAAGTAGAATTGATAAAGTTTGTCAAACCAGAAAATTCTTATGATGAATTGGAAAGAATGGTAAGAGATGCTTCACATATTCTGGAACTTCTGGAAATTCCTTATCATGTGGTAACCTTATGCAGCGGTGACATAGGTTTTACCGCAGCAAAAACCTATGACATAGAAGTCTGGCTGCCAAGCTGCAATATGTACAGAGAAATTTCTTCCTGCTCCAATGTTGAGGATTATCAGGCCCGCCGTGCCAATATAAGATTCCGCCGAGATACAAAATCCAAACCGGAATATGTTCATACACTGAATGGCTCCGGCCTTGCGGTGGGAAGAACAGTAGCAGCTATACTGGAAAATTATCAGCAGAAAGACGGCAGTGTGATCGTTCCTGAAGTCCTGCGAAAATATATGGGGATCGACGTGATACGGCACATTTGATCATTTCGAAAAAAATTATTATAAATATATTCTATGCCGAGGTCCTAGGGGGAGATGGAGATTCCTGGCCTCGGTATTTATTTTATCTTTTTTAAATACAGAAAATTCTCTTTTTTTATAATATAACTTTTTTACATATCTATATTGACTTATCATAAAAAAAATATATAATTAATTTTCATCAGATTATATATTTTTTTTATCTAAGCAGAATATATTGTTCTGTCTTCACACAACAGTGAAGAGAGGAGTCGACACTTTAATGAAGCTTTTAGAACAATTTACCATTATTCTAGCTCTGACTCTTGTAGTTGAAACTGTCAAAGCCTTGGTTCCGCTGCCTATCCCAGCCAGTATCTACGGATTATTATTGATGCTTTTCTTATTAAAAGCAAAGGTAATACCTCTTGTTTCAGTAAAGGATGCCGGCAAAATCCTATTGGAAACTATGCCGATAATGTTTATACCGGCAGCTGTTGGTCTGCTCAATTCGTGGAATACAGTAAAAGAATTATTATTTCCTTTGATAGTAGTGATTTTTATATCTACTCTGGCAGTCATGGTTATTTCCGGTCATGTTACCCAAATGGTGATTCATTTCAACCAAAAAAGGAGCGACCTTAAGGATGAATGAACTCATCTCCAATTCGGCTTTATTCGGACTTATAGTAAGTATTGCAGCTTATGAAATAGGCTTGTTTATCAAAAAAAAATTCAGGCTTGCGGTATTTAACCCTCTTTTAATAGCGATTTTTATAATTATTCTATTCCTGCTGGGTTTTAACATTCAATACGATGAATACAATCGCGGTGCTAAATATCTCAGTTACCTGCTCACTCCCGCTACTATCTGTCTGGCAATTCCGCTCTATGAGCAGCTGGAATTTCTGAAAAAGAATGTCAAAGCCATCCTTGCAGGCATCATATCCGGAGTCATCACAAGTATGACTACCATTCTGATCCTCAGCATATTATTCAACTTCAATCACAGAGAATATGTCACGCTGCTGCCAAAGTCCATTACTACCGCTATCGGCATCGATGTTTCAACAGAACTTGGCGGTATAGTTACCATTACAGTGGCGGTTATAATCATAACCGGTGTTTTGGGCAATATAATGGCTGAAAAAGTATGCAAACTCTTTAAAATCAACGAACCCGTCGCAAGAGGGGTTGCTATAGGTTCATCGGCACATGCGATCGGTACAGCCAAAGCCATGGAAATGGGAGCTATCGAAGCTGCCATCAGCAGTCTCTCCATAGTGGTTGCCGGTATTATAACAGTCTTTGGTGTTTCTGTATATGCAAATTTTATGTAAAAGAGCATTGGCTTATAGGCCAATGCTCTTTTACATATACCAACCATCACCTGCCGTCAGGAATCATAAGAAATTTTCTGCATTTTTCTCAGCAGATACAAAAAATATGGTGCGCCTAACAATGCCGTCATTATACCGACCCGTATCTCCACCGGCGGCATGATAATGCGGCCAAGCAAATCGCAGCTCACTAAGAAAGCCGCTCCCGCCAGAGCGCTGGCAGGCAAAAGCAGCACGTAATCTGGCCCCAGCAGCATTCGCATTATATGCGGTATGATCAAACCCACAAAGCCTATATTGCCGCTCACGCAAACGGCAGCGGCAGTCACTGCGGCAGCAGTAAACATAAGACCTATACGAAATGTCATGACAGGCATCCCTACTGATCTTGCCTCAGTATCGCCAAGTGCCAGAACATTCAGATGACGTGCCGCAGCTATCATAACTGCTATACCTGACAATATAGGTCCCGCAGCAATATAAACGTGTTCCCATCGCCTGTAATCAAGGCCGCCGATAATCCAAAACAAATAACTTTGTGCTTTCTGCTCGTTCATCATCGTCAGAATACCTGATGTAACTGCTCCCAGCAGCATGCTTGTCACAACTCCCGCCAAAAGCAGCGTCACCGCCGGTATCCGTTTTCCCCGCATAGCCAAAAACACAGTAAAAAATACGGCAAGAAGACTCCCAAATAAGGCAAACAGAGGCAGCATAAAAACATTTTCTGCGGCTATTCCCAGCGCGATAGCTATCACGGCTCCCGTCGCGGCTCCTGCCGAAACGCCCGTAATTCCCGGATCAGCCAGCGGATTATTGAAAATACCCTGCATTACCGCTCCTGAAATCCCCAGTCCGGCACCTACCAGCACCCCCGTCAGAACCCGCGGCATTCGTATAAACCAAATTACAGCGTCCTGCTCCATTGTAAACGAACCATTTTCTCCCCACAGTATATTTAAATGATAAAAAACTGCCGACAAAGTGCTTTTCATCGGTATTTCTATCTGCCCGCAGGACAGCGATATCAGACAAATAACCATTAAAAACAATGCAAGAAACAGCAAAATTTTTTTATTGCTTTTTCCGGTTGCAGGCATATATTTTCCCCCATTGAATATATATTGAGTATTTTTACTGAATTGATTATTATAAACTATATACCTGCTGTACTGTCAAATATCTTTCAGAAACTGTACTGCATGCCGAGCAGAAAGCTGCGCCCCGGCATAGGATAATTATAACTGCCGTCTGTTATCCCGCCGCTTTCAGCATATGCCGCATTTGTCAAATTATAGATTTTTGCATATAAATTAACATTACTATTTAATTTATATTGCGCCGCAAGATCAATCGTCAACCATTTCGAATCAACATATTTTGACTCTGCGGCTCCGCTGGCACCACGCCCGTAAATTTCTGCATCCCACTTATCCTTATTGTATTTCAGCCCTAATTTATATTGATTAGCCGGTATATTTCCGTCCCTTTCATATGCGCTGCCGCTTTCACTTTTTTCGCTCTTTATATATGTATAATTAAAATCTGCTGACCAATTGCTGTCAATTTTACGGTTCAGATATATTGTCAGACCGCGTTTTTTTAATCTGTCAACATTGGACACTTTCCAATCGCCTAAAGTATTGTCTGCGTCAACAGGTGCCCAGTCAATAGCATTTTTTATATCACTGTAAAAAACACTCATCCCGGCACCGGTTTTTGCATTGATTTGGCTGTCATAGCCAACTGTATAAACATTGCCTTCCTCCGGCTTCAGATTTGGATTGCCCGTATACGAGCCATAACCGTATCCGCCCGGTGAATAATAAAACATATCATTGGCCTGCGGTGCGTTAAATACCTGCCCCCAGGAAAAATAAGCTCTGTTATCCGCATTGAATTTTTTATTGATTGCTGCATGCAGAGTTGTTTTATCACCGAAATAATTATGCTTATCGTAGCGCGCACCCGCAGTAATACTCCAGGAGTTATCTATTTTCCACGTATCCTGCAAAAATGCCGCCTTATTGTTTATATTGCCTTCCCTTCCGTCGTACATAGCGGGACTGTTCACACTGGACTGACGCCATTCCAGACCTGTTACCATCTGATGTCTTTCATTCAACGCTATATTCTGCTGAAAGTCAATGCCTTCCTTTTTTTCATCATATTCGCTGTGTACTCCGCCGCTTACAAAATTACCTGCATAATAATTTTTATATATCTGCAGAAAACCGCTGTTTTCCTTGTTTTTATTCCATGTGTACTTAAGCGACACATCATTCGCCAAATCTGTTCCCCAGTCATTCGGCGCATAGCCGTACATGCTTTCCGGAGATTGATAAGGTTTTCTGCCGTTTTTGAACAAATGTGAAAAATAGAACGTCAGCATATCATCCTTTCCTATTTCCTGATCCAATTTAACTGTGGCACTTTGTGTATCGTTGGCTGAACTTGGCCATTTTTCATTGTCACCGGTTTTTGCATTTTTATATTTTACATAATCCTGACTGGATTTAGCCAGCGTAACAAAATAACCTGTTTTATTTTTCTTCCCGCTTACCGAGGCTGAATAGTTATGCGTTCCCCATGATCCTGTATTGGCATCCAGCGTTATTTTATCGGCAGCACCGCTTTTCGTAATAATATTTATTACCCCGGCAGCGGCATCGGACCCGTATAATGATGAACCTATCCCCTTTACTATTTCTATTTTTTCAATAAAGTCCGGTGCCGGCAGAAGACTGATATCAAAACCGGACCGTCCGCTTGTGCCTTTGTCAAGATTGAGCCGTCTGCCGTCGACCATTATAACGACGCGATCGTCACCATTTATAAATACGTGCTGATCACTGCCGCCAAATCCGCCCTGCTTAACCATAACACCGGGAGCATTGTCCAGTGCTTCGCTCACACTTTGATAATGTCTGTCAGCAATATTTTTTGCCGTTATAATATATACATCAGCCGGTGTATCCGCAATTTTTTCAGAAAGCCTTGATGCCGTGACAACTATGTCATCAAAATTATACGCCTGCGCCGTATCGGCAGATGCTACAGCATTCCCCTCCCATAAAACACTGCTGCCTATACAAACAGCTAAGACAATTTTTTTGTTTGTATGATTCTTCATGAATATACCATATCCTTCCATAAAGTATAATTATAAATACTTGTAAATAATAAACTATATAGCAAATATACTGTCAATTGCATAACAGCACTATTTATCAGGATCGAATATACTCTGCCCTCATATTTGTAAAAATATACAAACTTAATCTGCGGATGACCTGTATATCGATTGACTGGTTATCGATCAATATGCTATATTTATAATTAACAGGTGTAATAATGGATAAAAAATGTGATAATTATTTTACGAGCGGCGAATTGGCAGCACTTTACAAAATACCTAAACAGACACTTCTGTATTATGACAGGATAGATCTTTTAAAGCCTGAATTTGTAAGCAGCAACGGCTACAGGCATTATGCCATAGAGCAATATCTGACTTTGGAAATAATCCTCAATCTGCGTAAGCTTGATATACCAATAGCCACCATCAAGGAATATCTGACTGCCAAATCGCCTTCCGCCTTTATAAAGCTGCTTAAAAAGCAGGACGAAAAATGTCTTTTTGCAATCAGCAAACTGGAAAAAGTTCATCAGAGCCTCACCCTGGTCATGGAAAACACACTGCAGATGCAGACGGCAATTCTTGATCAGGTATTGCTGACATATGAGCCTGTCAGGCTTCTGTGTCTCACCGGCATAGACAGACATATCAAAGGCAAGGATTTGATCAAAATAATTGCCCGTCATGTTTACGATGTATTTTCCTGTAAACAATTCAGCAAAAAAAATGTTGGCTGGGTCATCGACCGCGATGAATTTTTCAAGGGCAATCCGCAGAAAGCCATTTCTTTTTATTCTGTTTATGACAATGACTCCAGGACAGCAAAACCCAATACATATCTGCGGCCTGCCGGTCTTTATCTCAAGTTGTCATTTAAGGGATCATATTATAAAAAAACTGACGAAATAATAAAATTACTGCAAAAATTTATGCGGGTCAACGAGCTTGAGCCTGTGGGAGATATTTTCGTATCTCCTCTGGAAAATCACTGGGTCACCTCCGATATTGATAATTATGTAAACAGAGTAATCGTTCGTGTTAAGCACACAAAAAAAACTGCCTAGTCGGCAGTTTTTTTGCATTTGCTGTATATATTTTTATTTGCTCTCTTCCTCTGAAACAGACAAATGCGCTTTATCCGGAAAGTCAAAGACACTGCCATAAACACAGCGGTCAATTTCCTGTATACCAAAAACAATATTTTGCGATACCGAATAAATATAACTCTCCCGCGGATATACAAGATTATTTTCTTTGATGGCATTTATCCCCTGCAGAGCCGGATCATCAAGATATTTTTCGTTGCGCACATTCGCATCAACCGAATTATGGTCAGCATATGCCGGCAAAAACAAAATATCCGGATTGATTTTTATCAGCTCTTCTTTGCTGACGGGCTGTCCATTATGCAGTCCCTCATCAGCCATTCCATTCACGACCCCTGCATATTTGCATATATCATCAAAGGAAGACCCTATGCCGCCGTATCCCGGCATAAGGGAAAGAATAGCCACTTTTTTCCTGTCCTCCTGCGGTATTTTAATAACCTTGCTCTCTATTTCGTTGATCTTTTCATCCATTAGAGCTATGAGTTCTGTTCCCTTCTCATGTTCTCCCAAAGCATCCGCAATGAGCTGTACGGAGACCTTCACTTCCCCGATATTTTTTGCACCGGGGACCACAACGACTTTTAGACCAAGATCCCTGAGACTATCAGCTATTTCAATATTATTCCAATCGGGGATTATGACCAAATCAGGTTTCATAGCAAAAATTTCTTCTGCCGAAGGATTCTTGATCTTTGTCGGAATTTTCTTGGCCAGATCCGGAATGGCAGAACTTACCGGATCATCCAAAAGATAATTCACCGCGGCAAGTTTATCCGGTCTCACTAAGCCTAATACAATTTCATCCGTACTCATCGAAAGTGTAACAATTTTCTGCGGTTTCTGCTCGAAGTTCACTTTCATGCCCCGGCTGTCCGTCACCGAATATACTGACCCGCCATTATGTTCCGCTTCTTTCACACCGCAGCCCATAATCAAAAAAACGCACAACGCCAGTACCACAGTGCCGCAAAACAGTCTTCGCAAATTTGTCATTTTTTCCACCCTTAACCTGAATATTTTTCACCGCTGCCTGAAAGCCCGCATGCCGTCAGCTGCTTTGCCAAAAGTATATCCAATTGAGAAAAATTTTTATAATTAAGCTCATTGACAAGATAATCCGGCTTTATCATTTTCAATATTCTTTTTATGCCTGTATGCGTAAAAGGCATATGCTGATCTATTGCCACTACGTGTTTCAGCAATATATGCGGATCCATGCATTGCGGTGCGCAGTGCCCGAAGGATTGCTGATATTTCCCTGAAAGTGAACAATTCAAGTGCACCCCTTTGATACGGCCTGCTTCCGCGCCCAATGCCGAAATTCTGCTTGCTATATATTCGACTGCCTGTTTTTCATTTTCAATTTTGCTGTCAGTATTCAGCAAATGGCCCGTATCAAGCATGATTCCCACATTTTTTTTCTTTATCAAGGAAAAAAACCTGCATACCGATTTTTTGTCAAGCAGTCTCAAACCCGGCCACCACAAATTCTCAAAGAACACTGAAACATCATCGGGAATACACTCGTCTATACAGTTAAAAACCTCCGCTGCCGCCTCCAGCACTTCATCATCATTATAGCTGAATGAAAAGGTGTACATTTCCGCCGGGCGGCATTCCGCCACATGCCACACCAGATATTCAGGACTTTGCCGCAATGCGATCTTTATATTTTTCCTTATCACAGACAGCCATTCACTCTTATTTACTGCTCCGCCAAAATAACGAAGCTTTTCCTGCTTATTTTTGAATTGTCCCTCTACTACGGTTATATTGCCCCGCCAAAAATCGAGCCAATATGGCCAATATGCCAGATGCACACCGACAGTGCTTTTACTGTAATCAGGAATAGGAATATGTGTGCCATATATCAATTGTTCTATTCCGTCCAGCCCATATCGCCTCAAATATTCTTCCAGTCTGATATTTCTTGCCGCCAAATCATTTTCATACCATTTAATAACACAATAATTTAATAAATTTTTCATAATAATCACAGAGCCATTATAAAGCATATAGCTTGTATACAGTCAACACCATCAGCGGCAAAAACAAAATACCTGTTTATTCAGCAAATTTTTTTCAGGAGTGCCTTTCCCTTTCTGCTGATAAGGCTGTTCTCCTTCGCGGTTATTTCCAAGCTGCCTGTTAGCGGATTTTCCACTATCTGTACCTCGGTATTATACGCCCTGGACAACATATTTTCCGTAAAAATATGTTGAGGTGCTCCATAGTCAAGCAGCCTGCCTTCTCCCAGCAGCATTATCCTGTCACAATATCTGGCTGCCAGATTCAATTCATGAACCACCATGAACACCGTTTTACCATTTTGTGCCAGCTCTCTTGTAAAGCGAAATGTTTCTTCCTGGTAAACCATATCCAATCCGGCTGTCGGTTCATCCATAAAAATAAGCGGTGTTTTTTGTGCAAGAACTTTTGCCAGAAAAATCCGCTGTCTCTGTCCGCCTGAAATTTCGTTGACAGGTATATTCTGCAGATCCTTCGTCCCCGTATATTCCAAGCAGGCCTGTACCAATTCTTCATCTGCCCTGCTTTCTTTCTGCCACCACTCCAAATACGGATATCGTCCGGCTGAGACGATATCCCTGCCTGTATAATTGAATTGTAAATTTATATTTTGCTGCATATAGGCTGCCATACGGGCAGTCTGTTTTGCTGTCAGCGCCCTTATGTCCCTGCCAAAATATGAGATTCTGCCTTTATTCAAAGGCTGAAGCCCTCTCAGTGCTTTTAGCAGAGTGCTTTTCCCCGAACCATTGCAGCCGATAATGCCGACAAATTGTCCGGCCGTTATTTCAGCGTTTATATTATTCAATATAATATGCCTGCCATAACCGATATCAATGTTTTCTATAGTTACGGCTGATTTCATAAGCATGTCCTCCCGTATGCGTAATATCTTATATTCATTGTACGACTGTTAAATTTGCCTGCATCTTATCCATTATATACTATAAATCCGACAGTTTGTCACAGGAAAAGACGGATCGCCGAAACATCGGCGATCCGTCCTTATTTAAAAAAATATATAGCCTCAGTGAATACCGGAAAACATTTTTTCCCGCAGTTTTTCCACTTTTCTTTTTATGTTTTCGGCTCCGACAACGTCGCTCACCACAGCTACCGTTTTTGCCCCCGCGCTGATGACTTCATCAATATTATGCTCTTTTATGCCGCCTATGGCAACAAAAGGCATCTGTGCATTTTTTGCAGCGTACGAAAGATAGTCAATACCCACAGGTACAGCATCCTTTTTGGTAGGTGTGGCATGTATGGGACCGACGCCTATATAATCAATATATTTCTTTAACTCATTGGCTCGTTCCAGCTCTTCCGCGCTATGCGTTGACAAGCCGATCAATTTATCGCTGCCGAGCATCTTGCGCACAACATGTACAGGCAGATCAGCCTGCCCGATATGAACACCGTCGGCATTAACCGCTATAGCTAAATCTATAAAGTCGTCAATGATAAAAACTCCGCCTGCCTGTTTTACCATATCACGCAAAATAAGACATTCTTCGTAACGAGAAAGGGCATCCTTTTCTTTTTCACGATACTGGATAAATTTGATGCCTCCTTCAAGCATTTCGCGGACCACTTCAATATTGTCACGCCCGTTTGACACTTTTTCAGCAGTTATCCCGTAAATTCCTGTGTTGAAAAAAGATTCCATGCCTGCTCTTAGATTCATAAATATCCTCCTGTGTGAGTACATTATGCGATGAATGTTCCAACATACATCGTATAACTATTTCGCGTATGGCGGGGATATTCCTGCAAATATTTATCATTAATCGTCTATTCTTCAAATAAGTGTCTGCCAATCTTTATACACGGGCTGATATCCCTGAGCATAAAGCATTTGCGCCATTTGCGGGACAGACCGCTGATCGGATATTTCAAATTGTCCGTCGTCTTCTCCCTTTGTATGGCCTCCGACCGCGACCGTTACGCCGCCGGATATTTTAGTAATTCCCATTTTCACCAAATGGTCACGCATTCTTGGTTTTTCCCTTGTTGACAGAGTAATTCCTGCCCGCGGCAAAAAAATCCGCAGCGCCGTTATATACTGTACGAGTTCAATATCATTTACTATAGAACGCGGCGCATAGCCAGCTGAACACGGGCGCATCCTCGGTGTAGAAACAGCTATTTCCGTATCCTTATATTTATGCTGCAGATAATCAGCATGAACGCCCGTAAAGAACGCTTCTTCGTGCCATTCATTAAGCCCCAGAAGCGCCCCTATATTCACATTGCGGATACCCGCACGGCAGGCGCGCTCCGGCGCATCCAGCCGATATTCATAATCGGCTTTCGGTCCGCCCGGGTGGAGTGTCTCATATATGTCTTTATCATAACATTCCTGAAACATTGTCATTCCGTCCACGCCCGTATCCGCAGCACGAATATAATCCTTTTCCGAAAAAGAATAAACTTCAATGGCTACACTGTCAAAATATTTTCTGAGGACTTCCACCGCTTCCAGAATATAATCAACCGGGCTGTATTTTTGCGATTCACCGGTCAATACCAAAATATTCCGGAGTCCTGTCTGTGTTATATTCTCCGCTTCTTTTGCGATCTCATCCATTGTAAGGCAGCGGCGGCTTATCTTATTATTGTGATTAAAACCGCAGTATACACACAAGTTATCACAATAGTCGGCTATATACATCGGCGTAAACAGCTGCATAGTATACCCGAAGTTTCTTATCGTATCGCGGCGGGAACGCTGCGCCATATCCTCCAGATGTTTTTGGGCGGCAGGCGAAAGCAGCCTCAAAAAATCCATGCGGCTGATTCTGTTCTTTGTCAGGACCTGCAATACGTCTTCCTCTGTTACCTTATTGAGAAAATCTGTGAAGTTCAGGTCATTATACTGCTGTTTTTCCTGCAGATAAGTTTCGGCAGACATATTATACTTCCTCCCTGCGCAAAAAACCGGTAAGCGGTGAGGAAGCACTGCTTGCCCCCGCTGCAAGTATTCGGCCCGTCCCGGCCAGAAATGCCGTTCTTCCGGCTATTATTGCCTGTGAAAAAGCTTCAGCCATCTTCACAGGCGAGCCGGCTGTGGCAACAGCCGTATTCACCAAAACAGCCGCGGCTCCCATTTCCATACATTCGGCTGCTTCGGATGGTCTGCCTATCCCCGCGTCCACGATGATAGGCGCATCTATTTCATCAATCAATATCTGGACAAGTTCCTTTGTTCTGAGTCCTCTGTTGGAACCTATGGGTGCGGCAAAAGGCATCACTGCCGCAGCTCCGGCATCCACCAGCCTTTTCGCGGCCATCAATTCAGGACTTATATACGGCAGTACGGTAAACCCCTCGGCTGCCAAAATTTCCGTGGCTTTCAGTGTTTCCTGATTGTCGGGCAAAAGATAACGATTATCAGAAATAACTTCTATTTTGATCCAGCTGCCGCAGCCCATCGCTTTTGACAAATGCGCAATCCTTATTGCTTCTTCCGCAGTTCTTGCCCCCGATGTATTCGGCATGAGAACAACATCCTGCGGAATATGATCAAGAATATTCTCTTCGGTCGATTTCAGATCAGCACGCCTTAAAGCTACCGTCACCACAGAAGCTTTTCCTGCGTGGATGACCTCCGGCATTTTTTTGTTGTCGGCAAATTTACCTGTACCGATAAAGAATCTGCTTGTTAAAATTTTTCCGCCAATTTCCAAATAATCATTTTCACTAACCGTCATTTAGAACCGCCTCCCATAAATGCCACTATTTCCAATACATCATTTTCCTTCAGCATTGTTTCATTCCATGCCTGTTTGTCGATTATCCGCTCATTCAACTCAGCAACGGCTCGTCCGCCGGCTGCTAAATTTTCATCCATTACTGTCTGGAGCGAAATGTTCTCGGCAAGCTGCCTTTTTTTTCCATTGATAACAATCTGCACTTTCATCACCTCAAAAAAAAATAAAACGTCCACCCTGATCAGGATAGACGTTATGCGTTCAAAACAAAACTCCCTACGCAGGCATTATCCCGATCAGGTCAAAGGTCAGGTGCTCACAGCCCTTTCTCAGCCTATTGCATAGGCTCCCTTGTTTTTATATTCAATTGTGTACGATTATTGTATGCCGATTAAATAGTTTTGTCAAACATCTTTGCCGGCAGATTCTATATTATACAGCAGGAAATTTGCCCAGTCTTATTGCTACGGCCGCCGTACTTGCGAAAAATCATAACCGTGATCCATCAATACTTGAAATATTCAACGTATATGAATTAAAATGATAGAGTATTTATTTTGGAATCGCAAAAGGAGAATAATAGCTTAATGAGCAGTCGTTTAAAAGGGTTCCTGCTGATCATGCTGGGAACCGCTCTTTGGGGAGCAACAGGAGTAGTGATCCAATATCTGCTGCATGACAAAATGTTTGATGCGGTATGGCTGACCTGTATCAGATTGATATGTGCCGGTGCTATTTTGCTGATTGCAGACAAAATCATCTGCCACGGCAGGACATTGTCCATATGGAAGGGCAAAAGCATCCGCGATATAATTATTTTCAGCGCCTTCGGCATGCTTGGCACTCAATTTACTTTTATTTTCACCATTTTACACAGTAATGCCGCAACGGCGACCATTCTTCAGTATCTCATGCCCGTAGTCATTCTTATATATATACTGCTCACGGAAAAACGCCGGCCGATGCCGCGGGAGTGCCTGTGCATCCTGATGGCTGTGGCAGGAACTTTTCTTCTGACCACCAAGGGTTCTCTCAGCAGCCTGGCTATTTCCCATACCGCATTATTCTGGGGACTGATATCATCGCTGGCCGCCGCTTTATATACATTGCAGCCGAGAGCTATGCTTACCAAGCATCATTCTTCCCTTGTTGTCGGCTGGGGAATGCTTTGCGGTGGTTTGCTGCTGTCATTCTTCCAATCACCTTTTTCCTTCAAAGGTATATTTGATTTCGGCGCGGCGCTGGCACTGCTTTTTGTAATTATCTGCGGTACCGTAATAGCTTTTTGGTCCTATATAGAAAGTACAAAATATCTTTATCCCACCGAGGTAGGCACCATGGCTTCCATTGAACCATTTGCCTCAGTTGCCCTTTCGGTGATTTTCATGAACGTTGCCTTCGGTCTGCCGGAAATTATCGGCAGTGTGTTGATTGTTGGTACAGTGTTCATTCTTGCTCAAAAATAAGCTCTTGCTTCGGTCTGCAAAACAGTCCCCCATGATTTTCACTCCATTTATAAACAAAAATATTAAATTTATTTACTTTTATCTGGATTTTCATCAAAAATTAATGTAAAATCATATATTAATATATAAGCATATTCACGGAATAATATGCCTAGTATTGTCAGATTCATAAAAGGGGATGTGATTCATGAAGCATGCGCTTTCTGTTCTTGTCAATAATCAGCCGGGAGTATTGCTGCGTGTCGTTGGCATGTTTTCCCGCAGATCTTTTAACATTGACAGCCTTTCTGTGGGGATAACCCAGTCACCGGAATATTCGCGGATAACTATTTTTTTCAGCGGGGAAACACATATAGTCGATCAGCTGATAAAGCAGCTGAGTAAAATACCGGATGTTGCTGCTGTTCAGCTGCATAATCCGGAAGATGCCGTATATCGCGGTATGACCCTGATAAAAATAAAATCGTCCGAGAGCAATAGACTGGACATCTTAAAAATTGCCGAACTTTTCCGTGCACGCGTGGTTGATGTACAGGCAACGACACTTATTTTTGAAATTACCGGACAGGATGAAAAGGTAGTCGCATTCACGCGGCTGTTAGAACCTTATGGCATCTTAGAAATAATACGGACCGGCCAGATCGCTCTGGAAAGAGGAGAACAAACGATCACAAGCTATAAAGAGAAACCGGGTTTCTACGGCAAAAATATGCTTTGACAGCGAATTTACATCGAGGTAAAAATATGGAAGGATCACAGGCAGTTATCAAATGTCTTAAAGAGCAGAGAGTAAACACAATTTTTGGCTATCCGGGCGGAATGATTCTGCCTCTTTTTGACGCTCTCGGCAAAGACAGCAGCATCGATTTTATTTTGACCACACATGAACAATCATCCGCACACGCAGCCGACGGCTATGCCCGTGCCAGCGGCAAAGCCGGTGTATGCATCGCCACATCAGGCCCCGGTGCGACAAATCTTGTGACAGGGATAGCTACTGCTTTTATGGACTCTGTTCCTATGGTAATTATAACGGGACAGGTGGACAGCAATCTGCTGGGCAGGGATTCCTTTCAGGAAACCGATATCTTCGGCATTACCATGCCTATAACAAAGCATAATTTTAAACTCCAAAGCGCAAAAGAGCTTATCCCGCTTCTGAGGAAAGCCTTTGCACTCGCACTCAGCGGCCGTCAGGGTCCCGTACTCATAGATATTCCGAAAGATTTTTTTTATGCTGATATCGCTTATCCGGAAAATACTACAGAAAATAAAGCTGCCAAACCGGATGCCGATTTTATCATCTGCGCAGCCGAAGCCATAGACGAGATCTTAAAAGCCGAACGGCCGGTGATCATAGCAGGCGGCGGCGTAGTTCTGGGCCGGGCCCACAAAGAGCTCATTGCCTTTGCTGAAAAATATAAGCTTCCTGTCGTGTCCACCCTTATGGGGATAGGCGCTTTTCCCAATGATCATCCTCTTTATATGGGGTTTGCCGGACTGCACGGACGGAAGTCCGCAAATTACACTGTTGCCGAAGCCGATCTGGTAATAGCTGTCGGCAGCCGCTTCGGTGACAGGCAGACCGGCAATATAGCCCATTACATATATGAAAAACATTTTATTCATATAGATATCGATCCTGCCGAAATAGACAAAAATGTTCACAGCAGCATCGGTCTGTCCGGTGACATGAAAACGATACTGAATCTTTTGATGCAGCGGGAAGCCGTAAATAATCCTGATGCATGGTGGAAAACGCTGAAAAAGCACAAAGAAAAATTTGCATATGAATACACCGGAAAATACGATGTGCCCAATATAATGCATCATATTTCGCAAACAATCAACAAAGGAGACTATGCTGTCGTAACGGATGTCGGTCAGCATCAAATGTGGGCTGCCCAGCATATCAGACGCCGTACGCCGCGCACGTGGTTCACTTCAGGCGGGTTAGGCACTATGGGCTTCGGTCTGCCCGCTGCACTTGGCATTCAGCTTTATTACAAAAATAAAAAAAGAGT
Source organism: Pectinatus haikarae (assembly GCF_050916305.1). GTDB lineage: Bacteria > Bacillota > Negativicutes > Selenomonadales > Selenomonadaceae > Pectinatus > Pectinatus haikarae. Next base: position 566,689 of record NZ_CP116940.1, read on the forward strand.
CATCCATATCGCCGGAGACGGCGGTATAAAAATGACTGGCAGTGAATACTATACTATTGCCGCTCTGCGTCTGCCCATAATATCGATCATCATAAACAATGAATCGCTTGGCATGATACGTCAGCTGCAGAAAGTGTATTATGGTGCAAGATATTTTTCCTGTAATTTTGAATACAAAATGAATTACGTTAAATACACGGAAAGTTTCGGCATCAGAACTTATGATGTACACAGTATGGATGAATTTGTCGAAGCCTTCAGCAATGCGCTTGCGCTTAATGAACCGCAGGCTATAATTGTCAATGCCGGCAAGGCCTTTGTCGAACCGATGGCAAATACAGTCAGCGGAATTAACACCTTCGTAAATTTTTAGCATGTGTCAAACTGTAAATTTTTTAGCTAAATTCTATTGACAAAATTATTGTCAAAGTGTATCATGTATACAATGTTCTTTTGTAACTTTGTAAATCTAATAATCGGTATTTATTTTACCGGTTGGAATTTTGGGGAGATGTTTTATTTATGGCAAAAGTTTATTACGATCAGGATGTTAATTGGGATGCGATAAGTGGCAAGAAGGTCGCTATTATTGGTTATGGCAGCCAGGGTCATGCGCATGCCCTAAATTTGAAGGAAAGTGGTATTGATATCACTGTAGGTCTTTATGCAGGCAGCAAATCCGCACAAAAAGCAAAGGATGCCGGCCTAAAGGTCGCAGAGGTCGCCGATGCAGTAAAAGATGCGGACATTACCATGATTCTAATTCCTGACGAAATACAAGCTAAAATATATAAAACGGAAATTGCTCCCAATCTGAAAGCAGGCAGTGCGCTTGCATTTGCGCATGGCTTCAATATACATTTTCAACAGATACAGCCGCCGGAGGATATTGATGTTTTCATGGTCGCACCGAAGGGTCCCGGTCACCTTGTACGCCGCACCTTTGCGGAAGGCGGCGGTGTTCCCGATATTTTCGCAGTATATCAGGATGCCAGCGGCAAAGCCTGGGATATAGCACTTGCCTATGCCCGCGGCATCGGCGGTACCCGTTCCGGAGTCATTAAGACGACTTTCCAGGAAGAAACTGAAACAGACCTCTTTGGCGAGCAAGCTGTTCTTTGCGGCGGTATTACCCATCTCATTACCGCGGGTTTCGAAACACTTGTCAAAGCGGGTTATCAGCCTGAAATTGCTTATTTTGAATGTTTCCATGAAATGAAGCTTATTGTTGATCTTATGTATGAAGGCGGCATGGCAAAAATGCGTCATTCTATAAGCGATACGGCTGAATACGGCGATTACACCGCAGGTCCCCGTTTAGTCACGGACAAAACAAAAAAAGAAATGGAAAATATCCTTACCGATATTCAAGATGGCAGTTTTGCGACAAAATGGCTCACTGAAAACAAGGCAGGACGCGCTCAATTCTATGCAATGCGCCGCAGACATGCCGAACATCAGATTGAAGAAGTCGGCGGAAAACTTCGCAAAATGATGTCATGGCTGGATAAAAAGGAAAATTAATAAATCCTATGATGCGATCAAGGGCGGCGGGGCAGACTGAACAGTCTGCCTTACCGCTTTTTTTGTGCCTGCGGATTTTTCTTACTCAGAGGAGGAATTGTTGTGCATATAAACGGAGCTAGAGCCGTTATTGAGAGCCTGAAAAACGAAGGTGTTGAATTGATCTTCGGCTATCCCGGAGGTGCTGTGCTTACCTTATATGACGAAATCTATAAAACAAAATTTCCCCATATATTAACAAGACACGAACAGGGTGCAGTACATGCTGCCGACGGTTATGCCAGGGCCACGGGCAAGGTAGGCGTTTGCGTCGCTACTTCCGGTCCCGGTGCCACTAATTTGATAACAGGTATAGCCACAGCTAATATTGATTCTATACCTCTTGTCTGCATAACGGGACAGGTAGCGACCCCATTCATCGGCAAGGATTCCTTTCAGGAAGCCGACGTATGCGGTATAACCTCGCCTATCACCAAGCACAATTACCTTGTCCGCTATGCAGAAGATCTGCCGCGTGTGCTTAAAGAGGCTTTTTTCATAGCCGGAACAGGGCGTCCCGGACCGGTAGTGATAGATATAGCCAAGGATGCATTTGCTGCCGAATTTGATTATGAATATCCCGACAGTGTAAACTTACGCGGCTACAGCGGGATCAATATCGGCGACGAAAAAACGATTGACAGCGTCGTCACTGCTTTGCAGAAAGCAAAAAAACCTGTTATCTTTACAGGCGGAGGTGTTATTTCATCAGACACTCACAAATTTTTGCGTAAGTTTGCCAGCAGCATGCATATCCCTGTGACCAGCACATTGATGGGACTCGGCTGCGCCGATCCGGACAGTGACGGATATCTTGGCATGGCGGGCATGCATGGATCCTATGCATCGAACATAGCTATTATGGAGTGCGATTTACTGATCGGCATTGGTGTACGTTTTGATGACAGAGTCACTGGTATTGTAAATCAATTCGCACCAAATGCCGCTATAATTCATTTTGATATAGATCATGCGGAAATAAATAAAAATATAAAAACTGAACTGAGTGTAATCGGCGATCTCCAATGGTCTCTTCCGTTATTCTTGGAAAAAACCGCGCCGTATGTTTCATCTATAAAAAGCAATTGCAAAGAATGGTACGAATACACTATAAAGATGCAGAAGGAAAATCCTTTTACCTATAAGGAGGACAAGACACATATTCTTGCCCAAGAGGCAATCAGCAAAATTTCAGACATGTCCGGTCCCGATACTGTCGCCGTTACCGATGTCGGACAGCATCAAATGTGGACCGCACAATTTTTTAAAATTTACGGTCCCCGTAATTTTATAACCTCGGGCGGTTTGGGCACCATGGGTTATGGTTTGCCTGCTGCCATGGGGGCAAAGCTCGGCATGCCTCAAAAAAAGGTGCTGCTATTTTCAGGTGACGGCAGCATCATGATGAACTGCCAGGAAATGGCGACACTGGCCGATTATGCTATAGATATAAAAATAATTGTTATCCATAATTCGGTACTGGGCATGGTTACACAGTGGCAGCGTATGTTCTACGGTAAAAGATATTCACATTCTCTTTTCAAAAGCAAAGCCGATATCGTAAAAATAGCGCAGGCAATGGGCATTAAAGGTTACCGTATTGAAAAAAAGGAAGATCTGAAAACAGGCCTGGAAAAAATCTTCAGTGAACACGGTCCCGTACTCATCGATATTGTTGTGCCGGAAGTTCAGGATGTACTGCCGATGGTGCCAGGCGGTAAACGTCTTGATGAAATGATCTTGGAAGGAGATATCTGATTTTATGAAATATCAAATCGCTATTCTGGCGGAAAATAAACCGGGCGTGCTTACTCATGTATCGGGACTGATCAGCCGCCGTGCTTTCAATATTGAAACAATAAATGCCGGATATACTGAAGAGAATGATGTTACCCGCATAAATATTGTAGTGAATGCCTACAATGAGACTGAACTGAACAAAGTCATCCATCAAATGGCCAAACTTATAGATGTAATAAAAATTGTCAATATAAGTGAACTTCCCTCTATAAACAGAGAACTCATAATGGTCAAGGTAAAAGCTGACACGCCTGCCGTGCGTGCAGACATTGTCAATATTGCCAATATATTCAGAGCTCATATCGTGGATGTCGGCCATGAAAATGTTGTTCTTGAACTAACGGGCGAGCAGGAAAAATTGGCGGCACTCATTGACATGCTCAATTGCTACGACATTTTGGAAATTGCCCGTACCGGGCCTATTGCTCTTTCCCGCGGCACAACACCGATAAAAAATATGTAAAAAAACAGGCATTGAAAAATGCCTTTTTTATGCCCGCATGCTTTTACTGCTCTGCCGGGATAAACTGAATTTGAAATTACCGCTGCACTTATTTTTTCTTCTGCTCAATCGGCAGCATCATTTAAAAATTTGTTTTCAGCTACATTATATTTGATCTGATCGTATTTCTTTGTTTTACCGTCCTGAACTACTTCGACATTACCGGAGAAATCTGCGATCTTCGTTTCCCAATTAAATACGGTTTTATCAGCCTTTATGCTCAGTCCTCCTGATTTAAACTGTGTACCGTCTTTCACTGTGATCGTCTTTTCAGCCCATGAGCCGTACAGATCATTGCCACTAAAATTTATGGGAGCCGTTCCTTCTTCATTTGTTCCGTAAAGACAGTTGATATTACTCTGCGCCCATACTTCAAAGGATGTGAGATTTACTTGTGCATGATCGGCTGTAACAGTGAATTTACCGGTTTCAACATGTACGTTTCCGTCCAGCTTGTATGTGCCCGATAAAATATCAAATGTTGTTTTATCAGCTGTGACCTTAGGTGAAGCAAAAGCAGTATATGTACTTATAAACATGACTGCGATCATTACAAGGGATATTTTTAATATACGCATAAAAGCCTCCATAAAATTTTTCTTCTTTTATTAATATTATATCATATTATGATCCGAACATATAACGACTAAAAATTAACTTCTATTATTTTTTACATAGGACAGTTATAATATATTATAGTAATTTACTTGAGCAATACAGATAACAGCGATAATTTTTTTGTGCAGGGTGGTGCATTTATGAATGTAAGAGAACGAACAGAAGAATTGGAATACGAGATACTGTCTGCGGATGCTGCAAAAAGCAGAGAGGCTGTCCGCGGCCGCCATGAAGAGATGTGCCTTTTTCGGACAGCGTACCAACGTGATCGCGACCGCATCCTTCATTCAAAATCTTTTCGCCGGCTCAAACATAAAACACAGGTTTACATAACCTCCGGAGACCACTATCGCACACGTATGACACACAGTCTTGAAGTAGCTCAGATTTCAAGGACAATCGCACGCGGTCTGCGCCTGAATGAAGATCTGACAGAAGCTATCGCTCTTGGTCATGATGTAGGACACACACCGTTCAGCCACGCCGGAGAGGATGCCATGTCAAATCTCATAGGTCATTTTTCGCATAATGAACAAAGCCTGCGCATGGTGGAATATCTGGAAAAAGACGGAAAAGGCCTCAATTTGACGCTTGCCGTAAAAGACGGTATCCTAAATCATACAGGCAGTACAGTACCGTTTTCGCTGGAGGGCCGCATAGTAAAAACAGCTGACAGAATAGCCTATCTTTGCCATGATTTCGATGACAGTCTGCGTTCCGGTCTGCTGAAAAAAAATGATCTGCCCGAATCCGTGGCAGTGTCTTTGGGTAACGATCATTCCACTATGATCACCGGCATGGTCAGTGATATGATATTGTCATCGACCGGCAAACATGATATTTTATTATCGGAACCTATGAAAGAAACCATGGATGTCTTTCGCAGCTTCATGTTCGAGCGCATATATCATTCCAAAATACTGGCGAGAGAACGAAAACAGGCATGTTTTGTAATCGAACAGCTATTTGGCTATTATATGAAGCATTTCCACAAACTGCCGCTGGAATTTCGCCGAATGGAAGAAAAATGGGGCAAACAGCAGACAGTTGTCGATTATATTGCCGGTCTTACCGACAGTTACGCAGTCGCAAAGTTCAATGAAATATTCGTACCGCCAGTCTGGAATCAATGGATGAAGGCTAAATAAATTTACAATAAAGAATAAGGAAGGATTGTTGTTATGTTACGTTTTCTTACTGCCGGTGAATCACATGGTCAATGCCTGACTGCCATTTTAGAGGGGATTCCCGCCGGGCTGCAAGTCGATGCTGACGAAATAAACAAAAAACTGGCCCGCCGCCAAATGGGATATGGCAGGGGCGGCCGTATGAAGATAGAAACGGATAAGGCTGATATCTTATCGGGAATACGTTTCAATGAAACTATGGGTGATCCCATTACCCTGCAAATAAAAAACCGCGACTGGGGCAATTGGATAAAAAAAATGTCTGTCAAAGGAGAACCGTTCGGTGATAAAGTGACCGCAGCCAGACCGGGTCATGCCGACTTAGTGGGTATACACAAGTATGACAGAACCGATATCCGCGATATTTTAGAAAGAGCAAGCGCACGCGAAACGGCTGCTAAGGTAGCAGTCGGTGCCGTATGCCAGCAGTTTCTGCAGTCCCTCGGTATCAGTGTATTTTCTCATGTAGTAAATATCGGCGGCGTCGAAATAGATCGTCACAGCATTGATTATACCAAAATCGCAGACAATACCTCCGACCTTAACTGCATAGATGCGGCGGCCGAAGAAAAAATGCGGCAAAAGATCCGTGATGCAGGACAGTCGGGCGACACTCTTGGCGGTATGTTTGAAGTAATAACTACGGGCGTGCCGGAAGGACTCGGTTCTCATATCCAATGGGACAAAAGGCTTGACGGCAGACTGGCACAAGCTCTTATGTCCATACAAGCTATAAAAGCCGTCGAAATAGGCGACGGTCTCGCTTATGCATATAACCCCGGCAGTAAAATGCACGATGAAATGTTTTATGATGAAAACAAGCAGGTCTATCGAAAGACAAATCACGCCGGCGGACTGGAAGGCGGCATGACCAACGGTGAAAACATCATATTGCGCGCCGTAATGAAGCCGATCCCGACCCTCATGGCTCCTCTTCATTCCATAGATATCAAAGATAAAAAAGAAGTTTTAGCCTCTACAGAACGCAGCGATATTTGTGCTGTAGCCGCAGCATCGATAGTAGGTGCTGCCATGATCGCGTATGCGGTTGCCGATGCTGTTTTGGAACAGTTCGGCGGACACGCCATGAACGATATCCGTTCTTCTATTGAAAACTATAATAAAAGACTGGGCAAAAAATGAAGAATATTGTTTTAATAGGTTTCATGGGAACCGGCAAAAGCAGTGTAGGACGTCTTCTGGCTGAAAAACTCGGCTATTCTTTCGTTGACACGGATACACTTATCGAAGAAAGAACCGAATTGTCTATTCCTCAAATTTTTGCCGAATCAGGAGAAGATTACTTTCGCCAGTATGAAAAAAAAATCGTAAAAGAAGTTTGCAGCCGCGCTAATATTGTCATATCGACCGGCGGCGGCGTGCCCATGTTTGAGGAAAATCGTCTGTCCATGAAAACCGGCGGCAACATATTGATTTGTCTGCGTGCCGGAATCCCGACAATTATGAGAAGAACAAAAGGCCGCAATAACAGACCTCTGCTGAAAAATGATGAAAGCAAAATGCAGTCACTTTTAGAAAAAAGAATGCCTTTTTATGATCAGGCCGATTTCATGATTGATACAGATGATCTCACGCCGCTGCAAATAGTTAATGAAATCATCGTATATCTGCGGAGGAAAAAGAATTGAAGACAGTAACCGTTCCCATCATAAATAACAGCTACGATATTTATATAGACAACAATTTACACAAAACAATTGCCGATTTTTTTGCGGGCAGTAATTTTTCACGTACCGCCCTTGTTGTCACGGACAGCAATGTAGGCAAATTATATAGTGAAAAAATAACAGATCTGCTGCGGACAATCGGTTTTTCACCTCGCTTGGCCATACTGGAAGCCGGAGAAAAAACAAAATCCTTTACTTCCGCTCAGGATCTCTACACCGAAGCCATCAAAGCCGGCTTGGACAGAAAGTCGCCGATAATCGCACTTGGCGGCGGTGTAGTTGGTGATCTCGCCGGTTTTATCGCAGCAACCTATATGCGCGGTGTTCCTTTTATTCAAATTCCGACCAGCCTGCTGGCGCATGTCGACTCTTCCGTGGGCGGCAAAGTCGCGGTAAATCATCCCCTCGGCAAAAACTTGATCGGTGCGTTTTATCAGCCCAAAGCCGTTTTCATAGACCTTGACATGCTGCAGACACTTCCTGCCAGAGAAATATCTACCGGCCTGGCGGAAATAATAAAGTACGGCCTGATTTATGACAAAACATTTTTTGACTATATAGCCGATCATTCCGCCGAAATTTTTACATTGAACAACGAGATTCTGAGAAATATCATAGCCAGATCATGCGAAATCAAGGCATCTGTTGTAGCCGAAGACGAGAAGGAAACAGGACTGCGCGCCATCCTGAATTTCGGACATACACTGGGCCATGCCATCGAAAGAGAAACGAGATATAAAAAATACAATCACGGTGAAGCTGTCGCCATAGGTATGCTTGGCGCCGCTGCTATAAGCTGTGAGCTTGGCTTTATCGAAGAGGGTACAGTGTCGGACATCCGCCGCATCCTCGACTTATGCAGGCTGCCCGATAAATGCACCGGCTGCTCCGAAGCAGGCATATATAACGATCTTTTTCACGACAAAAAAACTGTCGGAGGCAAAATAAACTGGATCCTTTTAGACGAAATCGGAAAAGTTCATTTGGATGACACAGTCCCGGAAAAAGTCGTGCATAATGCCATAAAAAATATACTGTTCAATAAATAATAAACCGGCAGGATTTTCCTGCCGGTTTATTATTTATTGAATCTGTGCATCTGCAACTTCGTTGAGATTTGCCATCAGTTTATCAATATCGATGCCGTGTGCCATAGCTCCCTGTTCGATATTTTCGAAATGAGATGCGGCACAACCGATACAGCCCATACCTGACATAGCAAAAACATCAACGGTTTCCGGGTATTTCTGGACAACTTCCATAATCCCCATATCCTTTGTAATTGTCATATTATTATCTCCTTATCCAAGTACTTGACTACGATATAATTATAACACATTTTTTATATTTTATTTGCTAATTTTTTATATTCGAGTTAAAATATTACAATAATCTATTCGTCTCTTATACATTGACTTATTTAGGTTCAACAGCTGAACCATCAACAAAAATCCAACGGATAAAGAAAGGCATATTGATCTATAACATCATGTTTATACTAGGACACTTTCACATATATTGGTACGGTATTACCATCGTTTTATCCATACTCCTCGGTCTGCTCGTGACATGGCTGAATACACAAAAAAGAGAGGAAGATTTTTCTACTGTGGTTGATCTTCTCCTCTGGAGTATCCCTCTCGGCATAATTTTCAGCCGCGGAGGTTATGTATTGCTGCATTGGCAGGAATATGCCGGCAAGCTTTTCAGCATATTCCTGCTCAGTCAAGGTGGATTATCTATCTATGGCGGATTTGCCGGTTTTCTTCTTGGCAGTGCATTTTATCTCTATCTTTCCGGGAAAAATTTCTGGCACTGGATGGATATTCTTTTACCTGGGATGGTTGCTGGTCTTATCGTCGATCAGATCGGCAATTTTTTTATGCAAAACACCATCGGGCTTCCGTTAGCTTCCGTAGCAAACGATCACAGTCTGGCCGCTTATGTTGATTTTAAGCAGAGGCCGACGGGATTCGAACATTATTTATATTTCCGGCCTGTAGCTTTATACCAGGCGGGAATCTTAGCATTTGTTTTGTTTTTTTCTCTTATACTGACATATCTGCAGGTAAATTATATGAAAATACGCAGAGGCAATATCTTTCTTCAGGCTATGATTCTTGCCGCCGGCTGCCGTTTTATTTTCGGTTTTATGTATCTTTCCACCCAAAAAGACTCTGCCCTGCACCAAGGCCAATATGTTGCTTTACTTGGCGTTGTCATTGGTCTTACTGTCTATTGGCTGCGTGAAAGGAATTTTAAAAAAAATCATACATATCATTTTGAATGATTTATATATTGGGGATTTTATCCCATGATAGGAGAGAGATAGTCATATGATGTCATTAAATTTCCAAGCACCCAAACACGAAAAAATGCTGATGGTCCGTCAAAAAAATTGTACTGTACGTTTAGGCGATGTAAGCAGACAATACCCTGAAAGCTCATTAGTCTGGATAACCACAGGATCTAAATTGCAGCCCAAGAAAAAACTTTTTGTCGCTTTTCTTGACAAGGTTCAGGTAAAAAAAATGGCTGAATTAACTTCTGAAGATCTTGATCATCAAAATCCTGAAATAAATACACGCGAAGATCTGATCGCCGATTTTGAAAATATTTACAAAAAGAGAATCACAATGGAAGACACCGTAACGGTTATCTACTTTTCTGAAGTTTTATAAATGGAGATTTAATTCAGACGGCGTTTTGACGCCGCCTGAATAGTAGTCGAAATTGTCCATGGAGTATTAAGCGGGTTAATCATCGGATAAACTAAATCCATCCGCAGCAATTAAACAGCAAAAAGCCTTAGTGTTATTGCACTAAGGCTTTTTGCTGTTTATTATAGTTTGGGTAAAACTCGGACCAGTAAAAAAGTATATTTTATCCGTTGACCGGACTTCATCATCCATCTTGCTGCAAAAGACAGACAATAAATAAGTCTGGCATCGGGAAATATCTGCAGTCAGTCTTTACTGCAATTCTTTCTTCATTTTTTGAAACTCTTCAGCAGGCAGCTCTCCTTTGGCATAGCGCTCTCTCAATATTTCCAAAGCCGCATCGTTCTGCCCACGTAAATGACGGCAATTGCCGCCGCGAAAAATATTTTTATAGAAGTATATTGCTGCCATTACTATAAGAACTGTAAATGCCAGATGAGTTATCATACCAAAACCGGCACCCAGCCAATCAAAGCCATAATGACCGCCAAAACCGCCATATCCCATCATAATATATTCCCTCCTTTAAGTTGTTTACAGTATAACTCAATATTGTGAACTTTCTATGGAGAAAATATGATTTTTTTGATACACCGGTGATTTTCAGAAAATCAGCTGCTGACGATTATTGTAAATATTCAAGAGCATTCCCATACCCATTATATTAGTTATCAGCGAACTGACACCATAACTTATAAAGGGCAGCGGGATTCCTGTCACGGGCATAATGCCGATTGTCATTCCAACGTTGACCAATACATGGAAAGCCAGCATTGAAGTCATCCCCACCGCCAACAGCATACCCAGATTATCACTCGCTTCTCTGGCTATTTTTATTCCCCTCCATAAAACAAAAAGAAATATCAGCAATACGATGGTCGCACCAATAAAACCCAGCTCCTCGCCTATTACAGCAAAAATAAAATCTGTATGATTTTCCGGCAGAAAATTCAATTGGCTCTGAGTCCCCTGAAACAGACCTTTTCCGTATAAAAGGCCGGAACCGATGGCTATTTTTGACTGAATGATATGATATCCGGAACCAAGCGGATCTATATTCGGATTGATAAATACCATAATACGCATTTTTTGATACTCTTTTAAAAAATGCCAGAAAATTGGCAGGCAGGAAAGACCTATTCCAAGAATTATCCCTATCAATTTCATATTTACACCGGCAGCGAATATCATCCCAAAAAATATGGCAAGAAAGACCAGCGCTGTTCCCAAATCAGGTTGTGTGACCACAAGACAAAACGGTATGATTAAATAAATGGCAACCGGCAGCAATTCCTTGAAAGTATTGAGTTTACCAACACGATTTTCCAATAAAACTGCCAATGATATTATCATAATCAGTTTTGAGAATTCTGACGGCTGAAAGCTGATTGGCCCTATCTGTATCCAGCGCTGAGCGCCCAGAGCTGAATGACCGGCTATATCAACAGCTAAAAGCATCAGCGCATTGAATATATAAAGCTTATTGCCCAATGGCTGCAGCATACGATAGTCGAACTTCATCATCAAGAAAACAATAACTGCGCCCAGCACGGCAAAAATCCCCTGCCTCTGCACATACCAATATCTTTCGCTGCCCGGTGCATTAATATGAGTGGCACTCCCTATGATGACAATACCGACCAGGACCAGCAATGTGATCGCTATTATCAGCGGAAGATCTATGCGGTGTAAAAGTCTGCTGTTGTTGAACATTCTGCCTTAACGGCCTCCCTGTATTTATGTTTGTGATTAATTCTATATTCTAAAGCAAAAGCAGTGGAATGTAAATATCCCACTGCCCTGAATCTGCTCTAAATATTTGAGGTCAACCCGCAGGCTCCCGCTTTTATTATCTTTTCAGCGCCAGCAAAACTTCATCCGTATCTATATCAACTATCTCAATCTTTTTATCCGTTAAAACAGCTGCGGTCTGTCGTCCGTCTGTCCTTTTGCTGAGTGCAGGAGACCCGGGATTCAAGAATATGGTATTACCGCGTTTTTCCAGCACATTGATATGCACGTGCCCGCTTATAAACAAATCGGCTTTCAGATGGGCAGCCATATCGTCTTTCTCTTTATCGGTCATAACATAGTGCCCATGTGTCGTCACTATTTTAAGTCCGTCAATCACCACATAAGTATAAGGTGCCTGAACAGGCATATTCAAAACCAGCGTATCCACTTCACTGTCACAATTTCCGCGTGTCACTATTACCGGCATAGGCAGACTGTTAAGCTTTTCTGCCAGTTTTGCCGGATCATAATCAGCCAGCATAGGATTTCGGGGACCGTGATAGAGAACATCGCCCGCATGAATGATCATGTCAGCATCTTTAAAAAACTTATCATACGCCAATGCAAATCGTTCGGCGCAGCCATGTGTGTCACTGATAATTCCCACTTTCAAAATACCCAACTCCTTTTTACCGGCTTTACTGCCATCAATACTTTACCACACATCAGATTTTTCTGAGCAGATCTGCCATTTCTATAGCACTCATAGCAGCATCAGTCCCCTTATTGCCGACTTTTGTTCCGGCGCGTTCAATAGCCTGTTCAATGTTTTCGGTGGTCACTACGCCAAAAATAGTCGGCACTCCGGTAGAAAGTCCTACGGCCGCCACCCCTTTAGATACTTCATTGCAGACATAATCATAATGTGTTGTCGAACCGCGAATAACGGCACCGAGACAGATAACTGCATCGTATTTATCACTCTGCGCCATTTTCTTTGCAACCAGAGGAATTTCAAAAGCCCCCGGCACCCACGCTACTGTCACATCATCTTGTGATGCATCGTGCCGATTCAATGTATCGATTGCTCCTGACAGCAGTTTGCTTGTAATAAATTCATTGAATCTGGCTACTACTATTGCGAATCTCAAACCTTTTGCCGATAAATGTCCTTCAATGATCTTTGCCATAATATAATCCTCCACGCATTCTTATAATATATACTCACTGAGCGTTATTCAATAAATGTCCCATTTTTTCTTTTTTTGTTTTAAGATATCCTGCATCAAAGCTATTAGAAGGTATTTCTATAGGTACTCTTTCGACGATTTTCAGACCATAACCTTCAAGGGCTGCTCTTTTTTCCGGATTATTCGTCATCAGACGAATACTGCTGAGTCCCAGGTCGGTCAAAATCTGGGCACCTATCCCGTAATCTCTCATATCCGGCGCAAAGCCCAGCAGAACATTTGCTTCCACTGTATCCTTGCCGCCGTCCTGCAGAGCATAAGCCCTAATTTTATTGGCGAGACCAATGCCCCGGCCTTCCTGCCGCATATACAGCACAACGCCTTCGCCTTCTGCTTCGATGCGACGAAGTGCCTGTGCAAGCTGATCCCCGCAGTCACAGCGCATAGACCCCAAAACATCACCGGTAAGACACTCAGAATGAACGCGCACCAGCACATTCTTTTTACCGCGCACATCGCCTTTTACTATAGCAATATGGCACTTGTCATCAAGCTGATTTTCATAGGCTACTATTTTAAACATACCATACTTACTGGGGAATTGTGCTTCTTCCACTTTTTTTAAAAAACATTCCGTGCTTTTCCGGTATTTTATCAACGCTGCTACCGTTATAAAAGACAAGCCGTGCTCTTTGGCAAATTTATACAGCTCCGGTGTACGCGCCATATGTCCATCCGCACTCATTATTTCACAGCAAAGACCTGCCGGTTTCAGTCCTGCCAGTCTCGCCAGATCGACTGTAGCTTCTGTATGTCCTGTCCGGCGCAGTACTCCCCCTTCAACGGCACGCAGAGGAAAAATATGCCCGGGACGCCGCAAGTCAGTCGGTTTTATATCTTCTTCCATCATTTTCTTAACTGTCAGCGCCCGTTCAAAAGCAGATATTCCCGTAGTTGTATCAATATGATCGACAGAAACGGTAAAAGCTGTTTCATGGTTATCCGTATTATGAGCCACCATGGGTTCAAGACCCATTTTATCAACAAGCGACGCATCCATCGGCATGCATATTAACCCTTTGGCATGAATTGCCATAAAATTTATTATATCTGGTGTGACCAAATCTGCGGGAGCAAGCAGATCGCCTTCATTTTCTCTGTCTTCATCATCTACCACAAGTACCATTTTACCGTTCTTAAAATCTTCTATTGCTTTTTCCACCGAATCAAATTTTATTTCCATAAAAATCCTCTTTTCCCAAAATAGCTGTGCTATAATACATTTTTTTAAAATCCATTTTCACTTAAAAATTCCGCATTTATCTTGGAAAGCTGCGGGCTTTCCGCTTTTTGCATCAAAAGCATTTTTTCCACATATTTCCCCAATATATCTGTTTCTATATTTACAGACGCTCCGGTATTTTTCTGCCCTATAGTCGTTATAGAAGCCGTATGCGGGATAAGTGACACTGAAAACTCAGCATAATCGGCATCTACCACAGTCAGACTGATTCCGTCTATTGTCACAGAACCCTTTTTCACTATATACCGCAATAGTCCCTTATCAACACTGATCGTAACAATGACGGCATTATCTTCCGGTTTTTTTTCAATTATCGTTCCTGTTCCGTCGATATGACCGCTGACAATATGTCCTCCCAGGCGGGAGCCCACTTTTAAAGCTCTTTCCAGATTAACAAGACTGCCCTGCTTCAATTCTCCGAGTGAAGTTTTTCTTACAGATTCAGGCATGACATCTGCGGAAAAACTTTTATCTGTATATTGTGTGACTGTGAGGCATGTACCATTGACAGCAATACTGTCACCTATACCGACATCCGTCAAAATTTTTTTTGCGGCAATGGTAAGTCGTACGGAGGATGCCCCGTTCTTGATTCCCGATATATGACCGACTTCTTCGATTATTCCCGTAAACATAAAATCACCTCATATATCCTTTTATTAAAACATCCCCGCCATCCAAAACCTCCGCGGATGTGTCAAAAAGCTCCACAGCATCAGACAGCTCACCGATACCTTCGCCGCCAACAGCCATTTTTGCCGTTTCTCCGCCGATCAATTTTGGTGCTATAAAAAAGTATGCCTTATCGGCCAGATTTGCGCTTATTATACTGCCCATAAGCGCTGCTCCGCCTTCCACCAAAATACTGCATATATTTTTTTGAGCCAGCTGCCTGAACAATTTCTGCAGACATATATGACCATTTGTGTCCTCTTCGCACACCAGTATCTGTACATTCCTATCAGCAAGAGCCCGTAGTCTCTCCTCTGGTGCTTTTTCTGTCACCGCCATAATCACAGGAGCCTTGCCGTCATTGATCAGCACACTGTCAAGCGGAATACGGGCGCAGCTGTCAAGAACTATCCTTATCGGATTCCTGCCGCCGTTTTCAAGTCTGGCGGTCAGAGAAGGATCATCAGCGATGACCGTATTTATACCGACCATGATCGCATCATTTATATCGCGCAGTCTGTGTCCGTACTGCCGTGACCGCTCGCTGGTGATCCATTTTGACTGACCGGTGCGGGTAGCAATTTTTCCATCCAGCGTCATCGCACTTTTTATCGTAACAAAAGGCTGCTCTTTTTCTATCCACTTAAAAAATACTTCATTAAGTTTTCTGGCTTCATCTGCCAATAGCCCTGTGGTCACCTCAATGCCGGCATCGCGTATTTTCTTTATGCCGCGCCCTGACACCTTTGGATTTGTATCAGTCATTGCCACGACGACACGTTTTACTCCCGCCTTTATCAAAGCATCACAGCACGGCGGTGTCCTGCCGAAATGAGAACAAGGCTCAAGACTTACATAAACCGTTGCGCCCTCGGCAAGATCACCTGCAGCCGCCAAGGCATTCACTTCCGCATGAGGAGTTCCCGCCCGTTTGTGCCAGCCGCAGCCGATCACTCGTCCGTCCTTTACTATGACCGCTCCTACCATCGGATTCGGACTGGTTCTTCCCTCTGCATTTTTCGCCAGTTCAAGCGCCATCCGCATATATCGCTCATCGCTCTCCATATAGCAGCCTCCCCTGAATTTATCCGATGACTAACCCGCTCTAATACTCCCGCTTCTGCAAGCGGCGAGTAAAGAGCGGCTAAGTCCCTGGATAATTTCGACTACTATTCAGGCGGCGTCAAAACGCCGTCTGAATTAAGTCTCCATTTATATGATTATCGACCCAAAATAAATTTTGAACATACAGCTAAAAACAAAAAAGCTGCCAAATACATAAGTATTCAGCAGCCAAGCGGCAAAATAAACTCAATTACACTCAAACGGAATAAATCGGTGTGATAATATCATCAATTCACAATCAAAATCACACAATCTTTTTCCATCCAGACTATACTGTCGGCTTCGGAATTACACCGAATCTGCCAAAAAGGCTCGCGGGCTTTACCGCCGGTAGGGAATCTCACCCTGCCCCAAAGACTGCTAATAAAGTTTTAATATAAGCAGGTAAAATCAAACCCTGTTTATATTGTTATAATACTACATATTGATTTTTAAAGCAATATTATTTTGCATACGTTTCCTGCACATACTGCTGTGCTGTTTTCCTGCAAACAGCCGTTATCAGTTTTTCAATATCCAAAAACCTGCTATCAAGAAACCACTGCCATCTTCTGTTAAAACAGTCCGCACTGTAACATTATCATCCTTGGTAAATTTTGCCTTGTAATCAATAATTTTATAAGACTCCTTCGATTCTGCACGCGTATATTCCTTAGATATATACTGACCAAACATCTTTTTGGTCTTCTTGGACTCTGCTGCGAACCGCTTCTTATTTAAAGCATTTTTCATTTTGTCATCAAAAAATTTTGCTGCCGCCGGATATTGTCCGTCATTAATCCCAAGCAGCAGCTCTTCCGTCACATCGTCCGAAAAGGCTCTTATATCCGTTGACTCAGCCGAGCATAGTGTCAAATTAAAAACAGTAAGCATCAAGACTAATATCAATATTTTTGACGCAGACATAAAATCAACCTTCCTTTTGTAATACAATCACCTGTTTAAATCTATAATTTTTCTGCCGAATATGTGGACTATCAAACCAACCATTACTAAAAAGGCTCCTGTCACCTGCAGGACGGACAATTTTTCGTCCAGGACCAGCGCCGAACTGCTGAGTCCGACTACGGGCACTAAAAGAGCAAACGGAGATACAACCCCTGCCGGATAACGTGCCAAAAGTTTGCCCCAGATGACATATCCGCCGAAAGTAGCAAAATAGGCCAAATAGATTATTGATGCCGCTGAAGAAAGGTTAAAAGCGCTCCATGCTTCTGCCCACGCAGCAGGCCCTTCTATTATCCATGACAAAACAAGCAGCGGCAGTATGGCAACGGCTCCCGCCCAAACGACCAGAGAAAGAATAGAATAAGGCGGCACGCCAAGTGTTGCCCTGCGCATAATCACATTGCCCGCTGCCCAGCTGACCGAAGCGCATACTGTAAGCATAAATCCCAATATCGTCATATTGTCTCCATGCTGAAAACCTATGACGAACATGCCGACCGCAGCCAGAAACAAGCCAACCACATGATTCCAATGCCATTGCTCCGACAAAACTGCTGTAGCCATTATCATCGTGAAAAAAACCTGCGCCTGAAGTACAAGTGACGCCAGCCCCGAAGGCATCCCCATTTTCATCCCGAAAAAAAGGAAAGCAAATTGTCCCGTATTGATCGTCAATCCTAATGCTATCAGCCATCGCCAATCAATCGGCGGCCGCGGCAGAAAAAAAACAGCAGGAAACATTACTACCAAAAAACGCAGAGTTCCCAGCAGAAGAGGAGGTATCGTCGTCAAACCCACACTGATGGCTATAAAATTAAGCCCCCAGATAACAACTGTGATCAATCCCAAAAAAATATCTTTTCTCTGCACAGTATACCTCCATATTTATAAAAACTTATATTACAGGATAACAAATACTATATTTTGTGTCAATGAAGTGTGCCTGATCTTCACCACCTTTTCATAAACAAAATATTTACTATACCGTCCAGACGGTATATAATATATTTTACGGAAAGGCTGGGCATTACTATGGGCAAACAAAACGATCTAAAAACAAAAATTTTAAAAGCCGCTGCCAAAATCATTAATGAGGAAGGCATTTTTTCTTTGACTTTGGAATCTGTCGCAAAGGCTGCGGGAATAAGCAAGGGTGGTTTATTATATCATTTTTCCAATAAAGAGGCATTATTGGAAGGCATGATTAATTATTTGCTTCTGAATTTTAATAAAGATCTGGAAGATAATGTTCAAAAAGATAATTTCGCAAGAGGGCGATGGACAAGAGCCTATATAAACCTGACGTTTAATCAGGAAAAATATGATATAGATATGAATACGGCTTTTTTGGCAGCGGCAGCAGCCAAACCAGACTTGTTGAAGACTATGGCCCAACAGCTGAAGCTAGTTCATTCACATATTGAAAATGACAAGATAGATCCTGTCATAGCAACTATCATCAGGCTGGCAGTTGACGGAATGTACTTTAATCAATTGTACGGATTATATTTAAATAAAAACCTTTATGAAAAAATATTGCAATATTTAATTTCAATGACAAGAGAGGATAAATTATAATGAGCGGCTATATTTTATTAGGAAGCGCCATCATTCTTGAGATTTTTTCCACTTCTATGATGAAAGCATCCGTGGGATTTACAAAACTTATACCGAGTATTATTTTTGTGATAGGCATGGGGATTTCCTTTTATACCTTATCGCAGGCGCTTACCACTATACCCTTAAGTATCGCTTATGCCATCTGGTCGGGTGTAGGGACAGCCATAACCGCGTTGGTAAGTGTTTTGATTTGGAAAGAGCAGTTAAATATATACACAGTAGCAGGAATAGCCTTGATAATTATTGGTGTAGTAATATTAAATTTGAGAAACCAATGATGAAACCTCATGCCGGTAATTGTTTTCCGAAATATTATTTTCTATACCGCTGGGATTGGACAAAATATAAATACCGCCTTGTATGTAAATTTGAAACATTATATAATAATCATTATAAATGCAATTATTTAATTTTTCATAATATAATTGCTTGCTCTGCATAATAAAAATCTGTTTTGTACACTTGCGAATATTGATTCATAAAACTTGTTAGATGAGGAAGGTTGCTTATGAGAAGGTTTACATTGCCAAGGGATATTTACTGGGGAAAAGGTTCTTTAGCGGAACTGGAAAATATTGAAGGAAAAAGGGCGGTGCTGGTTCTGGGCGGCAGCTCAATGCGCCGTTTTGGTTTTGTCGATAAAGTATTGAACTACCTGAAAGCAGCAAATATAGAAACAGAACTTATCGAAAAAGTAGAACCTGATCCTTCCGTAGAAACCGTCATGAACGGTGCAAAAAAGATGCTGGATTTCGGACCTGACTGGATCATTGCGATGGGTGGCGGATCTCCCATTGATGCAGCTAAAGCAATGTGGGTATTTTATGAGCATCCCGATGTTAAATTCGAAGATATCATACAGCCATTTTCCTTCCCCGCTTTACGCAAAAAGGCCAGATTTCTTGCCATTCCTTCAACTTCAGGAACAGCCACGGAGGTCACTGCTTTTTCGGTGATCACCGATAATCAAAAAGGTATAAAATATCCGCTGGCAGACTTTAATATCACTCCTGATATTGCCATAGTCGATCCGGCATTAGCCGAAACAATGCCTCCCAAGCTTACTGCCTATACAGGCATGGACGCACTTACACATGCTATTGAGGCATATGTATCAGCAATGAACGGTCCGTTTACCGATCCGTTAGCTATGCAGGCTATAATTACCGTAGATAAATATCTCGAAGCTTCATATAAAGGAGACAGTCATGCACGCGAACAAGTACATTATGCCCAATGCCTGGCCGGGATGGCTTTCAGCAATGCACTGCTTGGCATAACCCACTCTCTGGCACATAAAACAGGTCCGGCATACAGTACAGGACACATTCCGCACGGCTGCGCAAATGCCATTTATTTACCGTACGTTATCGCCTATAATGCAAAAGATAAAACAGCTGCCGCACGCTATACGGAGATTGCCAGACATCTCGGTATCAGCAAAAGTGATGATCAAGCTGCGGTGGATGCGCTCTGCACAAAATTGTACAAATGCGGTGAAAAATTCAGCATACCGCATACATTAAAAGAATTTGGCGTCAATGAAGAAGAATTTCTGCAAAAATTAGATTATTTGGCCGAGGCCGCTGTAAATGATGCATGCACACTCAGCAATCCGCGCAAGATCACTAAAGAACAGATGCGTGAACTGCTGAAAGCTGTGTATTATGGAACTCCCGTAGACTTTTGATTTATGCCTTTATATGTTATGTCTGCATTGATGCTGCCCATCAAATAAAAATTATTTTATTTTAGTAAGACAATCCTGCCTGTATCATTGCAAAACAGCAAGCTCTATATCAGAGTGAACTTATCCGGTGTAATTTCAGCTTATTTTCAGATAAAAATCATATTGCTGTCACATTTTAAAATGATAATTATGATATAATCCATCTCAGAAATAGTAAATATTTACAAAGAGAGTGTGATAGAAATGATCAAATCTAAAGTAAAAAAATTATCGGTTCTGACAATCGGCGCCGCCATGCTGACCAGTGTTTTCGGTGCTGCCGTCGTAAACGCTTCACCGCAGGAGCAGCATCCGACCCAGATACAGCAGGAATCTTCGCATAATCAGAAACCGACTGTCCAGAAAAAGCATAAAAAAGAAAAGCACAATGAAATAAAGAAGGAAAAAACGGATCGGCAGCAAAATCAACATTTTTAATGATTCTGCTCAATAAAACAGACTCTGCCCGTTTCTGATCGGGCAGAGTCTGTTTTATTATGCAAATAATCCGATACCGACAAAATAAGCCACGATGACGCCGATAGGTCCGCCTACAGCACGCGACACAAGTATAGCCGGCACCCCGATATCTACCGTTTCGGGTTTTGCTTCCATAAGACTGAGTCCTACAGGCATAAAGTCACAGCCTACCTGTGAGTCGATGGCAAATAAGGCCGGAAGGGCAAACTGCGGTGAAATGGCTCCGGCTCCTATCTGTGTGCCGATGAGTACGCCGATGACCTGCGCGATGACCGCACCGGGGCCAAGCATCGGTGAGAGGATCGGCAGTGAACAGATCACTGATATGATAAACAGTCCCGGCAGTGAGCCTGCGTACGGTGACAGATGGGCTGCTATGAAGTCTCCCAGTCCCGATCCCATTATAAGTCCTATTATCATGCTGACAAAGGCCATGAACGGCAGTATCGTTTTTACTACCATGTCTATGGTATCACGTCCCGCCTGGAAGAAGATGGCTATTACTCCGCCGGCTGCTTTGCCGAATCTTGTCAGTATGTTTCCTTTTTCTGTTTTTGCCGGTCCCGCAGGTTTTGCCGCTGCGGGTGCTGCCGCGGGTGCCGGCGCGCTGCTTACTGCTCCGTCTGCCGAAACTGCGCTTATTCCTGCCGGTTTTACATCAGATACATATATTGTTTCATTTATAAATGCTGCCAGCGGGCCTGATTTTCCCACCGGTGTCAGGTTTACTGTGGGAATGCCTTTTTTCGGGTATATGCCGCAGCGCAGGGTCCCGCCGCAGTCTACTATCGCTACCGCTATTTCTTCATCCGGCACGCCGTTTTTAAATCCGTCGATCAGTTCTGCTCCCAGTATTTCTGCTATTTTGTCTGCTATTGCCGGTTTTTCTCCTCCGGTTATATAGACAACTTTGTTTCGGCCGCCTTCCAGTTTTACGGTCAGCGGTCCGCCGAATCCGTTTGGCCCTTTTTCTATTCTTACTGCATTAGCCATTTTTATATCCTCCTTATACCTGCATGCCTTTTTTCTTCATCATATACAATGTGATTTTTTCAGTAATGATGCCGCGTATCAATATTACTATGACACCGGCAACGAAATAGCGCACAGCGAGTTCGCTCGTCGGCAGTCCCAGCTGGGTGATCCCGTTTGCTATCCCAAGCCATACAAAAAGTTCTGCCGGATTGGCATGCGGAAAAAGGCCTGTGATCGGGTGTGCAAAAGTAATGCATGAATCCATAAATGCCGGTTTGTATTTTTCCGGCAGGAAACGGCCTAATGTATACGCCATCGGATTGCCCAGGAAAAACATAGCTATTACGTTAAATACCGTGTACCGCAAAATAATATTTTTGCTCGTCAATTGTGCGAACCTGTTTATTCTGTCCTGTCCCAAAACATTTATGAACGCGTTGATAGCCGTAATGAGCACTATCAATGTTGGCAGCATGCCTGTGACCATCCCGACAAAACTCTCCCCGCCCTTATGAAAAAGTCCGATAAATCCTGCTGCCAGAACCCCCAGATACTGCATAATTCCTGTTACTCCGTCCATCTTTATACCTCCTTGATATTTCTATTTGAAAAATACTAATAATCTTAATTTTTTGTTTATTTTTATAAAAGTTTTTTGTATTTTGGCTGAAATAGAACTCTCAGCCAAAATACAAGCAGTCTATTTATTACTTTTTGCAGGCCAGTTATTCAATAAATATGCTTCTGCTTCTTCACACCAAAGATCATTATTTTTTCCGCATATTTCCGCAAGTTTTGCAAAATGACGATTATTTGTTCCCTTTTGGGCAAAATCCTCTATCGCCGTCAACTCCATTTCTATTTGAGGATAAGATAATTTTTTCCCGCCCGGTATATGCGGCAGCTTCAGAGTCGTATCAATAATTCCATCTATACCGCATATATGTGTAATCATCACTGCGGGATTGATGCGTTTCTGAGCCGATAAGGTCAAAGATTCCACCATATCAGAAGTATATCCGCCCGATGTTCCCAGCATATGGATACTATTGTAATGAATATTATAAAAATTTATCTTCGCACTGAGATTTGCGTCAATCGGTCCTGAAAAAAAGTTTATACACCCATCATAGCTTAAGATTTGATCAGCCTGCTCAATTACTTCACTCACCGGAGCAAGTACAAATACATCGTCAAAACCGTGTCCATTTGTCAAAGACCGTAAATGTTCTGCCGGCTTATCGAAATCCGACATATTCACAAAATGCAATGCGATACCTTTTTTTCCGGCTTCCTCAACAGGAAAGATGCGTTCCGCCCGTTTCAATCTTCCAGAATCTATATCTGTGATAACAAGCACACCCGGACATATATCACCATGCAACGCATAATCAATAGTTCCCATCCCCATCGGCCCTGCCCCCGCCAAAATAGCCATGACCCCATTTTTTTTAATTCCCATTGCATGTTCATATTTTCCCGCTGTATTGTGATAGGATGCATGAAAAGCTCCTATTATGCAGCTCATAGGTTCCGACAGCGATGCTTCATAATAGGCTTTTCCTTCGTACCTGAGCAGGCTGTCCGTATGCATTACTTCAGCCGGAACAACTGCATATGTACAGGCACCGCCGCAGTTTTCATAACTGTAACCTACAGTGTGGCTTATTCCTTGATATACAAGCGCCGGCTGCAAAGAAAATTTATCACCCACATGATATTTATGCTGCCATTTTCTTCCTACCTCCACTATATTTCCCGCTGTTTCATGCCCCACAATAATAGGATGCTTGTCGATCCCTTCCGGAACTCGTTTATGATTTGCCCCCTGCCTGCTTTCTTTGTATGTTGACATGCATATACTGTCAGAAATCACTTTTACAAGGATTTCATCTTCCTTTATCGCCGGTAAAGCAAACTCTTCCAATCTTAAATCATTTTCTCCGTACATCCTCACTGCTTTTGTAATCATTTTCTTTTCTCCCTGCAAATTAATTCGTTTTGTTAACTTAAATGAAAATTGAGGCACCGAACCTTTCAATGGTACAATGTTTCTGCTAGAAAACACACCAATCGAAAGGACGATGCCTCATGCAGAAAATTATACCGATTGTATGCCCTAAATGCAACAATAATCACCATTTCCATAAGTTTGGCAAAGATAAATTCGGTAATCAAAAATATCGCTGCCTTGCTTGTAAACATCAATTTGCACCAGATGCTCTCCCCAGTGTCAGAGGTAAAAAGTATCCTCCTTGCCCTATGTGTGGAAAATCGTCTTTCTTGCATCACGATTATCGTGATTATTCTAACTTTCGTTGCTCTGATAAAAAATGTAATCATTCATTTTTTCAACCAAAATCAACTGCTACTTTGCCACCTTCTGTTTCTAAACTTTTTGGTAAATCCAATTTATCACGCATGCGTCATCCAGTTCATTTAATCATCACTGTTTTAACTCTTTTTTTCATAGGCAAAAGCTCTACTCGTAACATTTCTCTCATGCTTTATCAGCTCTACAGCATCAAGCTTTCTCATGTTAGTGTTGCTGAGTGGTGCAAAAAATTCGCTCCGCTTTTTGATAATATTTCTTTAAAGCTCATACCTTCTATGAATTTCAATTCTGATGAATGGCATGCTGACGAAACAGTGGTTAAAATTGCTGGAAAGAAATACTACATCTGGTTCATCATCGATAGTGAAACCCGCTTTGTTCTTGGTTTTCATCTTTCACCACATCGTTCTTCTCCTCAGGCACATGCTTTATTTCAGCATGTTTCCCCTTTAGGTAATCCCAATGCCATTGTTAGCGATCGCTATAGTGCCTACAAGATTCCTACTAAGTGCTACTTTCCTCATGCTAAACACATTCGTGTCGAGAGCTTTAAGGACGATATTAGCAACAATCTTATCGAAGCTTTTAACAACCGTTTCAAGGCTTGGTATAAAACCAAACGTGGCTTTCATTCTTTTCACTCTGCTAATGCTACTATTTCTGTTTTTGTCTTCTTTTTCAACTTCATGCGCCCTCATACTGGTCTTAATCATTTAACTCCTGCTCAAGTTGCCGGAGCTAACTATAATCCCAATATGAAAAACTTGTTTTCTTTAGCAAGTTGATAAAATTTAGTGCTTTTCTACAGAAACATTAGCTATCTTTTCATTTTTACTTAACAAAGCCAATTAATTTACCGAAACGCTTTAATCGACTTCCTTATTTTTTGAGCCGAATAACTCTATTCTGTCGCCGACCACTTGCCCGATCGCTTCTTTTATAGATGAAAATGCCTTATCCGGCAATGGGTCACGCCTTTTATTCACAGCTGCTGATTTTAAGCCTTCCCCCAATGCTATACGTAAATCAGAATAAACATTTATTTTAGTTATCCCATTACTTACAGCCGCTCTCAGCTCCGTTTCCGGTGTTCCCGACCCCCCGTGCAAAACTAAAGGCACTTTGCTGGCCGCTGTTATTTCCTGCAATCTTTCAATATTGAGCTTTGGTTCTGATATATATATTCCATGTGCTGTGCCAATGGAAACAGCCAGTGCGTCTATTCCTGTTTCCTCAATAAATGTTTTCACTTCTTTTGGTTCAGTAAGCTCTATTTCATGGCTGTCATCACATCCTGATAATTCTTTTCCTGCAACATGTCCCAGCTCGGCCTCCACAGTTGCATTATATTTTTGAGCCATTTGTACGACATGTCTTGTATTCGCTATATTTTCCTCAAAAGGCAGCGCTGACCCGTCATACATGACAGAAGTAAAACCATTAGCCAGCGCGCGTTCTATTATCGCGAAATTGGTTGCATGATCTAAATGTAAAGCCACAGAAATATCATAGACAGGTGCGACAGCTTTTATAAGTCCTGATATATAGTCCATTCCCCGTCCAGCAAGATCATATTCCAGCGCCATCAAAATCACCGGTGAATGCATCCGTTCAGCAGTATCCAAAATGGTTCTGACAAAAATATCCTCTACACAATCGAATGCGGCGACCGCGTATTTTTCTTTTTTTGCCCTCTGCAGCATTTCATTCATATTTACCAGCATAATAATATCTCCTTAAAATTAGTGTGCCCAACATAATAAAAAAACGGTATTAAGGCGCGAAACAATCTTCACGTCCTAATACCGAATTCAATACACCATTCAATATAAAAATATTTTGTTATAAAATACAAAGTTTCCCGGGAAACTCTTATTCTTTTTACATTATAAAAATTTATTTATGTTTTGTCAATAATAAATATGAAAATAATGAATAATTTATTTATTTAAAATAAATCATCCAGTTCTTAATTTCAATAAAACCTATCCCACAGCTCCTGCCGGCTTGTCATGATCCCATCCAGACCGCTGTTATAAAGTTTATCAGCAAACGCAGTATCATCTATAAATCCACTGGCAAAAATTTTGCCGGCATAACCTTTTTGTATTTTTGTTATATTATCAAGTGCGCATATCGCAGGCTTTACCTCCAGCGTATCAGGTTTGACATTATTTATCATCCTGAGCGCCGATTCTCTTGCCAATGAATCTATCAAGGGTATCTTCAATATCACTTCGATCCCCGCTGCTTTTGCTCTGCCCGCATAAATTTGATTACTTTCAATGACTGCATCAACTTTATACATTTTTTTCAACATTTCAAACGCCATATTATCATTGCCTAAACCGCCGACCAGCTCATGATTCACTATTACTCTTTTACCTGCTTTATGACAAAGCAGCACCAATTCTCTCAAATTGCCTATATGTGTAATAGTGCTTAAAAGAATTGTATCCCCGGGAATGGCAAGCGCCCTGTTCAAGGCTTTTATGTCACGTACGGATGGAATGACTGAAAAATTTTTCTTCATATTGATATGCCTTTCTTTTATATAATTACTATCCAATACACAGAAAAAAACGGCATCAAAAAACAGATTAATTCTATTTTTCAATACCGATTATACATTCTCTTTTTCAGTAAAAATATTTTTTTGTACGCTTTTATTATATATACAGCAGCAATGCCTGTCAATCAAGTGTCCCTATTTTTTAGAATTTTCGAGAGCAATCTTGGCAGATTCGACAAACTGATCATAAGATGCCGTAGCACCGGAAATCACATCTACTTTCGCCAGCTCCTGTACCTGGAGGAGCTGTTCAGCATATTGAGAATTGGCTTTCACAGCTCTTTGCGCTTTTTGATAAAACCCCGGATTTTCTACCTGTCCATTGGTTTTGCCATAATCCGCACCTTTGATATTTCCCTCAGGATCTACCCCCACAAAATTGACCGCCGTTATTTTGTGATCCTTAATAGTGAGTGCTATCCGGCCATGTCCCATAAAGCTGTCAGCCTTGCTTTCGGCTGCATATTCACCATCTTTGGTATCTGATAAATCGCAGCATGGTGCCTTGCCGTTTTCTCCCGAACTTGCAGGAACCGGAACCGCAACGGCATTGGCTGCATTTTCTGTCTGCTGTTCACCGGCACAGCCCGCTAAAATTTGTGTTGACAACACACCGGCAAAAACAAGCGCCCCATATTTCTTTTTCATTCTGCCTTTGCCTCGCTGCCCGCAATGCGCCCATGCTCTATAATAACCGCCCGCTGTGCTTCTCTGCCCACTTCGGGTGCATGGGTTACTGTTAATATCGTATGTCCTTCATCATGAAGTTCATGAAATATATTCATCACCAGCTTTTCATTCGCCTCGTCAAGATTACCTGTTGGTTCGTCCGCCAAAATTAAAACAGGATAGTTGATCAATGCCCTGGCAATACATACTCTCTGCTGTTCTCCGCCTGACAGCTGACTTGGCAGATGCCCCGCACGATCCTTTAATCCTACACGATCCAGTGCCGCAAGAGCTTCCTGTTTATCCGGCAAGCTGTGATAATATTGCGCTACCATTATATTTTCTACGGCAGTCAGATATGGTATAAGGTGGAACTGCTGAAATACCATACCAATTTTATCACGGCGCAGAGTTGTCAGCTGCTGATGGTCTACATCCGTCAAATCAATACCGTCTAAAACGACTGTCCCCGATGTGGCTTTATCCATACAGCCTATTATGTTCATGAGAGTCGTTTTACCTGAGCCTGACGGTCCCATTATTGCCAGCCATTCACCCTTTTCGACCGTCATATTGATGTCCTGCAGAGCAAATACTTTTCCGCCGTAGGCCATAGATACGTCTTTTAACTCCAATAAGCTCATGCTCATCCTCCTCATTCACCGCGCAATACTATTGCCGGTTCAACACTTGTAGCAATACGTACAGGTATAAGGCTGGCTATACCTGTTATAACAATCGACAGCACTATCGAAAATACTGCAATTGACGGAGCAAATTCGACTGCCCGGCCGAATACATTCATGCTCACGACCTGGGCGAATAAGTAGCCAAGGCCAGTGCCCAGGATACCGCCAAAAAATCCCAGTACACATCCTTCACCAAGGAATTCGCAGATGATATTGCTGTTTTCAGCACCGAGTGCCTTCTTCAATCCTATTTCACGGCGCCGTTCAGTAACAACCGCCATCATTGTTGTTGCCACACAAATCAAAGTCAGCAGCAAAACCACTACTGTAACCAAAAGGACCAATGCCTGCAGTTTGCTTAAAACAGTTTCTTCTGAATGAGCTATCTGCTTCACCAGCTGAGGCTGCACCTCTGGATAATTTTGACTGATCATTTTGCTGACACTTTCCAGTGCCGCCCCATCGGCAACGATACTGATCTGAGCCAGACTGAGCTGCCCATTTTTTTGGAGCATTTTTTGTAAAAGAGCCAAATCAACAAAAGCGAATTGTTCTTCCTTACCGCCTGTATGAACTATCCCGGAAACCACAAAAGTCTCTTCGTCGGCATCATTGCCGGCGCTGACAAGAACTGTCTGTCCCGGTTTGATATTCATCCGCTGTGCCTGCTCGGCCCCCAGCAGGATCTCCCTTTTTTCTGCCTGCGGCCAGCTGCCGGTTATCTGCCAATAGGGACTTACCTTCTGAAGCATTGAAAAATCCGTGCCGCTGGTGAGTATAGGCTGTTCATTGATTTTCAGTCTTTCATACAGAAAGGGGGCAATGCCCACTATTTCATAGCCGTTCAGACTGTCATTTATCTTTTTAACATCTTCACCCGACAATGTGGTACGGTCTTTTCCCGGCAATATAAGCAAATTAGCTCCATATGCCCTGAACTCCCGCCCCATCTGCTGCGGTATTTCTCTGTAAACAGTTATCATGCCGGAGATGATAGTTGCTCCTACCGCAACTGCCATCAATGCAATAGCCATTCTTGTGCGCCGCCGCAGCAATGCATTTATGACCATAACAAAGTACATTCTATATTTTTTCATTAAATTTTCTCACCTGCCATGAAGAACAATCGCCGGCCGCAGGGACAAAATCATTCGGATAGCCGGCAGGCTGCCCAGTAATATAACCAATGACATGAGCCCCGCGACTATAGGCATGACTACTATATTAACTGCAATGCTTGAGTTAAATACCGTATTGCCTATGATCTGCGCAAAACCCAGACCTATAAAATAACCGCAGATCCCACCTGCCAATCCCGCCAAAAATATTTCTGTCAATATCAGCAGCACAATTGCCAGATTGCTGGCTCCCAAGGCTTTCAGCAATCCAAGTTCGCGGCTTCTTTCCATAATATTGGCACTTACAAGATTGGATACACCAAGTACAGAACTCAGCAGACTGAGACCGGTTATCAGCAGCATCAGCATTTGCGTTTTATCCAGAATTTTTCCTTCGGATTCGGCGATCTGTCTTACCGGATGAGCCACGGAATCAGGGATTACTTCCTCTATCTGATATGCAATGGAACTGACATATGATGTACAATACCATATTTCATATTCTTTCATTGTCAAGCTTTTAGGATTAGCCGCCGCTTTACGGGCAAGCTCATTTTCCGGTGTAGTCACAGCACTGACTTCAACCTGATCAATTTTATCTGTAAGCCCTGTTATCTTCTGAACAAGCGCCAGCGGTGCCAAAATAGCATTTTCTTCACTGCCTCCGCCGCTCACAATACCGCTGACTCTTAAAGTATCGGCTTGTCCGTCCGGTTTTTTATAGCTTATGGTATCTCCCTTATTTACCTTGAGATCATTAGCTAATTTTTTTCCTACCATGACACCGTTGCTGCCGTCATCTGCGGCCCAATCACCGTCAACCTGCCACCACGATTTAAGATATTTTTCTCCTGTAGAAAAATATTCTCCCGTCGGCAGCAGCATCTGACGGTCAAACCATGTACCATCTAAATTTACAGTTTGTCCATTTTGTAAATTTATAGACGCACTCAGCTGAGGAGCAAATGCTACAATATTATTTGTCCAAAATATCGTTTTGATTTTTCCCAGATCGGACTCATTCAGATATTCCTTATGCGCGCCTGTATCATCCAAACCATAGACATCCTTCAGCACGGACGCATTCTTAGGGGTCACTACAATGTTTGCACCATAAGCTTTAAGCTCCTGATTGACTTTATCGCCGACATCAAACATTACATTAAGCATCGCGGTTGCCAAAGACACTCCCAATGCAACGGTCAATGCCACAAGCAAAAGTCGTCGGCTCTGCCGCACTACAGCACCTTTTACCATCTGCCAAAACAAACTCGGTCACTCCCTTCGCTGCACTATTTAAATTTATCCCTATCCTTTTCAAGACTGGCCTGTGTGACATTTACACGGCCGTTTTCTACTTTATACTCAACGGGAATAGGGTTGCAGCCGCCCTTCATACCGATAGTTGCCTTATTCATTATTACGTCGCATAATCTGCATACAACCTGACCGTCTTTTTCATAATATCCAGTTGGTCCGCATATCTCACAGGCGTCCAGTCCTACCCCATAAGATGATCCGCCCTTTTGGATAATAATGAATCTGACCAATTCTCCACCCGATGCCTTATACACATATCTGTGCAAATGTCCGTCATTTACTTGATCGAGAGAAACGCTGACGTTCCCGTCAACCGCGTTTACAGGTATTGCCGGTACCAAAGCTTCCTTTTTATTGGCATAAACACTTCCCAGACTGGATATTGATACCATTATGCACAAACTTATTACCACAGCCGTTCCCCAGCGCAGCTTATGTTTGGCGTACATCAATATTTTCCTATACTGTGCAGGATCTGTTCCCTGCGGCCGCAGCGGCTTTTTTTGCAGAAAAAGCGTAACAGGCACTAAAACCGTAACAAAAAAAACTACAAAAATAATCCAGGACTGATGATTTATCAAAGGTGCCATGATCTTCATCAGCAGACCGCCTGGCAATAACTGCCGGGCCATCATTATTTGTATCAAGAATATTATCTGCTGCAAAAGTATTGCAGCCATCTGTACAGTAAAAACGAACAGCAGCCGTTGATAATAAAGAGCCGCCGCAGCCTTATGCACAAGATATCCTCCAAGAACAGAAAAACCCAGTCCGGTCGCAAATCCCACCAGCCTTATTAACACTGTAATATTAAAATAATCGCCTGCTGCCGTAAACATGGTGGTTACCGGAATGAGCCATATTTCCATGCCGTGATATAAAAACAAAGCTACGACCATAGCTGCTATCGTTCCAGAAACTTTTTTATCTATCGTCTCTTTTGTACGCATATTTTTTCTGAAAAAGAACAGCAATATTGCAATTTCACAAAAAACAGCAACAGCTATCGCCAAACTTTCGAAAACTTCGCGGCTGACTGCATTTCGCGTACCGACTTTGACTGCTATTATGAACACCGATCCCCAAAATCCCCATGACAAGGCACGAAAAAAAGTTCTTTTGTATGCTTTCGTTTCCATATTCATGAGAATCGCCAGCAAAATCCCCAAGGGAACAGCTAATGTAACCCCTTGCTCCATAGCCGGAATGAATTGTTGCAAAAAAGTTTGTAGCATAACGTGTTCCTTTCAATGAAAAAGACCTGCCCGGCATAAGTAATTTCAGCAAGCTCACGCCGGACAGGAATATTTCAACGTCAGTTATATTTCTTACCAATGTCTGGGAACGTAGTTGAATGTCCATTTCAAAACAACTGGTTTTTCCCAGAAACGACCCTGTACGCCGGTTTCTTTATCTACATGAAGGCCATAGTTCATACGCAGCGGGCTGTCGATTGAAAATTCGCAATCATATGTACCAGCACCGAGCATTTTTATATTAGCACCATAATGAGGACCGTCATCAGCATTCATCGGCATGAATACGCCTTCGATTGTTTCACCGGTTTCTTTCTTTGTGAGTTTATAATGCACAGTGAGATAGGGAAGCCATTCGCCGACGCCAAATCCTGTGTCACTGCCTTCGGTTGCGTGAATATCTGTTTCCATATGAATATCAGATTGATCGGGCTGAAGCATCATTCCTTTGGGTTCCATTTCTATAGGCTGAAAATAAACAAGAGCAACTTTGAAATGTTCGTTAGGCGCTTCCTGTTCATCGCCTATCGGATATTCCTGGAAGCCTTCAGCGGATGCAGCTCCGACAAAAGCAAATAAAGATACCATTGCGGCACAAATAGCGAGTAATGATCTAAATTTTTTCATAAAATACACTCCTTAAAAATAATATCATACTGGTTGAACTGAGCCCCTTTTTCTATAATAAACAATGCCTATAACTGCAGCAATCAGCAAAACGACCTGTATCGCTATTGTTTCATAGGTTGGATATATGCCCAGTATATCTATATTAGGCATAGGAATCCCTTCTATAGGTGTAATGCTGACAATGCCTCCTTCCTGTAATTCTTTTATACCGCTGCCGGCAAAGCTTACGGCCAATAAATACATGAAAATACTTGTCCCTACAAAAAAAGGACGCAATGGTATTCGCAGAGCACCCAAGCGAATCAATGTAAATATAATGATCAGTGCCACACAGGCCGCTGCAAACCCAAGCCAAATCATTTCAACATCACCGGCTGCACTATTGAACAAGGCCTGATAAAAAAGAACTACTTCGGCTCCTTCACGGTATACTGCCAGAAATGCCGCAATCCCCAAAGTTTTAGCGCGTCCTGTGGACATGGATGTTTTAACCATATTCTTGATATATGCTTCCCATACCTTGGCATTGGCTTTGTTTCCCATCCAGAAACTAACAGACAAGAGCACAACGACTGCAATCAAAACAGTTATACCTTCAACTATTTCCTGATTAGCACCGGCGCCGAATTCATTGGTAAGAGAATTAAAAATATATGCTGTTATAAAACTGGCAATAATAGCTGCTATCGAATAATTATAAACATAACTCAAATATTTCTCGTTGCCTGATTTGCAAAGATAAGCAATAATGGCCGCCAAAACCAGAATCGCTTCTATGCCTTCACGCAGAAGGATCAAGAATGCCGGCCAAAAAGACGCCCAGCCGCCCTGTGAAGAATGTGCCCCCTTGAGACTTTGCACATCAGCATTGACCATTTTGACCAATGTATCAGCGGCGTCCTTAACCTGTGCACCATCCGCTCCCTGCAGCATGAGTTTTTTCAACTTACTGAACTGATATTCCGTCAAATTGGCATTTTTTGCCGATACAGTATTGCGAATAGCTGTTTCCAGTCCGTCTTTTTCATAAATTCCGTAATAAATATCATTGACAGCATTTTTGGCACCCTCACTGTCACCCGAGTCGTAAATATCAAGTGCTTCTGCCATAGCCTGTTCAATATGCTGTCCTACCTGCTCCCACTTTGGTGCGGCTTGTGCCGGCAGAGAAGCGGAAAAAACTATCAGCATGGCTAAGAGCATAACAATTTTTTTCATATAAGTATTCCTTTCAATATTGATTATTGTTATCATCAATATGGTAAAAAAATTTATTTTTGTGCCGGCATATTAAACGGTATAGAAATAATTTTTGTACATTCCATAGGTGCCCCATTTTGATCAAGTGCCGGTTTAAATGTCCAGCGGCGTGCGGAATCCATTGCGATCTGATCCACACTCGGGCTGCCGGAAGTCACGGCTATTTTCGTCCTTATTATCCTCCCGGTCACATCGATAGTAGCAAATACACTGACGCGGCCTCTGAATGTTACAATATTAACAGGCGGATAAAATTTGTCGATCAATATCGGCGGTTCTCCCATCTGCACAGACTGGCTGCCGCCACCGCTGCCTTTTTTATCAATGATTATTACCTTATCGCTTTTTGAAGGATCATCAGCTAATTCTTTGACAAGCTCCGCTGTGGCCGGTTCATCTTCATCTGCCACTATGGGTGTCACTTCCTGTTCCTCTGCCTTTTCCTGTTCGGGAACAGCAGCCGGTGCGGGGCTTCGTTCTTCATGCACAGAGGGTTCCGGCTGTTTTTCATCTTCTATGGGACCGGGTTCATCATTCTCCTCATCTACGCTCTCCCATTCGAGAGCTTGTGTATCTTCGGGAGGCAGCGCTTCTGCCTGCAAATGCGGCAATATAAAACTGCCTGCCAGCCAGATACCCAGATGAAGCAAAAATGCCACTAAAAATGCCATGCGCCAATGAGTGGGATACTGCAAGATCATTACCTCCCTTTGGCTTCAGTGGCAATGGATACATGGCGCGCTCCAGATTGTTTTAATGTATCAAGCACCGAAGCGATACTTTCATAAGAGGCTTTTCTGTCACCTCGAAGTACAAACACCGTATCGGCATCATCTGCCAATACACTCTGTACCTTTTGCGCCAAATCTTCCACCGGATTTTGTTCTTTATCGTATATAATATCGCCCTTGTCTGTTACAGTTATCGATACCAGATTTGGTTTTGTCTCTCTTTGCACTGCGGCAGCAGCCGGCAGATTGACTGTCATCGTATTAAGCTGAACCATATAAATAGTGCTTATCATAAAAAAGACCAGCAGAAAAAGCATTATATCAATCATAGGAATAATCACTACTTTCGGCTGTTCTATAACACGAAAATCACGTCGCATCTACTGCTCCCTCATTTCCCTTGCAAACAGAAGACAACACAATCGATGCCGCACGATCCAAATCATTAAGTATCTTATCCAGCTGCTGTGCAAAATACGTATGTATTAAGAGTGCAAAAATAGCGACACACAGTCCGGTCGCCGTGGCGATCAAGGCTTCGCCTATACCACCGGTAATGGCCAGCGGCTGCCCTGCCTGCAGACTGAAAATATTAAAGGACTGGATCATTCCGGCAATCGTACCCAGCAATCCCAAAAGAGGAGACAAAGTAACTATCATAGAAAGATAATTCAGTTTTGCCCGCAGCTGCATAGCAGCAGAAGCATATGCAGTATCAAGAGCAAGCTTTACATCAGTATTATCCTCTGCTGCCTTCAAGCCCGACACAGCGATGAACCCCGCGGCGTTAGTTTCCCTTTCACATACTTCCATAGCATCTTCCAATGGTTTTTTTGTTATTTCCGGTAATGACTGCAAAAAAACCATTATTCCCTTTTGCGCCCGCCGATAAAAAATAAACCTGTCGATCGCTATTGCTGCCACACACAAGGAACAGAGCAGCAATGCATACATTACCGGACCGCCCTTGCTAAAAAATTCTACACTACTCAAATCAACATGCCCTCCTGTTAATAATAAAAGTTTGATGCCTCGCTTGATACGGCAGAATATGGACATACCCTCTCAAGCCTTCCGTCATGAATACCTGCATCGCATCCGTGACCAATATTGCCTCAACACGGGGGAGCATCTTTAAAAAAGATTTTGCCTTGGCGAGACCGCCGGCAATCAAAGCCGTGCCATTTATCGGCAAAAGATCATCCCGCCTTTTGTATATCAAAGATGCACTGATCAATTTTCCGCCTTCATCGTTCACTTCTTCAGAGAAAATATGACTGTACACTTTATCACCATCTTTTATGTATCGCTTATAGTCGCCGGAAGTTTCCACCGTGTCCCAATTTTGCAGAACAACACTTGCCAGCAAAGATTTTTCACGCCGCGGATGCTGAATGCCGATGCGCCACGCTCTGTTGTTTGGCTTGGCACCGACAGTGCATATATCCCCGCCGGCATCTATTATCGCAGCACCCATGCCTGTTTCCTCAGCCTTCGCCGCTGCCGCATGAAGAGCAAATTCCTTAGCAATACCACCAAGATCCAGCTTCATATTCGCCTTTTGTAAAAAGACTTCACTATCGCTGACATCCAGCCATTGATAGTTGACTAAAGACCTTGCATTTATCTGTTCAGTTTCCGCCGGTATCCGGATTTTTCCTGACTCTCTATGCCACAGACCGGTAACCGCTCCCGCGGTAATATCAAAAATCCCGTCAGTAAAAGCAGATATTCGCTGTGCGGCCCGCAAAATTTTCACCAGATTCCTATCTACATGTACACTTTTTTTACCGGCCATCCTGTTGATCAAAGAAAGCTGGCTGTCGCTGCTGAAACGACTGCAAAGATATTCTACGTTTCCAAAAATATCCCATATGGGCGTGAATGAATACGTACCTTCTTTGGCAAAGCTCATAACACGCAAAAAAGTACCCATGCCGTGTTTAGACTCAACATAGCATGTTTCTGCCGTAGTCATTACTCTAACCCCCTTCCTCATGAAGATTAGCAGGTAATCATAATCCCGATTAATTTCCCGATATTATAAATTGATCAGCATCTCTTTTTATATATAATGATAGTAATTATCATTACAACTCATAACAATATAATATATCACTTATTTTTCAGTTGTCAATGAATTGCATTGAATTTTTTTGCTGTTATCTTGAAAATAACAGCAATATTGGAAATAATTATAATATAAATTTTCTGTCACAGATAAAAATATCGCCGGCCCAATATGGGTCGGCGATATTTTTATCTATCAATTTTACGGCAAAACCGCAAATCGATTATTTTTCTTTTTATCCGGCAATATCCTGGCATCACTATTCTGCAGAAGTTTTTCCCGTCAGTCGGCTCATTATAATGACCAATGCAAGAAAGGCGATAATGCCGGCGGTCAAAGCAGTCTGTCCCAGATCACCGAGATTGCCAAGTAAAATTCCCGGAATTAAATAGTCTGTATCTGCAAAAGTAGAACTTGCCAGACTCAGATTTCCCAAAACGGGCAAAATAAATAGCGGCAGCCAGCTGATCAGCAGACTGTTTATAACCGTTCCGATAACGGCTCCACGCCTTCCGCCTTTTGCATTACCATAAATAGCCGCGGCAGCACCGCAGAAGAAATGTCCGACTACGCCGGGAATAATGACAACCGTATGCATTGCTACCATAGCAAGCATTGAAAGTGTACCAACGATAAAACTGATCAAAAAACCAAGCAGAACCGCGTTAGGTGCATACGGAAAAATAATGGGAACATCAAGTGCCGGTTTTGAATTGGGCACAAGTCTCATCGCTATTCCCTGAAACGCAGGGATGATTTCTGCCAAGATCATCCGAACACCCTGTAAAACCACAGCAAAGCCAGCCGCAAAGGTGCCTGCCTGCACCACGGCAAATACCAAATAGTTGGAACCATTGCTCAGTTGGGATTCTACAAATGCTTGTCCCGTCAAAAGTGCCAGAATCAGATAAACGACGGCCATGACAATTGTGATAGATACAGTGGAATCCCGTAAAAAAGAAAAGCTTTTCGGGACATTTATATCCTCCGTACTATGTGCTTTATTGCCAAAATGTTCGCCGAACCAGCCGGAAACCGCATAGCCTATATTTCCGGTATGACCCATAGCCACCGTATCTCCGCCGGTGATAGCACGCATGTATGGCTGACACAGCGCTGGAGTAATCGTCAAAAGAGTCCCTTCAAATATACCGCCCAGCAGGATTGTCCTGATTCCCGTTCCTATACCTGCCGACACAAGAATAACTGCCGTCAGGCAGGAAACATACAGCATAGCCTGACCCGTTAAAAATATATATTTAAAATTTGTAAATCTCGACAAGAGAATATTTACTATCATTCCGACAAACATGATCAATGCCGTCACTGACCCATATTGTACAAGGGCAATGGCGACCACAGCCTCATTGCTTGGAACAACGCCTTGGACATTTAAGGCAAATTGAAACATTTTGGCAAACGGATCCAAAGAATTCGAGAGAATTCCCGCACCTCCTGTCAGGATCAGAAAACCGGCAAAAGTTTTTATACCGCCCTGCACTACCGCCGTCCCATTCTTTTTTTGCAGCAGCAGACCTAATACTGCCAGCAGACCCACAAGTAAGGCAGGCGTCTGAACGATGCTGATAAATAGATTTTGTATACCATCCATATTATTACTCCTTAATGATAAAAAGGGTTATAGAAAATATTTCACTCTCTGTCAATCATGTGAAATTTTTTCTTTATCAAGAATCTTGCATACTGCAGTCTGAATCTCGTTTTTATCGATCAGACTCTTCAGCAGCACTACCCGGTCTTTAGGAAGATTTGATATAGCTTCGCCAAGAGTTTCCTCTATGAAGAAATAATCGGCAAGATCAGGTGTTGTGCTTCCAACATCAGAATGATCTACAATAATTTCATCCTTTACATTCATAGCATTTAAAACGTTCTGAATATTCATTTGGACCATGAAACTGCTTCCTAAGCCGGACTGGCAAATACATAAAAATTTCATAACATATCCCCCTTTTAATTGTAAATGACCATATCATTCTCCAGAAAAAACATTGGCAAGAATTTCGATACTTTCGGCTGCCAGCAAACGTTGAATTTTATCAGAATCGGTCAATACAGCTGCCAATTTCTGCATAATGGCAACATGGCTTGTGGCATCCGGAGTCGCCAGAAAAAACCATAGCCTTGCCGGATGTTTTTCATCCATAAAAAAAATTTCTTCTGCCGTCTGCAGCAAGGC
This sequence comes from Pectinatus haikarae, assembly GCF_050916305.1. Classification (GTDB taxonomy): domain Bacteria; phylum Bacillota; class Negativicutes; order Selenomonadales; family Selenomonadaceae; genus Pectinatus; species Pectinatus haikarae. The sequence continues at coordinate 605,394 of NZ_CP116940.1, forward strand.
AATACATGCTTCTTTAGTGCTTGGCAGCGGTCTGGCATGAGCCAGAACGATCTGCGAGCCAATATTCATATAAGGCCCTTTCTCCTGACAAACTGCTATGACAGCATCAATATAGTCCCCGGCAATGATCTTTTTATCAAGCAGGGGCTTTGCCGATAAAGTAATGGCATCCTGCCAGGATATGCCTTTTTCCGAAGTCCGCTGAATTTGTTCTTTTGCAAGTAATTCCACAAGGATCATATCCTTTCTTGTTTTTATTACACGATTATGATATCGCTTTACATAAATATGAACAAGTGCAATAATGAAAATGTAAATGTGCAAAAAATGAACCCCCTTTTACCGGAGGCAGTATATATGATTATTTTTTCCCAATATAAGCATGGCAACGAATTATTAGCTGCGCTTCACCATGCAGAAACACCGGTTTCCATAGAAAATTTGATGGATAAACTGCAATTGTCACGACGAAGCATTATGTATATTTTAGAAAATGTCAATAAAGAATTAATAATAAAGCAGATTTCTCCTATAGAAAATATCAAGGGCATCGGTTATTTTCTTCCCCCGAAAGCCAAAACATACTTGCAGCCGCTTGATGCAGATATAAGACAACAGGCCCTTTTAGTTTTGCCAAAGCAGTGGTCATTGAATATAAAAGCACTGACACAGAAAGAAAGTCTGATTCTTTTCAATTACATCATCATCACGCAGGAAACCACATCAATTAATGAACTCATGGGAATTTTTCATTCATCACGAAATACCGTGCTAAAGCGATTGCGTTCTCTGGTTTTTTACAACAGGGAAAACGAACTTCAAATAAAAACCACTCCCAAGGGCCGGATTATTCTGGGTGCAGAATTAATACAAAGAAAATGGGTTTTGGAAAATTTAGAAATGATCCTGCTGCTTTTAAAAAAAAGTTATCAGATTTCCTATGAAAAATATATTTTTCGGGAATTGCGGCAATATGAACAGGAATCCGGGAATCATTTCACCGATGATGCCCGCCGTATTTTAGAATATTTTTTAACTTGGTATGCCAATCGTTTATCCAAAGGGAAAATATTAAAAAAAATGGACGTTGATATTGCTCATCCCGCAAGTCGAAGCCTGTCCTGGGAAAAATTTTTCTTACAGAAGAGAGGATTTTATCATTTAACGGAATATGTATATTTATCTAAGATCCTCAGAATTTATGCATGCTCAAAAGTGAATAATAAAACACTGTTTTATAAAAAAATGCATAAAATCGCAGAAGATATGACTGACCAATTTTTCTTGATTTCCGGACTGCTGCCCGGAATCCATTATCACATGATGGTCGATTCGCTGGCCGTCCATCTGGTTTCCGTTTGTCATCGGATAACCGCGGGACTCAGATACCATAATCCGCTCTTGGAACAGATACGAGTATCCTATCAGAATCTATTCATTATCTCCCGGGCGGCAGCTCAACCTCTGACTGATTATTTGGGAAAGCAGCCCTCTGATGATGAAATTGCTCTGCTCACCACATATTTTGGCAGTGATATTCGCACAGATCAGTTAAAAGAAGATCGTAAACAGATTTTAGTGGTCTGCTCCAGCGGGATCGGTACCTCACAATTCCTTTTAATGCAATTGCGCGAAAAATATCCCCATCTTCTTTTTTCCGGTCCATTCCGCATGTCAGAATATTTACGTCTGTCCTTTCACAGTATTGGCTTGATCATTACAACCACCTTTTTAGAGCAAAACACGTCAAAACCCATTCCTGTTTTACAGATTTCTGCGTTGCCGACAAAATATGAATGGAGTTTACTGAACAAAAAATTATTGGCATTAGGATTTGCTGTTTCAGAATATAAACGGGAAAGTATTCAGCCTCTTATGGATTTAATTGCCAATTACGCAAAAATTGAAGATGCGACTGGATTATGCAATGGCTTGCAGGAATATTTTCAAAAAAACCGGCAGGAACATTGGAAAATCCCTGCCTCATCAAAAGATGAGCCGAGCTCTCTTTTAAAATATATTACATTCATTCCTTTTAACCTTCCTAATTGGAAAGAAGCAGTCCGTACCGCTTTCCGTCCATTATTGCGCCATAATTTTATCCGTGAACAATATGTGGACAGGATCATCGAACTGACCGAAAAAAACGGCAGCTACATGCTCTTAGGCAAAGGTGTACTTCTGGCCCACGCCAAACCTGAAGATGGTGTTTTAAGCCTTTCTGTTTCAATCGCTTTATGTAAAAATCCCGTTTCTCTGAGCAGCGGCAAACATATAAAATGCATTATATGTTTGGCACCGGTCGATCAGACGAGGCATTTGGATTTTCTTGCGATACTTCTTCAATATATAAACGATAATAATTGGTGTGACAGGCTGTATCAGATAAAAACACAGGCTGAATTGGAATCGTTCCTGCTGGATTATTTTTAGAGTAATGCTCAGCAGAGTATCCCATAAATGAAGACTTAATTCAGACGGTGTTTTGACGCCGCCTGAATAGTAGTCGAAATTATCCAGGGAGTATTAGAGCGGGTTAGTTATCGGATAAATTAAATAATGCATGCCAAAAATAAGAGGGCAGGGAATTTTTTCAATCCCTGCCCTCTTATTTTTATCCAAGATTCTAAGCAAAACGATCACTATACAGAATACGTACCGCATTTAACACGCAGATTATCGCAACTCCTGTGTCCGCAAAAACAGCACTCCATAAGGAAGCATATCCCAAAAGACCGCATATCATTATTATCAATTTTACCGCCAAAGCAAAAACAACATTTTGAACTGCAATGGAGCGCGTTGTTTTTGCCAATTTCAACGCATACGGAATAGCATCCACACGAGATGTCATGAAGACGACATCGGCTGCCTCTATAGCCGCATCGGCCCCCGATCCCATGGCAGCGCCTACGTCTGCATTGGCAAGAACAGGTGCATCATTTATACCGTCACCGACAAACAGGACTTTTCCTTTCTCAGAACGTATTTTTTGCAGTATATCCAGTTTTTCCTGCGGCAGAAGCCTTGCATGAATTATATCTATCCCTGCCTCGCGGGCAGCCGGTGCCGCTCCCTCCGCGGAATCTCCTGTCAACATGGCGACACTTATTCCCTGCTGTTTCAGCTTTGCGATCGCTCCGACCGCATCTTCCTTTATTTTATCGCCCAGGGCAATACAGCCTGCATACTGATTGTCAACGGCTAAATATACTGCGGTTTTTTCTGCCGCAGCTCCTATTTGAATATTATGATCCTGCATAAATGCCGCATTGCCGCATACTATTTTCTTATTATCAATATATGCCTTGACCCCTTTGCCGGAAACTTCTTCTATATCCGCCGCCGGTTTTATATCCAGCATCTTTTCTTTTGCCTGCCGCACTATACTTACCGCCAGAGGATGAGATGACGCATTTTCTGCCGATGCACAAAACTGCAGTATTTCATCCTCTGTAAAATTATTGCCGGCTTTTATTTCCTGAACAGCAAAAATTCCTTGTGTTATTGTACCTGTTTTATCTAAAGCGGCGGCCTTGATCTGTGTCAATGCTTCTATTGCCGCACCGTCTTTAAATAAAATTCCCTGACGTGACGCTGTGCCTATTCCTGAAAAAAAAGCCAGCGGAACACTAAGCACCAAAGCACACGGACAGCTTATGACCAGAAAGGTAAGCGCAATGTATATATAATCATGCCATTGTCCCGTTATTAAAGAAGGAATAACCGCTATCAATACCGCTATTACCACAACTATAGGCGTATACACTCTTGCAAAACGTGAAATAAAGCGTTGTATGCGCGGCTTGTTGGCTGCGGCGCTTTGTACTGCGGCTAAAATTTTTGATACCATTGACTCCGCCAGTACCTTCTCTACCCTTATTTTCAGCACACCGGTTTTATTTATGCAGCCTGACAGAACAGTGCCGCCTTCGGCAGCCATTACGGGCACGGATTCTCCTGTAAGCGGTGAAGCATCAATCTGGCTCACGCCCTCGATCACGGTGCCGTCAAGAGGTATCCGGTCTCCCGGCCGAACCATAATAATATCGCCAACGGCAGCCTGATCGGCAGCTGCAGTTGTTACCTCATTATTTTCATCAACGAGCATGACAGTTTCCGGGCGCATGTCTACCGCATCTATTATTTGTTTACGGCTTTTATTCGCAGCACGTTCTTCAAAAAATTCGCCGACTCTGAAAAAAAGCATTACGCCGACCGCTTCCGGATATTCTTCAATGGCGAAAGCACCGATCGTAGCTATACTCATGAGAAAATTTTCATCAAACACCCGTCCGTTCAAAATATTTCGTCCGGCACTCAAAAGTATATCCTTGCCAAGAATAAGATACGAAATTATCAGCAGAGGTAATTGATATGCAGCAATATAGAACGAAATTATCTGTGCCGCAATAAAAAAAACCGCACCGATAAAGATCTCATAAAATTCACTGCTCTTATACCATACTCCCGTATCTATCTGTCTGTCCGCATCTTCATGCTGGCAGCATGAACAGCCACATGTTTCTTCAGCCGCGCAGGATACGGTTTCTTCTGCATTTTTATTTCTGTTCGGCATTGCATGTCACCTCGTTATAATATCATTATATGATTATTTGTTCATATGTTACATTATAGCACTGCCGCCAAATTCTTACAACCAAAAATATTTCAGCAATGGTAAAATTATGGTAGAATGATTTAGAGAACGGCTGCATAACTTAAAACTGCAGCCGCAAATAAATGGAGACTTAATTCAGACGGCGTTTTGACACCGCCTGAATAGTAGTCGAAATTATCCAGGGACTTAGCCGCTCTTTACTCACCGCTTGCCCAAGCGGGAGTGTTAGAGCGGATTAGTTATCGGATAAAATTTTCTTAACAATTAAGTTTGTATTATTTGTTTTTGTTAATACAGCCAAGGTGATATTATGCTTAAAAATTTCCTGAAAATAATAATTTATATATATTTCTTTTCCGCCTTTGCCCTTACCAGTGCTTTTGCTCAGTCAGCAGAGTATGATGCCAAGGCTCAATATCTTTGCGCATTAATGTCAATGACAGCTTATAACGATAAATACGGTGACCTGGCGCGCAATGTACTTACTTCATACGGGTGGGATTTTAATTTTCTGGAAGCATCACCGGTAAACGGAGCTTCAAAATTTTTCACCGCAGCCAATACCGATTTTATCCCAGGAGAAAATTCTTATTTGCTTTCTGTGCGTGGTACCGATGACTTAAAGGATGTTTCCAGTGATATGAAAATCAACATGGTCCCTTTCGCCGGCAATGACACCAGTTCGATCGCAAACGAACAACTGCCAATGGTACACAGTGGATTTAATCGTTATGTGCAGGCTGCTTTTTTTACATCCCAAAATGATAAGCCTTCCCTCGGTGAAAAATTTATTTTCATCCTGCGGAATGACCCGCATGCCCACCTGTATATTACAGGGCACAGTTTAGGCGGAGCAGCAGCAATTCTCACCGCAGCAAAGCTTATCAGCATGGGGCTTGACCCCAGCCGGATAAGTGTCATCACTTTTGGTGCACCGGCTGTCGGCAATGAAGCCTTTGCCAAAACTTACGGCGAAAATATCAATCTTTCCAGAATTGTCCTGTCCGGCGATCCTGTACGCAACCTTGTCCAAGTACTGAATCCCAATTACAGACAATTTGGCCGGGAAATAAAGTATGCCGCCCCGCCTTCCTTCGATGATAAAATACGCCACAAAATACTTTTGTATCTGGATATATGCCTGCGTGAATATTATGATAAGAAAGAACCGGTTGCATCCTCCTCAGCCGGAAAAATATTCTTTGCAAAACCGACATTCAATATTGATTTCAATAATGACAACGAAAATATTGATTTTTATATTCGTTCTGTTTTACAGGATAACATTTCTCATTATATCAAAAACACTGTCTGGGAGAACTCATCAGCTTCTCCCCCCGCTTTCAGTGCGATCAAATATCTGGTCAAAACGGATATAACCATTACCCGCCAAAAATACGTTAAAAACAGTTTTTACGTATCAACGGCCTATACCATTTACAACGCTGAAAGCGGGCGTCTTATAACTTCATTTTCAGCAGCCTCGGATACTGTTGAACTTACTCCCGTTGAGGCAGTTTTATACAATAACATATCACTGGAAGCCGAATTGAAAAAATCACTTTCCCAGGAAAATTTATAAATGGAGACTTAATTCAGACGGCGTTTTGACGCCGCCTGAATAGTAGTCGAAATTATCCAGGGACTTAGCCGCTCTTTACTCACCGCTTGCAGAAGCGGGAGTATTAGAGCGGGTAGTCATCGGATAAACAAAATTTTATCCCTGCCGGCAAATTCAATCCTCTATTCCCTTTCTTCCCAAAACACCTTTTTCGTAATAATGTTTTACCATTTTCATTTCAGTAACTAAATCAGCTTTTTCCAGCAGCCATTCCGGTGCATTTCTGCCCGTACATATGACTTCTGTATCCGGTGGCATATTGTCGAGAAGATCCTGCAGCTGAGCCTTTTCTATCAAACCGAAAAACAATGCTACATTGATCTCATCAAGCACTACGACATCGTATTTTTTTTCCGCGGCAGCCTTTTTCACCTCCTCCACACCATTCCGGATCATCGTCACATAATCGGCAGGAGGTTTTCCCTTGGGAAACACGACAACATCATCTCCCCAGGCTTCAAGCTTATCCTTAGCTATCATTCCTTCTTCGGCAATAAAATACGGTTTTCCGCTTGTCTTTAATATAAGCTCCGGCGCATAGGTCTGAAGAATTTTTTGTTCACTATAAGCCAGACTTTTCATAAACTGGGCAAAATAGACCTTCAGACCTGCTCCTATGGCACGCATAGACAGCCCTATGGCCGCTGTTGTTTTCCCTTTACCGTTTCCTGTATATACTTGTAACATTCAGATACCCCCATCTTAATTTTTAGTATTAGCAGAAGAATTGACTGTCCGAAAGTAGGATTTATAATTTCTATAAAGAATATATACATTATATTCATATAACAAGGAGGTCTACATGTGAAAAAGCTAAGCATTGACAAGCTGATGCCCGGTATGATACTGGGACGCACAATTATCAATGATAAAATGGTCGTCATCTTATCATCGGGTACCATGCTGACTCAGGCACATATAACCAGACTGGAATTTTTAAATATGCCTTTTGCATACATAAAAGATGATTTTGAACTAAGCGGCAATTATCAAGTCGTAGAGATCATGTTCAATAAAGAAAATGCCTTCGTAAAAAAATACAATGATGTCGTTTCAGAAGCAAATGAACTTTTTGCCAGTGTTGGCAAGGGCGAAAATTCATCCATAGAAAAAACCGGCGAAAAAGTAAAAAATTCACTTCTGCCAACAGTCAAAGAGAGCGGTGTCATTGATTTTTTATATACGTTGAGTAATATCAGCGATAGCGTCTGCCATCATTCAGTGCGTGTTTCCATATTATCCGGAGTTATCGGCAAATGGCTCCGCTTCAGTGAAAGTAAAATAAATGACCTTATTCTTGCGGGATTTTTGCATGATATCGGCAAAACCATGATGCCGCAGAGAATTGTCAACAGAAATTCCAAAACACTAAAGCCGGAAGATTACGAACTTTATATACAACATACAATAAACGGCCAAAAAATCTTATCCGACCGCCCCGGCATTTCCGACGGAGTTCGTGCGGCGGCACTGCAGCACCATGAAGCCATGGACGGCACAGGCGAGCCTTTCGGCGTGAGCGGTAACGATATAGACGAATATGCACGCATTATTATGATCGCCGATTTTTATGACAACATCACCACCGAGCATGAGGGTGAAGTCAAACATACACCATTTGATGCTGTTGAAATGATTGGCAAGAGCATGTTTACCGCTCTGGATGTCCAGATCTGCATTCCCTTTATCACTAATATCCAAAACTCTTTTCTGGGTTCTGTAGTAGGCCTCAGCGATGGCAGACGCGGTCAGATCGTTTATTATCCTGCCGGCTACTCAACTCTTCCCATCATAAGAATAAACGATGACACTGTGCTGGATCTCAATGAGGAACGGCTTCATAATAATATCAACATTATAGAATATAATCCCAAATAATCCGCCTTTATCCACAGATGCCTGCCTTTCCGAAACAAATATCATCACTGTGAAGTGCGTTTGCCCTTTTTGGCAAACGCACTTTTTATCTATTATCGATCTTATCCATGCCATTCATATCATGCTGAATAAAACGCTGCTGTGCTATCTCCTCATATTTTGAGGCCGGGCGCCCATAATTGACATAGGGATCGATCGATATACCGCCGCGCGGCAGAAATTTGCCCCAGATCTCAATATACCGCGGCTGCATTAAATTTATCAGATCATCCATTATTATATTGACTACATCTTCATGAAAATCACCGTGATTTCTGAAGCTGACAAGATAAAGCTTCAGCGACTTGCTTTCGACCATTATCCTGTCCGGAATATAAGATATATATATTGTGGCAAAATCCGGCTGCCCGGTTATAGGACACAGGCTCGTGAACTCAGGACAGTTGAATTTGACCCAGTAGTCCCTGTTTGGATGTTTATTTTCAAATGTTTCCAAAATCTCTGGACTGTAGCCGTAATTATACTTTACGTCCTTTTGCCCAAGCAGTGTTATACTTTCCGTCTCTTTTTTACTTCTCACTGTATAATCCCCCCTACAATTATTTTATATTATAATATTTTTCCCGGCAAAATGCGACTGTCTTCCTTCTGCAAGGATATTTTTATTTGCCGGATCAAAGCTGCAGATGCAGCCGTTCATTCCCTTGACGATGTGATATATTTAGCGTAAAATTATGTAATGATAATGCGCGAATTTCAACTTTTAGTTTTCTCAGAGCGCAATCTGTAATTATTTTTGGAGGTTTTACAGTGGAAGCAAATCGTGTATAT